>CAYUDT010000032.1:0-44959 GCA_964443695.1 uncultured Conexibacter sp. | reverse complement strand
CGAAGGGCGAGATCATCGAGTACCCGATCAAGGCCAACTTCATGGAGGGCCTGTCCGCGATCGAGTACTTCTTCTCGACCCACGGCGCCCGCAAGGGTCTGGCCGACACGGCTCTCCGTACCGCCGACTCCGGCTACCTGACCCGCCGCCTCGTCGACGTCGCGCAGGACGTGATCATCCGCGAGCTGGACTGCGGCACGCCCGAGCACATCGAGATGCTGGTCTTCGGCCCGACCGGTGAGCCCAACGACAACATCGCCGGCCGCGTCGCCGCCCTGGACATCAAGGACGGCAAGACCGTTCTGGCGGCCAAGGGCACCGAGATCGACGGCCCGGAGCTGCAGGCGATCGCCAACGCGTTCCGCGAGCAGTACGAGGCGGGCGCCGAGGTCCGCGTCCCGGTCCGCTCGACGCTGAAGTGCGTCGCCGTCACCGGCGTGTGCCAGGCCTGCTACGGCCGCGCGATGGCCACGGGCCAGTTCGCCCAGATCGGTGACGCGGTCGGCATCATCGCCGCCCAGTCGATCGGCGAGCCCGGCACGCAGCTGACCATGCGGACGTTCCACACCGGCGGCGTCGCCGGTGCGGACATCACGCACGGCCTCCCGCGTGTCGTCGAGCTGTTCGAGGCCCGCAAGCCGAAGGGCCTGGCGAAGATCGCCGAGCAGTCCGGCGTCGTGGGCATCGAGGAGACCGAGAAGCAGCTCACCGTCGTCATCACCGATGACAGCGGCGAGGAGCATCGCTACCCGTTCCCGCGCCGCACGCGTCTGTTCGTCGAGAGCGGCGAGAAGATCGAGGCGGGCCGTCAGCTCAACGAGGGTTCCATCTACCCGCACGAGCTGCTGGACCTCCGGGGCCGCACGGAGACCGAGCGGTACCTCGTCAAGGAGGTGCAGGAGGTCTACAAGTCCCAGGGCGTGGACATCAACGACAAGCACATCGAGCTGATCGTGCGTCAGATGCTCAAGAAGGTGCGGGTCGACCAGAAGGGCGACACCGACTACCTGCCCGGCCAGTTCGTGGACCGCTACGAGTTCGCGAAGGTCAACGCGGACATCAAGAAGGCCAAGGGTGAGACCGCGCAGTACGCGGAGATCATCCTCGGCATCACGAAGGCCTCGCTGAACACCGACTCCTTCCTGTCGGCGGCCTCCTTCCAGGAGACCACCAAGGTCCTGACGGACGCGGCGCTCGAGGGCAAGAAGGACACCCTCAACGGCCTGAAGGAGAACGTGATCATCGGCAAGCTGATCCCGGCGGCGACCGGTCTGAAGCGCTACCGCCGCATCGAGATCGAGCCGTCGGAGCCGCTGCCCCGCGGCGACGATGCCGGCCTGCTCGACGACGACCTCGCGGCCCTCGGCCTCGAGGACGGGGACGCCTTCGGCGGCCTCGGCTCGGCCTTCAGCGACGACATCGCGTCGCTCGAGGAGATCGGGGCCGGTGCGACCGACCCCGGTTTCGCCGAGGAGCTCGCCGACCTGGACGTGCCCGAGGAGTAGAGCAAGACATCGGAGGTTGTGAGCGTCAGCGAGCAACCTCCAAAGCCGGCGAAGCCGGCACACGGGGCCCGCTCATCTGAGCGGGCCCCGTGTCGTTGTGGGCGGCTTAGCCGGACTTCATCGAAGAGCCCTACCGTATGTCGCCGTGCTGCGTTTTCTCCCCGACGGTGTCCGCGGGCCGGTCGAGCTGGTCGCCACCGTCGGCATCGCCCTGTTCTTCGCGCTGGCCATCCAGGCCTACGCGGTGAAGCCCTACAAGATCCCGTCGGAGTCGATGTACCCGACGCTGAAGGTCGGCCAGCGCGTGCTGGTCAACCGCATCCAGCATCGCGCGGGCGGCGATCCGCACCTCGGCGATGTGACCGTGTTCACGCCGCCGGCGGGCGCCGAGGACGGCCGCTGCGGCGTGCCCGGGGAGGGCCCGGCCTACAGCGGGGGCGACGCGTCGCGCTCGTGCAGCAGGCCGACGGCGCAGAAGGCCGCGACGACGTTCGTCAAGCGGGTGGTCGGGATGCCCGGCGACACCATCGCGGTCCGCAACGGCCACGTCATCCGCAACGGCAGGGCCGTGTCGGAGCCGTTCGCGTCGTCGTGCGAGGGGCCGGAGTGCAACCTCAGCGCCATCACGGTGCCCGACGGCCACTACTTCATGATGGGCGACAACCGCGGGGACTCCGACGACTCCCGCTACTGGGGGCCGGTGCCGGAAGCCTGGGTCATCGGCAAGGCGTTCGCGACGTACTGGCCGCCCAAGTCGATCGGCGGGGTCTGAGCCTCGGCCGTCCGTACGGTGCTGAGGTGAGGGGCGGGGTATCCGATCCGCCTCGCGCCGGCAGTGGGGCCAAGCCGGCCACTGGGCGCGGGCCCGGCGGCGCGGCGTTCGGCCGCGCGACGGGGTGCCGGCAGAGCCGGCGTTGAAGGCTGGGGTCAGCCGCGCAGCTTGCCGTCGATCGAGGCGCGCAGGCAGGCGATCTCGGTCACGGCCTGCCCGACGTACGCCGACTGGGTGACCGCGATCTCGTCATCGAGGTCAGCCATGTAGGCGGGGTCGAAGCACAGGCCGCACTCGAAGGCCAGCACGCGCTCCTCGGCGAGGAGGCAGAGATGCTGTCGGATGTCTGAGGCGGTGCGTTGCATGGTGTGTTCTGATTGGGACAACGCCGTCATCGTCCCCGTGTTACGCACCGCCGTCGTTGATCTGCGTCACACAGCGAATGTCACCTCTGTCACACAGCCGTGGCGGCCTTGCCGCCGGTCGGCTGCTCACGGCGGGGACGGCGCCGGTCGACCTGCTCACCGCGCGAGGCGCGGGTCAGGCGGACCATCGCCCAGCCGAGCACGAGCGTGAGGAACGCGGCGATCGCGCCGACGATGCCGTAGCCGATCGCCCAGGTCGTCCCGGAGACGCCGTCCTTGGCCTCGCGCTGCAGGACCTTCTTGTCGGAGATGAACGGCCGGTCGATCTGCGCCGACGCGGGCACCTCGGGCGCGGGGATCGCGCTGTCGGCCGGCATGTAGATCGGCGCGGTGACCAGCGAGTTGCCCTTGTGCATCCGGACCATCGTCTTCCACGTGCCCGAGGCCGGGATCGGCTTCGTGGTGCGGTAGACCCCGTCGGAGACCTTCTCGAGGCGGTCGACGACGAGCTTGCCCTTGCCCTGCCAGGAGGTCACCGTCAGCCAGTCGTGGTTGTCGGCCGCGCTCGCGGGCGTAACCTTCACGGTGGCGCTGATGGTGCGGCCACTGCTGTCCTCGCTGATGGTCCTCGTGGCGATCTGGGCGCGGACGTCCTTGGCCGGCGAGGTCTGCAGGCCGACGCCGATCACGGCCGCGATGGCGACGACGCCGCCGAGGGCGACCAACGGCTGCGGCAGCAGCGCCTGCCTGCCGTCCCGCGGTGCGCGCAACGTCGTGCCGACGAACGCGCCGACGACACCGGCGGCGATGGCGGCCACGGGCACGAGGATCAGCGACTCGCCGACCAGGCGCGAGGGCCAGGGCAGCGGCATCCACACGTGCGACCAGGCGTACTCCGAGGCGAAGCCCGCGGTGGCGATGAGCGCGCCGGAGACCGCGCCAAACGTGTAGGGCCGGGTGCGCGGGTTGATGGCCAGCGCGGCGGCCTCGACGACGAGCGCCTCGACCACGTAGAGCGGCAGGTGGGCGGTCGTCTCGCCCAGGACCGGGCCGACGAGCAGCGTGACGCCGCCGCGGATCAGCCAGAACCAGAGGACGGTCAGCAGCGCGGCGCCGCGGCCGGCGTAGATCCGCGCGCAGACGATCGTGATGCCCGCGGCCACGGCGATGAGGATCGGCTGGAAGACCATGCGGAACTGCGGGACGCCGAAGTCGAACTCGGCCTGGAAGGTGGACATGCCGATCAGGAAGCCGCCGCAGACGCCGAACGTGCGCTGCTTCTCGATGATCTTCAGGAGGAGGTTGTCCGGAGCCTTCTCGACCTCGGAGTCGGTGCGGGCACCGAGGCCCTCGACGAGGAGGATCAGCGAGCCGATGAGGGCCAGGCCGGCACCGCCGATGAGCATGAGGTGGGTCGGGCCCCACAGCGTCACGTCCTGGCCGAACAGGCGGTGCCAGACGTCGTCGAGGGGAAAGCCGAAGAGGCTGAACGCGCCGCAGGCGAAGAGCATCACGCCGCCGAGGGGCGCGTACCAGTTGGGCCCGATCTTCACGGAGGCGCGCGAGGGCTTCTTGTCCGGCAGGACGATGGACAGGAAGCCCGCAGAGAAGATGCCGAACAGGCCGGCCAGGATGAAGTAGTGGGCCGGGTTGGCCAGCGGGCCGGGGTCGCGGCCGTCGTCGATGTGCAGGGAGATGTCCCAGTACATGCCGATGAGCGCGACGATGAGCGAGCCGGCGGCCAGCTCGGAGGGGAGGGCGGCCCAGCGGGGCATGCCGGTGTGCCGGGCGGCGAAGTCGGCGACGTTGCCGAGGACCTTCACCTTGCCGGAGCGGTGCCCGAGGCCGAGGAAGAGGAGGACGGTGGAGATCACGAGCGCGCCCAGCGTCGCGGTCACGATCTCGCCGATCGCCGCGCCGCCGGCGGGGGCGGCATCGGAGGCCGCCGCAGCAGTGGTCATCAGAAGCATGGATTTATGTTACACCGATCCATGTCACATGCAAACATGGGCGATAAGATCCCTGTTCGTGGCTGACGTGGAGATGACCATCGACGAGCTGGCCCAGCGAGTCGGGATGACCGTGCGCAACGTCCGCGCCCATCAGTCCCGGGGGCTGCTGACCCCGCCGCAGCTGAAGGGGCGCACCGGCTTCTACGGGGAGGAGCACGTCGCCCGGCTGGAGCTCATCAAGGACCTCCAGGCCGAGGGGCTGAACCTCGAGGCGATCAGGGCGATCCTCGACCGCACCCCCGGCTCGTCGGTGGGCGAGGTCCTCGGCTTCACCCGCGCGGTGGCCGAGCCGTTCAGCGACGAGGAGCCGGAGATCCACTCCGCGGCGGAGATGGCCGAGCGCTGGGCCGACGGCATGACCCCGGAGCTCCTGGACAAGGTCCTGAAGCTCGGCCTCATCCGCCGGGTGGGCGACGATGCGTTCGAGGTCCGCTCCCCGCGGCTGGAACGTGCGGCCAACGAGATCACCCGCCTGGGCATCCCGCCCGCGGCCGCCCTGGAGGTGGCCGGCGAGCTGCGCAAGCACTCCGAGGCCATCGCAAAGGCCTACGTGCGGCTGTTCATCAAGCACGTCCTGCGCCCCGCGCAATCCGATACCACCCGCCCGGGCCAGGAGCGCTGGCCCGAGCTGCAGGAGTCGCTGGAGCGGATCCGCCCGCTGGCCTCCGAGGCGCTGCTCGGCGTCTTCCAGCTGGTGATGACCGAGCAGGTGGAGCTGGCCCTGGAGCGCGAGCTCGAGCGGATGGGGCGCGAGGGCCGCAAGCGTTCGGGCTGAGACCCATCCGACACCGATCGATGTAACTGTCGTCCGGTTCGTGGGTTGTAGTGGGGCAATGACCGCCGAGCTCCGCGCCACAGGAGATGTCGTCGCCACCGGCCTCCGGGAGGCCACCACGTCGATCGAGGCGGTCCATCGCCAGATCGCGCGGCGGGCGTTCGGCGCTGCTCCTGCGGCTGCTCCGGCGCAGCGCACCCACGACCTCATCTCCGGCGTCGTCTACGCCGGTGTCCGTGGCGGGCTGACCCTCGGCGCCCGCGGGGGTGCGCTGGCCGCCGCCCTGACGCGCTCGCGCTGGGAGACGCCGTCGCGCGCCCGCGCCGGCGCAGCCGCCCGGGCCGCGCTCAACGGCGCGTTCGGCGATGCCCTGGCCGCCGAGGCGAGTCCCCTGGCCATCCCGATGGCCGTGCGCGTCGACGGCACCGACGTGCCGCTGCACCGCGGAGCGCTTCTGGAGGCGTTCCCGGAGGCGGGGTCGCGTCTGGTCGTCTTCCTGCACGGCCTCTGTGAGTCCGACGCGCACTGGCGCTCCGACCAGCCCGACGGCTACGGGCCGTCGCTGGCGCGGGACCTCGGCCTGACGCCGGTCGTGCTGCGCTACAACACCGGCCTGCACATCGCCGAGAACGGCGCGGCGCTGTCGGCGCTGCTTGCGCAGCTGGTCCTGGTCTGGCCCGAGCGCATCGCGTCGCTGGCGCTGGTGGGCCATTCCATGGGCGGCCTGGTCATCCGCTCGGCCTGCTCGGTGGGCTTCGAGGCGGGCGAGCCCTGGGTCGGCCTGACGCGCACCGCCGTCTACCTCGGGACACCGCACGGCGGTGCCCCGCTGGAGAAGGGTGCCCGAGCGCTGTCAGCCGCGCTGGCGCGGGTTCCCGAGACGCGCTCGGCCGCTGCGGCGATCGAGCGGCGCTCGGTCGGCATCAAGGACCTCGGCGACGGGCTGGTCGGGTCTGACGTGCACGTGCCGCTGGCCGATGGCATCCGCCACCATGCGGTCTCGGCCGCCATCGGCGGGCAGCCGCTTGTGTCACATCTGGTCGGAGATCTGCTCGTCCGGCGGGGCAGCGCGTCCGGTCGGGGAACGCGAACGCGCCCAGATCTGGCGTTCGGTGTCGGTGATGTGACGCACGTGCCCGGCGCCAACCACTTCCACCTCCTGTCGCACCCGGCCGTGTACGCGCAGCTGCGCGAGTGGCTGACCGAGTCCATGGACCACCCTGTCAGGCGGCGGCGTCTGCAGCTTCCGCGGCGAACCGGCGCAACCGGTCGCCGTGGGCCCGGGTGAAGCCGATGGCCGGCACGGTCTCGATGAGCAGCGTGGGTGCCGCCCGCGCTGCGGCCCAGTCGCGCACGGCGTCGTTGAACGCGTCGTCGATCCAGGCGATCGGCGCGTCTTCTGCCGCCATTTGCAGGGCTTCCAGCTTCCAATGGGCCCGGACCGACGTGCCGGCGCCCCGTGCGTGGCCGTCGAGCTCCAGAAACGGCCACGGCCCGAGTTGCAGCAGATGGGGGAGGTACTCGTTGGCCTTCTCCTCCCATCCGGACGCCCAGAAACAGGTGAAGAGCCCGTCGAGCTCACGCAGGGTCTCGGCCGCCTCGGTGGAAAGGAAGTGGGCGATGCCGTCGATCTGCGTCCAAATCCCTGGACTTCCGCCTGGTGCGAATCCCCACAAGCTCAGCACACCATCGATGTCCACGAACAGCCGTGGTTTGCAGCCCATTCGTAAAACCTTCCTCAAGATTCCCACCTTCCGGCGCACTTCTCAGCTTCGGTCGGTAGCCTCCGGGCGGACTGATCTGATCAAGCCTGCCGATGGTCCTGCCGATCTTAGGACTGTCTCCCCTCTCGGCTCCGGGCTTGTCACGGGCCAGTCGCACTTCACCATTTCATGAGCATTGAACTCGGCATCCTGCTGGCGGCTGTCTGCGCCTTCGTCACCAACCTCGGCTTCTTCTACAAGCACCGCGGAGCATGCGCGGCGCCCCAGGTGCAGATCAAGCACCCGCTGAAGTCCGCAAAGGCGCTGTTCTCCTCGGGGTGGTTCGCCCTGGGCATGCTGGTCGCCACCAGCGCGTGGGCCTTCCACGTCGCCGCGCTGGCCCTGGCGCCGATGACGATGGTCCAGGTCGTCCTGGCCGGCGGTCTCGTCATGACGGCCGTCATGGCCGACCGCATGTTCGGCTTCAAGGTCGGCGCCCGCCAGTGGTGGGGTCTCGGCCTCACGGCCCTCGGCCTGATGATGCTCGCCGTCACGATGCCCGCCGTCCACGGCGCGCACTCCTCCTACGGCACGGCAGCGCTGATCGCCTTCGAGTGCGGCTTCTTCGGTGTCTCCGGCCTGCTCATCCTCGGCCCGCGCGCCGGTGCTCCCGCCGAGCACCATGGCGTCATGCTCGGCGCCGCGGCCGGTCTGCTCTTCGGTGTCTCCGACGTCGCCATCAAGGCGCTCGTCGGCGAGATGGGCACCCACGGCGTCATGGCGCTCGTGAGCCCCTGGATGGCGTTCACCGTCGTCGCCTCGGTCGTCGCGTTCTACGCCTCGGCTCGCGGCCTGCAGGACGGCGAGGCCGTCCCGGTCATCGCGATCACTGGCACCGCCGCCAACATCTCCGGCATCGCCGGCGGCATCATCGTCTTCGGTGATCCGCTGCCCAGCGACGTCTTCGGCATCGTCGTCCAGTCGATCGCCTTCGTCCTGGTCATCGTCGCCTCGGCCCTCACGCCCGCGCCGATCCGCTCGGCCGGCATGGCGCCCGCCACCGCCTAGCCCAGCGCCACACCCAAGCTGCACCGACGGCCCGCTCCCCGAGCGGGCCGTCGTCGTTCCGGGGGGGCGTCGAACACGCTTTTTCACCCCGGGATCGCGGCAGAAAAGCGTGTTCGGCCGGTCCGCGGTGCGCCCGGCAGCGTCGAACACGCTTTTCCACCCCGGGATCGCGGCAAAAAAGCGTGTTCGGCCCGAGGGGCACCAGGTGCCATCAGCCAAGGGCGGCAGCTATGCCGGCGGCGCCGGTCTGGCCGGAGCCTCCGCCGGAGGCTCCGCTGCCGCCGGCGCCTCCCGCCCCGGGGGCGCCCGCGGTGATGGCGTTACCGCCGCCGTCGACGTAGACCGAGCCGGTGCGCCAGACGCCGTAGCTCGGGCCGCCGCGGCCTCCGCCTCCGCCGCCCCCGAGCCCTCCGGGTGCTCCGTCGCCGCCGCGGCCGCCGTCACCGCCGTGGCCGGTCTGGCCGCTGCTGGTGCGGGTGTTGCCGCGGCCGCCCGCTGCACCGAGGCCTCCGGGGGCGCCCGCGCCGCCGGCCCCGCCGGCCCCGCCGGCGCCGCCGTTGCCTGCCGCGACGGTCGAGGCGACGAGCGTGAGCTTGGCCGAGAAGACGAGCACGCCGAACGAGCCGCCGCCCGGGTCCCCGCCCGTACCACCGCTGCCGCCCTGGCCGCCGCCGCCTCCGCCTCCGCCGCTGCCGCCCGCGCCCATGCTGAAGCACCCGAAGACGCACCACTCGGTGCCGCCGCCACCGCCTCCGCCACCGCCACCGGTGCCGGCGTACGCCGCGCCCCCGGGCAGACCCTTGGTGCCGTGCCAGCCGTCCGCGGCGACGGTGCCGCCCGTTCCACCCAGCCCGCCGGGGCCGCGGTAGCCGATCGTCCCGGGCCCGCCGGCTCCGCCGTTACCGGCGATGAAGCCGTTGGAGCTGTAGCCCTGGGAGCCGCCGGCGCCGGCCCGGCCGCCCGAGGTCGGGCCGGAGCTGCTGCCCGGCGCGCCGTCGCCGCCGTAGCTGCGGTAGCCGCCGGTGCCACCCGTGCCGCCCGCGATGACCGTCGCGCCGCCGCCGCCGGGTGCCGTCGTCCCGGGGACGCCGTTGGCGTCGGTCGTCGCGTCGCCGCCGACCGTCCCGTTCGCACCGCGGACCGTGCCGGCAGCGCCCGCGACGCCGGCGGTACCGGGCCGCGCCGCCGGGACCCTGGTCGTCACACGGGTCAGCGTCACGACGGAGCTGTTGACGATGCGCGCGCCGAAGACGTTGCTGCCGGCGGCTGCCGGCGCCGTGGGCACGAGGGTGACGTCGCTGAGCGCGGCGTCCTGATCACCGTCTGCGAGGACGGCCTGTGGCGCCCCGACGATCGTGGTGGCCGCGCCACCCGGCTTCCAGTCGGCGGTCTGCCCGCCCGTGACCGACACGCCGTCGGCCAGCGCCAGGCCGGTGCCCTCGTCGTAGCTTCCGCCCGCCACCAGCACCTTCAGCGTCGGCGAGGTGGCAGCAGCTCTCAGCACCGCGGCGTTGATGGTCCGCAGCGGGGAAGCGGGCCCGCCGAGCGCTGCATCGCTGCCGGTGGAGGCGACGTGCAGCAGGTCGCTGACGGTGACCGTCGCCGTGCCCGTGAGCGACGGGTCGGTCGTGTCCTGCACGGTCACCTCGCGGGCGCCGGGCGAGCGCAGTCGCACGCCGTCGATGTCCACCGTCCCCTGGTCCGTCGCGGTGAACGTGCGATCAGCAGGGAGGTCGCCGGCCGCGTCGGTGGAGGTCAGGTGCACCGTGCCGCGGTAGGCCGGCACGGCGTTGCCGGCGACGTCGTGCACGGCGACGTGGAGCGTGGCCGCCTCCCCCGACGTGAGCGCGTCGTCGGGGCCGATGACCGTCAGGTCGACCGGGTCGCCGGGGACGACGTCCAGCGACGCGCTGCCGGTGAGCCCGCCTGCGTCGCCGGCGGTGACCGTGCGGGTCCCAGGGCTGCGCAGGATCAAGCCGGTGAAGGTGTGGACGCCCGCATCGGCGGAGGTGAACGTGACGTCGTCGGGCAGCGTCGCGCGCTCGTCGCTGGACGCCAGGTGCACCGTGCCGGCGTACCCCGGGACGACGTCTCCGTCCTCGTCGACGGCCGTGACCGTCAGCGTTCGTCGCGTGCCCGCGGCCGTCGTGGCCGTGCCGCCGTCGAGCAGCAGGCGGGTCGCCGGCTTCGGCGCGGGCGCGGGCGTGGGCGTGGGCGCGGAGTCCGGCGCCGCAGCGAGAGCTGCGACCGGCGCGGGCGCAACGGTGGCCAGCACCGGTGCTACCACCGCGACCAGCGGCGCGGGGGTGACCGAACGAGCGGGCGCGAACACCCGGCCACGTCGCAGCGCGAGCCGGACGCCGAACGTCGCACCCGGCGCGCTCAACGCAGACGGCGCGCCCTGGTAGGTCACCGTGAACGCCCGCCCCTTGGCGCAGGAGAAGAGCACCGCCACCGTCCACGGCCCGCGGCCGCTGACGGCGGGGCGCGCGGGCGCCACGCTCGCGCACGTTCCCCGCCGGGTGCGGACGGTGGCCGTCGTCGGCGCGGTCCAGCCCAGCGGCACCGACAGCAGCACCTTCCCGGCGGTGCTGCGCGCCGCCGTGACCTCGAACATCACCGGCGCCGCGGGCGTTCCAGCGGCAACCGATGACGGCGTGACGCCGACGCGCACCTGCTGTGGTGCCGCCAGCGCCGGAGCCGCGGCATACGCCGTGAAGGCGAACGTGAGCACGGCCATACGAGGCCTCGATGTACGCCGCAAGACAACCCTCCTGAGGTGTGGTTCCGGGCCACACCGCGTGTGCCCCGCGCTGGTTGCGATGTTCGGTCAGCCACCCCGGCGTTCACCTCAGGGCGCCTCCCTGAGATTTGCCTCGCGGCGCGGATAGGGTCCTGCGGATGACGGGACGGGGACTGCTGCAGCGCGAGCACCAGCTCGCGCAGATCGCACTCTGGCTCGACGAGGCAGCAGCCGGCTCCGGGCGCATCGTGCGCGTCTTGGCCGGCGCGGGGCTGGGCAAGACGTCGCTGCTGCACGAGGCGGCTGACCTGGGCCGCGAGCGGTCGTTGGCCGTGCTGCGCGCCCGGGGCGGCGAGCTGGAGCGCGAGATCGGCTTCGGCATGGCCCGCCAGCTGTTCGAGGCGCCGCTGGAGGCGCTTGATGACGAGGACCGCGCTTCTGTCGCTCAGGGTGCGGCCGAGTTGGCGTTGCCGGCGGTCCTGCCCCGTCCCGGGCAGCCTCCGGGCTTCGCGCTCTCGGTGACCCACGGCCTGTACTGGCTGGCGGCCAACCTCGCGGAGCGCGCGCCCCTGCTGCTGCTCGTCGACGATGCCCACTGGGCCGACGAGCAGTCGCTGCGCTGGCTGAGCTACCTCGCGCCGCGGGTGACCGCCCTGCCCGTGCTCGTGCTCGTGGCGGCGCGCCCGGCCGAGCCGGGCGCTGCGAGGCCGCTCCTCGACGCGCTGGGCCGCGAGCCGGACGTGGCCGACCTCCGTCTTGAGCTGCTGGCGACCGCGGGCGTCGGCGAGCTCATCGCCCAGCGCACGGGACGGGCCGCCGAGCCCACGTTCGTGCAGGCGGTGGAGCAGGCCAGCGGCGGCAACCCGTTCTTCGTCGGCGAGCTGCTGCGTGCGGCCGACGCTGCCGGCCTGACCCCGGACGGGGACCACGCTGCCGACGTGGCCCGACTCGTGCCGGCGCAGGCCGCCGTGTCGATCGTCGCGCGGCTTGAGCGGGCGGGTGAGCAGGCCCGCCGCGTGGCCGAGGCGGTGGCGGTGCTCGGCGTCGACGCCGAGCCGCGCCACGTCGCCAAGCTCACCGACCTGACGGTCGAGGACACGCTGGAGGCGGTGGCGGTGCTGGTCGGCGCCGACATCCTGCGCGACGGCCGACCGCTGGACTTCATCCATCCCGTCGTGCGCACCGCGGTCTACGACGAGTTGCGACCCGGCGTGCGCAGCGGCCTGCACCGCCGGGCGGCCGAGACGCTCGAGCAGGGCGGGGCGCCCGCCGACCGCGTGGCGCTGCAGGCGTTCGTCACCGAGCCGTCCGGCGACGACGGCACCGTCGACCGCCTGCGCGCCGGCGCTGCCGCCGCGCTCGCCGCCGGCGCGCCCGACGCCGCCGGACGTCTCCTGCGACGGGCACTGGGCGAACCGCCACAGGCATCCCGCCGCGCCCGGGTGGCGCTCGAGCTGGGCCAGGCGCTGCTCGGCGTCGACTACGTCGCGGCGGGCGAGGGCTTCGAGGCCGCATCCCACAGCGACGTCCCGGCGGAGCGCATCGCGGCGCTGCGCTGGCGCGCGCACACGCTCGGCTTCCGCGCCCACCAGCGGGAGGCGACGCAGCTGCTCGACGAGGCGGCGGCGCTGGCGCACGACCCTGACCAGCGGTTGCTGCTGGAGGCGACCCGTGACTTCTACGCGCTGTCGTGGCCCGGCGACGAGGACTGGCAGGAGCGCCGCCGCGCGGTGCAGGCGCGCGCCGCCACCCTGGAGGGCCGGACCCCGGGCGAGCGGCGCGCGCTCTCGGTCGCCTCGCTGGACCTGGCCGCCAGCGGCGACGAGGCGGCCACCCGGTCCATCGCGCTCGCGGACAAGGTCCGCGCGATGTCCGACACGGCGGCCGTGGAGAGCGGCAGGCACACCTGGCTGGACGACGACGCGGGCCTGGAGACCTCGGCAGGGGTCGGCGAGTCGAGCATCATTGCCGAGGACCCGGCCACCATCGCGCGCCACGACAACGTCGCCGACAGCGTGATGGCGCAGATGGCCATCACGGTCGCCGTCGGCGGCCGCCGGGCGCAGAAGGCCGACATCCTGCTGCGGCGTGGTGACCTGTTCGGCGCCGAGGTCGACGCCCGCGTGGGCTGGCAGCTCGTCGAGCGCGCCCGGGAGACCGGGCCGATGATGCACTGGTGGGCGCTCTCGGCGCTGCTCGCTGTGTTGATCGGCCGGGGGGCCGCCGCGGAGGCCCACGAGCTTGCCGAGGCGACCGGCATACGCGACGCCGAGCTGGAAGCGATCAGCTTCCCGGCGACGCCGGTGGCGCCGGTCGTCATCGGCATGCTGGACCTCGCGCTGGGCCGCACCGACGCAGGCATCGAGCGTCTGCTCCGCGACGGCGGGCACCTCGAGGAGCGCGGGTGGGCCAACCCGTCGATGAACCCCTGGCGGGCGCAGGCAGCCGTCGCGCTGGTGCAGGCCGGCCGCGCCGACGATGCCCGCGAGCTCGTCGCACCCGCGGTGCAGCGCGCCCGCCGCTTCGGCGCCCCCTGGGCGCTGTCGATGGCCCTCCGCGCGGCCGGTGTGGTGGAGCAGGGGGTCACGGGCATCGGCCTGCTGCGCGAGGCCGCCGCGGTGGCTGACGCCGGCGGCAACCGCGTCGAGCAGGCCCACGCGCTGCTGGAGCTCGGCGCCGCGCTGCGACGGCGCAACGCGCGGGTCGAGGCGCGCGAGCACCTGCGCCCGGCGCTCGACCTCGCCACACGGTGCGGGGCGGGGCCGATCGCCGAGCGCGCCCGTGAGGAGCTGGCCGCGACCGGCGCGCGGCCCCGGCGCGAGCTGCTGACCGGGGTGGCGTCCCTGACGGCCAGCGAGCGGAGGGTCGCGGAGCTGGCCGCCGGCGGCCACTCCAACCCGGAGATCGCGCAAACGCTCTTCGTGACCCGCAAGACGGTCGAGACCCACCTGCGCAGCGTCTTCATGAAGCTCGACGTCTCCGCGCGCGGTGAGCTGGCCAACGCCCTGAAAGACCAGTGAGCCTCCCTGAGGCGAAGGACCCTGCCGCAGGGCGAGCCTGCGGCCATGACCAACCAGCACCTCGTGGCCGCCCTGGCCGACATCCGGCAGGCCGACCTCATCCACCGCGCCGAGCAGGCCCACCGCGCCCCGCGCCGCCGACGCCTCCGGGCCGCGATGGTCCGCTTCCTCAGCGAGGCCGGCAGCTGCGCCGGCCTCGCGGGTGGCTTCGGCTTCGTCGTGGTGCCCGGGCCGCCGGAGGCCCCGGCTCACCAGGTGCCGCGGTCCTCGTAGTAGCGGCGGACGGCCTTGGAGAGCTCGCGGCCGCGCTTCTTGCGGGCGGCGCGGCCCGCGGCGGTGTCGCGGCTGTCGGCCCAGGCCTGCTCGCGGGCGAGCGTGTGCAGGGCGTCCAGTCGGGACGGGTCGAGGGTGCCCGCCTCGACGGCCTCGTGGACCGCGCACCCGGGCTCGCCGGTGTGCGAGCAGTCGGCGTAGCGGCACTCCGCGGCCAGCGCGGCGATCTCGTCGAAGGCGCTGCCCACGACCGACCCCGCCTCCATGCGCGGCAGCTTCAGGCCCGGGGTGTCGATGAGCAGCGCCCCGCCCGGCAGCATCAGCAGCTCGCGGCGCACGGTCGTGTGGCGGCCGCGATCGTCGACCGCGCGGATCGGCGCCGTGTCCTGCACGTCAGCGCCGAGCAGCGCGTTGGTCAACGTCGACTTGCCGACACCAGAGGTGCCGAGCAACGCGACGGTCCGGCCCGGGGTCAGCCAGGACGACAGCACGTCCAGGCCGTCACCGGTGGCCGCGCTGCAGACCACGACCGGCGCCTCACCGCCGACGGCCGCCCGCACGGCGCCGAGCACCGGCCCGACGTCATCGACGAGGTCGGACTTGTTGACGACGACGACGCACTCCGCGCCGCCGGACATCGCGAGCGCCACGAACCGCTCCAGGCGGCGGGCGTTCAGGTCGCGGTTGGCCGACGTGACGACGAAGACGACGTCGACGTTGGCCGCCAGCACCTGCCGCGCGCCCGACCCGGGATCGGCGCGGGCGATCGACGTCCGCCGCGGCAGCACCGTGCGGATGACGCCCTCGGACACCCCGACCCAGTCACCGACCGCGGGCAGGTCGCCGGCACCGGTCGCGACGAACCGCAACCGGCCGGCGGCCCGCGCCAGCACCGGCTCGTCACCGAGGCCCAGCAACGTCCACATGTCGCGGTGCCCGCAGGCCACGCGTGCCGGGGTCAGGCCCGGCTCGAGATCCAGTCCAGCAATGTCCCAGCCCAGCTGGGACAGAAACGGCGAAGAAGACAACGAAGAAACCCTCCAGGAACGGATGGAGGCACGCGAGGGCGTGCCGCGAACGCGGAGAGGGGACCGACGGACCTGCGCGCTGCCGCTACCGCGGCGGGAGGTACGTCAGCCCCGGCGGAGGGGCGTGGCAGTGCTGTCGAGGCGACGCTGCATCGCCGTCAAGGCTAGCGGACGGACAGGGTGGTGAGGACCACCACTCTTTCAGCGGATGCCGGTCGTCCCGCCCGATCCCTCGACCGTGTCCGACGAGAGCCGCTGCGCCAGCCACACCGGCACGAGCGACAACAGGATCACGCACAGCGCCACCACGTTGACGATCGGCAGCTGGTTGGGACGCGAGTAGTTGTTGTAGATCCAGATCGGCAGCGTCTGCCCGTCACCCGCGGTGAACGTCGTGACGATCACCTCGTCGAAGGACAGCGCGAACGCCAGCAGCGCGCCCGCCAGGAACGCCGAGCGCAACTGCGGGAACGTCACGTGGCGGAATGTCTGCCACGTGTCGGCCCCGAGGTCGGCCGACGCCTCCTCCAGGGAGATGCCGGTGCGGCGCAACCGCGCGACGACGTTGTTGAACACGACGACGATGCAGAACGTCGCGTGGCCCACGATGATCGTGAACAGCGAGAGGTCGACGTTCAGCACCTGCGTGAACGTCGAGTTGAGGGCCATGCCGGTGACGATGCCGGGCAGCGCGATGGGCAGCACGAGCAGGAACGACACGGTGTCGCGCCCGAAGAACGAGAAGCGCGCCACGGCCAGGGCCGCAAGCGTCCCCAGCACCAGCGCGATCGCCGTCGCGCCCAGCCCCGCCTTCACCGACGTCAGCAGGGCGTCGCGCACCCCCTCGTTGTCGAAGGCCTTGGAGAACCACTTCGTCGAGTACTCCTTCAGCGGCCAGGTCTGGATGCGCCGGCCGTTGAACGCGTACACGCCGATCACCAGCAGCGGCACGTAGAGGAAGGCCAGCGTGACGCCGGTCCCCAGGCGCAGCAGCAGTTTGGTGCGGGCCGAGAGCCACATCAGAGCGAGTCGAACGCCCCCGCGCGCCGGGCCAGCAGGAGGTAGACGACCATCACCGCGACCGGCACCGTCGCAAACGCCGCGGCCAGCGGGACGTCGGTGGAGATGTTGTCGTAGACGACGTTGCCGATGAACTGCTTGGACGACACGAGCTTGGGCGCGATGTAGTCGCCCAGCGTCAGCGAGAACGTGAAGATCGACCCGGCGACGACGGCCGGGAAGGCCATCGGCAAGATCACCCGCCGGAACGTCGTCCCCGGCGAGGCGCCGAGGTCGAACGACGCGTCCAGCAGGGAGTTCGGGATCCGCTCCAGGCCCGCGTAGATCGGGAGGATCATGTACGGCAGCCACAGGTAGGAGAAGACGATCCACGTGGCGACGAAGCCGAACCCGGGCCCCTTGAGGCCGAACGGGTCGAGCGCCCAGTTGAGGATGCCCTCCTCCGACAGGATCAGCCGCCACGCGTAGACCTTCACGAGGTAGGACGCCCACAGCGGCAGCAGCACCGCCACCACCAGCAGGCCCCGCACCCGCGGCGACGCGACCTTCGCCATGTAGAACGCGATGGGGAAGGCCAGCAGCGCGTCGGTCACCGTCACGAGGGCCGCAAGCCCGACCGTCCGCAGCACGATCGTGCGGTAGACGTCGGTCTCCCACAGCGTGCGGAAGTTGTCGAACGTGTAGTCGTGGACGACCAGGCCGCTGAAGTCGTCCAACTGCCACATCGCCGACGCGAACAGCACCGCCAGCGACGCCATGTACGCCACGACGAGCCAGCCGATCGGCCCGCTCAGCAGCAGGCCGATCGACAGGCGCCGGCGCCCATGCAACGCATTCGCAAGGCGCCGGGCCGGCTTCGCCGGCACAGGAGGTTGTTCGCTTGCGCTCACAACCTCCGGGCTATCCCTTCACCTCGGTCCATGCCTTGACCCACTCCGCGTAGTCCTTGCAGACCGCACCACGCGAGTCGCCGCACTCCTTCCGCGGGGTCGTCCAGTAGGAGACCTTGTCGAAGTAGGCCTGGTCGTCGGCGTGGAAGATCTCGCAGTGGTTCTTCACCGCCGTCTTGGCACAGGCCTTCGGGTTGGACGGGGCCTCACCGAACCACTCGGCGACCTGGGCGTTCGCCGACGGCGAGACGATCCAGTCCATCCACATGTACATGCAGTTGGGGTTCTTGGCCTTCGACGAGACCATCCAGGTGTCCGACCAGCCCGTCGCGCCCTCCTTGGGGAGCGTCGTCTTGATCTTCACCTTGTCGGCCTCGAGCAGGTTCGCGATGACCTGCCAGGTCGTCCCGATCACCGAGTCGCCGTTGGCGAACGCCGCCTGCTCCTTGGTGTAGTCGCTCCAGTACTCCCCGACGTTGGCCCGCTGCGCCTTCAGCAGCGCGATGGATGCGTCGAACTGCTTCTGGTCGAGCTCGTAGGGGTTGTCGATGCCGAGGTCCGGCTTGGTCGCCTTCAGGTACAGCGCCGCGTCGGCGATGTAGATCGGCGAGTCGTAGGCGGTGACCTTGCCCTTGTTGGCGGCGGCGTCGTCGAAGACGGCGCTCCACGAGTCCGGCGGCGTGGTCACCTTGTCGGAGCGCCACATCAGGATGTTGGCGCCACGGCCGTGCGGGATGCCGTACATCTGGCCGTCGACCGAGTTGAACGGCTGGTCCTTCAGGCCGGGGTAGATGTCGGCGTAGTTGGGGACGAGGTCGGTGTTCACCGGGGCGACGTCACCACCGGCGATGAGCCGGAGCGTCGCGTCGCCCGAGGCCGACACGCCGTCATAGCGGCCGGTCCGCATCAGCGTGACCATCTCGTCGGAGGTGTTGCCGGTCTTCACCGACACCTGGCAGCCGGTCTTCTTCTCGAAGGGCGTGACCCAGTCCACCTTCGGGTCGTTGGAGCCGTCCTCGGCGTAGCCGGCCCACGCGATGATGTTGAGCTTGCCCTCGCCGGCACCGAGCGTCTTCTGCATCGGCACGTCGGGCACCTTGAAGCCGGCCGACGAACCGCCGCCGCCTCCGCCGCCACCCCCACTGCTGTCCTTGTCGTCGCCGCAGGCGGCCAACGCGAACGTGCCGAAGCAGACGCTCACGGCCACCGCCAGGACTCTGGTCGAAATCATGATGTTCCCTCCTCGCTGGTGTGCGTGCCGGCGTTGCCGGCAGTGGAAGCACTCGCTGCGCTCGCGCTTCCGATCTGATCCGCTGTGAGCTCCGACGTGTGGTCGGCACGCCAGCCCACCCGGACCTCCCGGCCGAGCTCCGCGAGCGCCTCGCCGTGCGAGGTCTCGAGGTTCTGCCGGACGACCTGCAGCTCACCGCCGTCTCCCAGGGACACGGTGAGCTTCGTCACCATCCCGACGTAGGCGACGTCCGTCACCGTGCCGTTCTCGACGATGAGCCCGCTGTCGGCGGCCTCGCCGTCGGCGAGCATCCGCACCTTCTCGGGGCGGACGGTGAAGCGCCTCCCGTTGCGCTCCAGCACGTTGCTCGTCCCCACGAACCCGGCGACGAACTCGTCCGCCGGATGCTCGTAGACCTCGGCCGGCGCGCCCACCTGGACGATCCGGCCCTCGTGGAATATCGCCAGGCGGTCGCTCATGGTGAGCGCCTCCTCCTGGTCGTGCGTCACGTAGATGAAGGTGATGCCCACCTCCGACTGGATGCGCTTCAGCTCCTGCTGCATCTCCTGCCGGAGCTTCAGGTCCAGGGCGCCGAGCGGCTCGTCGAGCAGCAGGACACGGGGCCGGTTGACGATCGCGCGGGCCAGGGCGACGCGCTGGCGCTGCCCGCCGGAAAGCTGGCCGGGCCGCCGCTGGCCGAGCGCGCCGAGGCGGACCATCTCCAGCGCCTCGGCGACCCGCGCGCGGCGCGCGTCCTTGCCGACCTTCTTGATCATCAGCCCGTAGCCGACGTTCTCCGCGACGCTCATGTGCGGGAACAGGGCGTAGTCCTGGAAGACGGTGTTGACGTCGCGCGCGTAGGGCGGCTGCCGGGAGACGTCGCGGCCGGCGAGCTCGACGCGACCGCCGTCGGGCAGCTCGAAGCCGGCGATCATCCGCAGGGTCGTCGTCTTGCCGGACCCGGACGGGCCGAGCATGGTGAAGAACTCGCCCTGGGCGATCTCCAGGCTCACGCCATCGACCGCGACGGTGTCGCCGTATCGCTTGGTCAGATCGACGAGGTGGACGTCCGGATGCTCCACTGGCGCCACCATATGTCCGCGGACCACCAATTGGCCCCTGACGATCAGCAGTAATACCCTCGACGGGCTTGTGACGATCTGTACATCCAACCTGGCGTACGGCAAGAGTAGTTTCGCCCCATGGCGATGACCGACACCTCGACGCTCCAGGAGAAGGCCCGGCGCCATCTCTGGATGCACTTCGCGCGCATGGGCAGCTACGACGAGGCCCATGAGATCCCCATCATCGTCAAGGGCGATGGCTGCCACGTCTGGGACGAGCACGGCAACCGCTACTTCGACGGGCTCTCGGCGCTGTTCTGCGTGAACATCGGCCACGGCCGCCACGACGTCGCCCAGGCGGGCGCCGACCAGGCCAAGGAGCTGGGCTTCTTCACGACCTGGAGCTACGCGCACCCGCGGGCCATCGAGCTGGCCGAGCGCATCGCCCACCTCGCGCCCGGCGACCTCAACCGGGTCTTCTTCACGTCGGGCGGCGGTGAGTCGGTGGAGACGGCGATCAAGCTCGTCCGCCAGTTCCACAAGCTCAACGGCAAGCCCAACAAGACGAAGGTCATCGCTCGCGAGACGGCCTACCACGGGACCACGCTCGGGGCGCTCATGGCGACGGGCATCACCAACCTGCGCCAGCCCTTCGAGCCGTTCACCCCCGGCGGCTGCCACGTCCCCAACACCAACCTCTACCGCCTGCCCCACGGCTACGGCGCCGAGAACCTCGTCGAGGCGTTCGAGAAGCGCATCCAGTTCGAGGGACCGGACACCGTCGCCGCCGTCATCGTCGAGCCCGTGCAGAACGCGGGCGGCTGCTTCACCCCGCCGGAGGGCTACTTCCAGCGCCTGCGCGAGATCTGCGACGAGCACGACATCCTGTTCATCTCCGACGAGGTGATCTGCTCCTGGGGACGCCTCGGGTACTACTTCGGCGCCGAGCGCTACGGCTACCAGCCGGACCTCATCACGACGGCCAAGGGGTTGACCAGCAGCTACGCGCCCATGGGCGCGGTCATCACCTCCGACCGGGTCATGGAGCCGTTCCTGGAGGGGACGAACTCCTTCGCGCACGGCTTCACCTGGGGCGGCCACCCGATGTGCGCCGCGGTGGCGATGGCCAACATCGACGTCTTCGAGGAGGAGAACATCCTCGAGAACGTGCGCGAGAACGAGCCGCACTTCCGGGCGATGCTCGAGGGCCTGCGCGACATCCCGATCGTGGGGGACGTGCGGGGTGCCGGCTACTTCCACGCGCTGGAGCTCGTGAAGGACCCCGAGACCAAGCAATCGTTCACCAAGCCGGAGTCGGAGGCGCTGCTGCGCGGCTTCCTCGCCGGCGAGCTGTTCCGGCGCGGGTTGATCTGCCGTGCCGACGACCGCGGCGACCCGGTCGTGCAGCTGTCGCCGCCGCTCATCGCCGGTCCTGAGGAGTTCGCGGAGATCGAGTCGGTGCTGCGACCGGTGCTCACGGAGGCGTCCGAGCGGATGGGCGTGGGCTGATGCCGGGGTGCAGATGCTGAGCGTCGCTGACGTCGTCCGCGACCTGGAGGTCGAGGTGGTCGCGGGCGCGGCCAACCTCGAGACGCCCGTGCGCTGGGTCCACATCTCCGAGCTGGAGGATCCGACGCCCTGGCTGTCGGGCGGCGAGCTGCTGCTCACGACGGGCATGGGCCTCAACGAGCCCGACCAGCAGCGCGCCTTCATCAACCGGCTGGCCGACCACGGCCTGGCCGGTGTGGGCTTCGGCATCGGGTTCTCACACGCCGAGATCCCGCCGGCGATGGTCGAGGCCGCCGAGGAGCGGGTCTTCCCGCTGGTCGTGGTGCCCTACGACGTGCCGTTCATCGCCCTGACCGAGAAGGCGTTCACCCGCCTGGTCAACGAGCAGTACGCGGTGCTCCAGCGCTCGATCGCGGCGCAGGAGCGCCTGCAGCGCATCGTCCTGTCCGAGCGCGGCCTGGACGCCATCGCGGCGGCGATCGCCTCGCTGGTCGGCGGCACCGCGCTGGTCCTCGACGGCCGCGGCGAGCTGACCGCGATGCACGCGTTCCGCCGCGAGCTGGAGCCGGCCGTCGTCGCGCAGATCGCCGAGGAGGTCCACGGCCGCGCCCGCCGCGGCGACAGCCGTGGCTTCGTCCCCGCGCACGGCGAGCTGGCGGCGCGCGCGCTGGCGCTGCCGGTCGCCTCGGCGGGGGACAGCGGCAGCACCGCGCAGTCCGGCCTGCCGCAGGCGTGGCTCGTGGCCGTCAAGGACGCCGGCGGTCTCTCGGAGTTCGACCGCCTGGTCCTGCACCAGGGCGTGACCTCCGTGGCGCTGGAGCTGCTGCGCCGCCGGGTGGCCGACTCGACCGAGCGGCGCCTCGCAGGCGACGTCCTCTCCGAGGTCGTGGGTGGCGAGCTGGAGGGCCACGAGCTGGCGCGGCGCCTGGAACCGTTCGGCCTGGTCGGCCGCGTCTCGGCGCTCGTGCTCCGGCCCGAGGGCCGGCTCAAGCCGCCCGCACTGGAGGCGGCGCTGGCCGGCGCGCTGCGCGACGAGGCGGTCACCGGCCTGGTCGCCTCGACGGAGGACCTCACCGTCGCGCTGATGCCGGAGTTCGACGACGCCGAGCTCTTCGAGCTCGGCGAGCGCCTGCACCGCCGCGTGGGCGAGGCGCTGGGCCGCCGTCCGCCCGCCGGGGTCGGTCGCGCGGTGCCGGCCGAGCGCGCGCGCGAGACCTACCACGAGGCCCGCTGCGCCCTCGAGGCGCTGGCGTTCGGGGCCGAGCCGGAGGACCTCGTGCTCAACGGCAACGGCAACGGCCACCATGCTCCGGAGCCGCGGCTGGCGACCTACCGCGACCTCGGCAGCTTCCAGCTGCTGCTCTCGCTGCAGGAGACCGACGCGCTGCGCCTGTACTGCGACTCCCTGCTGGGCCCCATCGAGCGGGGCGAGGGCCACTACGGCGGCGAGCTGATGCGCTCGCTGGAGGCCTTCATCGAGTGCAACGGGCAGTGGGAGGCCGCGGCGCGGCGGCTGTACTGCCACCGGCACACCTTGCGCTACCGCATCCGCAAGATCGAGGAGCTCACCGGACGTGACCTCGGCAGCGCGCGCGACCGCATCGAGTTCTGGCTGGCGCTGCGCGGCCGCGAGATCTCGCCGCGGGTCGTGCACGCGTGAACGTCGCGGTCCTCGGCGGCGGTGAGGCCGTCGCGCGCGCCGTGGCGGCGCTGCCGGCCGTGGACACGGTCACGCTGCTCGACGCGGTCGCGCCGCGCGAGCTCGCCGCGGCGCTCGGCGGTGGCGCCCAGGCCGCGGCCGTCGCGCCGGGTGACCGTGAGGGGCTGATGCTCGTCCTCGACGGCTGCGCCCTGCTCGTCGACGCCACGGCCGACCCCGCCGCGGCGGACGCGGCGCTGACCGCCAACGTCGACCTCATCACGACCGGCGCGCCCGACCACATCGGCGAGGCCTTCGCCGCCGCCGGCCATGCCGTCGTCGTGACCGACGACCTCGCGGCCGCCGTCACCCGCGTCGCCGACGGCCTCGTCGACGGCTTCGGCTACCCCCGGACGGGACGCGTCGACCTATAGGCGTGTCGGTTTGATCGCACCCCCTGCGATGAGACCGACACGCCTTTTAGCGGGGCAGGCTGAGGCCGAGGCGGCGGGGCACGCCGGCGACCAGGCGGGTGACCGCGCCGGGTTCGGCGCCCGCGTCGTGGGCGTCGTCGAGCCGCACCATCGCGTTGCGGATGATCGAGCCGCCGACGTAGCGCAGCGGCTCGGGCGGAAAACGCGGGACGTCGCGGTCGACGAGCGGCAACGCCGTGACGTCGTCGCGGACATCGAGCGCCAGCCCGCTGAGGATCCGCCCGCCGAGCCACGCCGGGGCGACGCCGTTGCCGGTGAAGCCGAAGCCGGCGAAGACCGGCCCGTCGCTGACGTACTGCGGCAGCCGGGTGGGGGAGACGTCGATCGGCCCGCCCCAGGCGTGGGTGACGTCGGCCTCGGTCAGCCCGTCGAAGACCCGCAGCAGATGCTCACGCGTGCGCGCGACGACCTCGACGTCCACCGACAGCCGGGTGCTGTCGCGCCCGCCGAGACCCATCCGCCCGCCGCCCCAGCCGAACGCGATGCGCCCGTCGGGCGTCGTGCGGAAGTAGTGCAGCATCGTGCGCCCGTCGGCGAGCCCCTCGCCGCCCGTCCAGCCGGCAGCTGCCAGCAGGTCCGGCACCGGTCGCGTCAGGACGATATGGCTGGAGGCGACGCTCAGCCTCCGCGCGTAGCGGCGAAGCGCCGCGGCCCGGTGGTTGACTGCGAGGATCACCGCCCGGGCCTCGACCCGCACCCCGCCGGCGGTCTGCACGCGGCCGGCGCCGACGTCCACGACGCGCGTGGACTCGTGCACGCGCACCCCGCGCGCGAGCAGTTCGTCGCGCAGCGCGAACGCCAGCCGCGCCGGCTGCAGCGTCGCGCTGCCGGACAGCAGCGCGCCACCGCCGACCAGCGCCGGGACCGACACCCGGGCCGCGCGCTGCTCCTGCGTCAGCGCCACGTAGGTCCCCGGGGCCCGGCGCTCGGCCTCGGCGACGGCGTCGGTCCAGCCGCCGACCTGGGCGGGCGCCGTGGCGACATCGACCTCCGGGGCGGCCCGGAACCAGATGTCGTGGCCGTGCGCGTCGGCCCAGGTCCCCAGCGCCTGCACCGACGCAGCCGCTGCCCGGGCCAGCGCCAGGCCGTCGCGCTCGCCGAACTTCGCCACGAGCGACCCGAGCTTGTCCCAGTAGGGGTTGGCGAACCCGCCGTTGCGCCCGCTGGGCCCGAACCCGCAGCGCGCCCGCTCCAACAGCACGACCGACAGCGACGGGTCGCGCTCCAGCAGGTGCCAGGCGCTCCACATGCCGAGGTACCCGCCGCCGACGATGACGACGTCGGCCCGCGCGTCCTCCTCCAACCGCGGGAGCGTCGGGCCGGCCCCCGCCTCGGCGATCCACCACCCGTACGGGTCGTGGTGCATCACAGCGGCGTCGAGCGCAGGACGATCCGCGTCTCGGTGTGCACCGCGCCGGCCTTCGTGCGCAGCACCCGCAGCGTGTGGTCGAGGTCGTCGGCGTCGCGGCAGTGCACGCGCAGCTGGTAGTCGAAGCGCCCGGTGACGAACACCATCTCGCGGATGCCGGTGAGCTCGCGCACCCGGGCCTCGAACTGGTCCGGCAGCGTGCCCGGCGCCAGGCGCACGTCGATGTAGGCGTCCAGCGACGAGCCCAGCGCACCGGGATCGACGGTCACCGTGAAGCCCGTGATGACGCCGCGCCTGACCAGCCGCCGCACGCGGTCGGCCGTGGCGTGCGGCGACAGACCGATCGCTCCGCCCAGCTCGGCGTACGACGCGCGGGCGTTGCGGACCAGCAGACCGAGGATCTGGTTGTCGATGTCGTCAAGCACAACCGTTTCGGTCGCATGCTCGCGCACGGCGGAACACTCGTCCAGTCGCGGGAGGCGGCGCGCGCGTGAGGTAGCTTGGCGCCCATGCCACGACCTTCACCTCGGCGGGCGCTGCTTGCGGTGGCGATCTGCGCCGTCGCTCCGGCCGCCGCCGCGCCCACGGCCGGCGCGCAGGCCACCCGCACCTGGATCTCCGGCGTCGGCGCCGACGCGAACCCCTGCTCGCGCACGGCGCCCTGCCTCACGCTGGCCGGGACGATCGGCAAGACGGCAACCGGCGGTGAGATCAACGCGATCGACGACGTCGACGCCGGCCCGCTGACCATCACCAAGTCGCTGATCGTCGACGGTCAGGGCAGCCTGGTCCGCATCAACCCGGCGGGCGGCACCGGCATCACCGTCAACGCCCCGGCCACCGCGGACGTCACGATCCGCAACGTCACGATCGACGGCAGCGGCGCGGGCGGCGCGCAGCCGTGCGCGTGGAACGGCCAGTTCGGCATCAAGGTCCTCGGCGGGCGCCTCATCACCATCGAGGACGTCCACATCGACCACGTCACCGACACCGCCATCTTGGTCACCCCGGGCAACAACGCCAAGGTGTTCCTCAACCGGGTGGCGGTCAAGGCCGCCTGCCAGCGCGGCATCAGCTTCGCGCCGCTCGCCGGGTTCACCGTCGACGCGCTCATCCGCGGTTCGTCGATCGAGTCGACGCCCACCGCGGTGCGCGCCGCCACCGGCGCGACGGCCACCGTGAAGGACACCCGCATGGTGGCGACGCCCACCGGGTTCGACTCGGCGGGCGGGACGGTCGTCGACAAGGGCGGCAACACCTACGAGGACGACGCGCCGAGCACCGTGACGACGACGACCCCTGCCCCGACGCCACCGCCCGTGACGAGCACCGTGACGACGCCGACGACGACCCCGCCGCCGGTGTTCACCGCGGTCTGCGCGGTGCCCGGCCTGAAGGGCCTCACGCTCCGCCAGGTCAAGGCGCAACTGAAGCTCTTCCGCTGCGCCGTCGGGAAGGTGACCTACAGGACGACGTCCAAGCGGTCGCAGGTCGGCCGTGTCCTCAGCCAGGCGCTGAAGACCGGCACCCAGGCCAGGGCGGGCACCAAGGTGAACGTCACGCTGGGCAGGAAGAAGCCCGCCAAGAGGAAGAAGGTGAGCAGGTGATGCGCGTCCGCACCGTGGCGCTGGCGGCCCTGGCCGCGCTGGCCCTCCCCGGCGCCGCGCAGGCCGCCGCCGACCACACCTACGTCTCCGGCGTCGGTGACGACATCAACGCCTCCGGCCCGACGTTCTGCAGTCGCAGCCTGCCCTGCAAGACGTTCGCCGGCGCGATCTCGGCGACCAACGAGGGCGGCGTGATCACCCCGATCGACAGCGCCGGCTACGGCGCCGTGACGATCACGAAGGCGATCACCATCGACGGTGGCACCCACCACTCCTCGGTCCTCAGCAGCGGCACCCAGGGCATCATCATCAACGCCGGCGCCGACGACGACGTCACGATCCGCAACGTCTCGATCAACGGGGCCGGTGTCGGCGGCACGGCGTCCTGCCCGTGGAGCGGCACCAACGGCATCCGCATCCAGCGGGCGCGGGCGGTGACCATCGAGAACACGGTGATCGACCACGTCCTGCAGGCCGGCGTCGTGATCGAGAACACCGCGGCCAACGGCGCGAACCTGCTGCTCTCCCTGCGCCACGTGGACATCACGTCCGCCTGCCAGAACGGCCTGGACCTGACGCCCGACCCGGCGTTCGACGTCGATGCGACCCTCGACGACGTGAGCGTGACCTCGTCGGTGACCGGGCTGAAGGTGAGCGACCGGACCGACGTCGTGCTGTCCGGTGCGACGTTCTTCGACACGACGACACCCGTGTCGATCACGGGCACCGGCCACGTCTACGACGGCGGCGGCAACGTCTCCGCGTCGCCCGCGACGATCGCGTTCAGCGGCCCGGCCGGGGCCCGCGGTGGGGACGGCGCGCGGGCCGGGGTCTGCCGCGCCGACGTCCGCGGGCTGGCCTTCTCGGCGGCGCGGAGCCGGCTCGGCAGGGCGGGCTGCGTGATCCGCCACGTGAGCTCGGCCAGGGCTCCGGGCCGCGCCGGCCGCGTGCTGCGGATGGCGGTCCGGGGCCGCACCGTGGCACTCGTGGTCTCCCGTCGTTAGCGCCCGCGCGTCCATTGCCGACGGCAATACGACGCAAACGGTCGTGGCAGTCATCTGCCACGACCGTTTCGGTCGCAGGCCCTGGCAGCCAGCCGTGCATGTCACGACCATCTCGCCATGCGCGTAGGCATTCCCACGGAGATCAAGACGGACGAGTACCGGGTGGGGATGACGCCCGCCGGCGTCCGCGAGTTGGCCGACCTCGGCCATGAGGTGTTCGTCCAGGCCGGAGCCGGTGTCGGCTCGGCCATCGAGGACGCCGAGTACGTCGAGCAGGGCGCGACGATCGTGCCCGACGCCGACGCCGTCTTCTCCCAGGCCGAGATGATCGTCAAGGTCAAGGAGCCCCAGCCCGTCGAGGTCGCCCGGCTGCAGCCGCATCACCTGCTGTTCACCTACCTGCACCTCGCGCCTGATCCGGAGCTGACCCAGGGCCTGGTCGACTCGAAGGCCACCTGCATCGCCTATGAGACCGTCGAGGACCGCAACGGCCGCCTGCCGCTGCTGGCCCCGATGAGCGAGGTCGCGGGCAAGATCGCCACCCAGGCCGGGGCGTTCATGCTCGAGAAGCCGCTCGGCGGGCGCGGCCTGCTGCTCGGCGGTGTGCCCGGCGTCGCGGCCGGCAAGGTCATGGTCATCGGCGGTGGCGTCGTCGGCCAGAACGCGGCGGACGTCGCGATCGGCATGGGCGCCGAGACCTACGTCTACGACCGCAACATCGACCGGCTGCGCGACCTGGAGACGATCCTCAACGGCCGCTGCAGCACGTGCTTCGCCAGCACCCTGGAGATCGAGGCACGTCTGCCGGAGATGGACCTCGTCATCGGCGCCGTGCTCGTCCACGGCGCCAAGGCCCCGTACGTCATCAGCCGTGAGCAGCTGAAGCTCATGAAGAAGAACGCGGTGCTGGTCGACGTCTCCATCGACCAGGGCGGCTGCTTCGAGACCTCGCGGGCCACCACCCACAGCGACCCGACCTACGAGGTCGAGGGCATCACGCACTACTGCGTGGCCAACATGCCCGGCGCCGTGCCGATCACCTCGACCTACGCGTTGACCAACGCGACGATGCCCTACGTCGTCAAGCTCGCCGAGCAGGGCGTCAAGGCGCTCGACGCCGATCCGGGGTTCATGGCCGGCCTGAACGTCGCCAACGGCCACGTCACCTACGAGCCGGTCGCCCGTGACCAGGGCCTGGACTTCGTCGCGCCCGAGCAGGCGCTGGCCGGCGTCGCGGCCGTCTAGTCCCGTCCGTCCCGGCGTTCCTCGAACCGCGCCCGTCTGGCCGCGTCGCGTTCCTCGCGGCGCGCGGCGGCGGCCTTCTGGTGCATCCGCGTGCTGATGACGGGATCGTCCATGTCGAAGGCCGCCTTGGTCCGGCGGCGGTTGACCAGGACCGGCACCTCCTGGCCGATGGGCGGCAGCTTCACCTCGAAGCTCTTCTCGCGGATGACCAGACGCGTCGGCTGCCCGTCGCGACCGGTCACCTCGACCATGTAGTCCCAGACCTCGAACGGGGTGCGCCCGCCCATCTCCGATTGGTAGGCGTCCTTGCGCACGCGGACCTGGTCGATGAGCTTCGCGGTCGTGCGCTCCCAGCCGATGTGGAACATCGACCGGGAGCGTAGACCTCGCGACCTACTTCTTCGACCGCTTCGGCTTCTTCGCCACGGCCCTCTTGACCGTGACCGCCGCGATCGGGCCCTTGGCGTTGCCGGCGGTGAGGTCGGTGACGGAGACCTTGCCGGTCGTCCTCGGCGCCACGTTGCCGACCGTCAGCGTGCGCGTCCGGGCCGACAGGACGCGGACGAGCTCACGGTCGTCGCTGAGCGCGACCCGCACGGCGTGACGGAACCCGGCGACCTTCGGCCGGAAGCTGATCCGCAGCTTGGTGCCGGCACGGGTGACCTTCAGCGCGGACACCTTCGCCGGCCGGGCCATGGCCGGGGCGACGTAGGAGCCGACGGTGATGACCTTGCGCGGCACGCCGTCCTGCAGCACCTTCGCGACGATCGTGCGCCTGCCGCCCGGGCCGGGCGCCGGCGTGAAGCGCAGCACGCCCCGCGCTCTGGCGGTCGCCGTGATCGCGGCCTTGACGTCCTTGCCGATCTCGGCGAACTCCACGGTCTGGCCGGCGCGGGGCGCGAGGCTCCAGGCGAAGCTGCGCTTCGGGCCGGACCCCTTCACCGCGGCGTGGACGCGCGGCGCCGGCAGGCCGTCAGCCTGGCGCACGCCGGTGACAGGGACGTCGCCGTTCGGGGCGATCGTCCACCGGCCCGCCGAGGGCTTGGCGACGACGACGAACGTCGTGCCGTTCTCGCCGATGCCTGCGTAGAACCTGTCGTTCTTGACGTACGGGTGCTGCGGGGTGAGCTCCAGGCGCTCACCCTGCGGGCCGGTGACGGTGACGCCGGGCGCGTGGCCCGGGCCCTCGCCGTTGCCCTTCAGCGACCACGCGAGCACGGGCAGGCCGGGCTCGACGTCGAGCGTCCGGGCCGGGCCGGCGCCGGCGACCGCGGCGCGGGCGGTGGCACCCGGGCGGACCTCGCGGTAGGGCGAGAGATCACAACCGGTGAACGCGTCGGCCGATCCGCCCCAGACGTAGCCTGCGCCGACGCCGTAGCCGAACACGCTGACGCAGCCCGCGACGCCCTTGCTGGAGACCAGGGCCTTCGCCGTCGCGCAGGGGTCCGGCAGGTAGTCGATCGACACGCAGCCGGAGACCTGGCCCTCGACGTCGAAGGACGTCAGACCCGCGACCCAGCCGGTCACGCCACCGTCGAGCGTGAGCGGCCCCAGGCCGAGGTGGACGTTGCCGCCGAACTCGAACAGGCCGATCGACGAGTAGCGCAGGAACGCCTGGCCGATCTGGAACCTGTCGGCCAGCTTGGCCGAGCCGTCGACCTGGATGACGAACGGGTCCGCCAGCGTCGCGGTGACCGCCCCGTCGAACGTGACGGCCTGCTTGCCCGCCACCGTCGGGCCGGCGCTCAGGCCGATGGAGCCCTGGAGCGTCAGCGGGTTGGTCTTGACGCTGAACCCGATGCGTTGCAGGTAGATCCCGGTGCCGATCGGCGTGTTGATGCCGCCGACGGAGCCGTTGAGATAGTCGAAGTCTCCGTTCTTGATGCCGAATCCGGCGCCAACGGTGAGCTGCCTGCCGAACTTCAGGACGACCTTGGCCGATCCGCCCCAGGACCCCGGGCCGGTGTACTTGACGGTGACGTCCCGGAGCTCGATGCCCAGCGCGGAGACCTTGTCGACCTTGACCTCGAGGCCGCTGAAGTCGGCGCCGTGATCGTTGTCTGCCTTGAACTGCGGCGTCGCCGTGATCGCACCCAGGTAGGAGAAGGGCCAGAAGCCCAACCGCACGGTGGGCTTCAGCACCGACGTGCCTGCGGGCGTGAACTGCACCTTCAGCCCGGTGATGGGCAGGCCGTTCAGCGACTTCACGCCGCTGACGTCCAGGCCGACGAGCTCATGGTTGGGGCTGATCGGGGTCTGGGAGACGCCGTTGGTCTCGGGCTTCTTGAAGTCCCAGTTGATCGGCCCGGCGTACAGCGGGATGTCGGGGACGCCCGCGATGGTGCTGGGGACCGCGACCGCATACGTGGATGTTGCGCCCAGCGACCTGATCGTCTGGTTCTTCGCGTCGATCTGGAGGAAGCGCTGGCCGTCCAGCGGCTTGAGCAGCAGGCCGTTGATGCGGACCGTCTGGTTGATGGAGGTCGTGTAGACGTCGCCGACCTTGCGCATGCAGCCCGGCGACCGGAGGTCGACGAACTCGAAGCGGACGGTCTTCGCGCAGTTCTCCGAGATCCGCGCGATCTTCTTCAGCGTCCGGACCTGGGTGCCGGCCGCCTCGGTCCTCGGCGTCGCGGTGATCGTGACGTCGGAGTAGTTGGTCGTGGCCGCCGCGCCTGCGTCGGCCTTGAAGTGGATGGTCGTGTGGGTGTTGGTGCCGGTGACCGTCGCGGGGTCGAACGTCGCCGTCATCCCTGCCGGCAGACCCTCGATCCCGAAGTCGACGTCTCCGTCGGAGCCGTTGGCGCGGGCCAGCTCGACCCCGACGTCGCGGCTCTCGCCCTGCAGCAGGTCGACCACGGAGTCGCCGCTGCTGATGTCGAAGGTCGCCTTCGGCGGCGGCGTGCCGTCGCCCGGATCGGGACGCCCGATCTTCAGGTCGTCGTAGGCGAACCCGCCCGACGTGTCGGTCGTGATCGTGAAGTGGGTGATGTCCTGGCCCGACGAGGTGACCGTGAGCTCCTTGGTGAACGGAGCCGGGTTCTCCACGGTCTGCGGGCCGGTCGTCCCGACGACCTCGTTGGCGTCGTTGTACGCCGTCAGGGTCATCGTGCCGCTGAACGGGTCGGACACGGTCGAGTACAGGCCGGCGGTCATCGAGACCGAGGAGGCGGACGTGGACAGGCGCCCGGTCGAGGAGAAGCCGGTGTAGTTCTCACCACAGCCGTCGGTGAACCCGTCACAGGTGCCCAGCTCGACGACGCGGGTCCCGGAGCTCGCCCGGGTCCCGACGTCGCGGACGACGGGGTGGCGGCCATCGCTGGCGCCGTCGAAGTGGACGCCGAGCGAGCCGTTCAACTGGTTGTCGATGAACGTCCCGGGGGCGTAGGACTCAAAGCTCTCGGTCGCGGTCGCTGCCTCGGCCACGCACGGGGAGGCGAGGAGGAGGACCGCCAGGAGCGGTAGCAGTTTTCGCATGTAGAGCACCGAACCAGTCCTGCGCGGGCCTGTCCGTCACCGCTCCGGCAGAGCAGGTGTCACCGTCGTCACAGACTGCAGCCTCGACGCCCCGCGCGCAAAAGATGGGGGGTGCACCCCCATGAGCCGTGCCCGTGCCCTCTTCATGCTGCGCTCATGTCCGGCTCACTGCTCCGCCTGGCCCTCGTCGCGCTCGTCACCGCCGCAGCAGGAGGGACGACGGCCTCGTTGATCGTGTCCGCGCCCGCATCCGGCCAGGTCGGTGGTCCGGGGACCACCACCGAGACCACGCCGACGCGCCCGACCGAGACGACCCCGACCGACACCACGCCGACCACCACGACGCCGCCCGCGCCCACCACGACCGCACCGCCGCCGCCCGGTACGACCGATCCGCCGGCCCAGACGCTGCCCGTGCCGCCCAAGACGGGGCGCTCGATCGACGACCTGTTCGCCGGCGTCGCCCAGGCCGTTCCCGCCTTCGCGGGCATGTACCTCGATACGGACCGCCACCGGATGGTCGTCCGCGTCGTCGGCGGCCGGCGCGCTGACGCCGCACGGGCCGCGCGCCTGCTGCGCCCGGCGCTGCGCAGCCTCGGGCCCCTGGGCAAGCTGCGCGTGCAGGGCGCCGGCTACTCCTTCAAGGCGCTCCGCAGGACCTACGCGATCCTCACGCGCGCCGATGCGCTCGAGCACGAGGACGTCGTGTCCTCCGACATCGACGAGCGCGCCAACCGACTCACGTTCGGGGTCACCAGCGACACCGGCGCCGGGATGCTGGCCGGCAAGGCGCGCACGGCAGGGGTCGACCCGGCGATGGTCCGCACCAAGCGCGTCGCGCCCGAGCGACCCGAGTCGCTGACCGACAAGGACCGCCCGGTGGTCGGTGGCCTGAGCATCTACGACGACGGTGCGTGCACGGTCTTCCCGGCGGTGCGCTACGACGCCAACAACAAGCCGGTGACGGGGTACGTCACCGCCTCGCACTGCGGCAACCGCTGGCGCAACGGTGACCCCCAGCCGGCTGCCGCCACCTACTACCAGCCGACGAAGCTCGCCGAGAACAAGATCGGCCCGGAGAACCACAACCCGCGTTACTACACGGGCTTTGACGGCTGCAAGGTCTCCGAGGGCTGGTACTGCCGCTACAGCGACACCCTCTTCATCAAGAAGGACCCGCCCAACACCGTCTGGAGCCTGGGCTACATCGCGCGTCCCTACACCGAGCTCACCACCGACTGGGACGGCGTCAGCAAGTTCCGCGTGGTCGGCGTCGTCGACTTCCCCGCGGTGGGCTACAACATCATCAAGGTGGGCCAGAGCACGGGCCTCACCCACGGCAAGGTCACTGCGACCTGCGAGACCGTCGACGTGCAGCAGACGTCACCCACCCGCAAGTGGCGCTACTTCTGCCAGGCCAAATCCTCCTACTACAGCCAGGAGGGTGACAGCGGCGCTCCGGTCTTCGGGCTGGTGAACAAGCCCCGCCAGTACGACGTGAAGATGATCGGCGTGCACGGCGGCGGGGGCGGGCGCTTCAGCTCGATCGGCACGTACAACACCCAGGATCCCGACTGGGAGCTCGGGCCGCTGAAGCTCTGCGCCGCTTCGGCCCCGGTTGCCTGCTGAGGCGGACGCCTACGCCGCTTCGGGGGGCGGCGTGCTCTTGCGCTGCGCCCGCGAGGGGCGCATGAACGGCAGCCGGGCCAGCGACCCGTTGAGCTCGTCGAGCTGCTGCTGCAGGCCCTTGAGCTCGTGCACGTCGTCGACCATGTTCTTCATGTCGGCGTGGAGCGACTCGACGCTCAGACGCAACTGCGCGACCTCCTTGGGGAGGTCCTCGACGGCCTCGCGCATGAGGCGGACGTCCTTGACCATCCGGCCGACCAGCGCAGGAAGCGTGGCGAGCGCGGCGATGTTCCTCTGGAGGTCGTTGAGCGGGGCGAGCGGGCCTGCCATCTGACCCGAAGGGGTACCACACCGCGTGGATCGCAGGGTCGTTGCTACGATCCCGCGTCGAATGCCGACGACTAGCCAGCTCGTGCGCAAGGGCCGCAAGGCCAAGGTGAAGAAGCTGTCCACCCCGGGCCTCAAGTCCGGGAAGGGCCGCAAGAAGAAGGTCGCAGCGCCTCAGCGCCGCGGCGTGTGCACGCGCGTCTACACGACGACGCCCAAGAAGCCGAACTCGGCGCTGCGCAAGGTCGCGCGTGTTCGCATCTCGGGCGGCATCGAGGTCACGGCGTACATCCCGGGTGAGGGCCACAACCTCCAGGAGCACTCCGTCGTGCTCGTGCGTGGCGGCCGCGTCAAGGACCTCCCGGGTGTCCGCTACAAGGTCGTCCGCGGCACCCTCGACGCCTCCGGCGTGAGCGATCGCAAGAAGGCCCGCTCGCAGTACGGCGTCAAGAAGAAGTAAGGAATTCCCAGAACCATGCCCCGCCGCGCAGCCGCGCAGATCCGGCCGATCGAGCCGGACGCCGTCCACCGCAACCGTCTCGTCCAGCAGGTCATCAACAAGGTGATGCTGGACGGCAAGAAGTCGACGGCCGAGAAGATCGTCTACGACGCCCTCGCGATCATCGCCGAGAAGACCGGCAAGGATCCCCTGGAGCAGCTCGAGGCCTCGCTGAAGGCCCTGACGCCCCAGCTGGAGGTCCGCTCCCGCCGCGTCGGTGGTGCCACCTACCAGGTGCCCGTCGAGGTCCCGGCCCGTCGCGCCCGCACGCTCGCCGTCCGCTGGCTGGTCGAGTTCGCGCGCAACCGCCGCGAGAAGACGATGGCCCAGCGTCTGGCCAACGAGCTCATGGACGCGCAGGCCCAGCAGGGCGGCGCCTACAAGCGCAAGGACGACATCTTCCGCATGGCCCAGGCCAACAAGGCCTTCGCGCACTACCGCTGGTAGCCGGCGCGCCGCGCCACGCAGCCTTTCGAAGGCCGCCCTCCGGGGCGGCCTTCGTGCTTTCTGCGACAGATGCCGTAACTCTCGCGGTGGTGCCCTGTTGGAACGGTCACCACCCCACCATTTCCCTTAGGGAGGGAACACATGGAGCGAGAGTTCATCGACTGGACCGCAGTCGGCGACGACACCACCCCGGCGCCCCGGCGCCGCCGTCGCCTCGGCCGCGTCTCCAACAAGGCGCTGTTCGGCGGCTCGGTCGTCATGCTGGCGCTGACCGGCGCCACCGTCGTGCAGGCGACCACGGGCCTGCCGTTGAAGGAGGGCGTCCGCAACGGCACGGCGACCAAGGAGACGCAGATCATCTCCAAGGTGACCGGCAACCAGTACGGCACCCGCCAGTCCAACGTCTCGACCGGCCCGACCGCGGGCGGTTCGGCCATCTACGGCTGTCGCCGTCCGACGCTGGAGTGCACGCGTGCGGCCAACCTCGACAAGGGCCCGGCCGCCTCGTTCCAGACCAAGGGCCTGGTGCCGTTCACGATCAGCCCCACGGCCACCGGCGTCGTCCCCAACCTCAACGCCGACAAGGTCGATGGCCTCAGCGCCGACGAGATCGCCAAGCAGGCGCTGACCGGCAAGGCCGCCACGGCGGGCACCGCCGACCGGGCGATCACCGCCGACGCGGTCAGCGGCCGCACGGTGCTGGGCAAGATGAAGTTCTCCTCGCCGACGGCGACGAACACCGACGAGGCCACCGCGCGCGACCAGGCGACCGCGATCGACCTCGGGTCCTTCGGCGTGTTCAAGGTGACCGCGAAGTGCTTCGTCGACTCCGACGCCGGCCCGGGGGCGACCCCGCGCGTCCTCGGCGAGATCTACGTCAGCTCCACCCAGAACGGCTCGGTGCTCGACGGGCAGGAGGACGGCCTGTTCGGCGACCCCGACTTCCTCGGGCCGGCGACGACCGAGGCCAACCGGCAGGTCGACGTCGTCAGCTCCGACTCGGGCAACGTCGTCGAGTACGACGGTGACGACGACTGGTCGCAGGTCGTGGCACCGGACGGCTCGACGTTCGAGTTCCGCGCGCCGCTGATGGCCAAGACCGGCACCCTCGCGGGCGGCGACGGGCCCTACGGCGCGGGCGACCGCTGCGGGTTCGCGCTCAGCATCAACGGCTGAGCGCTCGACCGGGACTGGTGGAGACCTGACAGATACCGGTCTCCACCAGGCCCCGTGTGACACTCGCGCCATGTCGCGCGGGGTCAGGGCCGGGCTGGCGGGTGTCGCGCTCACCGGAGCGCTGACCGCGACGGCCCACGCGGGCCTGCTGCCCGCCGAGACGATCGGCACGCCGCTGCGCAGCGCGCTTCCGACGCCCGTCATCCACGAGCCCGGCGACCAGCTCACGCTCGCCTGGATCGAGGGCACGGGCTCCAGCGACGAGACCGGCGTGCTCCGCGAACGGAGCGCCGGCTCGGCATTCGGTCCGCTCGTGCCGCTGGGGGGCCAGCTCACGGGCGGCGCCGTGGCCAGCGCCTCCGGTGCCGTGGCGATCTCCGCGGACGGCACGAACTTCAGCACGCCGACGGTGCTGCTGCGCGCCGCACCCGGGGCGGACTTCATCTCGCTGCCGATCGGCACCAGCGGTGTCGCCAGCTCCCAGCCGGTGGCGGGCATCGATGCCGCCGGTGACGTCCTGGCGGCCTTCCTGGAGAAGCCCGCGGCGCATACGCGCGTGGCGATCGCCGACCGCCCCGCGGGCGGGTCGTTCTCCGCCCCGCTGGACCTCTCGCCGGGCGGGTTCGACGCCGACGTGCCGCACCTGGCGATGAACCCGGCCGGGGATGCGGTGGTCGCCTGGAGCCGCGGCGACGGCGCCGGCAACCGCGTCATCCAGGCCGCTGTTCGCCCCGCGGGCGGTGCCTTCTCCGCGCCCAAGACGCTGGCCACCGACCCGGTCATCTCGGGTACCAACCCGCAGCCCTCGGTCGCCATCGACGCCGGCGGCCGCATCGCGGTCGCGGTCCAGCACGCCGACGGCGGCCACTTCAGGATCGTGATGCTGCGCGGCACCGCGGCAACGGGGCTCGGCGGCGTCGAGACCGTCGCCACACCCGGCGACACCGACAGCCTGGAGCCGTCGGTGACCTACGCCGACGACCACACGCTGCTGGTGGCCTACCGCCAGTACCCGCTCAACCTCCAGGTCAGCCGCGCGGTCGACGGCGGCAGCTTCGGCGCGCCGGAGCTCGTCAGCAGCAGCGGCGCCCAGCCGGCGCTGTACGGCGACGGGAAGGGCCATGTCGCACTGGCCTTCCCGACGGCGGACCTCGTCACCGCGAAGTACACCGGACTGGACCTCGCCTACCGGCCGCCGGGCGGCCCGTTCCACGCACCCGACGTCGTGGACACGTTCACGGCACCGGTGCAGCCGTTCGTGCTGTACATCGGCATCAACAACGCCCGGGCGATGCCGGTGACGTTCGACCACGCCGGGGACCCGCTGATCGGCTGGACCCGCGACGACACCAAGGGCAACGACGACTTCGGCGACGACGACGTCACGGCCATGATCCGGATGGACGACGTGATCGCGCCGGCGATCACCGAGCTGTCGGTGCCGGCGACCGCGGCGATCGGGCGGCCGGTCCCGTTCTCGGCCGGCGCGACCGACGCCGCCTCCGCGGTGAGCTACCACTGGGACTTCGGGGACGGCAGCGGCGCCGACGGGCCCGCGGTCAGCCACGCGTTCGGCACGGCCGGTGCCCGGAGCGTGACGCTCACGGCCACCGACGGCGGTGGCAACTCCACGACCGCCACCGGCGCCGTCACGGTGCCCGCCGCGCCGGTGGTGCCGGTCACGCCGCCCGTCGTGCCGGTTGCGGTGCGCTGCCACGTCCCGACGTTGACGGGGCACACCGAGGCCTACGCCAGGAAGGCGCTGACCAAGGGGCACTGCAAGCTCGGGACCGTCCGGCGGCCGGCGAAGAGGAGCCAGCGGCACTCCTCGCGGCTGCGCGTGAGGTCCCAGACGGTCAAGCACGGGACCTACCGGACCAAGGACACGAAGGTGGGGATCACGCTCGCGATCCCCAGGACCAAGAAGAGGAAGAAGGCCACGTGATGCGCCGCACCATCCCCTTGCTGCTGGCGCTGGCCGGCGTCCTGACAGCCACCGCGACCGCGCACGCCGCGGCGTGGCTGCCGCCCGTCGCGCTGCCCGGGGACTCGCTCTACGGCGGCAGCGTCGCGATGGATGGGGCGGGCAACGTCTACATCGCCGAGGACCGTGCCTACGACGACCCCGCCCGCACCGACGAAGGCGTCTACGTCGTCGCGCGCCCGGCCGGCGGTGGACCGTTCACCGACCTCGTCAAGCTCGGGGACGCCAGCGACGAGGGCACCACGGCGGTGGTGGCCAACGCCCGCGGTGACGTCGCGGCGATCTCCACCGCCACGCCAATTGGCGACTGCCCGTACGCGTTGTCCGTGCGGATCAAGCCGGCCGGTCAGCCGTTCGGTGGCGCCAAGGCCCTGGAGGACGGCTGCAACGGGCAGGTCGGCATCGACGACGCGGGCAACGTCACCGTGGCCTACCTCCGCGTCGACGCCGGCGTCAAGCGCGTCCGGGAGACCACGATCCCGTTCGGCGGCGAGCCGTCGTCACCGGTCTACCTCTCGGTCGCCAACAAGGACGTCACCGTCGGCTCGCTGCGGATGCAGGTCAACGGCGCGGGTGACGCGGTGATCGCCTGGTCGCGCACGACGACCGCGCCGCACCAGCTCGCCGCCGTGTCGGTGCGGCCACGCGGGGCGACGTTCGGCGCCGGCACCGCGATCACGACCGACGACGGCTACGACGCGCCGTTCGGGTTCGGCTCCTCCGACCTCAGCCTCGCGCCGGACGGGACGATCGGCGTGCTGACCTTCGAGTCTGACTCGGGGCACCATCTGGTCAAGGAATTCACGCACGTCGGCTCGGCCTCCGGTGGGGTGCCGATGGGCGTCGCGTTCTCCGGCTTTCACGTCTCGCCCGTCGTGAGCGCGCTGTCGGCCACGGTTGCCCGGGCCGGAGGCGTGACGATGTTCGGTATCGACGGCTCGCAGGCCTACAGCGGTCCGGCCACCGCCGCCGGCCTCGGGGCGACGGCGCCGTACCTGGCGGCCAACGACATCCCGCTGTTCGGCACGCCGACCCTCGCCGGCGGCTACGTGCAGTCCTTCGTGACCAGCTCCGGCCCGACGAACATCGGGCTGGTCTACGAGCCACCGTCCGGGGCAGCGGTGATCGCGCGGCCCGCCAAGCCCAGTGGGCAGCTGTTCGCCGAGACCGCGTACCGGCCCGCTGTGTCGGCGGCGGGCGACGCGGCGGCCATCCTCGTCTCCGAGACCGAAGCGGGGCGTCTGCTCGTGCTCGACGCGACGCCGCCGGCGTTCACCGCCCAGTCGATCCCGAAGCTGGCCACGACCGGGCAGGCCGTCAGCTTCAGCGCGGCCGCGAGTGACGCCACCTCGGGCGTGTCCTACCACTGGGACTTCGGGGACGGCAGCGGCGCCGATGGGCCTGCGGTCACCCACGCGTTCGGCGCGTCGGGCCCACGCAACGTGACGGTCGCCGCGACCGACGAGGGCGGCAACGTGGCCACGGCCGGGGGGCCGATCACCGTCTCCGACCCGGCCCCGCCTGTCGTGCCGGTGATCAGGCCGCCGGTGGTGGCTCCCACCGTGCGCTGCCATGTCCCGACGTTGACGGGGCACACCGAGGCCTACGCCAGGAAGGCGCTGGCCAAGGGGCACTGCAAGCTCGGGACCGTCCGGCGGCCGGCGAGGAAGAGCCAGCGGCACTCCTCGCGGCTGCGGGTGAGGTCCCAGACGGTCAAGCACGGGACCTACCGGACCAAGGACACCAAGGTGGGGATCACGCTCGCGATCCCCGCCCCCCGGAAGTCCAAGAAGCGGGCGTGACACCGCGCCCCGGCGGCCGGACCGGCTCGTCGGCCACCGGCCCGGGGGGAGGAAGCAGGTTCGACCGGTTCAGCTGAACCAGTCGTCGGCCTTGGCCTCGGGGCCGCGTGACTCGCGCGGCTCCGGCGGCTCGTCCTCGGTGGCCGGACGGCGGCGCCGGCGGGGCTCGCGCGGGGTGCGCTCGCGGGGCTCCGACGGGCCGCTGGGCACGCCGGACAGCACCAGCAGGCCGCCGCCGGCGATGAGCATCAGCGCGCCGCCCAGCGTCTCCAGGAAGAAGCCGCTGCCGGCGTCGGCGCTGGCCGACTCATAGAGCTGCCCGACCTCGCCCGTGTCGTGGATGTGGTCGGCGTCGGACACGATCGCGATGCCCAGGCAGATCGCCCCGGCCGCGGCGACCGCGGCCATCGCCGGACGTGCGGCCCGCAGGACCGCGCCCGCGAGCATGGCCAGCCCGAACGCCGCGATGATGATCAGGGCCGGTCCGTGCCGGTCCAGACCGCTGATGTCGGTGTCGAAGTCGGTGGCCAGGGAGGTGGCCGTCAGCACCTTGATCTCGATGACCGTGGAGAACGCGGAAACCACGGTCAACACGGCTCCGATGACGCCCACCACCGCCAGCAGCAGGCGCAACGCGCCCACCGTCGGCATCAACCGCGTGGAGGTGCCCCCGCGAGACCGGGCCGAAACACGATCCCTGCTATCGTTGTCCGTCGCTTCCGGTGCGTCTGCGCTCATGCGCGCCCGCCCTCGGTGAGCGCCCTGCTTACGCATGGATACCCAGGCCACATAGCGCGGAGGATCACACAAGATCCCTTTGCGCGCGCGGGCCCTCGGGGCCCGTTCTTTTTGCCCATAGACGCCTCACCACCAGAGATCGAATTCGATGCCACGCAAGTTCCCACTCGAGAAGACCCGCAACATCGGGATCATGGCGCACATCGACGCCGGCAAGACGACCACGACCGAGCGGATCCTCTACTACACCGGCCGCAGCCACAAGATCGGTGAGGTCCACGACGGCGCGGCCCAGATGGACTGGATGGAGCAGGAGCAGGAGCGCGGCATCACGATCACATCGGCCGCGACGACGTGCGAGTGGCTGAACCACCGCATCAACATCATCGACACGCCCGGCCACGTCGACTTCACCGTCGAGGTCGAGCGCTCGCTGCGCGTCCTCGACGGCGCAGTCGCCGTTTTCGACTCGGTCGCCGGCGTCGAGCCGCAGTCCGAGACCGTCTGGCGCCAGGCCGACAAGTACTCGGTGCCGCGCATCGCCTACTGCAACAAGATGGACAAGATGGGCGCCGACTTCATGATGTCGGTGCAGACGATGGTCGACCGTCTCGGCGCCAACCCGGTCCCGATCCAGCTGCCGATCGGCGCGGAGGACAACTTCGAGGGTCTCATCGACCTGGTCGCGATGAAGGCGATCTACTACCGCGACGATCTCGGCAAGGAGATCGACGTCATCGACATCCCCGAGGACCTGCTCCCGGAGGCCGAGGAGGCCCGCGAGAAGATGCTCGACGAGGTCGGTGCCTACGACGACGAGGTCGCCGAGCTGTTCCTCGAGGGTGAGGACATCCCCGAGGACAAGCTGAAGGCCGCCATCCGCGCCGCGACGCTCGACATCGCGATCACGCCGATCCTCTGCGGCTCGTCCTTCAAGAACAAGGGCGTGCAGCCGCTGCTGGACGCGGTCATCGACTACCTGCCGTCGCCGCTGGACGTCCCCGCCATCGAGGGCGTCATCCCCAACAAGGACGGCTCCGACGGCGAGCCCGCCACGCGTCAGGCGTCCGACTCGGACCCGTTCAGCGCGCTCGCGTTCAAGATCATGGCCGACCCGTTCGTCGGCAAGCTCACCTACTTCCGCGTCTACTCCGGCCGCCTGGAGGCCGGCGGGCGCATCCTCAACGTCAGCTCGGGCAAGACCGAGCGCGTCGGCCGCATCCTGATGATGCACGCCAACGACCGTGAGGAGCTCGACGAGGTCTACGCCGGCGACATCGCCGCCGGCGTCGGCATCAAGCAGATCGTCACGGGCGACACGCTGTGCGCGCCCGACAAGCCGATCAAGCTCGAGTCGATGGAGTTCCCCGAGCCGGTCATCAAGGTCGCCGTGGAGCCCAAGACCAAGTCCGACCAGGAGAAGATGTCCGTCGCCCTCGGCCGCCTGGCCGAGGAGGACCCGACGTTCGTCGTCGCCACCAACGAGGAGACCGGCCAGACCGAGATCTCCGGCATGGGCGAGCTCCACCTGGAGATCCTGGTGGACCGCATGAAACGCGAGTTCAACGTCGAGGCCAACGTCGGCCGCCCGCAGGTCTCCTACCGCGAGACCATCCGCGGCACCGCCCAGAAGGTCGAGGGCAAGTTCGTCCGCCAGACCGGTGGCTCGGGCCAGTACGGCGTCGTCTACTTCGACATCGAGCCGGCGCCCGGCGAGGGCTTCGACTTCGTCTCGAAGATCAAGGGCGGCGCGATCCCGACCGAGTTCATCCCCGCCGTCGAGAAGGGCGTCGAGGAGGCCATGACGACCGGCGTCAAGGCCGGCTTCCCCATGGTCGACATCCGCGTCATCCTGGTCGACGGCAAGTACCACGACACGGACTCCTCGGAGATCGCCTTCAAGATCGCCGGCTCGATCGGCTTCAAGGAGGCGGCCAAGCGCGCCAAGCCGGTGCTGCTCGAGCCGATCTTCAAGGTCGAGGTCGTGACGCCGGAGGAGTTCCTCGGCGACATCATCGGCGACCTGTCCCGCCGCCGCGGCCGCATCGAGGGCCAGGAGCGCCGCGGCAACGCCGTGGCGGTCACCGGCCACGTGCCGCTGTCGGAGATGTTCGGGTACGCGACGGACATGCGCTCCAACACGCAGGGACGCGCGACGTACACGATGCAGTTCGAGAAGTACGAGGAAGTGCCGCCCAACATCGCCGAGAAGGTGGTCGAGGGCCTGTCGGGCGACGCCGCCACGGCGTAGCAAGCAGACACGCCGGACGGAAGATCTGCGCCAGCGGATCTTCCGATCTGGTCGACGCAGTCGGCCAGACCGCATCAGCGGGATTTATTCGATAGCTTCAACGGGTTCGCCCAATTTGCGAACCGCAGACACCCTCAGAGGAGCAACACAGAGATGGCGAAGGAGAAGTTCGAGCGCGACAAGCCGCACGTCAACGTCGGCACCATCGGTCACATCGACCACGGCAAGACGACGCTGACGGCTGCCATCACGACCGTGCTCGCCGAGAAGATGGGCGGCGAGGCCAAGTCCTTCGCCGAGATCGACAACGCTCCTGAGGAGAAGGAGCGCGGCATCACGATCGCGACGTCGCACGTCGAGTACCAGACCGAGGCGCGTCACTACGCCCACGTCGACTGCCCGGGTCACGCCGACTACGTCAAGAACATGATCACCGGCGCCGCGCAGATGGACGGCGCGATCCTGGTGGTCTCGGCTGCTGACGGCCCGATGCCCCAGACGCGTGAGCACATCCTGCTCGCCCGTCAGGTCGGCGTGCCGTACATCGTGGTCTTCCTCAACAAGGCCGACATGGTCGACGACGAGGAGCTCCTGGAGCTCGTCGAGGTCGAGGTCCGCGAGCTGCTCTCCGAGTACGACTTCCCGGGCGACGACATCCCGTTCATCATCGGCTCGGCCACGGGCGCGCTGAACGGCGAGGAGCAGTACAAGGAGGCCATCTACAAGCTGGCCGACGCCCTCGACTCCTACATCCCGGAGCCCGAGCGTGCCCTTGACAAGCCGTTCCTGATGCCGATCGAGGACGTCTTCTCGATCACGGGTCGTGGCACGGTCGTCACCGGCCGCATCGAGCAGGGCATCATCAACACCGGCGACAACGTCGAGATCGTCGGCATCAAGGAGACGACCACCACGGTCGTCACCGGTGTTGAGATGTTCCGCAAGATCCTCGACGAGGGTCGCGCCGGCGAGAACGTGGGCGCGCTGCTCCGTGGCACCAAGCGTGAGGAGGTCGAGCGTGGCCAGGTCCTCTGCAAGCCCGGCTCGATCACGCCGCACACGAAGTACAAGGCCGAGGTCTACGTCCTGAAGAAGGAGGAGGGTGGCCGTCACACGCCGTTCTTCACCGGCTACCGGCCGCAGTTCTACTTCCGCACGACCGACGTCACCGGTGTCGCCAACCTGCCCGAGGGCGTGGAGATGGTCATGCCGGGCGACAACGTCCAGATGGAGATCGAGCTGATCCAGCCGATCGCCATGGACGCCGGCCTGCGCTTCGCCATCCGCGAGGGCGGCCGCACCGTCGGTTCGGGCGTCGTCACCGAGATCATCCAGTAGGGCTCGGAGACTCATAGACACACCAGGGGCGGGCCCTGCAGTACTAGGGCCCGCCTTCTGCGCGTAAGGGATCACGGTCCCAGGGGCGCACAAGCCCAGCGCAAAGAAGACAGCAGACGGAAGACGGAAAGACTCCCCCATGGCAACCGCCACCCAGAACAAGATCCGCATCAGGCTCAAGGCCTACGACCACTCGGCCATCGAGGCGGCGGCCAAGGAGATCGTCGAGACGGCGACGCGCACCGGCGCGAGCGTCTCCGGTCCCGTGCCGCTCCCGACCGAGAAGAACGTGTACTGCGTGATCCGCTCGCCCTTCAAGGATAAGGACTCGCGCGAGCACTTCGAGATCCGCACGCACAAGCGTCTCATCGACATCCACCAGCCGACCCCGAAGACCGTCGACTCGCTCCAGCGGCTCGACCACCTCCCCGCGGGCGTCGACATCGAGATCAAGCTGGTCGGCTGATGTCCGCCATCCTCGCCAAGAAGCTCGGGATGACGCAGATCTTCCTGGAGGACGGCCGCGTCGAGCGCGTCACCGTCCTCGAGGCCGGTCCGTGTCCCGTGACCGGCATCCGGACGCACGAGAAGGACGGCTACGAGGCCGTGCAGCTCGCGTTCGGCGCCACGAAGGAGAAGCACCTCAGCAAGCCTGAGCTCGGCCACCTGAAGGCCAACCAGGCGCCGCCGATGAAGCATCTCGTCGAGTTCCGCGACGAGGCCGGCGAGCTGACGGTGGGCGACACCGTGACCGTCGACGCCTTCGCCGAGGGCGACAAGGTCAAGATCGCCGGCACGTCCAAGGGCAAGGGCTTCCAGGGCACGATCAAGCGCCATGGCTTCCAGTCCGGCCCGAAGTCCCACGGCTCGCACAACGTGCGCGCCCCCGGCTCGATCGGTGCCTCCGCCTGGCCCGCCCGCGTGATGAAGGGCATCCGCGGCCCCGGCCAGATGG
>CAYUDT010000031.1:0-46360 GCA_964443695.1 uncultured Conexibacter sp. | reverse complement strand
CCGCCGGGGTCGTGGCCGCCGGGGTCGTGGCCGCCGGGGCGCGTTGGGCCGGGCGCGCAGGGTGCGCCGCCGCGGGCGCGTCCGTCCGCGGTCGCTTGCGCGGGTGCGTGGTCGCCGAGGACGTGGACGGCACGGACGGTCGGCGTACCGCCCGCCGGGCGGGGGACCTCGGCGCGACGGCGGCCGCGGGCACGCTCGGCGCGACGGGTCGGGCCGCTGCCGTCGTGGCATGAGCCGCGTGTCCGGCGTGGCGGCCCAGCGTCGTGGTGCCCGCCCCGATGACAGCCCCACCGGCCAGAACTGCGACACCCGCGCGCACCGCTGCGGTGGCTCCGCCTCCGCCGGCGCCGCCGGACAGCAGCGCCGCAGCTGCGCGTGCGGCCCGCGCCCGCAGCAGCATCCACGGGCCGATGATCACCCCGAGCGCACGTCGCAGCTGGCAACGGGCACGGAACAGCAGCTGGTGGACCGCGTGCTCGCCGACCTGCAGCTCGCGCGCGATGTCCTCGGTGCTGCGTCCCTCGAGCACCTGGGCCACCAGGGCCATTCGCTGCCGCTGCGGCAGCGCCGAGACCGCGTCGACGACGGACGACAGCTCGGCCCGCCGCGCGGCGACGTCCGGTGGCTGCGGCACGCCGTCGAGGTCGGGTGGCAGGACGGTGGTCTGCGGCCCGAGCTCGCGGAGCACATCGATCGCCGCGTTGCGCGCCACGCGATGCAGCCACGGCGCCAGCTCGAGGGGGGCTGCGGTCCGCCGCAGGCCGGTCAGCGCGTTGAGCAGGGCGCGCTGCGCGGCGTCCTCGCCGTGGACGGGACCCGCGACCCGGCAGGTCAGCCGGCGCAGGGACGGTCCATGGCGGCGGACGACCTCGGCGAACGCCGCGTCGTCGCCGCGGCGAACCGCGGCGACGAGCTCGGCGTCGGTCTGAAGGGCGACCGGGCGGATGGCTACTCCGCGATGACGACGTCGATGCGGGTCCAACGGGCCTGCCCGTCGCTGACCTCGCGCTGGGTCACGCCGACGCCGCGGCCGGCGACGAGGTCCGTCGTGGCGCACGGCGCGCTGGACGTGACCGCACCGGCGTGCACGTGGACGCAGGTGATCGCCGCGTTCTCGGCCAGCGGCGCGGCCGGATGCTCGAAGCCGTTGGGCCGGTCGATCGTCAGGACGCCGCCGGTGAACGACGCGATCGTGCCGCCGGACTGCGGGGCCGGCACCTCCGCGGGCGGCACCGGCGCATCGTCGTCGGGCTGCTCGCCCTGCTCGTCACTCGGCTGCTCGCCCTGCTCGTCCCCGGGCTGCTCGCCCTGCTCGTCACCCGGCTGCTCGCCCGGTTCGTCGCCGTGCTGCTCGCCCGGCTCGTCAACGGGCGCCGCGCCGGGGGCCGGGGCGGCGTCATCGTCGTCCGGGACCGTCGCCGCGGGCGCGTCGTCGTCGCCGGCAGAGGTGTCGTCCTCGCCGGGGGCGTGCTGCTCCTTCGCAGCGGCGACCTTCTCGGCGTGACGCTGCTCGGTGAGGTTGCTCTTGCCGTCGCGGTCGGCGTCCTCCTTGGCGTCCTTGACGCCATCGTGGTCGCTGTCGGAGGACCGCGGGTTGGTGTGCGAGCGGTACTCGTAGAGGTTGGTGAGCCTGTCGTGGTCCTGGTCACGGTCGCGCTGGTCGACCTTCAGGCTCAGGTGGTTGGTCCGTTCCCAGCGGTCGGGGATCCGGTCGTGGTTGGTGTCCGCTGCCTGGGCGGCCGGCGCGAGCAGCGCGGCCAGCAGGAAGGGGAGGGCAGCAAGCGGGGTACGTCGCATCCTTGGGCTCCTTTTGCCCGCCGTCCGTGGCGGGTGTCGATCGGGGTATCGGACCGTGGTCCGACACCCTTGACGGGCACAACCGGACGTCCCTCACGCTGCGTATTCACGAATAGAACGAACGTCCACCAGCCCATCGATGTGCCATCATGAGAACCCAGTGCTCCGCACGGCCCACACGACGCGCTTCACCGCAGGCCTCTCGGCCTCGCGCGTCGACGGCTATGCGTATGCGAGCGCGTCCTGGCGATTTAGCTAGGCGCTCGGCCGAGCCCGCTCCGCGGAGCGGCTCCGTCCTCCACCTGCAGGACCTCCGGGTCCGAGCGCCACCTCCGCGGGCGACCACGCCCACCGCAGCACCGCCACCCAATCGCTCCTGGCGCTCCGCCAGAAAGGACCCGCAACATGATGATCGTGATGAAGGCCGACGCCACCCCCGAGCAGATCGACTCCGTCGTCGCTCGTATCGAGTCCGTCGGCGCCCGAGCACACCGATCGCCCGGTGACGAGGTGACCGTCATCGGCGCCATCGGCGACCGCGAGCACATCGCCCGCCTGGAGCTGGAGGGCACGCCCGGCGTCGACCGGGTCGTGCCGATCCTCAAGCCGTACAAGCTCGCCTCGATGCAGATCAAGCACAACGAGCCCTCCGTCCTGGAGATCGGCGGGCGCCGCATCGGCGGCGAGCACTTCGCGCTGATCGCCGGACCGTGCACCGTCGAGTCGCGCGACCAGACGCTGGACACCGCCGACGCCGTCCTGGCCGCCGGGGCGACGATGCTGCGCGGCGGGGCCTACAAGCCGCGGACGAGCCCGTACGCCTTCCAGGGCCTGGGCGCCGCCGGCCTGCAGATCCTGCAGGAGGCCAAGCAGCGCACCGGGTTGCCGGTCGTCACGGAGCTGATGGACGTCCGTGACCTCGAGCCGGTCCTCGAGGTCGCCGACGTCATCCAGATCGGTGCGCGCAACATGCAGAACTACACCCTGCTGACCGAGCTGGGCCGGGCCGGTCGCCCGGTGGTCATCAAGCGCGGGCTGTCGGCCACGCTGGAGGAGCTGCTCAACGCCAGCGAGTACGTGCTCAAGGAGGGCAACGAGCAGGTGATCCTCTGCGAGCGCGGCATCCGCACCTTCGAGACGGCGTACCGCTTCACGCTGGACCTCACCGCGATCCCGGTGCTGAAGGAGCTGACCCATCTGCCGGTCATCGTCGACCCGTCACACGCGGCCGGCCGCCGCAGCCTGGTGGAGCCGCTGAGCCTCGCCGCGGCCGCGGCCGGGGCGGACGGCATCATCGTCGAGGTCCACCCGGAGCCCGATGAGGCGATCTGCGACGGCCCCCAGCAGCTGCGGGCCGACGAGTTCGAGGCCTACGCCCGCAAGGTCGAGCAGGCGGCGGCGGTCGCGGGCAAGGCGCTCTCGGGCGCTGCCGCTGTCTGACGACGCGTCAACCTCCGCACACGGGAGAATGTCCCGTGTGCGGATCGTCGTCGTGGGCGTGGGCCTTATCGGTGGCTCGGTGGCGTTGGCCGCCCGCAACCGCTTGGGCGCCCACGTCGTCGGCTGCGATCCCAGCGCGGCGGTGCTGGCCGACGCGCTGCAGCGGGGCGTGATCGACGAGGCCATCACCAGCCTGGACGACCTCCACGACGAGGAGTTCGTGTTCGTCGCGGCCCCCGTCGACGCGCTGCTCGGCGAGGTCCGCGAGGCCGTGGCGCAGGCGCACCCCGACGCGGTCGTGACCGACGTGGGCAGCGTCAAGGCCGCGCTCTGCGCCGAGGTCACCGACCCGCGGTTCGTCGGCGGGCACCCGTTGGCCGGAGCCGAGACGGGCGGCGTGGCCCACGCGCGGGAGGACCTCTTCGACGGCGCCACCTGGTACCTCACGCCGACGGAGCAGACCAGCGGCATCGCCTACGAGCGGCTCCACCGCCTGCTGCGCGACATCGGCGCGCGCCCGACGGCCATCATCCCCGCCGACCACGACCGGTTGATGGCGACGATCAGCCACCTGCCGCACATCGTCGCCAACCTGCTGGTGCAGCAGGCCTCGACCGCACTGGGCGACGAGGTGCTGCCACCCGTCGGTCCGAGCTTCCGCGACATGACCCGTGTCGCCGGGGCCAACCCCGAGCTGTGGGGCCAGATCTACGCCGCCAACGCCGACGCGCTGTCGCGGCAGATCGACACGACGGTCGAGCAGTTGCGCGACGTGCAGGCCCGGCTGCGGGACCTGGCCGGCTGGCAGGCCCAGGTGCAGCAGCAGCGGGCCGCGCTCATCGGCGCCGCCGACGCCGACGGCCCGGTCCTCGAGCTGCGGGTCGCCGTGCCCAACCAGCCCGGCGTCGTCGCCGAACTCGCGCTCACGCTCGGGCGCGCGGGCATCAACATCTCCGACATGTCCCTGGCGCCCAGCGCCGACCACGTCACCGGCGTGGTCGGGCTGTGGGTCGCCGAGGACGATCTCGAACGTGCGCGTGAGCTCATCGCGCAGAAGGGACTTGCCGTCTCATGAACGCCCGCTTCGATCCCGTGGAGAAGCTGAGGGGCAGCATCGCTCCGCCCGCGGACAAGTCGATCAGCCATCGCGCCGCGATGTTCGGGGCCATGTCCTCCGAGCCGGTGCGGATCACCAACTACCTCGACGCGGCGGACACGAACTCCACGCTCAACGCGATGCGCCAGATCGGGGCGCTGGTGGAGGAGCGGCCCGACGAGCTGGTCATCCGGGGCACGGGGCTGCGGGAGACCGCGCCGGCGGAGGACGTCATCGACGTCGGCAACGCGGGCACGCTGATGCGCCTGCTGCCCGGCTGGCTGGCGGCGCAGCAGGACCGCAGCTACACGCTCGACGGCGACAGCAGCATCCGCAAGCGCCCGATCGACCGCATCGCCGCGCCGCTGCGCCAGATGGGCGCCGAGATCGAGGCGACGAACGGGCGCTTCGCGCCGTTCACCGTCCACGGCCGCCGCCTGCACGCCATCGACTACACGCTGCCGGTCGCCAGCGCCCAGGTGAAGTCCTGCGTCCTCATCGCGGGGCTGACCGCCGACGGCGAGACGATCGTCCGCGAGCCGATCCCCAGCCGCGACCACACCGAGCGGATGCTGCTCGGCGCCGGTGTCGCGATCACCCGCGAGGACGGCATCGTCACGCTCACCAACCAGGACGAGCTGGTGCTCGACGAGATCGTCGTCCCCGGTGACATGAGCAGCGCCGCGTTCCTCATCGCCGCGGGGGTGCTGGTCCGGGGCTCGCGCCTGCTGATCCAGGACGTCAACACCAACTGGACGCGCACCGGCATCGTCCGGATCCTCGAGCGCATGGGCGGCATCGTCATCGGCGACCTCGAGGAGGCCGGCAGCGCGCTCACCGCGGGCGAGCCGATCGGCGACCTCGACGTCGCCCACGGCCCGCTGCAGGGCACGACGGTCACCGCCGAGGAGGTGCCGCTGGCCATCGACGAGCTACCGCTCGTCGCGCTGCTCGGCTGCTTCGCGGAAGGGGAGACCGTCGTCACCGGCGCGCAGGAGCTGAAGGTCAAGGAGTCCGACCGTATCGCGACCGTCGTCAACGGGCTGCGCGGTCTGGGCGCCGACATCGAGGCGACCGACGACGGCTTCGTCGTGCAGGGCACGGGTGGCCTGCGGGGCGGGACGATCGAGTCCCACGGCGACCACCGCCTGGCGATGCTCGGCGCGGTCGCCGGACTGGCCTCAGCGGAGGGCGTCGAGGTCGTCGGCATGGACGCCGCCGACGTCAGCTACCCCGGCTTCGCCGACGACATCGCCGGTCTCGTAGGAGTCTGAGGCCAGCCCCGGCACCGCGTAGAGCACGACGACCAGGCAGAGGCTGCCGACGGTCGCCGCGCCGTAGATCGTGGCGTCGACCCCGAAGCGGTCGGCGATCGGGCCGGTGATCGCGAAGGACACGGGGGCCAGCCCGAACGACACCAGCCAGTCGACGCTGGAGACGCGCCCCATCATGTCCTGGGGCACCCGGGTCTGGATGAGCGTGCCCCAGATGACCGCGCCGACGGCCATCGCGAAGCTGAACGTGATCGTAAGGACCATCAGGTGCCAGGGGGCGGTGGCGGGCGCGGCGATGAAGAACGCGGCGTCGCCGACCGCCCAGACCCAGAACATGACCGCCAGCGCCCGGCGGGGCATGCCGACCTGGCTCATCACCAGGCCGCCGACCAACCCGCCCAAGCCGCCGACGGTGAGGATGAGGCCGTACGTCGAGGCGGAGTCGTGCAGGTCGTTGCGCACGACGTAGGGCAGCAGCACCTGCAGCGGGGCGTAGGTCGCGAGCACCGCGATGCCCGCCGCCAGGCAGGTCGCCCACAGCCAGGCGTGCGCGCGCAGGAAGGCCCAGCCCTCCTTCAGGTCCTGCAGCGGATGGGCGTGCTCGGTCCGCAGCGGCGGCAGCGGGCGGATCAGCGACAAGAGCAGGATGCCCAGCAGGAACGTCCCCGCGTCGATGAACATCGCGGTGCCCGCGCCGAACAGCCCGACGAGCAGGCCGCCCAGCGCGGGCCCGACGAGGCGGAAGGCCAGGGGGCGGCCGACCTCGCTGAGCGCGTTGGCCTGGACGACGGCCTCGGCCGGCAGCAGCTGCGGGATGATCGCGCTGGAGGCCGGGTTGAAGAACGCGTCGCCGACGCCGTAGACCAGGCCGAGGACGGCGAGCATCCAGATCTCGGCCGTGCCGGTGACCGCCAGGACGCCGATGACCGTCACGACCAGCCCGCGGGTGATGTCGGCGCCGATCATCTGGTGGCGGCGGTCGACGCGGTCGGCCACGACACCGCCCACCAGCAGGAACGTCACCAGGCCGATCGAGACCATCATCCCCACGACCGACAGGGCCGTTGCGGTGTTCGTGATGTCGTAGACCAGCCAGGCCAGGGCGACGGTGTAGATGCCGTCCCCGAACAGCGAGGTGACCGACGCGATCCACAGCAGGCGGTAGTCGCGGTGCCGCAATGGCTGGATGAGCGCAAAGCGACCCACAACCCGAGTGTGTCACCCTCCTTGCGGTGGCGGAGGCGCCCAGCGGCGCCTGCAGTGCCGCCGACCTGCCGTCCGGCGCCGTAGCCGGGTCCCCTTCATCCTTCCTTCTGTGATTGTCGCGATCGACGGCCCCGCCGGGGCCGGAAAGTCCACCGTCGCCAAGCTCGTGGCCGACGCCCTGGGGTTCGAATACCTCGACACCGGTGCCATGTACCGGTGCGCCGGCCTGCGCTCCGACGTGGACCCGTCGACGTTGGCCATCCACTTCGACCACGGACGGGTCCTGATCGGCGGGGAGGACGTCAGCGAGGCGATCCGCACCCCCGAGGCGTCGCAGGCCGCCTCGCGCGCCGCGACCGATCCCGCGGTGCGGGCCGCGCTGACGGCAACGCAGAAGTCGCTGCTGGGCACCGGGGACTGGGTGGCCGAGGGACGTGACATCGGCACGGTCGTCGCGCCGCACGCCGAGCTGAAGGTCTGGCTCGACGCCGACCCGGCCGAGCGCGCCTCCCGGCGCGGCATCACCGTCCAGGACCTGATCGAGCGCGACTCCCGCGACGCCGGGCGCGACATCGCGCCGATGGTCGCCGCCCCCGACGCGGTGCACGTCGACACGACCGGCAAGTCCATCAAGGACGTGGTTGCGGAGATCGCAGCCCTGGTGAACCCCAGGCGTGGCGAAGGCCGCCACCAAGACGACGCCAACAACGAACCGGCCACGCGGCCGGAGACGGGCCCTCCGGTCTGATCACGATGCCCCGCAAGATCGCCATCGTCGGCTACCCCAACGTCGGCAAGTCATCCCTGGTCAACCGCCTCACGCAGACGCGCGAGGCCGTGGTGCACGAGCGCCCCGGCGTCACGCGCGACCGCAAGGAGCTGGCCTGCGAGTGGAACGGCCGCAAGTTCACCCTCATCGACACGGGCGGCATCGACCTGCAGGACGAGGACCCGATCGCGGGCTCGATCCGCGAGCAGGCCCAGGCGGCCCTCAACGACGCCGACGTCGCCGTGCTGGTCGTCGATGCGCGCGCGGGCGTGCGCCCGGGCGACCAGGACATGGCCGACCTGCTGCGCCGCTGGCGCAGCAAGGACCGGCCGGTGCTCGTCGCCGCCAACAAGGTCGACAGCGTCGTCGACGTCCCCAGTGCCGCGGAGTTCCACGCGCTGGGCCTCGGCACGCCGCTGGCCGTCTCCGCCGCGCAGGGCCTCGGCGCAGGCGACCTGCTCGACGCGATGGTCGAGATGCTGCCGGAGGGCGACGACGACGAGGACGACGACGAGACGATCCGGCTGGCGATCATCGGCCGGCCCAACGCCGGCAAGTCGACCCTCGTCAACAAGTGGCTGGGCTCTGACCGCGTGATCGTCTCCGACGTCGCGGGCACCACGCGCGACGCGATCGACCTGCCGTTCGAGGTCGACGGCCGCAAGGTGATCATCGTCGACACCGCCGGCATGCGGCGCCAGGCGAAGGTCTCCGAGTCGGTCGAGTACTACACCAACCTCCGCAGCCAGCGGGCGGTCGAGCGCGCCGACGTCGCGATCGTCGTCTGCGACGCGGGCGACGGCATCACCTCCCAGGATCTGCGCGTCGCCGAGCTGGCGATGAAGGAGGGCTGCGCCACGGCGCTGGTCCTCAACAAGTGGGACGAGCATCCGCTGACCGAGCAGGACCTCATCCACGAGCGCGCCCGCGCGCACCAGAAGCTGCGCCTGCGGCCGAAGGTCCTGACGATCTCCGCGAAGACCGGCCGCAACATCGACCGCGTCCTCACCGAGGCGCTGGTGCTGGCCGACAAGGCCCGCAACCGGATCCCGACGCCTGAGCTCAACCGCTTCCTCACCGAGTGCACCCAGGCCCGCCAGCCCCCGGCCAAGCAGGGCCACCGGCTGAAGCTCATCTACATGGCCCAGATCGGCATGTCGCCGCCGCGCTTCGCCATCCAGGTCAACTCGCGCAACCGGGTGACGCGCGACTACGCCTACTTCATCGAGAATCGGCTCCGTGCGCGCTACGCGATGGACGGCGTCCCGGTCATCATCGACTTCAACGAGCGTGCGCAGCGTCGTAGCGAGCGGTAGCACCGCTCTCGCCTGCGCCGCCGCGCTCGTGCTCGTCGGTTGCGGCGGCGGGGACGACGGCGCGACGCCGCCCGCCGCGGACGCGACCAAGCTCGTCCCCAGGGATGCGCTCGTGTACCTGCACCTCTCGACGGACAAGGGCCGCGGCGCGACGACCGACGCGCTGAAGATCGCGCAGGAGTTCCCTGGCTTCGCCAAGGCCAGGCGGAGCATCGTCAACCGCCTGCAGGCGCCCGGCTGCAAGGTCGACACGGGCAAGGGCAAGGAGGCCGCGCTGGCGCTGCTCGACGGCGCCGGCGGCACCGCAGGCTCGCTCGTCCTCGTCGACACCGGTGACGACAAGAAGGTCGCCGATCGCGATTGCGGCACGGTCACCGTCGCCAAGATCGGCCGCTTCGCGGTGGTCGGCCAGCCCGACACGATCGCCGAGGCCCGCAAGCTCGGGCAGGCCGACGGCAAGGGATCCCTGGCCGACGACGCCCTCTACAAGCGGGGCCTGGGGGAGCTGCCCGAGGACCGTGTGCTCGACGCCTGGGTCACCCGCGACGGCGTGCGCCGGCTGCTGGCGCCCCAGCCCGGGCTGCTCGGCGCGGCGGGCACGCTGCTGGACCAGCCCGCCCTGCGCGCTGCGTCGGCGTCGCTCAGCGCCGACGGCGAGGACAAGGCCCACATCGTCGTCAAGTCGATCCTGACGAAGGCCGGCGCCAACAGGACCTCGCCGTTTCAGCCCTTCAGCCCGAAGGTGCAGGACGACGTCCCGGCCAGCGCGTTCGGCTACCTGGGCATCCGCGGGCTCGGCGGCGCCGCCGGCCGCCTGCTGCCCCTGCTGGGCGGCGGGGCCGCGCAGCTGGCGCCCCTGCTCAAGCAGGCGGGCAGCGACCTGTCGGGTCTGGCGCGCCTCTTCTCGGGCGAGGTCGGCATCACGCTGACCAAGGCGACCCCCGCGCCGACGCTGACGCTCATCGCGCGCACCTCCGACACCGCCGCGGCCGCGCGGGTGATGCAGCGCGCGCGTCCGGTCATCGCCCGGCTGCTGAAGCGCAGCGGCTCCGCGACGCCCGCCTGGAAGCAGCTTGGCGACACCTGGGACCTGCAGCCGGCGCCCGGCATCGAGATCGCCTACGGGGTCTTCGACGGCAAGGTCGTGGCCTCGACGAAGGCCGCCGGGGTGGACGCGGTCCGCGTCGCGAAGCGGCACCTGCCGCAGTCGGCCGCGTGGCGCGATGTAGTGGCAAACGGCCAAAACCCGATCACCTCGCTAGTCTTTCTCGACTTCAACCAGCTCCTGCGGCTGGCGGAGCAGACGGGGCTCAACGACTCCAACGCATATCTGGCGGTCAAGAACGATCTCCAGCGTGTGCGGACGGTCGGTGCCCGTTCCTCCACCGCTCAGGATGAAACCACTGCGGAGCTCTTCCTCTCGATTCCATGAGCCAGTACGCCGACAACGAGTACCTCTTCACCAGCGAGTCCGTGACCGAAGGTCACCCGGACAAGGTGTCCGACCAGATCTCCGACGGCGTCCTCGACGCCTGCCTGAAGGACGATCCGTACAGCCGCGTCGCCTGCGAGACCCTGGTCAACACGGGCCTGGTCGTCATCTCGGGTGAGATCACGACCAACACCTACGTGGACTTCCAGCAGGTCGCACGCGAGACCATCCGCAAGATCGGTTACATCGACGCCGACCTCGGCTTCTCCGCCGACTCCTGCGCCGTCCTGAACGCCATCGACGCGCAGAGCGCCGACATCGCCCAGGGCGTCGACCAGGCCGACGAGGCCCGCTCGGAGGGCTCGACCGACGAGCTCGACGTCGCCGGCGCCGGCGACCAGGGCATGATGTTCGGTTACGCGTCCAACGAGACCGAGAACCTGATGCCCGCGCCGATCACGTTCGCGCATCAGCTGGCCGAGAAGCTGGCCGCGGTCCGTCACGACGGCACGCTGCCCTACCTGCGTCCCGACGGCAAGACCCAGGTCTCCGTCCGCTACGTGGACGGCAGGCCGGTCGCGATCGAGAAGGTCCTGATCTCCACGCAGCACGGCGAGGAGGCCACCCGTCAGGGCATCACCGATGACCTGTGGGAGAACGTCGTCCTGCCGACGCTGCCCGGCGAGCTCTTCGACGCCAACGCGCTGCGCAAGGAGTTCCTGGTCAACCCGACCGGTCGCTTCGTCATCGGTGGCCCGGTGGGCGACTGTGGCCTGACCGGCCGCAAGATCATCGTCGACACCTACGGCGGCTTCGCCCGTCACGGTGGCGGTGCCTTCTCCGGCAAGGACCCGTCCAAGGTCGACCGCTCGGCCGCCTACGCCACGCGCTGGGTCGCCAAGAACATCGTCGCCGCCGGTCTGGCCGACCGCGCCGAGGTCCAGGTCGCCTACGCCATCGGCGTCGCGCACCCGGTCTCGGTCATGGTCGAGACGTTCGGCACGGAGAAGGTCGGCCGCGGCACCATCGCCAAGGCCGTCGACGCGGTCTTCGACCTGCGTCCGGGCGCTTTCCGCGAGGCCCTCGACCTGCACCGTCCGCGCTACCAGAAGACCGCCGCGTACGGCCACTTCGGCCGCAACGATCCGGACTTCACGTGGGAGGCGACCGACAAGGTCGACGCCCTGCGCGAGGCCGCCGGCCTCTAGGCCACCAGGTCACACCCGCTGCACCGACGGCCCGGGCTTCGCTCGGGCCGTCGCCGTTCTCGGCGCTGCCCGGTGGCGTCGAACGCGCTTTTGTGCCCCGCCGACGGGGTGGAAAAGGCGGTTGGCGCCGGCCGGTGGCGTCGAACGCGCTTTGGTGCCGCGCCGACGGGGTGGAGAGGGCGGTTGGCGCTGGCCGGTGACGTCGAACGCGCTTTTGTGCCGCGCCGACGGGGTGGAAATGGCGGTTCGGCGTTCAGGGGCTGTGGCCGCGGAGGTAGTCCGCGTAGGGCATGGGGCGCTTGCCTGCCGGCTGGACGGTGAGGAGCTCGAGGCCGTCGTCTGCCGCCCGGGCCTCCAGGACGCCGAGGAACGAGCCGTCCGGCAGCTGCAGGCGCGCGCCGATGTGCGGCGAGAGCGCGCGGACGACGAGCTCCTGCTCGCGCGGCGGGGCGTCGGGGTCGAGCGTGCGGTCGGCGGCCGTGATCTTCTCGGCGTAGGTCACGCCGGCCTCGTCCTGCTCGGTGAACTCCAGCGGCGCCTCGTCGAGCGCCCGGATCAACAGCTGCGCGCCGAGACGCTGCAGGCGGGGGGCCAACGTGCCGTAGGTGTCGTCGGGCCGGATCGGCTCCTCCTCGACGAGGCAGACCGGGCCGCTGTCCAGCCCGGCCGTGAGCTGCATGATCGCCACGCCGGTGACGTCGTCCCCGGCCATGATCGCGCGCTCGATCGGCGCCGCGCCGCGCCAGCGCGGCAGCAGCGAGGGGTGGACGTTGTAGATGAAGTGGTCGTCCAGCAGGCCCTGCTTGATCAGGGCGCCGAACGCGCAGACGATCAGCGCCTCGGGCTGCTCCTCACGCAGGCGCGCGCGGGAGGCGTCGTCGTTGACGTCCTCCGGCTGGAACCGCGCGATGCCCAGCTCGGCGGCGGCCTCGGCGACGGGCGGCGGCGTCAGCTTGCGCCCGCGGCCCGCGGGCCGGTCGGGCCGCGTGACGACCAGCGACGGGCGGTGTGGCGAGTCGGCCAGGGCCCGTAGCACGTCGGCGGCGAACCATGACGTCCCGAGGTAGACGGTGTCCATGAGGGCAGGACCGCCTATCGCGCGGCAGCCGGCCACGGCAGGGCGCAGCGCCGGCGAGCGCGTCCGGCGCCCCCGAGCACGCTACTCGCCGTCCAGCGCGTCACGGAGGGCCCGCATGGCCTCCTTGCGCTGGTCCCGGGGGCAGCGGTCCAGGATCAGGACGCCGTCGAGGTGGTCGAGCTCGTGCTGGATGACCCGGGCCTCCAGGCCGGACGCCTCGATGGTGACCTGCGCGCCGTACTCGTCCCGGGCGGCCACCGCGACGTGCACGGGGCGCTCTACGTCGACGAGGACGTTGGGCAGCGACAGGCAACCCTCCTCGTAGGTCTCCTTCTCCTTGGAGGACCAGGTGATCTCAGGGTTGACCAGCGCGCACAACGGTCCGTCCTGCACCACGCGGTAGACCAGCAGCCGGTGGGGGATGCCCACCTGCGGCGCGGCCAGCCCGACGCCGAGCGCGTCGTCCATCAGCGCGCCCATGCGGTACACCTCGGTGCGTAGCGCCTCGTCGAAGTCGGAGATCTCGCGGGCCCGCGACTTCAGCACCGGATCGCCGAACTTGCGGACGTGCTCCAGCGCGGCGCGCCGGCGCGCGGCCACCTCGGGATCCAGGCGGGGCGCCTCGACGGCTTCTTCTTCGGTCTCGGCCATGCCCGGTCAATTCTAGGGATGACTACTGCGGGTCGACGTCGACGCTGAACGCGACGCCGCGATGCTCGCGCAGCGCAGACACCTCGCCGACCGCCGCGCCGACCTGCGCGATGGCGGCGACGCGGTCCTGCGCCTTCACCACGACCTGCGCGCGCTCCTTGCCGCGGAGGCGGAACAGCGGCGCCGGGCCCATCGCGTCCGGGCCCAGCCGTTGGCGCACCGCGCCGGCCGCCGGCAGCGCCAGGCCGGCGGTCTCGCAGGAGCAGACGACGCGGATCAGCGTCGAGAACGGGGGGTAGCGCAGCGCCTCGCGCCGGGCCAGCTCCCCCCGCAGGAAGCCGTCGCTGTCGTGTCGGGCGGCGAAGCGGATCGAGTCGGCCTCGGGCGCCATCGTCTGCACCAGGACCTCGCCGCGGACACCGCCGCCGCGACCGGCGCGACCGGCGAGCTGGGTGACCAGCGCGAACGTCCGCTCCTCGGCACGGAAGTCGGGGAAGCGCAGGGTCCCGTCGGCGTCCAGCACCACGCCGAGCGAGACGTCGGGGAAGTCGTGGCCCTTGGCGACCATCTGCGTGCCGACGAGGACGCCGCGCTCGGCCTGCTCGAACTGCGCGAGCACCCGGGCCGCGTGACGGATGTCGGCGTCGAGGCGGAAGACCGGCAGCCCCGGCAGGGACGAGGCCAGCCGCTCGGTGCCCATCCCGTGCCGCGCGATCGACACCGACCCGCAGTCGGGGCACTGCGAGGGCATGCGCTCGTGGTGGCCACAATGGTGGCAGGCGACCTCGTTCTGCCGGGCGTGGAAGACGAGCGTCACGTCGCAGTTGGGGCACTCCCACGCGCGCCCGCAGGAGCGGCAGGTCAGGAAGTTCGACCAGCCGCGCCGGTTGAGCAGCACGATGGCCTTCCGGGCCCGGGCCAGCGCGTCGTGCGTGTCGGGATGCAGGACGCTGTCGCACGCGCGCATGTCGATGAGGCGCACCTCCGGGAGCGGCGCGCCGTCCACCCGGCTGGGCAGCCGCACGCGACGCAGCGCGAAGACGCTCTCCGGGCGCGGCGTGGCCGACCCGCAGACCAGCACGCCGCCGCGGGCCCGCTGCTCGGCGACCAGGCGCGCGTCGTAGCGCGGGTCGCCCTCGTGCTTGTAGGACGGGTCGTGCTCCTCGTCGACGATGACCAGCCCCACGTCCTCCAGCGGCGCGAAGACCGCCGACCGCGGGCCGACGCAGATCCGGGCCTCCCCGAGGCGCAGGCGCATCCACTCGTCGTGACGCTCGCCGTCGCCCAGCCGCGAGTGCAGCACCGCGACGGTGTCGCCGAAACGGGCCACGAAGCGCGCGACGATCTGCGGCGTCAGGCCGATCTCGGGCACCAGGACGATGACCGACCGCCCGGCCGCGAGCACGCGCTCGGCGGCGCGCAGGTAGACCTCGGTCTTGCCCGAGCCCGTCACGCCGTGGAGCAGGATCCGCTCGCCGGGCGCGGCCGCGGCGATGTCCGCCAGCGCGGCCTCCTGGTCGGCGGTGAGCGGCGGGGGCGCCCGCAACGCCCCGACCTCCAGGTGCTCCGGCGCCCGGCGCACCACCCGGCGCTCGATGGCCACCAGCCCGCGCGCCTCCAGCCGCCGCAGCGCGGCCGTGTCGGCGCCGGTGAACCGCGGCAGCGACTCCAGCAGCGCGCGCTGGGCGTCGGTCAGCCGCTCGTCCGCCGCGACGTCCAGCGCCCGCGCGTGGAGGGCCGTCTTGGGGCGGGACCCCGACGGGGGCAGCAGCAGCGTCAGCGCCCGGGCCGGGGTGGAGCAGTACTCCCGCGCCATCCAGAACGCCAGCTCCACGAGGTCCGGCGGCAGCGGCGGGTCGTGGACGGCCAGCACGTCGGACAGCTCGTGCTCGGAGCTCTCGGCCAGCGAGGTCACGATCGCCTTCAGCCGCTGCCGGCCGAACGGCACGGTCAGGCGCGCGCCGACGCCGACCGGCGGCTCGGGCTGGCGGTAGTCGAAGGGTCCCCGCAGCGCGCGGGCCGTCGTCAGCGGCTCCACGCGCACAACAGACACGGCAGACACATTAGGCTTCGCCGACGATGGAGCTTCACAGCGGCGAGACCGTCATCTACGAGGGCCACCCGAGCTGGCGGTCGATCATCGACTTCTACCTCAAGGGCCTGGTCGTCGCGGCCATCCCGACCGTGGTCCTCGTGCTGCTCGACAAGACGACCATCGCGGTCGCCGTCTTCGCCGTGGTCATGGCGCTGACGATCCTGGGCGGGCTGCTCAAGCGCATCGGCACCGTGTTCATGATCACCAGCGAGCGGCTCTACATCCGCCGCGGGCTGTTCAGCCGCCGCGAGCAGCAGACGCACCTCGAACGGGTGCAGAACGTGAACACCGATCAGAGCTTCCTCGAGCGCATCCTGCGCGTCGGGACCGTGGACTTCGACACGGCGGGCACCGACGACTCGGACTTCACGTTCGACGGCGTGGCCAGCCCCGGTGAGGTCGTCGCTGCAGTGGACCGTGCACAGCGTGCAGGTTCCGCGCCCAGCATGTAGAACGTCGGACCTGCGCGGGCGCCCGTAGCCGCCGCCGCTACCCCGCACATCCCCCCACCCCCAGAGGACCCATGCTGAACCCCCGCGTTGCGGGCGGCTTCGCGGTGCTCGCCGGCGTGCTCACGCTGGCCACCTCCGCGCACGCCGTCGGCAGCTACTCGGTCTACGCCTGCCAAGGCCCTGCCGGCCAGCCCGTGGCCGCCAACGGCTGGACCGCCGACCGCGAAGGCGACGCCCTCGCCGCCAACGACTGCGCCACCGGCGGCCCGCTCGCCGTCGGCCTCAACGGTGCCGGGCCGTGGAAGGGCGGCCTCGGTGCCGAGCAGCGCTTCACCGCGCCCGCCGGCACGAAGGTCGGCAGCCTGCACCTGCGCCGCAAGACGGGTGGCCTGCCCGGCTCGCACGGCCTGGCCTACTTCTTCAACGCCGACGGCAACGTCCTGGACTCCTGCAACCCCGGGCCGTCGAGCTGCACGGTCGACCTCGACGGCACGCTGGACATCCCCAACCTCGACGCGAGCGTCCTGCGCTTCCGAGCCGGCTGCTTTGAGTCCTACCCCGACGAGTGCACGTCCAACGGCAGCCCGTTCACCGTGCAGGTGTCCCAGCTGGTCATCGGACTGAAGGACACGGCCGCCCCGACCGTGGCCAACGTCAACGGCCCGCTGGCCGACGGCTCGTCCAACAAGGGCACGCTCGGCGTCTCCTTCGACGCCGCCGATGCCGGAGCCGGGCTCTACCAGATCATCGTGGCGGTGGACGGCACGACGATCGCGGTCCACCCGGTCGCGTTCGACACCTGCGTCGACGCGGGCCCGGGCAACGCCGACCCGTATGAGTTCCTGGCCCAGGTGCCCTGCCCGCTGTCGATCAACCAGCTGTCGACGTCGTTGGACACGACCAAGCTCGCCAACGGCCCGCACACCGTCGACGTCGTCATCGAGGACGCCGCCGGCAACCGCACCGCGGTGCTGTCGCAGAAGCCGCTGACGGTGGACAACCCGCCGCCGCCCGTCCCGGTGACGCCGTCGTCGCTCAACGGCATCAACGCCGACACGCAGGCGACGCTGAAGGCGTTCTTCGTCAAGAACCGGGCGCGCTCGCTGCGCAACCGCTTCGGCACCCGCGTCGTCGTCCGCGGCACCTTGGTCAACCGCAAGGGCGTGGGCATCCAGGGCGCGCGCCTGGACGTCTACCACCGTCCCAACGGCGGTGGCAAGCTGAAGACGCTGGTGAAGACCGGTCTGAAGACCCGCGCCAAGGGCGAGTTCACGCTGATCCTGCCGCTGGACCTCACGACCCGCGAGGTGATCTTCGCCTACCGCGCCCGGCGCCCGGGCCCGATCAACAGCCAGCAGGTGCTGCATCTGACGGTTGTCTCCAAGAACGGCAACGTCATGCACCGGCGCCCGGTGGTGAAGCGGAAGAGCTGAAAGGGCGACAGGACGCGTAGGGTGGAGGTGTGCCGGTCAGCCCGGGCCGCCGGGCGGCCTACACCACCATCCTGCGCACCCTCGCCGAGGGCTCCTACGCCGACCGCGCGCTGCGCGGCGTCGTCAGGGACCTCGACAGCCGCGACCGCGGGCTGGCCAAGCAGCTGGCCTTCGGCGCGGTGCAGCGCCGCGGCACGCTGGACTGGGTGATCGGCCAGCGGGCCAAGGGCCGGCTCGACGCGCCCGTGCGCGCGGCCCTGCACCTCGGCCTGTACGAGACCATGTTCCTGAAGACCGCCGACCACGCCGCGGTGTCCGAGGCGGTCGAGCTGGCCAAGCCCAGCCCCGGCCACAAGCTCGTCAACGCGGTGCTGCGCCGGTCGCTGCGGGAACCGCTGGAGCTGCCCGGCGAGGCCAGCGCCGAGGCCGCCGCCGTCACCCACAGCCACCCGCTGTGGCTGGTGCAGATGTGGTGGGACGAGCTCGGCGCGGAGGAGACGCGCGCCTTGCTGGCCGCCAACAACGAGCCCGCACCCACCGTGATCCGCGATGGGCTGGAGGCCGTCGAGGTCGACGGTGCGATCGACCAGGAGCGCTTCGACAAGGGCGAGATCACGCCGATGTCGCGCGCCGCGCAGCTGGTCGCGCCCCTCCTGGACCCACAGCCCGGCGAGCGCGTCCTGGACCTCTGCGCCGCCCCGGGCGGCAAGACCGCGCACCTGTCGGCCCTCATGGGCGACAGCGGGGAGATCGTCGCGGTCGAGAAGCACCCGGGCCGGGCCCGTGAGCTGCAGGACAATTTGGCCCGCCAGCACGTCACCAACGTCCGCGTCGTCAAGGCCGACGCCAAGGCCTTCAGCGACGAGCGCGGCTTCGATCGCGTCCTGCTGGACCCGCCCTGCAGCGGGCTGGGAACGCTGCGCGGCCACCCGGACCTGCGCTGGCGGATGACGGCTGACCGCATCCCGCTGCTGGCGGCCGAGCAGGACGCGCTGCTCGGAGTCGCGCGGTCGGTCCTGAAGCCCGGCGGCACGCTCGTCTACAGCACCTGCACCATCAGCCGACGAGAAGAACGGCTGCCCGATCCGGACGCGATTCGAACGCTTCCACATCGTGACGGCACCGATGGCTTCTATATTGCGCGCGCATGACGTCGGAGGTGAACCTCGGTCTGGAGTGCCCGTCGTGCCACGAGCCGTGGCTGCGACCCACCAACCTGCCCGGGCGCTACCGCTGCGTCTACTGCCTGCACCGCTTCGAGCTGCGGTCGGTCTGCCCCAACTGCGGTGAGCATTCGACGATCGTCCGGATGAGCTCCACCGCGACGGTGCAGTGCAACCACTGCCAGGGCTCGATGCTCGTGGAGATATGACCGATCTGAAGATCGCCCCGTCGGTGCTGGCCGCCGACTTCAGCCGCCTCGGCGCCCAGGTGGACGAGGTCATCGCCGCCGGCGCGAGCGTCATCCACATCGACGTCATGGACGGCCACTTCGTGCCGCCGCTGTCGATGGGCCCGCAGGTGGTCAGCGCGTTGCGCGACCGCGAGGCCCATCTGGACGTGCACCTCATGGTGGAGCGGCCCGAGCGCCACGTCGCGGACTTCGCCAAGGCCGGCGCCGACACGATCACGATCCACGCCGAGGCCACGCCGCACGTGGACTACACGCTGAACCTCATCCGCGAGCTGGGCTGCCGCGCGGGCCTGGCCGTCTGCCCGGCGACCCCGCTGACGGTCTTCGAGGAGATCACGCCGGACCTCGCGCTGTGCATGTCGGTCAACCCGGGCTGGGGCGGGCAGCGCTTCATCGCGCGCAGCCCGGTCCGAATCGCCCGCATGCGCGCGCTCGTCGGGGACGCCGACCTGGAGGTCGACGGCGGCATCGACGTCGACACCGCGGGCGCGGCGGCCACCGCAGGCGCCAACTGGCTCGTCGCGGGCAGCGCCGTGTTCGGGGCGCCGGACCCGGCGGCGGCGTACACCGCAATCGCGGCTGCAATCGGCATTGCGCCGGAAGTGTGAGCGCAGGCGGACACTTCCGCGACCGACGTGGTCCTTGCATGGTTCGGCTAGCCGCATTGTCCTCAGGGCCTGCCCGGACCACGATGTAGTCGAATGGCAACGACCGTCCTCATCGTCGACGACCACCCGAGCTTCCGGGCGACCGCCCGCATGCTGCTCGAGGCGGAGGGCTACACGGTCGTGGGTGAGGCCCAGGACGGGACCACCGCGATCGACCAGGCCGGACGCCTGACCCCCGAGGTCGTCCTCCTCGACATCAACCTTCCTGACCTCGACGGCTTCGAGGTCGCCGACGCCCTGCGCGGCAGCAGCAGCAAGATCGTCCTGATCTCCAGCCGCGACGCGGCCGACTACGGCACCTGCATCGAGACGTCCGGCGCCCGGGGCTTCATCGCCAAGGGGGAGCTGTCCGGCCAGGCGCTGGCCGAGGTGCTGGCCCAGTGATCCAGCGATGGGACCCACCGCGCGCGGGTGCGCCCGGCCGCGGCACTTCGACGGCGGCCGGGAGCCGCCTTCGCCGCCCATGAAGCTCATCGCGCTCGCCATCGCTGCCGTGGCGCTGGTGCTCGGCAGCTCGATCGGCATCGCCGTCGACGGCTGGAGCGACGAGTCGGCGCTGCAGGCCACCGTCTACGCCGTCGGCACGCTGACCTGGGTCGGCGTCGGCATCTACGCGATGGCCCGGCGGCCGCACAACCGGCTCGGCGCGACGATGGTCGCGGTCGGCTTCATCTACTGGCTCGGCGCGCCGATCGGCATCGACGAGAGCGTGCCGTTCAGCATCGGCCTGCTGCTCGGCGGCCTGTTCATCGGCACCGTCGCACACATGCTGCTGGCCTACCCCAGCGGCCGGCTGGCACCGGGCGACAAGACGTTCGTGCGCGCGACGTACGTCCTGCTGATGCTGGCCAACCTCGCGGTCAGCCTCATCGGCGGCGGCGACACGCTGCCCGACGAGGCGCCCGACAACATCCTGCAGTTGACCACCAGCGAGACGCTGGGCAAGGTCACCTACGTCGTCTTCGAGGCGCTGGCCCTGGCGCTCAGTATCTCGCTGATCCGCCGTCTGGGGCGCCGCATGAGCAGCGCGACGCCCGCCCAGCGGCGCGGCATGTCGCCGGTCATCACCGCCGGCCTGGTGTTCGTCGACGCGCTGGCGATCGCCCTGCTGTTCGACCTCATCGGCTTGCCCGACGTGCTCGTCGGCATCCCGAACATCGTCGCGATCGGCGTCTTCATCTTCCTGCCGTTCACGTTCGTGTTCGGCCTGGTCCGCTCGCGCTGGTTCCGCGCCGGGGCCGTCGGCGACCTCGTCGAGCGCCTCAACTCCGACCGCCGCCGCTCGCTGCGCGACGCGCTGGCCGCGGCCCTGGGCGACGAGTCGCTGCAGCTGGCCTACTGGCTGCCGCGCGAGCAGCGCTACGTCGACGACGCCGGCCGGCCCGTCGACCTGGAGGCGCTGCCCACGGCCGAGCCGCCGCGCGCGGTCTGCGAGGTCGACCGTGACGGCCGCCGGATCGGCGCGATCCTCCACGATCCCGGCCTGCGCGAGGAGCCCGACCTCGTCCACGCCGCCGCATCGGCCGCAGCGCTGGCGCTGGAGAACGAGCGCCTCGAGGCGGAGCTGCGGGCCCGCGTGGAGGAGCTGGAGCGCAGCCGCGCGAAGGTCATCGAGGTCAGCCTGGCCGAGCGGCGCCGCCTGGAGCGCGACCTGCACGACGGCGCCCAGCAGCGGCTCGTCGCGCTGGGCCTGCAGGTGTCGATGGCGCGCGCCAAGGTGGCCGACGACCCCGCCGCGGCCACGGAGATCCTCGACCGGGCCCGCGAGGAGCTGCGGATGGCCCAGGAGGAGCTGCGCGAGCTGGCCCGCGGCATCCACCCGGCGATCCTCACCGACCGCGGCCTCGGTCCCGCCGTCAGCAGCCTCGTGCAGCGGGCCACCGTGCCCGTCGAGCTGGCCCAGCTGCCCGACGAGCGGCTGCCCACACCGGTCGAGGCCGCCGCGTACTTCGTCGTGGCGGAGTCGCTGACCAATGTCGCCAAGCACGCGCCCTCGGCCAGCGCGACCGTGCGCATCAGCCGCGTCAACGGCCATGCCGTCGTGGAGGTCTCCGACGACGGCGCGGGCGGCGTGGACCCGGCGCGCTTCGGCGCCGGCAGCGGCCTGCGCGGCCTGGCCGACCGCCTGGCCGCGGTCGACGGTCGTCTCAGGGTCGACAGCCCGGCGGGCGTCGGCACCACCGTCAGGGCGGAGATCCCGTGCGTGTCGTCCTAGCCGAGGACAGCGTCCTGCTGCGCGAGGGCATCGCGCGCCTGCTCGAGGACGCCGGGATGGAGGTCGTCGGGCAGTCCGGCGACGCCGAGGACCTGCTGCGCAAGGTCAACGCCCACAAGCCCGACATCGCGATCGTCGACGTGCGGATGCCGCCGACGCACACCGACGAGGGGCTCCAGGCCGCCGCGGAGATCCGCCGGGCGCTGCCCGGCTGCGGCGTCCTGGTCCTCAGCCAGATCGTGGAGGAGAGCTACGCGACCGAGCTGTTCGGCGACGGCGCGGGCCACGTCGGCTACCTGCTGAAGGACCGCGTGGCCGACCTCGACCGCTTCGTGGACGCCGTCCGGCGCGTGGCCGGCGGCGGCACCGTCCTCGACCCGGAGGTCGTCGCGCACCTGATGGGCCGGCGCGGCGCCGACGATCCCCTCGAGACGCTGACGCCGCGCGAGCGTGAGGTCATCGGGCTGATGGCCGAGGGCCGCTCCAACACCGCGATCGCCGCGACGATGGTCGTCACCGAGCGCGCCGTGGAGAAGCACGTCACGAGCATCTTCAACAAGCTCGACCTGCCGCCCACCGCCGAGGACCACCGCCGCGTCCTCGCGGTGCTGCAGTGGTTGCGCGCCTGACGTAGGCTCGCGCCCATGCGCACTCCGCGGGTCGGGATCGTCGGGGCGGGCATGTCGGGGATCGGCATGGCCTGCAAGCTGCGGATGGCCGGCATCGAGTCGTTCCACATCTACGAGAAGTGGGACGGCATCGGCGGCACCTGGCACGCCAACCGCTACCCGGGGCTGCACTGCGACGTGCCCTCGCGCAACTACGAGTACACGTTCGCGCCCAACCCCGACTGGTCGCACGTCTTCTCACCGGGCCCGGAGATCCATGCCTACATCAACCGGGTCGCGCGCGACTTCGGGCTGCTGGACCGCATCAGCCTCAGCACGCCCGTCGCCGATGCCACCTGGGACGAGGCGCGCAACGTCTGGACGCTCACCACGGAGGCCGGGGACGTCGCCGAGTACGACTTCCTGATCAGCGCGGTCGGCGGCCTGGTCCACACCGTCAAGCCGGACATCCCGGGGCTGGACGACTTCGCGGGCGACTGCTTCCACAGCGCCGAGTGGAAGCCCGGCGTGACGGGCGCCGGCCAGCGGGTCGCCGTGATCGGCACCGGCTCGACCGGCATGCAGATCACCAAGGGCCTGGCCGGGGTCGCGCGGCACTACCAGCTCTACCAGCGCACCCCGCAGTGGATCTATCCGGTGGCCAACCGCCGCTACACCCGCCTGGGCAAGTGGCTGATGCGCCGCTTCCCCGCGCTCACGCCGATCGCCTCGCGCGGCTGGCAGCTGGCCATCGAGGGCACGTTCGGCACGGCGGTCGTCCAGGACGGCTGGCAGCGCAGGCTGATCACGCGGGCCTGCGAGAACCACCTCAAGAAGATCAAGGACCCCGACCTGCGCCGGCGCTTCACCCCGACGGACAGGCCGATGTGCAAGCGGCTCATCGCGGGCACCGGCTTCTATGAGCTGTTCGAACGCCCGGACGTGGAGCTCATCGACACCGGCATCGACCACATCGAGGCGCGCGGCATCGTCACCAAGGACGGCGTGCTGCACGAGCAGGACGTGATCGTCTACGCCACCGGGTTCAACGCCCACGCCTTCATGCTGCCCATGCACATCCACGGGGTGGGCGGCCGGGACATCTGGGAGGAGTGGGAGGCCAAGGAGCCCTACGCCTACCGCAGCATCGCGCTGCCCGGCTACCCCAACCTGTTCACGTTGATCGGACCGCACTCGCCGTTCGGCAACCAGTCGCTGTTCACGATCTCCGAGACGCAGGCGGACTTCGCGATGCGCTGCATCGAGCGCTGGCGCCGCGGCGAGTTCGAGGCGATGTCGCCCACGCCGGAGGCGACGGAGCGCTTCAACGCCGAGATGCGCGAGCAGATGCCGAACACGATCTGGACCACCGGCTGCCAGTCGTGGTACATCGGCAAGGACGGCCTGCCGCACGCCTGGCCGTGGAAGGCGTCCCACCATCGCGAGGTGCTGCAGGAGCCCGAGCCCGCCGACTGGGTCATGACGACGGCCTGACCCCTAGGGGTCGGACCCCTAGGGGGCCACGGGGGGATACCCGTACCGACGTACCGCCGGGCGTCCGCCACGATCAGCGCATGCTCGTCTCCACCACCGACGTCACCCGGCAGTACGGCAGCGGCGAGGCCGCGGTCCACGCCCTGGCCGGCGTGAGCGCCCAGTTCCCCGCGGGCGAGTTCACGGCGATCATGGGGCCCTCAGGGTCCGGCAAGTCCACCCTCATGCACTGCCTCGCCGGCCTGGACCGTCCCACGTCCGGCTCGGTCGTCCTCGACGGCGTCGAGATCACCGGTCTCGACGACAAGGCCCTCACCGCGCTGCGCCGCGACAAGATCGGATTCATCTTCCAGTCGTTCAACCTCGTGCCGGTCCTCACCGCCGAGGAGAACATCCTCCTGCCGTTGTCCATCGCCGGCCGCGAGCCCGACCGGGCCTGGGTGGAGCAGCTCATCGACATCGTCGGGCTGTCGCACCGCCTGACCCACCGGCCCGCCGAGCTCTCCGGCGGCCAGCAGCAGCGTGTCGCGGTCGCCCGCGCGCTGGCCTCGCGCCCGGCGATCGTCTTCGCCGACGAGCCGACCGGCAACCTGGACTCCAAGACCTCCGCCGAGGTGCTGGCGCTGCTGCGCCGCTCCGTCGACGAGTTCGGCCAGACGATCGTCATGGTCACCCACGACCACGACGCGGCCGAGAACGCCGACCGCCTGCTCACGCTCAACGACGGCCTGCTCGTCTCCGACGAACGCGTGCGCGGCACCGCCGCGGTGGTCTGATGCGCAAGGTCGCCATCCGCGGGCTCTTCGCCCGCAAGACCCGGCTGATGCTGACCGCGCTGGCCGTCGCGCTGGGCGTCACGCTCATCGCAGGCACCTACGTGTTCACGGACACGATCAACAGCTCCTTCGACAAGATCTTCACGGCGTCCTACAAGAACACCGACGTCGCGGTGACGCCCAACGACGACATCGAGGCCGACGACAACGAGACCGTCGAGCCGCTGCCCGCGGCGCTGGTGGCCAAGATCAAGGCGCTGCCGCAGGTGGCCGAGGTCGACGGCAACATCTTCGACCAGAACGGCGCGATCCTGGGCAAGGACGGCAAGCCCGTCAGCAAGGGCGCCCCGAACTTCATCGCCTCGATCCACGACGTCCAGCGCTTCGAGTCCTTCTCGGTCGCCGACGGCCGGCTTCCCGCGACGGCCGACGAGGTCGCGATGGACGGGTCCACGGCCAAGCGCAAGGACTTCAAGATCGGCGACACCGTCGACATCGTCGATGCGCAGCCCAAGAAGTCCTACAAGCTCGTCGGCACCGTGCAGGTGGCCGGAGTGGACTCCTACGGCGGAGCGGCCGTCGCGCTCATGACGCTGCCCGAGGCGCAGCGGATGTCCGGCAAGACCGGCTCCTACGACGAGATCGACGTCGCCGCCAAGGACGGCGTCAGCCCCGAGGCGCTCCGCGACGCCGTCAAGCAGGTCGTCCCCGCCACACGGGCCACCGTGCGCACCGGGTCGGAGGAGGCCAAGGACCAGACCGACAGCATCAAGAAGGACCTCGGCTTCCTGCAGACGATCCTGCTCGCCTTCGCCGGCATCTCGCTGTTCGTCGGCGCGTTCATCATCTTCAACACGTTCTCGATCACGGTGACCCAGCGGGCCCGCGAGTTCGCGCTGCTGCGCACGCTCGGCGCGTCGCGGTCGCAGGTGCTGCGCTCCGTGCTCACCGAGGGCCTCGTGCTCGGCGCCCTGGGCTCGGTGACGGGCCTGGTGCTCGGCATCGGCGTCGCCAAGGCCCTCAAGGCGCTGTTCTACGCCGTCGGCTTCGACCTGCCGTCGCAGGGCACGGTGCTGGAGAGCCGCACGATCATCGTGTCGCTGCTCGTCGGCGTGCTCGTGACGCTGATCTCCTCGCTGGCCCCGGCGCTGCGGGCCACCCGCGTGCCGCCCGTCGCGGCGCTGCGCGAGGGCGTGGCGCTGCCGGAGTCGCGGTCCTCGCGCCTGGCGTTCCCGTTCAGCGTGCTGCTGCTGGTCGCCGGCCTGGCGCTCATCATCGGCGGCCTGACGTCCAGCGACGCGGACACCGGCCTCAGCCTCACCGGGGGCGGCGCCGCGGCGATGTTCCTCGGCGTCGGCCTGATGAGCCCCAAGCTCGTCGGTCCGATCGCGTCGGTGGTCGGCAAGCTGTTCGGCAGCGGCTTCACGGCCCGCCTGGCCCGGGAGAACTCGGTGCGCCAGCCCGGCCGGACGGCGGCCACGGCCGCGGCGATGATGATCGGCGTCGCGCTGGTGAGCTTCGCCTCGATCTTCGCGGCCAGCGCCAAGACGACGTTCTCCGGCTACATCGACAAGGGCATCCGGGCGCAGCTCGTCGTCCAGGACACCAGCGGCTTCAAGCCCTACAGCTCCGAAGCGGCCAAGGACATCTCGCGCGTCGCCGGCGTCGGGCAGGTCAGCGGCGTGCGCTTCGCGCAGTTCCAGCAGGACGGCGAGGACAAGGACGTCGTCGGCATCGACCCGGGCAACTTCGCGCAGGTCTACAACCTCACCAAGGGCACGGACGTGGTCCAGCGGCTCGGCGATCGCGACATCGCCGTCGAGAGCGGCTACGCGAAGGACCACGACATCAAGGAGGGCGCGGTCCTGACGGTCCGCACCGCCAAGGAGCGCAGCCTGCAGCTGAAGGTCATCGGCACCTATGAGGACAAGTCGACGCTGCTGGGCGACTTCACGATGTCCAACGCCGCCATCGCCAACCACCTCGGCGTGACGCGCGACACCTACGTGCTGACGCGGTTCACCGACGGCGCCGATCCCGGGCAGACCAAGGCCGCGGTGGCGAAGGTCCTCGAGAAGGACTTCCCGCAGACCGAGGTCCTGACCGCCGACGAGTGGAAGGACGACCAGGCCGACCAGATCAACCAGTTGCTCGGCCTCATCTACGCGCTGCTGGCGCTGGCGGTGATCGTGTCGCTGTTCGGCATCGTCAACACCCTGGCGCTGTCGATCACCGAGCGGACCCGCGAGCTGGGCATGCTCCGCGCGATCGGCACCTCGCAGGCGCAGACGAAGAGCATGATCCGCAAGGAGGCCGTGATCATCGCCACGATCGGCGGCATCCTGGGCCTGGCGCTCGGCATCGTGCTCTCGCTCCTCGTGACCCGCTCGATCGACGACTTCACGCTGTCGGTCCCGCCGGTGAGCCTGTTCGTCCTGCTGGTCCTCTCCGGCCTGGCGGGCGTGCTCGCCTCGATCGTCCCCGCCCGCCGTGCCGCCCGCCTGAACGTCCTGGAGGCCCTGGCCCACGAGTAGCGGGAGGGCGCCAGGAATCTGTCAGGTGTGAACCGATCTCCGGTGGGCGCCGCATCGCCGGTACGACATCGGTCAAGGGGGAACCGATTCATCCGGCAGGGATTGCCCACCACGATCTGGGGTCCGATCACATGCAGTCCCGCGTCATCCGTGCGTCCGTCACGGCTCTTGCCATCTGCAGCGCCTGCGCGCTGCCCGCCGCCGCTTCGGCGGCGGTCCCGTCGTCGACCGCGTACGCGCTCGACGGCGCTGGTGCCATCCACACCTTCACGCTCTCCGCTCCCGGCAGCACGACGGCCAAGCCGCTCAGCGGCCTGCCGGCAGGCTCGTCGGTGCTCGGCATCGACGAGCGGCCCAAGACGGGGCAGCTGTACGCCCTGGTCCGCGGGTCGGCCGGGGCGCTCAGCGCCTACGTCGTCGATCCCGCATCGGGTGCCGCCACGCTGGAGTTCGCGCTGGTGGACACCACCGGCGCGCCGGTCCTGGCCAACGGGCAGGGCTTCGGCGTCGACTTCAACCCCGTCGCCGATGCCTTGCGCATCACCAGCGACGCCGGGCAGAACCTGCGGGCGCTGCCGAGCGATCGCGTCGTCGCGGGCGTCTCCCGCCCGAAGGGCACGACGTTCACCGACGGCACGCTGAGCTACGACCCCATCACGGCGCCGATGCGCACGACGGCGACGGGCATCAACGCCTCGGCGTACACGCAGAACCTCATGGCGCCGACGGCGACGACGCTGTTCAACATCGACACGGCCCGTTCGGCGCTCACCAAGCAGCTCCCGCCCAACGACGGCACGCAGGTCAAGGTCGGTGACGTCGCGCTCAACGGCCGCCCGGTGCAGGGGCTGGACATCACCACCACGGGCACCGGCGACGACGTCACTGTCGCCGCGCTGGCCAACGAGGTCGTGACGCTGCCCCCGGCCAACATCGTCGAGCAGCTGCTGCAGCGGCTGGGCCTGCAGAAGCCCGCGACCACCCGCCGCACCGCGCTGGTCGAGGTCGACGAGAGCACCGGCGCGCTGAGCAAGGTCGGCACGTTCGGGCGCAACGACATCGTCGACATCGCGGTCGACACCCCGGGCCCGGTCGGCTGATCGCGGGCGGCCGGATCGCTGCGAGGCGATGCGGCCGCCGGCCCCCCGGCCCCGCTACGGTGGGGCCCGCATGGACGGCGCCGTCGAAGAGCCACTCGAGATCCGTGCCGGGGGCGCTGCCGTGGCCGTCACGATGAGGACGCCGGGCGACGACGAGGAGCTCGCCCTGGGCTTCCTCATCGGCGAGGGGCTGCTGGACCCGGATGCGAGCCCACCCGCCCTGCGGGCCGACCCGCCGGCCGACCTCGCGGCCAACATCGTCGAGGTCCGTGCGCCGCTGCGTGCTCGGCCCGCGACCCGGCGCTTCTACGCGACCTCCTCCTGCGGGGTCTGCGGCAAGGGCGCGCTGGAGGAGGTCGCGGTGCACGCACCGCGCATCGAGGACGCGACGAGCTACGACGGCGCGCTGCTGGCCGCGCTGCCGGACCGTCTGGACCAGCCGGGCTTCCGGCGGACGGGCGCTATGCACGCGACCGGCCTGTTCACGGCCCAGGGCGAGCTGCTCATCGAGCGGGAGGACGTCGGCCGCCACAACGCGCTGGACAAGGTGGTCGGGGCCGCAGCGCTCGCGGGCCGCCTGCCGCTGACCGGCCTCGTGCTCGTCGTGACCGGGCGTCTGGCCTTCGAGCTGGTCCAGAAGTCGGTCATCGCCGGCGCGTCAGCGCTGGTCGGGGTCGGCGCGCCGACCTCGCTGGCGGTCGAGTTGGCCCGCGACCGCAACCTGACGCTGTGCGGCTTCGCCCGCGGCGGGGCGACGGTGGAGGTCTACGCGGGGGAGACCCGCGTGCGGCACGTCGCGAGGTGATCGTCGACAAGGCCGCAGGCCTGCATGCCGGCGTAGACCGTCGTCGGCCCGACGAACTTGAAGCCGTGCCCGCGCAGGGCCTTGGACAGCGCGATCGACTCCGGCGTCTTGGCGGGCACCTCCGTCCAGACGCGGACCCGCTTGCGGCGCGCCGGCGGGGCGAAGGACCAGACCAGCTGCTCCAGCGGAGTGTCGGTCTCGCGCAGCGCCAGCGTGCACCTGGCGTTGTTGATCGCCGCCTCGATCTTGCCGCGATGGCGGATGATGCCCGGGTCCTTCAGGAGCCGCTCGACGTCGCGCGCCGTGTACCGGGCGACGACCTCCGGGTCGAAGCCCTCGAAGACCTCGCGGAAGCGGTCGCGCTTGCGCAGCACCGTGATCCAGGCCAGCCCGGCCTGGAAGCCCTCCAGGCACAGGCGCTCGTAGAGCCCGTGCTCGTCGCGGACCGGCACACCCCACTCGGTGTCGTGGTAGTGCTCATACAACGGGTCGCCGTCGCCGAAGCAGCGCATCGGCAGGACTCTACGAAGGTCAGCGACCCAGCACGCGGAGGAGGACGAGCAGCAGCGCCGCGCACCCCGCGTAGCCGGCCTCGGCGCGCAGCAGCTCATCGCCGCCGCCCACGGCCATGAGGACGACGTAGACGGCAGCGGCGGCCAGCCACGCGCCGGCGGCCTGGGTGGCGCGACCCGTCGCGTAGGCCGCCTGCGTCAGCACGCCGGCGGACAGGTGGATCCCCATGCCCAGGCCGATGAGCGCCAGGCCCCAGCGTGACCAGTGGTGCTCGACGTCGACGAGGATCGGCATGACCGTCGGCCCCAGCACCAACAGCCCGGCGACGACCAGCGCGCCGAACCCGGCGACCGCCAGCTGGGTCTTGCGGATGGCGCTGACGAACGCGTCATCCTCGCGCGACAGGCCGGCGAGGTGGGGCAGCATCGAGGTCTGGATCGATTGGAACAGCTGCAGCGGGATGCGCGTGATCAAGAACGCGGCGAAGACCACGGCGGTGGCCCCGTGCGCGACGATCAGCGCGCCCGCATTCAGCAGCGACTGCTCGCCGAGCTGCACCGCGGCGACCGCCAGCGCAAAGCTCGTGGGGGAGTCCTCGGTCTTCGTGGACACCGTCGGGTCGTGGCGCTCGCGCAGCTTGCGCAGCGCCCACGGCAGCACGCACAGCGAGGCGATCGGTGCGGCCGCGATGCCCAGCGCCACCGCGGTCTGGCCCGTCGCGATGCCGATCGCCACCGCGACGGGGAAGAGGAAGCGGGCGACCGCCTCGAAGAACACCAGCCCGCCGTAGAAGGCGAACAGCTTGTTGCCCGCGAACACCCCACGGGCGAAGTACGACACCGCGTAGGCCGCCGCTGCGACGACGAGCACCCAGAACATCGACGAGCCGCCGACCTCGTCGCTCAGCGGACCGTGGAGCGCCAGCATCGCCACGAGGAACGTCGTCGCGAACGACGCCTGCAGGATCGTCGCCGTGCGGTACGGATGCCCCCCGGTGGCGGCGATCGTCCGCGTCAGGTACTGCTCGACGGGACGGTAGAACACCGTCATCGCGACGAAGAGGATCGTCCAGAGCCGGTTGAGGTCGCCCAGCTCGTCGTCGTTGAGGACGTAGGAGGCGACCGAGAAGTACGCGAAGGTGAACAGCCCCGTCGTGGCGATGCCGATCGACAGGATCCGCGCGCCCCGCGCGTAGGAGGCGTCGCCCGACGCGGCGTCCTCGCTCACGGGAGGAGCGTCGGGCTCGGCCGTCGTCACGGCTTACTTCTGGTGCAGGCGGACGAGCAGCATCGTCCACGGGAACGGCGTGCGGGCCTGGACGACCTCGCCGTGCTCGGACAGCAGCTGCACAAAGGAGCGCTTGCTCCAGTGGTTGACGTGACCCGGCGTGTTGCCCAGGTCCTTCAGGTAGGCACCGCGGGCCATGTTCAGCCCGCGCCACAGCGGCTCGCGGGGGACCGAGACCAGCAGCCAGCGTGACGCGCAGCGGGCCATCTCGGCGACGGTGTGCGCCGGGTCGGGCACGTGCTCGAGGACCTCGATCGCCGTCGCGACGTCGAACTCGCCGTCGGCGAACGGCAGGTTCTCGGCGTGCATGATCTTGTACTCGAGGTTGGGCGCCTGGCGCTGGGCCCAGCCGGCCTGGATGGACTCCTCCTCGAGGTCGATGCCGACGACGCGCTTGTCCGCGCCCATCTGCAACGCCCACTCGTGGACGAGGACGCCCTCACCGCAGCCGACGTCCAGCAGCGACTGCGGCGCGGCGATCGCGAACAGCTCGGCCAGGGTGGCCTCGAAGTTCGCCATCAGCTTCTTGACGACCGGGTTGGTCGAGCCGTACTTGTCGTAGGTGTTGCCGGTGACGACGCCGGAGTCGTCGATGGTGACTTCAGGACTCATAGGGAGATTGCCTCGTGATCTTCGGTCTTCTGCGCCCCGGCGTTGGCACCGGTGGTCGCAGGCTGACCGGTCGGGCGGGCGCCCGGCTCGTAGTGGGAGGGCGGGACGTCCAGCTGCAGCTCGATGCGGCGCACGCGCTCGAAGATCCGCTGGGACATGATCCGCTGGCCGTAGAGGAGGTCGCCGATGATGCCCAGCGCGAACAGCACGACGGCGGCGTTGAACAGCACCGCGCCGAAGATCAGCGACTGGACGTGACCGGCGCCGTCGCCGTCGGCGTACGCCACGACGAAACGGCCCCACGGGATCAGCGCCAGGAACGCGACGAACCCGGCCAGGCGCCAGAACACCTTCAGCGGCTCGTACTGCGCGTAGATGCGCGAGATCGCGACGGTGTTGCGGCGGACGTAGGAGCCCATCGAGGGGAACAGGCGCGACTCGCGCGTCTTCTCGTTCGTGCCGATGGGGACGTGGTCGGTGGCGACCAGCAGCTTGCCGGCCTGGATGATCGTCTCCAGCGTGTAGGTGTACTTGGAGACGACCGCCATCTGGATCGCGGCCTCGCGGTTGTAGGCGCGGAAGCCGGAGGTGGTGTCGGCGATGTCGGTGTCCGACGCCTGGCGCACGACCCACGAGCCGAACTTCTGCAGCCGCTTCTTCAGCGGCGAGAAGTGCTCGATCGTGTCGGTCTGCCGGTCGCCGACGACCATGTCGGAGTTGCCCGCGACGATGGGCGCGACCAGCTTGGGGATGTCCGATCCCTTGTACTGGTTGTCGGCATCGGTGTTGACGATGATGTCGGCGCCGAGCTTGAGGCAGGCGTCCAGGCCGGCCTGGAATCCGGCGGCCAGACCCTTGTTGTTGGTCAGCTTGACGATGTGGTCGACGCCGCACTCGCGGGCGACCTCGATCGTGCGATCCGTGGAGCCGTCATCGATGATGAGCCACTCGACGACGTCGACGCCGGGGAAGTCTGCTGCGTCGTGCGAGAGGTCGGCAAGCGTCGCGGGGAGCTGCTCCTCCTCGTTGAGGCAAGGGATCTGAATGATGAGCTTTGTCATTAGACTCGCGGCCCATCATCCCAGAGGTCTCTGTCAGACGCCGCGCCGCTGCGCCACAGGAGGAAGGGCCGCAACGGCGGCTCAGCCTGCCCCTGCTCGCGCTCCTTGCGCTCTGCGTCGGGACCTTCGTCGGGTTCCTGGCCTACCCCACATACCCCAACTACGACAGTTATTACAGTCTGATCTGGGGTCGCGAGCTGCTGCACGGCATCACGCCGAGCTTCGAGGCCTACCGCGCGCCCACCGAGCACCCGCTGGCGATCGTGTTCGGCGCGCTGCTGTCGCTGCTGGGCGAGGGCGGGGACCGCGTCATGGTCTTCTGCACCCTGGCCTCGTTCGTGGCGCTGTGTGCAGGCGTCTACCGCCTCGGCAAGGCGGCGTTCGGCCCGACCGTCGGCCTCATCGCCGGCGCGCTGGTCGTCACCCGCTTCGACTTCCCGTTCCTGGCGGCCCGCGCCTACATCGACATCCCCTACCTGGCGTTCATCGTCTGGGCGGCGGCGCTGGAGGCCGAGCGGCCCCGCCGCGGGCGGCTGGTCCTCGTGCTGCTGGCCCTGGCAGCGATGATGCGGCCGGAGGCGTGGCTGATCATCAGCGTCTACTGGCTGTGGCTGTCCTGGCCGACGGCGGACAACCCGCTGGCCAAGGGCCACCTGCGCCGCCGCATCGAGGACGCCGCGATCACGGCCGCCGGCCCGCTGATCTGGGTGCTGACGGACTTCGCCGTGACCGGCGACCCGACCTTCAGCCTGACCCACACGTCGGGCCTGGCCGAGGAGCTCGGGCGCCAGCGCGACGTCTCGGAGGTCCCCGCCGCCACCGTCGAGTTCCTCAAGAACCTCGACAAGATCCCCGTCTTCTACGCGGGCGTCGCGGGCCTGGTGCTCGCGGTCGCGCTCGTGCCGCGGCGCCTGTGGATGCCGGCGGCGCTGCTGGTCATCGGCGTCGGCACGTTCTTCCTGGTCGGCTTCGCCGGGCTGTCGGTCATCGACCGCTACCTGCTGGTGCCGTCGCTGATGGTCATGGTCTTCGCGGCCGTGACGCTGGGCGGCTGGTCGATGCTCGAACCATCGCGCTGGCGCACCGCCTGGATGGCGGGGGCGGTGGTCGTCGTCGCCTACGGCACCTTCTACACCGTGACCCACGTGAACTTCCACGCGTTCACGAACGAGTTGAAGTTCCGCGGCGAATCCCATCGGGCGCTGAAGCGCACGCTCGAGGACCCGGCCATCGCCGAGGGGCGCAAGTGCGGGCCGGTGAGCTTCGCCAACCACAAGCTGCTTCCCGACATCCGCTGGGTGCTGGACGCCGGGGTCGACGACGTCGTCGCCCGCAGCGCCATCCGCACCGCGGCCCGCGACAAGGCCACCGCGGACGACAGGAAACTCGGTGCGCAGGCCGAGAAGGCGCTGAAGAGCGGCGTCGCGGTCCTGGCCACCAACCGCAGCTCGCTGCTGCGTCAGGCGATCGTGGAGGACTACGACCGCATCGAGGACAACCTCCCGCCGGAGGGCTTCGACGGACCGAAGGGGACGTCCGGCTTCTACGCCGCTTACGTGGGATGTCCGTCGAGTCGCTGACCCGACCGCTGCTCGCCTGGCTGCGCGGCATCGACCGCCGGTGGGCAGGCGCCGTCGGCGCGCTGCTGCTCGGCGCCTTCCTGCTGCGCATCTGGGGTGTGCACAGCGGCCTGCCCTACGCGTACAACGCCGACGAGAACGCGCACTTCGCGCCCAAGGCGATCGGGCTCTTCGGCCACGGCTGGAACCCGCACTACTTCGTCAACCCACCGGCCTACACGTACGTCCTGCACATCGTGTTCGCCGTCTGGTTCGGCGGACGTGACGGCGTGTCGGAGGCCTACGCGACCGACCCGTCGTCGGTGTTCGTCGTCGCCCGGGTCACCGCCGCGGTCCTCGGGACGCTCGCGGTCTGGTTGCTCTACCTCGCCGGGACGCGGCTGTTCGACCGCCGGGTCGGCCTGCTGTCGGCCGGGCTGCTGGCCGTCGCGTTCCTCCCGGTCTTCTACTCGCACCTCGCGCTGAACGACGTCCCCAACCTCGCGCCGATCTGCCTGTCGCTGTGGGGCGTCGCGGGCGTGCTGCGGCTGGGGCGCAACCGTGACTACGTCGTCGCCGGCATCGGCCTGGGCCTGGCCGCGGCGACGAAGTACACGGGCGGCATCGTGCTGCTGCCGCTCCTGGCGGCGGTGGCCGCGCAGTTCGCGGCGCCCGGCGGGCGGGAGCTCGCGGTGCGTGGGCTCCTCTACGCAGGGGGCGCGGCGGCCGCGGCGTTCTTCGTCGCCAACCCGTATGCGCTGCTGAGCTTCAGCGAGTTCAAGGACGGCCTGAACCATCAGACGTCCGTGGCCGACGACGCGATCGGCAAGCTCGGCCTGACCCAGGACAACGGCGTCCTGTACTACCTCTGGGCGCTGACCTGGGGGCTGGGGTGGGTGCCGCTGCTGGCGGCGATCGGGTCCGTCCCGGCGCTGTGGCGCGACGAGCGCCGCCTGGTCTGGGTCCTGGCCCCGGCGCCGATCATCTTCGTCCTGTTCATGGGCTCGCAGACCCGTTTCTTCGGGCGCTGGCTGATCCCGATCTTCCCCGTGCTGTGCCTCATGGCCTCCTACGCGATCCTTGAGGCCGCCGACTGGCTGGGTCGCCGCCGGCGCGAGCTGCGGCCGACGTTCATCGCGCTGGCCGTCGTCGCCCTGTGCGGGCAGGCGCTGATGTCCTCGCTGCACATCGGGCTCGTGCTCAGCCGCGACGACACGCGCAACACGACGCGCGACTGGATGGTCGCCAACGTCAAGCCGATCCGCGCACCGGACGGCACGCTGAAGGCGCCGAAGATCGTGGTCGAGCCGGTGGTCCCCGACTCCTGGGCCCAGGACGTCGGCCGGCCCGCGGACTATTCGGCCAACGGCAACCGCTGGGCCAAGTTCCCGACGTCGCGCCTGAACGCGCTGCCCGACGGCACCTTCAGCCCCGGCGACGGCCCGGTGGTGAACATCGAGGACTACGAGAAGGCGCTGCGGCCCGAGCTCGTGGACTACTACGCCGACCACGGCTACTGCTACGTCATCAGCGGCTCCACCCAGCGGGGGCGTGCGGAGGCCGAGCCCGAGGCCGTCCCCAACGCGCTGAAGTACTACAAGGCGCTGGAGACCAAGGCCGAGATCGTGCACCGCAGCTCGCCCTACGCCGCGGGCAAGGGCCCGGTCGAGTTCAACTTCGACTGGTCCTTCGACTACTACCCGCTGGCCTACCACCGGCCCGGGCCGATGATGATCGTCTACCGCCTCAAGGGCGGTCTCTGCGCGTCGTAGGCCGCCGGCCCCCGGCCCGTACACTCCAAGGTCCGCCGCCATGCAGCGCACCGAGACCGACCACGAGCACCTGTCGCGCGCCATCGAGATCGCCTCGCGCGGGCTCGGGCGCGTCCATCCCAACCCCATCGTGGGGGCGGTGATCGTCCGCGGTGACGAGGTCCTCGGCGAGGGCTGGCACGACGTCTACGGCGGCCCGCACGCCGAGGTCGCGGCCATCGCCAACTGCAACGGGGCGGACCTCACCGGCGCGACCATCTACGTCTCGCTGGAGCCGTGCTGCCACGAGGGCAAGACCCCGCCGTGCACCGACGCGATCCTCAACGCCGGCATCAGCCGCGTGGTGGTCGCCTCCGACGACCCGTCCGAGAAGGCGTCCGGTCGCGGCCTGGGCATCCTCCGCGACGAGGGCGTGACCGTCGACGTCGCCGGTGGTGAGCTGGCCACGAGGGCGCGGCTGCAGAACCAGGCCTTCCGCAAGCACGCCCGCACCGGGCGGCCCTGGGTGCTGTTCAAGTCGGCGATGACGCTGGACGGCAAGGTCGCCACCCGCACCGGTGACTCGCAGTGGATCAGCAGCGAGGGGTCGCGCGCCCTCGGCCACCAGTGGCGCTCTGAGGTCGACGCGGTCGTCGTCGGCATCGGCACGGCGCTGGCCGACGACCCGCAGCTGACCTCGCGCCTGGCGGGGGTCTCGCGCCAGCCGCGCCGCGTCGTCTTCGACTCCACCGGGCGCACCCCGCTGGACTCGCAGCTGGTCCGCGCCGCCCACGAGGTGCCGCTGACGGTCGTCGTGTCGCGCGCCGCCCCGCGCAGCGCGACCGACGCGCTGGAGTCCGCGGGCGTCGACGTCATCGTCGCCACCGGCGCCAACGAGCCCGAGCGCGTGCGCTCGGCGCTGAACCAGCTCGGCGACCGCGACGTCGCCGGCATCCTGCTCGAGGGCGGCCCGCACCTGGCCGGCGCGTTCTTCGACGCGGGCGAGATCGACGAGGTCCGCCTGTTCATCGCGCCGATGGTCCTGGGCGGCGCCTCCGCCCGCGACCCGCTGGAGGGCGAGGGCGTGGAGAAGATCTCCGACGCCCTCCGCGCGCTCACCCTCGACTGCCAGCGCGTCTCCGACGACGTGATGATCACGGCTCGTTTGCGAGAGTGGTGAGCGAATGTTCACCGGACTCGTAGAGGACCTCGGGACGGTCGAGGCCGTCGACGCCACCCCCGACGGCGTCCGCCTGACCGTCCGCTCGCGGCTGGCCCCCGAGGTCAGGCCGGGCGACAGCGTCGCCGTCAACGGCGTCTGCCTCACGGCGGTGGAGCCGACGGCCGAGACCTTCGGGTTCGACGTGATGAACGAGTCGCTGCGCCGCAGCGCGCTCGGCGGCATCGTCGGCGGCTCGAGCGTCAACCTGGAGCTGGCCATGCGCGCCGACGCGCGCCTGGGCGGCCACATCGTGCAGGGTCACGTCGACGGCGTCGGGGAGATCGCCGGAGTGCGCGAGGACGGCTTCAGCCGGGTCGTGACGGTCAAGGCGCCGCCGGACCTGCTGCGCTACGTCGTCGAGAAGGGCTCGATCGCGGTCAACGGTGTCTCGCTCACCGTGTCGGCGATCGGGGAGGAGAGCTTCGAGGTGTCGTTGATCCCCGAGACGCTCGAGCGCACGACGCTCGGCGCCAGTGAGTCGGGGGTTCCGGTCAACCTGGAGGTCGATGTGATGGCCAAGTACGTCGAGAAGCTCGTCAAGGCCTACGCGTCATGACGCAGCAGGAGCACAAGGTGCAGTTCGCAACCGTCGAAGAGGCGCTGGAGGACATCGCCGCCGGCCGGATGGTCGTCGTCGTCGATGACGAGGACCGCGAGAACGAGGGCGACCTCGTCATGGCGGCCGAGCACGTCACGCCGGACGCCATCAACTTCATGACCCGGCAGGCCGGTGGCTGGATCTGCCTGGCCCTGACCCCGGGCCGCTGCGACGAGCTCGGCCTCGAGCTCATGGCGGCCAAGAACGAGTCCGCCTACGAGACGCCGTTCACGGTCACGATCGAGGCCCGCGAGGGCGTCACCACCGGCATCTCCACGGCCGACCAGGCGACGACGATCAAGACCGCCGTCGATCCGGCGAAGGGCAAGGCCGACATCGTCGTCCCCGGCCACGTCCACCCGCTGAAGGCCAAGGACGGCGGGGTGCTGGAGCGGACGGGCCACACCGAGGCGTCCGTCGACCTCGCGCGCCTGGCGGGCTGCGAGCCGGCCGGCCTGATCTGCGAGATCCAGAACGAGGACGGCTCGATGGCCCGGGTCGCCGACCTCGAGGCCTACTGCTTCAAGCACGGCCTGAAGATGATCACGATCGCCGATCTGATCGCCTATCGCCGCAAGAACGACAAGCTCGTCGAGCGCGTCGTGTCGACCGCGATGCCGACGGCCTTCGGCGAGTTCACGGTCGTCGGGTACCGCTCGCTCGTGGACGACAAGCATCACGTCGCGATGGTCAAGGGCGACGTCAACGGCAAGCCCGACGTGCTCGTCCGCGTGCACTCGGAGTGCCTCACCGGCGACGTCTTCCACTCCATGCGCTGCGACTGCGGCGAGCAGCTGGAGTCGGCGCTGGCGATGATCGAGCAGCAGGGCGAGGGCGTCCTGCTCTACCTCGCCCAGGAGGGGCGCGGCATCGGCCTCCTGAACAAGCTGAAGGCCTACAAGCTGCAGGAGGAGGGCTACGACACCGTCGACGCCAACCTCAAGCTCGGCCTGCCGGCCGACCTGCGCGACTACGGCATCGGCGCCCAGATCCTCGTCGACCTCGGTCTGACGTCGCTGCGGATCCTCACGAACAACCCGAAGAAGATCCACGGCCTCCAGGGCTACGGCCTGACCGTGAGCGAGCAGGTGCCGATCGTGCACGTCACCAACCCGCACAACGAGGCCTACATGCGCACCAAGGCCGAGCGGATGGGCCACACGCTGCACCACCAGGGGCTCAACCTGGACAACGAGATGATCGCCGAGGAGCACCGGCGCGACGCCGAGGAGAACACGTGAAATTCGGGACCCACCCGCGGCCACACAGCCGCGCCCAGCAGTCCGCCCTGTCCGCGAGCCGCCTCCGGCACCCGTCATGAGCACGTACGCCATCGTCTGCGGGACCTTCTACCGCGACCTCGCCGACAAGCTGATCGCCTCGGCGACGGCCTGCTTCACGGAGGCCGGTCACGAGGTCGAGGTCTTCGAGGTGCCCGGTGCCTATGAGCTGCCGCTCGCGGCGTCCTACGCGCTGGACTCCGGCCGCTTCAGCGGCGTCGCGGCGCTCGGCGCGGTCATCCGCGGCGAGACCACCCACTACGACTACGTCTGCGGTGAGGCCGCCCGCGGCATCATGGACCTGCAGTTGCGGTCGGGCCTGCCGGTCGCCTTCGGCGTCCTGACCGTCGAGAACATGGACCAGGCGCTGGCGCGGGCCGGCGGCGGCAAGCGTGACCAGGGCCGCCACGCGGCCGAGGCCGTCCTGGCGATGGACGCGTTGAAGACCCGACTCGGGGCTGGGTAACCTCCACTCGAGATGCAGATCAGCCCCGCAGCCGAGATCGCCGCGCTGGTCATCACCGTGCTGGTGCACATCATCGGCGCGGGCATCCTGATCTGGGCGATGCTGGACGGCGAGGGCCGCGACGGCCTGCGCAACATCTGGCCGCGGGACGACGACGGCGGCTCGCGGCGCCCGCGTTGGCCGGTCGCCCCGCCGCGCGGGGGCGACGGCGTGCCGCTGCTCGACGAGTCCCGGCCGGCCCGCGTGCGGCTGCGCGGCCCGGGCCGCCTGTCCGACGCGATCCCGGCCCCGCCACGGCGTCCTGAGCACGACGTCCCCGCGCCGGATCGCGAGCCCGCGCACCGCTGACCGCACCCTTCCGCCCCGATATGCACCAGTTTCTGGGTCGTCGCGCGTTGCGGCCTCCAGAACGGGTTCGTCGGGAGGGAAGACATGGGTCGTCAGCTGTCCAAGGTCGTCGCCGTCGCCGTTGCGCTCCTCAGCGCAGCTGCGGGTCACGCGCAGGCCGACACGTACACATCGCTCGGGCGGGTGCAGGCCGAGGGCCTGGCCCGGGCCACCGTCGCCCAGTCCTCGGCGACCGGGCCGGTGAGCGTCCGCGGCACGGTCGGTCCCGACTGTCTCGCGCCGGCGGGCGATCCGGCTCCGGGCACCCAGGCCTTCAAGGACCGCGACCAGGCGAACATGGTCTGCGCGACGCAGCGGCTGACCGACGAGGTCGCCAGCCCCGCCTTCGGGGCCGTGTTCTGGTCGCAGACGCCGGGCATCTACGCCAACCAGAACCTGAAGATGCTGCTCGACCCGCTGCATCCACACCTGACGCTGTCGCAACTCGTCGCCGGAGGTTCGACCACCGATCCGTTCCGCACGCTCGCGCGGTGGACCGCAGCCGGGCGCGGCCGGGTCACCGATGTGTCCTTCCCGGCAGCCGACGGCGCGACGCTCAACGGCCACATCTTCCGGCCGCCGGCGTCCGTCCCGGGCCCGTACCCGGGCGTGGTCATCACGACCGGCTCGATCCAGGGCTACCAGCAGATGTACTACTGGGCCGCCGAAGGCCTGGCCGAGGCCGGCTACATGGTCCTCACGTACGACGTGCAGGGCCAGGGCGACTCCGACACGCTGCCCGCCAACTGCACCGTCGACAGCTGCCCCGGCGTGCCCTTCCAGCAGGGCTACAACTTCTACCAGGGCGCGCAGGACGCGCTGAACTACTTCCTCTCCAGCGCTGCTGCGCCGTACCGCAGCTCGGCGGTCAGCTGGACGGCGTCCAACCCCTTCCGGGCCGAGTTGGACGCGACGAAGATCGGCATCGCCGGCCACTCCCTGGGCGCCGGTGCGGTCAGCTTCCAGGGCCAGTGCGATCCGCGCGTCAAGGCGATCGTCGCCTGGGACAACCTCGCCCCGGCGGCGGGTGACTGCAGGGCGCAGATCCCCGAGGGCCTGCCGGCCGGTGCGCCGGCCACGCCGAGCCTGACGACGCCCGCCCTGGGCATCAACTCCGAGTACTTCTTCAACCCGTCGCCGACGTCCACCGCCCCGGATCAGCAGGCGAAGTCGGGCGCGTTCAAGCAGCTGTCCGCGGCGGGCACCGACACGATGCAGATCGGCCTGCGCGCCTCCACGCACCTCGAGTACACCTACGTCCCGTACATCCTCCCGGCCAGCCGGCTGGGCGAGCGGGTCGCCTGGTACTACACGCTGGCCTGGATGGACCGCTACGTCCGGGGCCGCGCGGACGCCTTCACGCGGCTCACGGCCGAGCGCTTCGACGCCAGCGCCGACGCGAGTGCCATCGGCGCCGGCCGGTACGACGCCTCCGCCGCGCTGGCCCGCCCGACCGATCCGGCCGCCGGGAACGCCCCGTACCGCATCGCTGGGCTGCCGGTCGCCGACCGGCTGTCGTTCTACGGGGCGTCCCAGTACGCGCTCACCCCGCCGTCGGGCGGGGCGAAGGTGACCTGCTCCGATCTGCGACACGCCTGCCGCTGATCGAGGCAGCAGTCGAAATTCCGCCCACGTCGCTATCCTGATCAGCGCAATGGCCAAGGTCTGTCACAGCTGCGGAAAGGGTCCGGCCTTCGGCCAGACGCGCAGCCACTCCATGCGCGCTACGAAGCGCCGCTTCGATCCGAACCTGCAGAAGGTCCGCATCCTCGTGGGCAAGGCGCCCCGGCGCGAGTACGTCTGCACCCGCTGCCTCAAGGCCGGCAAGGTCACCAAGGCCGTCTAGCCTGCACGGCCTCGCCGCCGTGCGCGATCCCAGTCTCGTCCGCTTCCGCGCCGTCGTGGCCGGTGCGCTCGCGCACCTGGAGTCCCGGCGGCAGGAGATCAACGACCTCAACGTGTTCCCGGTCGCCGACGGCGACACCGGGGACAACATGGCGCTCACGCTCACGGCCTGCTTGGCCGAGCTGGACCGCCTGGCCTCCATCGAGAACCGCTCGATCGACGAGATCGGCCGCGACGAGATCGTCGAGCAGATCGCGCGGGCCGCGCTGCTCGGTGCGCGCGGCAACTCGGGCGTCATCCTCAGCCAGCTGATCCGCGGCGCCGCCGAGGAGCTCGTCTCCCGCGAGGGCGAGCTGATCGACCCGCTGCTGGTCGGCGCGGCGATGATGCGGGGCGCCCAGCGCGCCTACGGGTCGGTCCGCCAGCCGGTGGAGGGGACGATGCTGACCGTCGCCCGCGACATGGCGGCGGCCGTCTTCTCCGAGCTGGCGCACATGCCCGACCTGGGCGTCGAGCCCGGCTCGGACGCCGAGGTCCAGAACGCGATCCTCGCCGACATCCTCGAGAAGGCGCTGGAGGCCGGGGAGGCCTCGGTCCGCCGCGGGCCCGACCTGCTCCCGGCGCTGAAGGACGCGGGCGTCGTCGACTCCGGCGGTCATGCGATCACGATCATCTTCGCGGGCGTCATCGCCGCGTTGCGCGGCACCGACGCCCCCGAGGTCGAGGTGTTCGCGCCGGCGGTGCGCGTCACGCACCCCGAGCACGAGTCCTCGACGTTCCGCTACTGCACCAACTTCGCCGTGACCGGCTCCGAGCTGGACGCCCTGCAGTGGATCACGCCGCTGGAGCAGCTCGGCGACAGCGTCCTCGTCGTCGGTGACGCCGCCACGCTGCGCGTGCACATCCACACCGACGACCCGGACGCCGCGATGGCGCTGATGGCCGAGGCCGGCCACATCAGCCACCAGGAGGTGGCGGACATGTTCGCGCAGGTCGCCGAGCGGGACGCCCGGCTGGGCGCCGCGCCGGCCAAGCACTGCGGCGTCCTGGCCGTCACGGCGGGCGACGGCGTCGCCGAGCTGTTCCGCTCCATGGGCGCCGACGTCCTCGACGGCGGCCCGACGCTGAACCCGTCGACCGCCGAGCTGCTGGAGGGCCTGGCGCGCGTGCCGTCCGACCAGGTCGTGCTGCTGCCCAACTCCGGCAACGTCCTGATGGCCGCCGAGCGCGCCGCCGAGCTGTCCGACAAGGACGTCCACGTCGTGGCGTCCAAGTCGCTGCAGGCGGGCCTGGCCGCCGTCTACGGCTACGCCGAGGACCGCGACGCCGCAGCCAACGCCGAGCAGATGCGCGCCGAGCTGCAGGCCGTGCGCACCGGTGGCGTCGCGCCGGCGGCCCGCGAGGACCCGGCCGGGCGCTTCACGATCGGTGACGCGATCGGCTACGTCGAGGACGAGCTGGTCGCGTGGGGCGCGCCGCAGGAGACGTTGGCCGCGGTCATCTCCGCGCTCAGCCAGGACGCCGAGCTGATCACGCTCATCACGGGCCAGGACGCACCCCTGGAGGACGACGCCGTCGAGCGCCTCGTCTCCGACGGCGTCGAGCTGGAGCTGTCCGACGGTGGGCAGCCGAGCTGGTGGTGGCTCCTGTCGGCCCAATAGCGTTCGCTCGTTACCGCGTTCGCCGACACCACCGAGCCGTCCCGGGAGGAGCTGCTGGCCGCGCCCGTGCGCTGGCCGCGGCCCGGGCACCTGCAGCGCGGGGTGTCCTGGAAGCCGAAGACCGTCGCCGAGGCCGCCGCGACCCTCGGCCTGGACACCGTCTACGACCTGCTGCGGCACCTGCCCCGTGACACCGGGGAGGGCCGGACGATCGACCAGCTGGTCGAGGAGGAGACGGCGACGATCGTCGTCGAGGTGCGCCAGCTGTCCTCCCGCACCGTCCGCCGGCGCGGCATGCGCGGCCTCACCGACGGCCTGGTCCGCGACGAGACGGGGACGCTGAAGGTCGTCTTCTTCAACCAGCCCTGGCTGGACCGCCGCTACCCGCCGGGCACCCGGCTGCTGCTGACGGGGCGGCTCAAGCGGGGCGGCTTCAGCGTCTCCTCGCACGCACCGACCGAGCTGACCGCGGCGGCGTCGGAGGGCGGCATCGCCCAGTACCCGGCGACGAAGGGCATCGACTCCACGCAGATCCTCGCGATGGTCCGCGAGCTCCTGCCCGCCTACGCCGAGAACTTCGTGGAGATCCTGCCGTCGCGCCTGCGGGTCGCCGAGAGCCTGCCGGACGTCCGCGGCGCGATCGTCGCGGCGCACACGGGCGAGCCCGAAGGCGCGCGCCGGCGCCTGGCCTTCGACGAGCTGCTGCTCGACCAGCTCGTGCAGCTGCGCCTGCGGGCGCGCGCCCGGGCCGACGAGCACGCCTTCCCGCTGGATGAGTTGGCCACGCTCTCGGCGACCTGGCGCGAGGAGCAGCTGCCGTTCCGGCCGACGGGCGACCAGCGCAACGCGATGGAGGAGATCGACGAGGACCTCGCGCGCGAGCGCCCGATGCAGCGGCTGCTGATGGGCGAGGTCGGCTCCGGCAAGACCGTCGTCGCCGTCCACGCGATGCTCCGTGCCGTCGAGCACGGCGGCCAGGCCGCGCTGATGGCGCCGACCGAGACCCTGGCCGAGCAGCACTTCGCCACGCTGCAGGCCTTGATGCCAGGGGCCCTGGTGCCGATCGCGCTGCTCACCGGGTCGACGACCGCCGCCCGGCGCCGGGAGATCCTGGCCCGTCTGGCCTCCGGCGAGCTGGCCATGATCGTCGGCACCCACGCGCTGATCGAGGACGTCGTGCGCTTCGCGGCGCTGCGGGTCGTGGTCGTCGACGAGCAGCACCGGTTCGGGGTCGACCAGCGCCGGGCACTGGACCAGAAGGCACCGGCCGGCCTGGCGCCGCACGTCCTGCACATGACCGCGACGCCGATACCCCGCACCATGCGCCTGGCCTCCTTCGGCGCCCTGGACGTGACGACCCTGCGCGAGCTGCCCAAGGGGCGCCGGCCGATCGCCACGCACGTCGCGGCCGGCGACCGCGAGCGGGCCCGCGCCTATGACCGCATCCGCGAGGAGCTCGACGCGGGCCGGCAGGCGTTCGTCGTCTGCCCGCTGGTCGGCGAGTCGGAGGTGCTGCAGGCCCGGGCGGCAACCGCCGAGTTCGAGCGGCTGCGCGACGGCGAGTTCAAGGACTACCGCGTCGTCCTGCTGCACGGGCAGATGAAGCCCGCCGAGAAGGCCGCAGCGATGGAGTCCTTCGCGGCGGGGGAGGCGGACGTGCTCGTCGCCACCACGGTCATCGAGGTCGGCATCGACGTGCCCAACGCCACGATCATGCTCGTGGAGGACGCCGAGCGCTACGGCATCTCCCAGCTGCACCAGCTCCGCGGGCGCGTCGGGCGCGGCGAGCACGCCTCGCTGTGCCTGCTGTTCGGGCCCAAGGAGTCGCGGCGCCTGCGCGCGCTGGCCGAGCACACCGACGGCTTCAAGCTCGCCGAGATCGACCTCGAGCTGCGCGGCGAGGGTGAGCTGACCGGCACCCGCCAGTCCGGCATGGCCCGCTTCGGCTTCGCGCGGCTGCCGGAGGACGCCGAGCTGCTGGAGCGGGCGCACTTCCGGGCGCAGGAGATCCTGGACGAGGGGCTCGACGGCCCGGACTGGGAGTTCGTCCGTGTCCGCCTGGACGCCCTGGAAGCCGCCCCGGTGGCCGGGTAGTGCTGCCACGGGACCCACCTCGGACGGATCTGGCTGCCTGCGGCAGCGCGACCGTCTCCGACCGGCCTGGGCACCCGTGAGGGTCATCGCCGGTCGCTACGGGGGCCGCACGATCGTCGCACCGTCGGGCCGGGCCACCCGCCCGACCTCCGATCGCGTCCGCGAGGCGCTGTTCAGCATGCTCGGCCCGCTGCACGGCGAGCGCGTCCTGGACCTGTTCGCGGGGTCCGGGGCACTGGGCATCGAGGCGCTCTCCCGGGGCGCCGGCGCGGCGGTGTTCGTCGAGAAGGACCGGCGCGCGCTGACCGCCCTGCGGGCCAACCTCGACACGCTGGGGCTGCGCGGTGAGGACGCCGAGGTCCGCCCGATGGACGTCCGCGCATCCGTCAAGAACGCGCTGGCGCGCGGCGAGGCATACGATCTGATCTTCGCCGACCCGCCGTACCGGCATGCAGCCGAGATGGGGGACGACGTCGGCGACGGCCTGGCCGCGCTTCTGGCGCCCGGTGGGCGGATCGTCTTCGAAAGCGACCGTCGCTCGGCACCGGAGCTCGGACTGCCGCTCTCCCACGAACGCCGCTACGGCGACACGCTCATCCGCATCTACGCACCGTGACTCCTCCGACGCATCCGAACATCGCCGTCTGCCCCGGGTCCTACGACCCGATCACCAACGGCCATCTCGACGTCATCGCCCGCGCCGCGAACATCTTCGACGAGGTCATCGTGGCCGTCGTCAACCACTCCTCGCGCAAGTCCAGGCCGCTCTTCGACATCGAGGAGCGCCTGAAGTTCATCACCGACGCGACCGCGCACCTGGGCAACGTCCGGCCCGAGCCGTTCAACGTCCTGATCGTGGACTTCGCGCGCACGGTGGGGGCCCGCACGATCGTCAAGGGGCTGCGCGCCATCTCCGACTTCGAGTACGAGTTCGAGATGAACCAGCTCAACCGGGGCCAGGCCCCGGACATCGACACCCTCTATCTGATGGCGTCGTCCGGCTACTCTTTCCTGAGCAGCTCTGGTGTGAAGGAGCTCGCCACCTTCGGGGGCGACATCTCCGGCTATGTTCCTGCAGGCGTTGCACCACGTTTGCAGGAAGAGTTGAAGCGATAGCGAACTGAACGGCTGATATGGACGTCCTGGTCCTCATCGACAAGCTG
>CAYUDT010000030.1:7153-47831 GCA_964443695.1 uncultured Conexibacter sp. | reverse complement strand
GGCGATCCAGGCCCACGGCGGCATCGGCTTCACGTGGGAGGCCGACGTCCACTGGATGTACAAGCGCACGCAGCTGCAGACGCAGCTGCTCGGCGGCGCCCGCCGCCACCGCGCGACGCTGGCCCGCCTGGGCGCGGCCCGAGTCGCCGCCACCACCGCTTGAGCCGCCGTCCCGCCCCGTGTCGGTTTGCGTTCAGCGTCTGAACCGAAACCGACACGGGCAGGGCGGGGCGGGCGGCCCGTGTCGGTTTGCGTTCAGCGTGTGAACCGAAACCGACACGCATCACCGTCGCAGCGGCGGGATCTTCTCCCCGGCGGCGCTGCAGGCGATGAGCTCGGCGAGCCTGCGGGCCCGGGTCTCCGGCTTCTTGGCGCTCGTGACCAGGTGGGTCGCGGTGCGCTGGTAGCCGGGCGCGGCGCTGGTGAACCACTCCCAGGCGGCGGCGTTCGCCTGGAACTGGGCGAGCTGATCGGCGTCGAAGGACGCGGGCGGTTGCTCGAAGGAGGCCTTGCCGGTGTTGTCGGGGTCCCTGGCCGCGAACGCCGCGTGCCCGGCGGGGAGGACCCGGCCCTCGGCGATGAGCTCGGCCATGCGCGCGACGTTGCGGTTGGACCAGTGCGACCGCGCCTTGCGCGGGGTGATGCGCTGCTGGTGGCTGTCCCCGTCGATGCCGTTGACGCGCCCGTCGATCCAGCCGACGCACAGCGCCTCGTCGACGACCTGCGCCCACGTCACCGACGGCTTGCCGGTGTGCTTCTTGTGGTAGCCGACGATGAGCTCGTCGGCGGTCTGGTGGTGCGCGGCGAACCACTCCCGCAGCTCGTCGGGCGACGTGAAGAAGATCGGTTCGGTCACGGCGTCCTTCATAGCAACCGGCGCACCCCGAGCTGCACGAGCAGGGCCGCGGCGAGCGCCAGGCCGAACGCCGCGGCGGTGCCGAGCGGCTCGATCAGGACGGCGACGCCGAACATGAAGATCGCGAACGAGTAGAGGCCCAGCAGGATGGAGCGTGCCATCTCCACCGACGCGGTCGCCCCGGCCTGCGCGAGCGTGAAGCCGGTGAGGACGCTGGCGGCGATGGGAAACGGCGTTAGGACGCCGCTGAGCCCGGGGCCGAGGCCGTCGGACGCGGTGGTGATCGAGTAGACCAGCACGGCGGTGGCCAGCGCCCGGGCCGGAAGGTCCCACGATGGCGGCAACGGCCGCCGGCCGCCGGCCGGGCCGGAGTGCGGCAGCAGCGTCCGTGCGGCGGTGAACGCGGCGCAGGCCAGCGCCAGGCCGAGCAGCGGCGGGGCGTCCCAGCGGTACAGCGACAGCGCGACGGCGAAGTAGGCCAGCCAGCCCGCACCCAGCGCCTGCCACCACGTGGCGTGGGGCGCGGCGAAGCCGAACGCGGTCGCGAACGTCCCCAGGGCGACGAGCCCCAGCAGCGCCGCGCGGGCCGCGTGCGCGCCGAACGCCTCCCCGTGGTCCAGCGCGATGATGAGCAGGATCGGCCCGGCGACCACCGGCAACGTGACGAGCAGGCCGCCGATGGCCGCGCCCCAGCGTCGCGTCGCCAGGCTCGCCCCGACGACCAGCGCGGGCGCGAGCAGCAGCTTCAGCGCGAGGAGCACGACAAAAGGCGTGTCGGTCTGATCGCGCGGGCGCCGATGAAACCGACACGCCTCACGGTGCTAGCAGCGCTTGAAGCTGCGGGTCACGGTGACGGTTCTCGCCTTCCGGCCGGAGACGGTGAGCTTCAGCCGCACCGTGAAGGCCCTGGTGGTCGGGCGCCTGATCGTCAGCGCGCGCAGATCCTTGCCCTTGCGCGTCAGCAGCGGCCTCGTGCCGCGGAGGACCTGTGCGCGGACGATGTGGTGCCCGCGCACGCGCGGCAGCTTCATCGCGACGGCCGGGGCGCAGGCCGGCCGGACCGTCGGCGCGCACGTCAGCGTGATCGCCGGCATCGGCGAGCCCTGCACGTCGATCGTCGGCGCGCAGGACAGCTTTGCGCGCACGGCGTCGACGGTCACCGACGCGAGGTTCACCGAGCGCAGCACGAGCTTGTCCGCCTTGGGCGTGGCCGGAGCGGGACCCCAGTCCTGCGCGCGTTCGATGTAGCCCTGGGGCCCGCGGGCGCCGCCGGTCAGCGTGCCCTGCGACTGGACCACGCCCGTCGGCTTGGGGTCGCCGACGCCGAACGCCTCCGAGCGCGCGTCGACCGTCGCCGTCGCCGCCGAACCCGCGACCTTCATGTCGCTCAGCCAGTAGGCGTGGTCGGCCTTGGCCAGCGCGCGCTCGCTGTCGTACTGGGGCTCCACGACGTAGGTGACGTGTGGCGGGTTGCGGTCCACCCGCGCGGTGCCGAGGAAGTCGGCCGCCGGCCCGTACTCGTCGTTGGTGGCCAGCGAGAGGTGGTCGCCGACCGGGAACAGGAAGGCCCGGAAGCGCAGCCCCAGCGTCCCCAGCTCCCGCTGGGTGGCCTCGGTCTCGTTGATGTTGACCAGCTCGTCGGCAGCGGCCGCCCACGCCATCACCGGCGTGTTGCGCAGCGCGGCCAGGCGGTTCTTGCCGGTGCTGCGCGGCCCGACGGTGGAGAAGCCGCGCGCGAACAGGTCCGGCCAGCGCGTCAGGTACTCCCAGACCGCGCCGCCGCCCATCGAGTAACCGGTGACCGTGCTCCAGGACGGGTCGAGCTTGTAGTGCCGGGCGACGTCGGCCCACATGTCGAACGTGTCGCCCTCGGCGGCGTCGAGGTAGTTGCCGTCCGGCCCCCGTCCCGAGGCCGTGACGACGATGGAGCCGGGCCCGCGCTCACCCAGCTGCGACTGGTTCCTGGAGTCGAGGTACTGGTTGTAGTTGGCCGACAGCGAGTGCAACAGCAGCGTCAGGCCGTAGCCACCGGCGGGCATCGGCTTCCTGGGCACGTAGATCGCGTACGGCTGCAGCTGGCCGAGGATGTTGCCGGTGCACGCGCCGCCCGCGCCGATCGCACCGACCAGCCCGCCGCAGAGCTTGGTGTAGTCGACGCCCTGCCCGTAGCTCTGCCGCGAGGCGAAGATGCGGTCCATCGGGCCGGTCACGGGGACACGCGAGTTGTCGTCGACGTGGCTGAGCAGCTTGTCGAAGTCGACCTGCTCGAAGTACTTGGAGATGTCGCCGAGACCCAGGGCGTCGGCCTGCGCTCGCTCGCGCCAGAAGCGGGCCTGCAACGTCGCCCCGGCGGCGGCGTCGGCCATCGAGACGCCGAGGCCGTAGAGCGAGAGGTCCGGCATCGGCTCGTCGTGGCGGAAGGCGACGTTGAACATGCCCGACCGGCTCGGGGCGACGCCGCCGATGCCGGAGGCCGACGCCACCGGGCCGGGGACGAGGTAGCCGTCCTCGCCCCAGAGGCCGACAGCAGCGGCCAGGCGGACGATCGAGCGGCCCGGGTCCCAGACGCTGTGGGGGATGCGGACGTCGAACTGGCGGCGCTCGAGGTCGACGACCACCGTCGGCATCCCCAGGACCTTGTCCGTCCCCGCCTGAAGCAGCTCCCCGGTGGAGCCGTGGACGGTGAGGAACATCTTGGCCGGCGACCGGACGCCCGCACCGTGGGGCCAGGTGACAGGGTCGGTCGAGTCGCCGATCGCGATGGTGAAGCCGACCTTCGTGGCGTCCTTCAGCGTGTTGAGCGTGACGCGGAACGCGGTCGCGTCGGGCAACGGCCTGGCCCGGAGCTCGACGAGGTCGGCGGCGTTCTGGGCATAGACGTCGGAGGTCGGGTAGGTCAGCGTGCCGGCCTTGGGCGAGTACAGGTAGTCGCCGACGGTGAAGGGGTCCGTCGGGTCGTGCACGCCGGAGGCGCCGTGGTCGTCGTAGAGGTAGTCCTGATAGAGGAACTCGCCCTTGCGGTAGGCCGAGGCGCCGGAGACCAGGATCGGCGGTGCCTGCCACGGGGCCACGTTCTCCAGCTGCGGCGCGCGGGGTGCGGGGGCGTAGAGGGCGTCGGGTCCCGGGAGGTGCCCGGAGGCCACGAAGGGCAGCGACGCCGCGATGCCCAGAAAGGTTGACCGCATGGAACCTGACCGTACCCGACAACAAAAAATATGAGCCGTTATTCTGATGCGCAGGATGAGGGTCATCAGGGGAATGGCGGTCGTGGCGGCCGCCTGCGTCTGTCCGGGGACAGCAGCGGAGGCCAAGACCGCGCGGCAGCTGTCGCGCGCGGCCATCCCCGACAACGGGCGCTGGAAGCGCTACGTCCTGGACCCGCAGACGCAGTACGTCTACCCGCGCAAGGTGTACGCGCAGGGCAACGTCACCAACCCCGACGGGCTGACGCAGGCCGGGGGGACGACGACGCTCGTCGACGCGACCGGCAGGCTCGTCCTCGACCTGGGGGTCAACACCGGCGGGATCGTGCAGGCGACCGCGGTCGACGGCTCCGGCGCCACGGTGCGGCTGTCCTACAGCGAGGCCCGCAGGTTCCTGACGCCGATCGGTGACACCGGCCAGAACTCGCTGGGCGCCAACGACGAGCCCTACGCGCGCTTCGACACGTTCGGCGCGGCACCCGGAGCCTCCTTCGCCAGCCCGGCCACGCGCGGTGGCCAGCGCTGGATCGCGGTGCAGCTCGACGGGCCGGGGCGCGCGACGCTGCGCGACGTCCGCGTCCGCGTCCAGCACCTGCGCGCCGCCCCGGATGACTACGCAGGGCGCTTCGCCTCCAGCGACGACACGCTCAACCGCGCCTGGTGGGCGTCGGCGTACACGTTCAACGCCTCGACCACCGGGGACACGCTGGTCGTGCAGGACGGCGCCAAGCGCGACCGCCTCGTCTTCGCCGGTGACCTCGGCATCGCCGAGCTCGTCGGGTTGAACACCGTGAAGGCCGGCCCACGCGTGATCCGCAACTCGCTGCGGATCCTCAGCTGCCAGCCGCAGGCGCTGGTGTCGATCGCGACGTACTCCAACACCGACGTCACCTGCCCGGAGGACCCCGCCGACGCGCTGCCCACCGGACCGCTGCCCAAGATCGACCCGGGCAACCTCTCGCCGCTCGCCGCGCTGCAGGGTCAGGCCGCGCTGCCGTCCGGCGAGTACGTGGCCTGGTACGTCGGCGCCGCGGCGACCTACTACCGCTACACCGGCGACGGCGACTACCTCAAGAAGCTGCTGCCGGTTCTGCGGCGCGGCATCGGCTTCCTCACCGCGCTGGAGGTCGGCGGCCTGTACTACGCGCCGCTGGACTACACCTGGCGGGCGGGGCTGACCAGCGGCCAGTCGCCCTACACCAACTCCGTCTACTACGCGGCCCTGCGCGGGCTGGCCGACGTGGAGCGCGAGGTGGGCGCCGGGGAGGCCGCGGCGCAGGAGCTCGAGGCCCACGCCGAGAAGGTGCGCACCGCGCTGCTGGCGAAGTTCTCCGACCCGGCGACCGGCGCGCTGCTGGCGGACCCGTCCGGCTCGCCGGGCGTGCACCTGCAGGACGCCAACGTCATGGCGCCCTACGTCGGCGTCCTGCGCGACGGCGCGGCCCTGAAGGCGCTGGCCCACGTCGAGACGCACATGCGCACGACCTACGGGACGAAGGTCTTCGACGACGACCGCAGCACCGCGTTCGGCCCGCAGTTCGTCTCGCCGTTCATGTCCTCCTGGGAGTTGCTGGCCCGGCTGCAGCGCGGGCAGACCGCGCAGGCGCTGTCGCTGGTCCGACGGCTCTGGGGGCACATGGCCCACAGCGACCCCGGGTCGACGACGTGGGAGAAGGTCGCGCTGAACGGCGACGTGCAGCCCAACCAGCCCAACGAGGGCGACGAGCCGACCACCCGGGACGAGGGCGAGGGCTACGTGTCGCTGGCCCACGCCTGGAGCGGCGGACCGGTGCCGGCGCTGAGCGGCTACATCCTCGGCGCGCGCCCGGTGACGACCGCGTTCGCCACCTGGATCGTCGCGCCCCAGGTCGGCGATCTGCGCTGGGCGCAGGGCCAGGTGCCCACGCCGGCGGGACCGCTGGTCAGCCGCTTCCGGCGCGGCCGGGCGTTCCTGTCGCTGACCGTGACGGCACCCGAGCAGACCTCGGGCGATGTCGTCGTGCCGCTGCTGGGCCGCGACCGGGCGATCTACCGCAACGGGCAGCTGGTCTGGAGCAAGGGCAGGGCGCGGTCGGGCAGCCGCGCCGTCCTGGACGCCGACGGCGTCCGCCTGCCCCAGGGCGCAGGCACCTTCACCTACGCCTGGGGCAGGCAGCGTGCCCGCTGACGCGCAACCCGCGCGCCGGCGGGTCCTCGCGCGCTAAGAGCGGGCGGCGCGCGAACGGTGGGCGCGGGCCTTGCGGGCCTTGGCCGCGCGGGCCTTCGCGGAGCGGGTCGTGGCGGCGGTCGCCGTCGCGTCCGTCGTGGTGGTGGTCGCGTCGTCGGACGTGCCGCCGGGGTACTGGCCCGACGAGCCGCCGGGGTACTGGCCGGTGCCGCCGCCCTGGCCGTCGCAGGCGACGGCGACGCCGGTGCCGCCGAGGGCGAGCAGGGCGGTCGCGGCGATGGTGGTGAGACGGGTGTGCTTCATGGTTCCTCCTGGGTGTGGTGTCAGGGACGCTTGAGCGTCAGGACGCTCCTGCGCTTGTTCGAGCCGGTGGGGGTGACGGTGAGCGCCAGCGAGCGGCGCGTCGCCCTGCGGACGCGCGCCATCGCGGTGGCGGAGATGCGGATGGTCAGCACGCGGTTGCGCCTGTAGGCGCGGGTGCCGATCCACTGGGACTTCAGCCTGCGCGTGCCCCGGGCGAGCGTCCGCAGGGTCACGCTGACCTTGCCGGTGCACGCCTTGGCGCAGGTGGTCCGCAGGACGACGGTCCGCCCGCGCGACCTCGACCAGGCGACCGTGAACCGCGGCACGGCGACCTTCGTCGCGGTCGGGGTCGTCGCGGCGGCCTGCGCGGTGCGCAGCGACGACAACTCCGCGGCCAGCCTCGTGTAGGACGGGCGCAGCGCGCCGTCGGGGCGGACCAGGCCGGCGTCGAACGTGTCCCGCGTCCTGGCCTGCCACTGGTAGATGTACATCCGCGCGATCCGCGGGCGCGACGCGGCGATCGTGAACGCCTGCGAGATGGCGGCGGCCGCGCGGGACTCGTCGGAGCGCAGGATCTCCCGGCCGGCGGAGTCGCGGCGCACGACGATGCCGCCCGTCTCCTCGATCCAGAACGTGCCGCCGACGGCATCGAGCGCGCCGTCGGTGCCGGACGTCGTGCCGTAGGTGACGTCGGTGTAGTTGTGCAGGCCCCACAGCGACGGCGACGTGGACGACGCGGCGGCCAGGCGCCGCAGCCACTGCGTGTAGGACCCGGAGTCGATGACGTCTCCCGCGACGACCGTGCAGGACGCGCAGGCCGAGCGCAGTGCGTCGTAGTACCCGGCCACCGTCTCCGGACGCGACGCGGTGGGCTGCGTCTCGTGGTTGGCCTCGTTCCACGTCGTGAACGTGGTGACCGACGGGAACCGGGCGTGGAAGGCCCGGACCGCCGCGGAGTACTCAGCGACCGACGGCAGCGCGCACGGGGAGGACGGGCAGTGGTCGCTGCGCAGGTGCTCGAAGGCGACGTGCGGGGTCAGGCCCGCCGCGCGGGCGGCGTCCAGCCAGGCCTGCACCGTCGCGGGCTCGCTCGTGGCCGCGTTCCAGGGCACGATCAGCCGCGCGCCGGCGAAGCCCAGCGCCCGCAGCCGGGCGTCGCCGAACGCCCCGGCCTGCTGGTCGGAGATGCCCACGACCAGCGCCTGCGCGGGCGCGGTGATCACGAGGGCCGCCAGTGCGGCGATCCCTGCCGGGGCAAGACGCATGCCCCTGGGACGCGCCGGCGGGCCGGGCGTTTGCGTCTATGTGCCGTGCGTCCGCGGAAGGACGCTGCCCGCGTCGAGGATCGCGTTGTCCGGCACGTGGGCACCCGCACCCACCACGGCGCCGGGCCCGATCGTCACCCGCTCGCCGACGACGATCGCGGCGGTGTTGATGCCCTGCACGCGCAGCGGGTGCTCGACGTCTGCGTGGTCGGGATCGTGGTCGATGAACGCCGCGCGATCGCCGATGCGGCAGTCGCGCCCGATCTCCACGCGCTCGTGGGCGACGATGACCACGCCGTCGGCCAGCTCGGTGCCCTCGCCGATGATCACCGTGCCGGCCCGCACGTGCAGCCGGCAGCCGTCACCGAGGCTGACCCAGTCGCACAGCTCCAGGCAGGCCCCGCGCTCGACGTCCACGCGCACGCGGCGACCGACGCGCACGCCGCGCCCGACGTGCACCCGGCGGGAGTGTCGCCACCACTTCATGTCACTGCTCCGGACGGCATCGGCACGCCCAGTACCCGGGCCGCGCGGTCGGCGATCTCCAGCTGGCCGGAGGCCCGCGGGTGGACGGCGTCGGGGTAGAGCAGGTCATCACCGCCGAGGTCGTCCAGCTCGCAGACGACGGCACCGGCCCCGGCGGCCGCGTGCCGGATGATCGCGTTGCAGTCGTGGACCTTCGCCCCGGCCCGGGGACGGCCGAGGTCCAGCGGGACGGTGCACAGCAGCAGCGCCCCGCAGCGGAGCGCCAGCGCGGTGACGATGTCGCCGAGGCCCGCGCGGAACGCCGCCGGGTCCCAGCCCGGGTCGCGGACGTCGTTGACGCCGACGTAGATGGCGCCCAGCTGGGCCGCGTCGGGCAAGGGGCCCAGCGCCGCCGCGACCTCGGCGGCCTTGCCGCCGGGGACCGCGCGGATGTCGGGCTGCAGGTCCAGGGAGCGCGCCAGCCAGACGACCCACGGCCGGTAGGGCAGGCCGGGCTCGTCGTCCTCGGGCCCGTGGTCGTCGGCGGTGATCGAGTCACCGACGGCGATCAGCACCGGCCCGCCTCCCGTGTCAGCTCCAGCAGCCGCGCGGCGATGCCGTCGGTCAGCCGACCGCGCTCCAGCTGCCAGGCCCAGTTGCCGGTGGCGCGGCCGGGCGTGTTCATCCGGGCCGCCGAGCCGAGCTCCAGCAGGTCCTGCGCCTGCAGCATCACCAGCGGCGCGGGGGAGCCCATCCACCAGCGCGTCAGGCCCCAGACCGGACCCTCGTCGCCGCTCACCTCGTCCACCAGCGCGCGGCGGTCGGCGGGCAGCGAGCCGTACCAGCCGGCCAGCGTGTCGCAGTCGTGCGTGCCCGTGTAGGCGACGACGTCGGGGCGGTGACGCTCGACCCGGTGGGGACCTTCCCGGTCGTCGGGGTCGAAGGCGAACTGGGCGACGGCCATGCCGGGCAGCCCGAGCGTGCGGCGCAGGCGCAACACCGGCTCGGTGATGACGCCGAGGTCCTCCGCGATCAGCGGCAGCGAGCCCAGCGACCCGCGCAGCGCGTCGAACAGCGCGGCCCCGGGGCCGCGGCGCCACGACCCGCCCCGCGCGTCACGCGCACCCACGGGCACCGCCCAGCCGGCCACGAACCCGCGGAAGTGGTCGACGCGGGCGGCGTCGAACAGCGACAGGGTCCGCCGCACCCGCGCCACCCACCAGCGATACCCCCGCCGTTGGTGCGCGGGCCAGTCATAGACGGGGTTGCCCCACAGTTGGCCCAGGTCGGAGTACGCGTCCGGCGGCGCACCCGCGACGGTGTCGGCGCAGAACAGCTCCGGGTGGGCGCGGTGGTCGGCGCTGCCGGGCGCGACGTAGATGGGCACGTCGCCGAGCAGCCGCACCCCGCGCTCCGCGGCGTACGCACGCAGGGCGGTCCACTCGCGGCTGAAGCGGACCTGGTCGGCCAGCGCGCGGCGGCCGCCGCCGAACGCCGCCCAGTCGTGGGCCCACGGCTCGGCCTCGGTGAACGCGGTGATCTCGGCGTCGTCGACCTCGGCGTCGGGGTCGGCCAGCAGCCCCGGCCACGCGGCGAAGGCCGATCGCGACTTGTAGGGCGAGCGGTGGCGGTCGGGCGGGCCCAGCGGCAGCATCTGCCACCAGCGCTGCCCGGAGGCGGCGAGGAAGTCGATCCAGTCATGTGCCGCGGGGCCCAATCGGCCGCCCGGCAGCGAGGTGACATGGAGTTGGACACCACTGGCCCGATGGTCGGTGATCACCGGCTGGTCACCGAATCAGGTTTCGGGAGGGGCAGTTCCGCAAAGTGTTGAGAACATGCCCGTGGGCGCGCCGACCCGCACCTCAGCACCGCCGCGAGTGACGATCAGGGACCCTGAGCCCTCCGTCACCGGTGGTGCCGTCAAACGTTGCGTCGACGATGTCGTCACCGTCAGCGCGGAGATCTTCGCCGACGGTCACGACATCGTCCGTGCCGTCGTGCGCAGCCGCGGGCCGGGCCGGCGGCGCTGGACCGAGGCGCCGCTGCAGCGCACCGACGCGCACATCGACGGCGACCACTGGGAGGGCACGTTCGCCATCGACTCGATCGGCGCGTGGTCGTGGACCATCGAGGCGTGGGTCGACCGCCTGGCCAGCTGGCGCCACGAGCTGCAGCGCAAGGCACAGGCCACGCACGATGACCTGACCAGCGAGCTGGCCGAGGGCGAGCTGTTGCTGCGCGAGGCGGCCCAGCGCGCGACCCGCAAGGCCGACAAGGACGCCATCCTGCGGGCCGCCGACACCGTCGCCGACACCGACCTGAGCCAGGACGCGCGCGTCGCCGCCGCGCTGGACCCGGGCCTCGCCGAGCGCACCGACGCCTGCCCGGACCGCAGCGCCAGCACGACGCTGGATCCGCCGATCGCGCTGTGGGCCGACGCCCAGCGAGCGCGCTTCGGCGCCTGGTATGAGCTGTTCCCGCGCTCGTGGGGCGGCCTGGCCGGCACCGCCGATGTCGTCCCCAAGCTCGCCGAGCTGGGCTTCGACGTGCTCTACCTCACGCCGATCCACCCGATCGGCGTCACCAAGCGCAAGGGCCGCAACAACTCGCTGACGGCCGAGCCCGGCGATCCGGGATCGCCCTGGGCGATCGGCGGGAACGAGGGCGGCCACGAGGCGCTGCACCCCGACCTCGGGACGTTCGAGGACTTCGACCGCCTCGTGGCGCGCTGCGCCGAGCACGACATCGACCTGGCGCTGGACCTGGCCATCCAGTGCAGCGCCGACCACCCGTGGCTCACCGAGCATCCGGAGTGGTTCAACCACCGTCCCGACGGCTCGCTGAAGTACGCCGAGAACCCGCCGAAGAAGTACCAGGACATCTACAACCTGGACTTCCAGTGCGACGACTGGCGCGGCCTCTGGAAGGCGCTGCACGAGGTGGTGGAGGGTTGGATCGAGCGGGGCGTGGCGATCTTCCGCGTCGACAACCCGCACACGAAGTCCTTCGCCTTCTGGGAGTGGCTCATCGCCGAGGTCCACAAGCGCCACCCCGAGGTCATCTTCCTCGCCGAGGCGTTCACCCGGCGGGCGGTGATGCGCGAGCTGGCCCGCATCGGCTTTGCGCAGTCCTACACCTACTTCACGTGGATGAACTCACGCCACGAGCTGGAGGAGTACCTCAACGAGCTGGCCTACGAGACCGCCGACTACTTCCGGCCCAACTTCTTCGCCAACACGCCCGACATCCTCCACGAGGAGCTGCAGCACGGCGGCCCGCCGAAGTTCCACGCCCGCCTCGTGCTGGCGGCGACGCTGTCGCCCTCCTACGGCATCTACTCCGGATACGAGCGCTTCGAGAACGTCGCGGTGCGACCGGGCAGCGAGGAGTACCTGGACTCCGAGAAGTACGAGGTCAAGCAGCGCCGGCTCGACGGGCCGCTGCTCCCCCTGGTGCAGCGCCTCAACGAGGCCCGTCGCGCCCACCCCGCGCTGCAGCACCTCACCGGCCTGCACTTCCTGGACACCCGCAACGACCAGCTCATCGCCTACGCCAAGCGGCACGGCTGGGACACCGTCATCACCGTCGTCAACCTCGACCCGCACCATGCGCAGGAGGGCCTTGTGGACGTCCACGCCGGCTTCGGCGCCCCGCCCGCCTTCACCGTCCGCGACGAGCTCACCGGTGGTCAGTACCACTGGCACCTCGGCGGCAACTACGTCCGCCTGGACCCCGGGCAGGCCCACGTCATGGCGGTGGTCGGATGACCCTCGAGGCCACCACCACCCAGTCCGAACCGCACCCGCCCCGCTGGTTCGAGCGCGACCCGCAGTGGTTCAAGCGCGCGGTCTTCTACGAGATCCACCTGCGCGGGTTCTTCGACGGCAACGACGACGGCTCCGGTGACTTCATCGGGTTGATCGACAAGCTCGACTACCTGGCCTGGCTGGGCGTCGACTGCATCTGGCTGCTGCCGATGTACGCGTCGCCGCTGAAGGACGGCGGCTACGACGTCGCCGACTTCTACTCGCTGCATCCCGACTACGGGACCGTCGAGGACTTCGCGCGGTTCGTCGAGGCCGCCCACCAGCGCGGCATCCGCGTCATCGCCGACTTCGTCGTCAACCACACCTCCGCCGACCACCCCTGGTTCCAGGAGTCGCGCTCCAGCCGCGACAGCCCCAAGCGCGACTGGTACGTCTGGAGCGACACGGACGACAAGTACCCCGACGCCCGGATCATCTTCACCGACACCGAGCCGTCCAACTGGACGTGGGACCCCGTCGCCGGGCAGTACTTCTGGCACCGCTTCTTCAGCCATCAGCCCGACCTCAACTACGACAACCCCGAGGTGCAGGACGCGCTGATCGAGGCGCTGCGCTTCTGGCTGGACCTCGGCATCGACGGCTTCCGCCTGGACGCGGTGCCCTACCTGTTCGTCCGCGACGGCACCAACGGCGAGAACCTCCCCGAGACCCACGACTTCCTCAAGCGGGTGCGCCGGGAGATCGACGAGCGCTACCCCGACCGCGTGTTGCTGGCCGAGGCCAACCAATGGCCCGAGGACGTTGTCGAGTACTTCGGCGACGGCGACGAGTGCCACATGGCCTTCCACTTCCCGGTCATGCCCCGGATGTTCATGGCGCTGCGGCGCGAGGACGCCACCCCGATCCACGAGATCCTGGCGCGCACCCCGAAGATCCCCGAGAACTGCCAGTGGGGCCTGTTCCTGCGCAACCACGACGAGCTGACCCTCGAGATGGTCACCGACGAGGAGCGCGACTACATGTACGCGGAGTACGCCAAGGACCCGCGCATGAAGCTGAACCTCGGCATCCGCCGCCGGCTGGCCCCGCTGCTGGACAATGGCCGCGACGAGATCGAGCTGATGACGGCGATCATGTTCAGCCTCCCGGGCTCGCCGATCCTCTACTACGGCGACGAGATCGCCATGGGCGACAACGTCTACCTCGGCGACCGCGACGGCGTGCGCACGCCGATGCAGTGGACCGGCGACCGCAACGGTGGCTTCAGCCGGGCCGACTTCGCCCAGCTCTACGCGCCGCCGCTGATGGACCCGGTCTATGGCTTCCAGGCGGTCAACGTCGAGGCGCAGCTGCGCACTCCGACGTCACTGCTGCGCTGGCTGAAGCGCTTCATCAGCCTCCGCAAGGAGCACCCCGTGTTCGGCCTGGGCGACTACCACCCGCTGCCGACCGCCAACCCGCGCATCTTCGCCCACGTCCGCACCCATGCCGACGACGTGATGCTCTGCGTCCACAACGTCGCGCGCTCCGCCCAGGCGGTCGAGCTGGACCTCTCGCAGTTCGAGGGCCGCCATCCGGTCGAGCTCTTCGGCCACACGCGGTTCCCGCGCATCGGCGAGCTGCCGTACCTGCTGACCCTGGGCCCGCGCGGGTTCTTCTGGTTCAGCCTGCGCGACGGCGAGAGCAAGGAGGACCCCGCATGATCACGCTCAGCCCCGAAGCCCTCGGCGACTACGTCGTCGGGCGCCGCTGGTTCGGCGCGAAGTCCCGCGAGATCTCCGAGATCGTCTTCATCGAGGCGATCGCGGTGCGCGACAGCGACCCGCGGCTGGACCTCGCCATCGTCGAGGTCCGCTTCGCGACCGGCACCCACGCGCTCTACCAACTGCCGGTGGGCGAGCGGCCGGTGGCCGAGGCGCCCACCGAGGGCGTCATCCACACCGACGGCGATCGCGTGCTCTACGACGCGCTCGGCGACCCCGAGCTGGTGTACGAGCTGGTGGAGGCGATGGCCGAGGACCGCACCGTCGACACCGCCCAGGGGGTGGCGCAGTTTCGCCACACACCCGGCTTCGAGCTGACCGCCGGCACCGTGCGGCCACTGGACGCCGAGCAGTCCAACACCTCGCTCGTTCTCGACGAGCAGACGGTGCTGAAGGTCTTCCGCCACCTCGGCGCAGGGCTCAACCCGGAGCTGGAGATGCTGAGCTTCCTCAGCGAGCGCGGCTTCGAGCACGTCCCCGCGCTGCGGGGCTGGTACGCCCACACGGGCGGGCAGCTGGACGCGACGCTGGGCATCGTGCAGGACCTCGTCGCGGGCGCGATGGACGGGTGGCGCCTGGCGCTGGACGCCCTGGCCGACACGGACCCGATGAGCTTCAGCGCCGAGGCGCACGAGCTGGGTGCGGTCACCGGCAAGCTCCACGCCGCGCTCGCGTCGGACGCCGAGAACGAGGATTTCGCGCCGGCCGACACGTCCGCCGAGGCGCTCGGACTGCTGACCGCGACGGTCGACGAGGAGATCGAGCAGATCTTCCGCGACCTGCCCGAGGGCGTGGCCGAGTTGGAGCCGATCCGCGGCCGCGGCCAGGAGGTCCGTGACCGGCTGGGCATGCTGACGCAGGTCGGGTCCGTCGGCCGGGTCATCCGCCACCACGGCGACTACCACCTCGGCCAGGTGCTCCGCTCGCCGGGCGGGCCGTGGAAGATCCTCGACTTCGAGGGCGAGCCCGCGCGGCCGGTCAACGAGCGCCGGGCCAAGCGCTCGCCGCTGCGCGACGTCGCCGGCATGCTGCGGTCCTTCGCCTACGCGGCGACCGCGTCGCAGCACCTGCGCGGGGTCGCGGCGCCGGACGGCTGGGAGGACGCGATGCGCCGGGCCTTCCTCTACGGCTACCGCGAGACCGTCGCCGAGTCGCTGCTCCCGCCGGGGCAGGCCGCGGTGGAGCGGCTGCTCACGGTCTTCGAGATGGAGAAGATGGTCTACGAGCTGCGCTACGAGCTCGACCACCGGCCCGACTGGGTCGGCATCCCGGTCGCGGGCATCATGCGCCTGCTGGAGAGCGAGGTGACGTCATGACGCCGGTCGAGGAGGTCGAGCAGCTGCTGCGCGGCGAGCTGGCCGATCCGCACCATCTGCTCGGTGCCCACGAGGACGGAGACGACGTCGTCGTCCGCGCCTTCCGGCCCGAGGCCGTCGCGGTGAAGGTCAAGCCCGCCAAGGGCAGGAGCGTCACGCTGGCCGAGCGGCAGAGCGGATTCTTCGAGGGCAAGCTCAAGGGCGCGTCGCTGCCGCTGGACTACGAGCTCAGCGTGGAGTACGCCGACGGCGGCACCTTCACGCTGAAGGACCCGTACGCCTACCTGCCGACGGTCGGCGACGTCGACCTGCACCTGGCCGGCGAGGGCCGTCACGAGCACCTGCACGACCGCCTCGGCGCGCACGTCCGGGAGATCGACGGCGTCACCGGCGTCGCGTTCGCGGTCTGGGCACCGGCCGCGCGGGCGGTCAGCGTCGTCGGCGACTTCAACGCCTGGGACGGGCGCCTGCACCCGATGCGCTCGCTGGGCAGCAGCGGCATCTGGGAGCTGTTCGTCCCCGACGTGGCCGAGGACGTGGCCTACAAGTACGAGATCCGCACGCAGTCGGGCGAGCTGCGCTTGAAGGCCGACCCGCTGGCCCAGCGCGCGCAGGTGGCGCCGGGCACGGACTCGCTCGTCTTCCGCAGCAGGCACGAGTGGGCCGACGGCGACTGGGTCCAGGCCCGCGCGCAACGTGTCCCGCACGCCGAGCCGATGAGCGTCTATGAGGTGCACCTCGGCTCCTGGCGGCGCGACCCCGACGACCCGGAGCGGCTGCTGGGCTACGCGGCGCTGGGCGAGCAGCTGGCGGCCTACTGCGTCGACATGGGCTTCACCCACGTCGAGCTGCTGCCGGTGATGGCCCACCCGTTCCCGGGCTCCTGGGGCTACCAGGTGACCGGCTACTTCGCGCCCGACGGGCGTCACGGCGACCCCGATGACTTCCGCGCGTTCGTCGACACCCTGCACGCGGCCGGCGTCGGGCTCATCCTCGACTGGGTCCCGGCGCACTTCCCGCGCGACGACTGGGCCCTGGCGCGTTTCGACGGCAGCGCGCTCTACGAGCACGAGGACCCGCGTCGCGGCGCCCACCCCGACTGGGGCACGCTCGTCTTCAACACCGCGCGCAACGAGGTCCGCAACTTCCTGATCTCCAGCGCCATCTACTGGCTGCGCGAGATGCACGCCGACGGCCTGCGCGTCGATGCGGTCGCCTCGATGCTCTACCTCGACTACTCGCGGGAGAGCGGGCAGTGGATCCCCAACGTCCACGGCGGCAACGAGGACCTCGACAACATCGCGTTCCTGCGCGAGCTCAACGAGCGGGTCTTCGCCGACCAGCCCGGCACGATCTCCGCGGCGGAGGAGTCGACCGCGTTCAGCGGGGTGTCCAAGCCGACCTACCTCGGTGGCCTGGGCTTCGGCTTCAAGTGGAACATGGGCTGGATGCACGACACGCTGGCCTACTTCCAGCAGGACCCGGTGTACCGCCGCTACAGCCACCATCAGCTGACCTTCAGCCTGGTCTACGCGTTCAGCGAGAACTTCGTCCTGCCGCTCAGCCATGACGAGGTCGTCCACGGCAAGGGGTCGCTGCTGGCCAAGATGCCGGGCGACCGGTGGCAGCAGCTGGCCAACCTCCGGGCGCTGTACGCCTACCAGTGGGCGCATCCCGGCAAGCAGTTGCTGTTCATGGGCCAGGAGCTCGCCCAGGAGCGCGAGTGGAACCACGAGCAGTCGCTGGACTGGCACCTGCTCGACGACCCGGCCCATGCGGGCATCCAGTCGCTGGTCCGCGACCTCAACCACGTCTACCGCGACACGCCCGCGCTGTGGCAGCGCGACGGCGACCACACCGCGTTCCAATGGCTGGAGGCCAACGATGCCGACAACAACGTGGTCGCGTTCATCCGCCACCCGGACTACGACACCGACCCGCCCGGCCGGCAGCTGGTCTGCGTGTGCAACTTCTCGCCGGTGCCTCGTGAGGGCTACCGCGTCGGCCTGCCCACCGGCGGCGAGTGGCGCGAGGTGCTCAACACCGACGCGGCCGAGTACGGCGGCAGCAACTGCGGCAACGGCGGCGGCGTGACCGCCGAGGACGTGCCCTGGCACGGGCAGACGCACTCGGCCCCGCTGAACCTCCCGCCGTTGGGTGTGCTGTGGCTCGTCCCGGTTTGACCGAACGGGGTGGTGGGCCTCGGTGACGGTGAGTGTCACCCATTCCCACCACCTCCCGTTCGTGCAGGGTGGTGGTCCTCGGTGACGGTGAGTGTCACCCATTCCCACCACCTGTCGTTCGAGCGGCCGCTCGGGACCACGATCGAGGATGACGGTCGCACGAGCTTCCGGGTCTGGGCGCCGCGGGCTCAGGAGGGCGTCGCGGTCCGGCTGGGCACGGTCGACGTGCCGCTGCGCGAGGCCGGCCACGGCGTCCACGAGGGCACGACCGAGGCGCGCGCGGGTGACGACTACTGGCTCGTGGTCGACGGCAGGCGGCTGCCGGACCCGTGCACCCGTCACCAGCCCAAGGGGCTGCGCGGGCCGTCGCGCATCGTCGACCCCGCGGCGTTCAGCTGGACCGACGCGGCGTGGGACGGCGTCGCCCGCAAGGACCTCGTCCTCTATGAGCTGCACGTCGGGACGTTCACGCCCGAGGGCACGCTGGACAGCGCGATCGACCGCCTCGAGGACCTCGCCGAGCTGGGCGTCACCGCCGTCGAGCTGATGCCCGTCGCCCAGTTCCCGGGCGCCCACGGCTGGGGCTACGACGGCGTCTACCACTGGGCCGTGCACGACACCTACGGCGGCCCGGAGGCGCTGCACCGCTTCGTCGACGCGGCCCACGCCTGCGGCATCGGCGTCGTGCTGGACGTCGTCTACAACCACGTCGGCGCGTCGGGCGAGCGGGCGTTGCGCGCGTTCGGCCCGTACTTCACCGATCGCTACTCGACGTTCTGGGGCGAGGCCCTCAACTACGACGGCGAAGACAGCGGCGGCGTGCGCGAGTGGGTGCTCCAGGGCGCCACCAACCTCGTGTCCGAGTTCCATCTCGACGGGCTGCGCCTCGACGCGATCCACGCCATCTTCGACGGCGGAGCGCGACCGCTGCTGGCCGAGCTCGCCGAGCGTGTCCACACGGTCAACCCGCGCGCCCACGTCATCGCCGAGTCCGGCCGCAACGACCCGCAGGTGCTGCGCCCGCAGGCCGTCGGGGGCCTGGGCCACGACCTGGCCTGGGCCGACGACTTCCACCACGCGCTGCGCACGCTGCTGACCGGGGAGGACGACGGCTACTACGCGGAGTTCGGCACGGTCGCCGACCTGGCCAAGACCTACCGCGTGCCCTACCTGCACGACGGCACCTACTCGGCGTTCCGCCGGCGCCGCTTCGGCGCGCCGGCGCCCGACATCGCCCCGGACCGCCACGTCGTCTTCAGCGCCAACCACGACCAGGTCGGCAACCGCGCGCTGGGCGACCGGCTGCCCGGCGAGCTGCGGCCGCTCGCGGCGTTCGCCACGCTGCTGTCGCCCTTCACGCCCATGCTGTTCATGGGCGAGGAGCACGGCGACCCCGCGCCGTTTCAGTTCTTCAGCGACCACATCGACAAGCGCATCGCGAAGGCCACCCGCGAGGGGCGCCGCCGGGAGTTCGCGGCCTTCGCCGCATTCGCGGGGGAGGAGGTGCCCGACCCGCAGGACCCGGAGACCTTCCGCCGCTCCAAGCTGACATGGGCCCGCGACGAGCCGCTGTTGGACCTCCACCGCCGGCTGCTGGCCCTGCGCCGCGAGCTGAGCGGGGCCGACTGCGAGGTCCTGGGCTACGACGAGGCCGCCCGGTGGCTGCGACTGCGCCGCGCCGGGTATGAGCTGGCGATGAACTTCGCGCCGCGGCGAGCGGCGGTGCCAGTGGCCGCGCGCCGCCTGGTCCTGGCCACCCACGACGTCGAGGCGCCCAAGAAGGGCGTGCTGTCGCTCCCCGCGTACGCCGGGGCGGTGCTGCGATGAGCCGGGAGGTCTGGCCCGGCCGGCCCTACCCGCTCGGTCCGCACTGCGACCCGGAGGGCACGAACTTCTCGATCTTCAGCGAGAACGCGCACGCGGTCGAGCTGTGCCTCTTCGACGACGCCGGCCACGAGGAGCGCATCGCCGTCGAGGAGTGCACCCAGCACAACTGGCACTGCTACGTCCCCGGCGTCGGCGCCGGACAGCGTTACGGCTACCGCGTCCACGGTCCCTACGACCCCGGCAGCGGGCACCGCTTCAACCCTGACAAGCTGCTCATCGACCCGTACGCCAAGGCCATCGAGGGCACTGTCGACTTCGGCGCCGCCAACGTCCTGCCCTACACGCCGGTGGACGCGGAGGATCCCGACGCCGCCGGCGCAGACCTCGAACCCGACGACGAGGACGACGCCGACGCGATCCCCAAGTGCATCGTCGTCGACGAGGCCTTCGACTGGGAGGGAGACCGGCCGCCGAACCGTCCGTGGAGCGAGACCACCATCTACGAGACGCACGTCCGCGGCTTCACCAAGCAGCTGCAGTCGCTGCCCGAGGAGCTGCGTGGCACCTACGCCGGGCTGGCGTCCGACGAGGCGATCGCCCACCTGCAGGACCTCGGCGTCACCGCCGTCGAGTTGCTGCCCGTCCACCAGATCGCCGACGAGTCGTTCCTGCACGACCGCGGGCTGACCAACTACTGGGGGTACTCGTCGATCGGCTACCTCGCCCCGCACTCCGAGTACTCCGCCAGCGGCCGTCGCGGCGAGCAGGTCCGCGAGTTCAAGGGCATGGTCAAGGCGCTGCACCGCGCGGGCATCGAGGTGATCCTCGACGTCGTCTACAACCACACCGCCGAGGGCAACCACCTCGGTCCGATGCTGGCCTTCCGCGGCATCGACAACGCCGCCTACTACCGGCTGGTGCCCGACGACCCTCGGCACTACATGGACTACACGGGCACGGGCAACACGCTCAACGCCCGCGAACCGGCGGTGCTGCGGCTGATCATGGACTCGCTGCGCTACTGGGTCCTGCACTGCCACGTCGACGGGTTCCGCTTCGACCTGGCCAGCGCGCTCGCGCGCGGCTTCTACGACGTCGACCGCCTCAGCGCGTTCTTCGACACCATCCACCAGGACCCGGTCCTGTCCCAGGTCAAGCTCATCGCCGAGCCGTGGGACGTCGGCCCGGGCGGCTACCAGGTCGGCAACTTCCCGGTGCTGTGGAGCGAGTGGAACGGCATCTACCGCGACGTCGTCCGCGACTTCTGGCGCGGGGAGGCCCCGGTCAACGCGTTCGCCGAGCGCTTCACCGGGTCATCGGACCTCTATCAGTCCGACGGGCGCAAGCCGTTCGCGTCGATCAACTTCGTCACCGCGCACGACGGCTTCACGCTGGCCGACCTCGTCTCCTACAACGACAAGCACAACGAGGCCAACGCCGAGGACAACCAGGACGGCACCGACGACAACCGCTCGTGGAACTGCGGGGTGGAGGGACCGACCGACGACCCCGCGGTCCTGCAGCTGCGCTGCCGCCAACGCCTGAACTTCCTGACGACGCTGCTCCTCTCGCAGGGCGTGCCGATGCTGCTCGGCGGCGACGAGATGGGCCGGACCCAGGGCGGCAACAACAACGCCTGGTGTCAGGACACCGAGATCTCCTGGTACGACTGGGACCTCGACGACGAGCGCCGCCTCATCCTCGACTTCGCCAAGCGGCTCATCCGGCTGCGCCGCGAGGAGCCGGTCTTCCGGCGCGAGCACTTCCTGCAGGGCGATGCCGATCCCGCCCACCCCAACGCGCTGCCCGACGTGTGGTGGTTCCGGCGCGACGGCCGCCGGATGACCCGCCGCGACTGGGAGTCGCCGGACACGCGCTGGCTGGGCGTCTTCCTCAACGGGGACCACACGATGCTGCGCGACGAGCGTGGCACGCCGATCAGCGGCAGCTCGTTCCTGCTGCTGCTCAACAACGGGCCCGACGACGTGACGTTCCGCCTGCCCGCGGCCCGCTTCGGCTCCCGCTGGCTGCTGGAGCTCGCCACCGCCGCCCCGGAGTTCGCCCCGGGCTCCCACGAGCAGAAGGCCCGTGACGAGCTGTTCGTGACCAACCGCTCCCTGACCCTCCTGCGCCGTGCCTGACTTCCGCGCCACCTACCGCCTGCAGCTGGGCCCGTCGCTGTCGCTCGACGACGCCCGCGACCTCGTGCCCTACCTCGCCGCGCTGGGCATCTCCCACGTCTACCTGTCGCCCTGCTGGCGCTCGCGCCCGGGCTCGACCCACGGGTACGACGTCCTCGACCCGGCCGAGGTCAACCCGGAGCTGGGCGGGGAGGCCGCGCTGCGCGCGTTGGCCGACGCCGCGCACGCAGCGGGCCTGGGGCTCGTGCTGGACGTCGTCCCCAACCACATGGCCACCGACGACGACAACCCCTACTGGGCCTCGGCCGAGCTGCGGGAGAAGGTCTTCGACCTCGACCGCACGACCGGTCGTCACCGGCGGTTCTTCGACGTCGACGAGCTGGCCGGCGTGCGCCAGGAGGACCCCGAGGTCTTCGCGATGACGCACGCCAAGGTCCTGGAGCTGGTGCGCGACGGCGTGGCGGACGGCCTGCGCATCGACCACCCCGACGGCCTGGCCGACCCTGCGGGCTACCTCCGCGCCCTGGCCGACGCCGGCGTGGAGCACGTGTGGGTCGAGAAGATCCTGGAGGCCGGCGAGCTGTTGCGCGACGACTGGGTCTGCGAGGGCACCACCGGCTATGAGTTCTGCGTCGACGTGCAGGCGCTGTTCTGCGACCCGCGCGGCGAGGAGACCCTGACGCTGCTGTGGGAGGAGCTGTCCGGTGACGACCGCCCGTTCGCGGCTTGGGCGCAGGAGGCCAAGCGCGAGCAGGCGGCGACGACCTTCGCGCCGGAGGTGTCGCGGCTGGTGCAGCTGGCCGACGTGCCCGGCGTCCGCGACGCGGTGGCCGCGCTGCCCGCCTACCGCACCTACGTCGAGCCGGGGGCGACCGCCGTCGTCGAGGAGGACCGCGAGCTCATCGCCACGCTGCCGGCACCGGTCCAGCGCGCGCTGCTCGGCGTCGACCCGGTGCAACCGGAGTGGATCACGCGCTTTCAGCAGACGACCCCGCCCGTGATGGCCAAGGGCGTGGAGGACACCGCGTTCTACCGCTACCTGCGGCTGCTGGCGCTGAACGAGGTCGGCGGTGACCCGGGCCGCTTCTCGCTGCCGGTCGGGCGCTTCCACGCCGCCCGCGCGCTGGCCCGCCCCCGGACGCTGCTGAACACCTCCACCCACGATTCCAAGCGCTCCGCCGACGTCCGCGCCCGCCTCGGTGCCCTGAGCGGGATGGCCGACGGGTGGGCCGCCGCCGTCCGCCTCTGGCGCAACGACAACGCCGAGCTGCGCTCCGGCCCCGCGCCGACGCCGGCCGAGGAGCTGCTCGTCTACCAGACGCTGCTGGGCGCCTGGCCGGTCGACGGGGAGCGGCTGCGCCACTACCTGATCAAGGCCCTGCGCGAGGCCAAGCAGGGCAGCAACTGGGTCGAGCCCGATGAGGAGCACGAGGCCGCGGTGATCGCGTTCGCCGAGGCCCTGCTCGACCACGGCCCGTTCCGCTACGGCTTCGACGGCTGGGCCGCGCGCGTGGCCGAGGCCGGCCACCGGTCGGCGCTGGGCCAGCTGCTGCTGAAGCTCACCTGCCCGGGCGTGCCGGACATCTACCAGGGCGACGAGCTGGAGTTCCTGGCGCTCGTCGACCCGGACAACCGGCGGCCGGTCGACTGGGACGCGCGCCGTGAGGCGCTGCTGGCGCTGCAGCGCGGGGAGCCGGTCACGCGCGAGACGGCCAAGCTCGACCTCATCCACCGCGCGCTGGCGCTGCGCGTCCGCCGCCCCGGGGCGTTCGCGGGCGCGTACACGCCGATCAGCGCCGGGCCCGACGTGTGCGCGTTCCTGCGCGGCGACGACGTCCTGGTGGCGGTGACGGTGCGCGACGACGCGACCGGCGCCGGCGGCTGGGACCTGCCCGCGACCGTGGAGGGCCGCTGGCGCGACGTCCTGCGCGACGGCGTCGAGCATGAGCTGCCGCAGCGTGCGTCCGCTGCGTCCGTGCTCGGACCCGCGGGGCGGGCGCTGCTCGAGCGTTTGTAGGGTGCGGCCTCTGCGGATCCTGCTCGTCACCTGGGAGTACCCGCCCGTCGTCGAGGGCGGCCTCGCCCGCCACGTCGGCAAGCTCGCCGAGCAGCTGGTGCGGGGCGGGGCGGACGTCCACGTGCTGACCCGGGGGCCGCAGCGTGAGAGCGCCGAGCAGGACGGCGTGGTCGTCCACCGCGTCCCCGAGCCCGCCTACCCGCGGGAGCTGGGCGGTTTCGTCGACTGGGTCGCGCGCCTCAACGACGACCTGCACCGCGCCGGCCATGCGCTGCTGGAGGAGCACGAGTTCGACGTCGTCCACGGCCACGACTGGCTCGTCGCCACCGCGGCCAAGCGGCTGGCCGACTTCGCGCGGCGCCCGCTCGTCGTCACGGTGCACGCCACCGAGTACGGCCGCCACCAGGGCTGGGTGCACGTGGCGCCGCAGTCGGACATCCACCGCACCGAGCGCTGGATGGTGCAGGGCAGCGACCAGGTCATCGTCTGCTCGCACTACATGCGCGGCCACGTCGCCGACCTCTTCGCCGTCGACGAGGAGCGCATCGCGGTGGTGCCCAACGGCATCGACCCGGCCGACCTGTCGCCGGTGGCCGACCTCGACACGCTGCGCGCGGAGTTCGCCGCGCCCGGTGAGCAGCTGATCCTCCTGGCCGGCCGGCTGGTCTATGAGAAGGGCTTCCACCTGGCGCTGGAGGCGCTGGCCGACGTCACCCACCGCGTCCCGGGCGTGCGCTTCGTCATCGCGGGCTCGGGCACGGCCGAGGCGGACCTGCGCGCGCAGGCTGCCGAGCTGGGCCTGGCGGACCGCGGCCGCTTCGTCGGCTGGATCGGTGACGACGTCCTGCACTCGCTCTACCGCATCGCCGACCTGACCGTGGTGCCGTCGCTGTACGAGCCGTTCGGGCTGGTGGCGCTGGAGGCGATGGCGTCGGGCTGCCCGTGCGTCGTCGCCGACACCGGCGGTCTGCGCGAGGTGGTGCCGCCGGGCGAGCGGGTCGGCCTGCGCTTCAACGGCGGCGACGCCGCCCACCTGGGCACCATGATCGAGCGGCTGCTCACCGACCGTCCGCTGCGCGACCGCCTGGTCGCCGAGGCCTCCGAGCACGTGCTGCGCTTCGACTGGACCGACATCGCCGCGCAGACACGCGCGATCTACGAGACGCTCGACCGAGCGGCGGAGCCGGTTCCGACCGATCGGCGCTAGTGCCGCGGCCCGGCGGGTGGCACGCTCTGGGCCATGGCGCTCCGGGTCCTCATCGCCGATGACGAGGTGCTGCTCAGCGCCGGCGTCGCCCGGCTGCTGCAGGACGCGGGGATGGAGGTCGTGGCACAGCTCTCCAGCGCCGAGGAGATCCTCGAGGAGGTCGGCAGCCTCACCCCCGACGTCGCGATCGTCGACGTGCAGATGCCGCCCGACGGCACCGACGACGGGCTGCGCGCGGCCATCGCCATCCGCGAGCAGCATCCCGACACCGCGGTGCTCGTGCTCTCCAACTTCCTGGAGGAGCGCTACCCGCTGGACCTCATCGGAGACGACGCCGAGGGCGTCGGCTACCTGCTGAAGTCACGCGTGGGGGACGTGGGCTCGTTCGTCGAGAGCGTGCGCCGCGTGGCCGAGGGCGGCAGCGCGCTGGACCCGGAGGTCGTCCAGCGCATGGTCGGCCGGCGGCGCCGCAACTCGCCGATCGAGGGGCTCACGCCCCGCGAGCGTGACGTCCTGGCCCTGATGGCCGAGGGCAAGTCCAACCACGGCATCGCCGAGGGCCTCAAGGTCACGCCGGCCGCCGTCGAGAAGCACGTCACCGGCCTCTTCGCCAAGCTCGGCCTCAACGACGAGCCGACCTCGCACCGGCGCGTCATGGCGGTGCTGACGCTGCTGAAGACCCGCTGACTGCGGCCTGGCGTGCGCCGCGCGAGGCAGCGACGTCCCGGCAGGCCGCGCGGGTCGCCGCGTCGGTCAGCCGATCCGCTCGTCGATGCGGACGTGGACGGTGTCACCCGCCTGCTTGCCGATGGCGTTGCGCACCGAAGCCCTGATCGGGAGCCGGTGGGTGCCGTCACCCTGGGCCATGAGCGCACCGGTGAACGGCCGCCCGTCGATCGCCCCGCGGATCTTCACGAGGCCCCGCGTGCCGAACAGTTCGGGCACGTCGTCCATGATCACGCACGTCCACGCGCCCGGGTTGTCGCCCTTCTGCAGTGGCGCATCGAATTCTCGCAGCATGCTGCTGAGACGCTCCCACGCGACCGGATTCATCGCCGGGAAGACCCTGTGTGCACCCATTGGGCTCGCTGCCCAACCTGTGCACGCACGTGCGCGCGGCCGACTGCCGAGCTCGCCGTCGGGCGACCGCGCGGCCCTGTCGGGGCGAGCAACGAGTCAGAGCGGGAGGACGGCGTGCACGACGGTGCCGCGTTCGCCGTCGCGGACCTCGAGGGTGCCGTCCAGGACGGCCAGGCGGTCCTGGAGGCCGCGAATGCCGCTGCCCCGTGACGGGTCGACGCCACCGTCGCCGTCGTCGGCGACCGTGACGTGCAGGACGCCGGCGTCCTCGTGGACGACGACGGAGGCCGTGCCCGCACGGGCGTGCTTGATGACGTTGGTCAGCGCCTCGGCGATCACGAAGTAGGCGCCGGCCTCCAACGGCGCGTCGTAGCGCCGCTCGGGGATGTCGATGTCGACGACGAGCGGCAGCGACGCGGTCATCGACTCGACGGCAGCCGCGACGCCGCGGTTGGTCAGGATCTGCGGGTGGATGCCCGAGCCCAGCTCGCGCAGCTCGGCGATGGCCTCCTGCGCCTCGCGGGCTGCGGCCTCCAGGTGCGCGACGGCCTCCGGCGGCAGGCCCTCGGCGGCCAGCCGCAGCGCCAGCAGGATGCGCACCAGCCGCTGCTGCGCACCGTCGTGGAGGTCGCGGCCCAGGCGCCGGCGCTCGGCGTCCGCCGCGGCGATGATGCGGGCGCGCGAGGCGTGCAGCTCCTCGGCGCGGGCGCGCTCGACGGCCTCGCGGCGGGCCGCCTCCTCCGCCTCCACCTGCTCGGTGACGTCCCGGAAGACGACCACGGCGCCCCGCCCGCGGGCGGTGGCCAACGGGGCGCTGGAGTAGGCGACGCGGAACTTCGAGCCGTCCTTGCGCCAGAACGTGTCGCCGTGGACGCGGACCGTCTCGCCGGTCGTGCGCGGGCGCAGCATCGGGCACTCCTCGACCGGGAAGTGGCTGCCGTCCCAGTGGGAGTGGTGGATCGTGGAGTGGCTGATCTGCCCGAGCAGCTCGTCCTCGGTGTATCCGAGCAGCTCCAGCGCCGCGGGGTTGGCGAACTCCACCCGGCCCTCGATGTCGACGACGTAGACGGCGTCCGGGATCGTCGCCAGCAGGGCTTCGAGGACGTCTCGCGGGGCGCTGCCGAGGCGCTCGCCGACGTGCACCACACCTGACTCGTTCACTGGGCGACAGGCTAGATCGTCGGCCAAACCGCCTGGGCGACGTCGGGTTAGCCCGACGGTCGGCCTCGCGACTGGACCTCCGGTCCGTCGGGTGGCGCTCGATGGTGCGACCGCCGGTCCATACGTCGGCGGCGCCGCGGCGGGCAGGCTGATCGTGCACGTCGCAACCCACCGAGGAGCACCGCCACATGGCCACCGTCGAACCGCAGCTGTCCGAGACCGAGATCGCCAGCCTCATGGAGATCCCGCACCCGACCAAGGAGGTCGGGGCATCCATCTACGGGTCGACGAAGGTCTTCCCCGACTACCAGGCCGAGCCGGGTGAGACCTACCTCGGGATGGTCCACGGCATCGTCCACGAGTCGAGCGTCAGCTTCGTCGCGGTGCTGCTGGCCACCCGCGCGCTGCGGAAGGGCTTCGACTCGGCGCTGTACTTCTTCGGCATCGGCTCGCTGAACTGCCTGGCCACGCGCGGCTTCCCGACGATCGGCAACGAGCTGTTCCCGGGCATGCGCAACGAGAACGTCACGCTGGCCAAGTACATCGAGGAGGGCGGCAAGGTCTACGCCTGCCGGCTGGGCCTGGCGCTGCACGGCGCCCGCGAGGAGGACCTCATGGAGGGCGTCATCCCGTGCCACCCGCTGGACATGCAGGACGCGATGATCGAGTACGCGCGCAAGGGCGCGATCATCAACACGACCTGGATGTTCTAGCCGGTGCCGGAGGCAGCTGACATGCGCTTCGCACGACACGTTCCGGCCGGGCTGCCGCAGGCGGCCCCCGTGAGGTCCTCCTGATGGAGCTCCCGCTCCGGACCGAACTGGCCGTCCGCGGCCTGCGCAGCGCGCCGCCGCTCCGCCGCCGGGCCGGAGCGGGACCGTCCGACGACGGGCACTGGAAGCTCCGCTCGGGCTGCGCGACGCTGCCGATGGCCGGCGACTCGCCGTTCGCGATCGACGACCTCGGGCGCCTGACGCGCGACGGGGTCGTGGTGGAGGACGCCCTCGTCGAGCCGATCGAGCGGCCGGCCTTCTACGACCTCATCACCGCGGACGGCACGCCGTACGAGGCGATCGCGCGCCTGCACGGCGCCGACGTCCTGGCGACGACGGTGGTGCAGACCTGCATCCGCTACACCCGCGAGGACACGCGCTGCCGCTTCTGCACCATCGAGGAGTCGCTGAAGGCCGGCGCGACGACGCAGGTCAAGCAGCCCGCGCAGCTGGCCGAGGTCGCCCGTGCCGCCGTCCGCCTGGACGGCGTGCGGCAGATGGTCATGACCACCGGCACCTCCAACGGCCCCGATCGCGGCGCCAAGCACCTCGCCAAGTGCGTCGCGGCGGTGAAGGGCGCCGTGCCGGACCTGCCGGTCCAGGTGCAGATCGAACCACCCGTCGACCTCTCGTGGATCTCGGCCCTGCAGGCCGCCGGCGCCGACGCCGTGGGCATCCACGTCGAGTCCATGGACGAAGCGGTCCGCGCCCGCTGGACCCCGGGCAAGGCGACGATGTCGCTCCAGCGCTACCGCGAGGCCTGGGCCGAGGCCGTCCGGGTGTTCGGCACCAACCGCGTCTCGACCTACCTGCTCGTCGGCCTCGGCGAGGACCCCGACGAGTTGGTGGCGGCGGCCGAGGAGCTGATCGCGATGGGCGTCTACCCGTTCGTGGTGCCCTACCGGCCGCTGGAAGGCTCGCTGGCGTACGCCGACGGCGTCCCCGCGCCGGACCCGCTGACGCTCATGCGGGTGACCGAGCAGGTCGGGGCCGCCCTGCAGGCCGCGGGCATGCGCGGCGCCGACCAGGTCGCCGGCTGCGCGGCGTGCGGCGCGTGCAGCGCGCTGCAGCAGGCGGGGGGATAGGCCATGTACGTCGACGTCATCGAGACCCTGGGCGGCCCCGCCGCGCGGGCGGTCGCTGCGCCGCCCTTGCTCATCCTCGACGCGACCGGCGACCCGGCGCGCGTCGCCGCCTACCGCGCGCTGCGCGCCGACGCGTTCGTCCACGACCAGGGCCTGTTCGCGCGCACCGACCTCGACGAGGCGGACGCCGACCCGCGTACGCGCGTGCTCGTCGCCGTGACGGCGGACGGCACGGTCATCGGCGGGGTGCGCATACACCCCGAGCGGGCCGACCTGGGCTGGTGGCGCGGCAGCCGCCTGGTCTGCCGCGACGTCGCCCAGGCCCGCCGCGGCGCCGTGGGCGCCGCGCTGGTGCGGGCCGCGTGCGCCAAGGCCGACGAGGTCGGCGCGCTGCGCTTCGACGCCCACGTCCAGGAGCGGATGGGCCCGTTCTTCGCCAGGCTGGGCTGGCAGACGGTCCGGCCGATCAGCGTCGCGTCGGCCCCGCACCTGCTGATGCGCTTCCCGACGGATCGCATCGCTCGGACGGCCGGCGTCAAGCACCCGCTCGGCCCGCTGCTGGGGCAGCTGCTGCCGCAGGACCGCTTCCTCGGGGACGACGGCGCGCCCGTCGCGCACACGGACGTCATCGCCTGCGTCGACGCGATCACGCCGTCGATGGTGGAGCGCGACCCGGAGTGGGCGGGGTGGTGCGGCATGCTCGTCACCGCCCACGACCTGGCCGCGATGGGCGCCGCGCCGCTCGGCGCTCTGGACGCGTTGGGCGCCGCCGACGCGCCGCACGCCGAACGGGTCCTGGAGGGCATCAGACGTGGTGCAGAGGCCTTCGACCTGCCCGTGATCGGCGGCCACACCCAACTCGGCGTCCCCGCGGCGCTGAGCGTCACCGGCCTGGGCCGCGCGGACACGCCCGTCGCCGCGTCCGCCGGCCGGCCCGGTGACCGCGTCGTCCTGACTGCGGACGTCCAGGGCGGGTGGCGCCCGGGCTACCACGGCCGCCAGTGGGACAGCACGTCCTGGCGCACCAGGGACCAACTGCGGCCGATGCTGGGCGCCGTCCGCCGCGGCCGGCCCGGTGCCGCGAAGGACGTGTCGATGGCCGGCATCGCCGGCACGCTGGGCATGCTGGCCGAGGCGAGCGGCTGCGGGGCGACGCTGGACGTCGCCGACGTCGTGCGGCCCACGGGGGCCTCCTTCGCCGACTGGCTGACCTGCTTCCCCGGCTTCGCCGTCCTCTCCACGGGCGAGCGCCTGCCGGCGGGCGTCGCGCTCAGCGCGCCCTGCGGGCACCTCGACGCCGACCCGGGCGTGCGCCTGCGCTGGCCCGACGGCGAGGTCACCACCGTCATCTCCTCCACCGTCACCGGCCTCGGGAGCGCCCATGCCTGACATCACCATCGCCGCCGCCGCGGCCGGCCCCTTCGGCCGCGACATGGACGAGTGCCTGGCGCTCGTCGCCGGCCTCATCGACGACGCCCGTGCGGCGGGAGCCGACCTGCTGGTCCTGCCCGAGGCGGTGCTCGGCGGCTACGTCGAGACGCTGCACGGCGACACCGAGCCGCCGCCCGCGCTCGACCCGGACGGGCCGGAGCTCGCGAAGGTCATGCAGCTCGCGGGGGACATGGTCGTGACGGTCGGCTTCTGCGAGGACGGGGGAGCGGGCATCCGCCACAACGTCGCCGCCTGCGTCTCCGGGGACGGCCTGCACGGGCTGCACCGCAAGATCCACATGCCGCTGGACGAGGGACGCTTCACCACGCCGGGCGACACCCTGCGCGCGTTCGACACCCCGCTGGGCCGGATCGGCATGCTCATCTGCTACGACAAGGCCTTCCCCGAGGCCGCGCGCACGCTGACGCTCGACGGCGCCGGCCTGCTCTGCACGATGAGCGCCTGGCCGTGCAGCGCGACCAACGCCGCGGAGGTGCTGGAGGACGACCGGCAATGGCGTCGCGCCGAGCTGTGGGACCGCGCCCGGGCGGCGGAGAACTCCACCGTCCTGGCCTCGGCCAACCAGACCGGCACGTTCGGCCGCCTGCGCTTCCTGGGCGGCGCGCGCATCTGCAACCCCAACGGCGACGTCATCGCGGCGACGACATCGGCGGGAGGCCTGGCGATGACCACGCTGGACGTCGAGTCGACGCTCCAGAAGGCCCGGCGCGCGCTCAGCCCCATCCGCGACCTGCGTCCCGACGTCTACGTCACCGCGGAGCCGGTGCCCCATGCCTGAGGTGTTCTTCGAGGTCCGCTGGCCCGACGGAGCGCTGCAGCGCTGCGTCTCGCCGTCCCGACAGATCGAGGCCGCGCTCACCGCGGGGGCCACCTATCCGCGGGAGGAGTTCCTGGCCCGCACCCGGGCGGCGCTGGAGCGCGGCAGCGAGCGGGTCCGCGCGAAGTACGGGTTCGCCTGCACCGCCGCCGCCCAGCAGATCGTGGCGCTGGAGGAGACCGCGGCCGGACACGCACCCGGTACGCCGGTCACCGTCACGAAGCTGCGCCGCGCGCCGGAGCGCCCGCGGCATCCGGCGCCGGACGCGCTGACCGGGCACCACGAGGTCGTCATCGTCGGCGGTGGGCAGGCCGGGCTGTCGCTGTCGCACGAGCTGACCCGGGCCGGCGTCGAGCATGTCGTGCTGGAGCGCGACCGGGCGATGCACACCTGGCGCGACGAGCGCTGGGACGCGTTCTGCCTGGTCACCCCGAACTGGCAGTGCCGGCTTCCGGGCCTGCCCTACGACGGCGACGACCCGGACGGCTTCATGGTCCAGGAGGAGATCCTGGCCTACCTCGACCGCTTCCTGCAGAGCTTCGACCCACCCCTCCACGAGGGCGTCACCGTGACCAGGGTGTCCCGGAGCGGTGACGCCTTCGTGGTCCAGACCTCCCACGGCACGCTCACGGCAGGCCAGGTCGTCCTCGCCGTCGGCGGCTACCACGTGCCGTCGCTGCCCCGGGTGGCCGCCCAGCTGCCCTCCCGTATCACCCAGCTGCACTCCTCGCAGTACCGCAACCCGTCGTCGCTGCCCGACGGCGAGGTCCTCGTCGTCGGTTCCGGGCAGTCCGGCGCGCAGATCGCCGAGGACCTGCTGATCGCCGGCCGGACCACCCACCTGTGCGTGGGCAGCGCCCCGCGCGTGGCCCGGTTCTACCGTGGCCGGGACTGCGTCGCCTGGCTGGCCGACATGGGCCACTACGACATGGGCATCGACGAGCACCCCGAAGGCACGGCGGCACGCAAGGAGGCCAACCACTACGTCACCGGCCGCGACGGCGGACGCGACATCGACCTGCGCGCGCACGCACTGGGCGGCATGCGCCTGCACGGGAGGCTGCTGTCGGTCGTCGGTGAGACGGCCGCGCTGGGCACGGGCCTGACTGCGTGCCTCGACGCCGCGGACGCCACCGCCGACCGCATCAAGGACCGCATCGACGCGTACATCGACAGCCAGGGCATCGACGCGCCCGATGAGCCGCGCTACGTCCCCGTCTGGGCGCCGGCGGCCGAGCACGACGTGCTGGACCTGAGCGCCATCAGCACCGTGGTCTGGGCCACCGGGTTCCGCAGCAACTGGAGCTGGGTCGACGTCCCGTGCTTCGACGGCAGCGGCTACCCCGTCCACACCCGCGGCGTCACGTCCGTCCCGGGGCTCTTCGTCCTGGGCCTTCCCTGGCTGCACACGTGGGGCTCGGGCCGCTTCGCCGGCATCGCCCGCGACGCCGCGCACCTGGCCGGCGTCATCGCCGCCCCGGCGGCCAAGCGCCTCGCCGCCTGACAGCAGGCAGGCTGACGTTGTCCCCGGGGTGACGCAGACGGGGTCTGGCGCACGTGTTACGGTCCTGCCGCCCTTGCGACTCCGTGTCGCGGGCACCCGTGCAACAACCCGTGAGGAGGGCGCTGCGTGCGCTCGATCAGCGCTGCCCGCGTCCAGCCGTGGGCGCTCATGTCCGTCGTCGTCGTGCTGCTCATCGGAGCGGTCGTGGCCCAGGCTGCGACCAAGGCCGACCTCTCGGTCAGCAAGGGCAGCGCGGTGCGTGCCGGCACGACCCTGGCGGTCAACGCGACCGTCAAGAACGGCAAGGTCAAGGTGCGCGCCACCAAGCTGGCGCTGCTGGCCTCGCGGGACGCCAAGCGCTCCAAGGACGACCGCCCGCTGGGCAGCGCCGCCGTCAAGGCCATCAAGGCCTCCAAGACGCAGGTGGTCAGGGCGAAGGTCTCCATCGCGGCGGTGCCGGCCGGCACCTGGAGGCTGCTGGCCTGCGCCGACAGCGGCAGCGCGCTGAAGGAGAAGAGCGAGACGAACAACTGCCGGGCGATCGCGACGTTCGTCGTGGCGGCAGCCGTGCCCACGCCGACCCCGTCGCAGCCCACGCCGGCACCGTCGACTCCGGCGCCCGCGACGCCGGCAGTCCCCACGCCGACGAGCACCACGCCGACCACGACCACGCCGTCGACCCCGACCGACTCGACGCCGCCCGACACCACGATCACCGCGGGCCCGACCGGCACGGTCACCGCGGACGCCGTCACCCTCAGCTTCTCCTCCAGCGAGGCCGGGTCGACCTTCGAGTGCCAACTCGACCTCAACGGCTACTCGGCCTGCGCCTCGCCGCTGACGCTCAACGACCTGCCCGGCGGTCTGCGCCACTTCGACGTCCGCGCCAAGGACGCGGCCGGCAACGTCGACGCGTCGCCCGCGACCCGGGAGTGGACGCTGGTCCGCCCGGCGCCGGCTCCCGGCCCGACCGACGCCGCGGCTCCGGATCCCGCCACCCGCGCCACCGCCGTGTCGCAGTCGCGTGCCACCAGCCTCGCCGACCAGACGTCCTTCCTCTACAGCGGTGCCAACCCGATCCAGACCGGCGTGGCGAGCGGCGCGATCGAGGAGCAGCGTGTCTCGGTCCTCCGGGGCTGCGTCACCAACCGCCTCGACGGCGCGATCGCCGGTGTCCGCGTGGCGGTGCTGGACCACCCGGAACTGGGGCACACCGACACGCGCAACGACGGCTGCTTCGACCTCGCGCTGAACGGCGGCGGCGCCGTCACCCTCACCTTCGAGCGTCAGGGCTACGTGCCGCTGCAGCGCACCGTCGCGCCCGGCTGGGAGGCCGTCGACCGCGTCGAGCGCGCGGTGCTCGTGCCGTACGACACGCAGGCCACCGAGGTCGACCTCAACGATCCCGACGCGCCGGCCGTCCAGGTTGCGCGCGGCAGCGAGGTCGCCGACGGTGACGGCGAGCGCCAGGCGACGCTGATGTTCGACAAGGGCACCGCGGCGACGATGCACCTGCCCGACGGCACCACGCAGCAGCTCACCGACCTGCGCGTCCGCGCGACCGAGTTCACCGTCGACCCGGCCGGCGGCAGCGATCAGGGCCCGGCCGCCATGCCCGGTGACCTGCCGGCCACGTCGGCCTTCACCTACGCCGCCGAGTTCAGCATCGACCAGGCCGTCCGCGCGGGCGCGACCGAGGTCACGTTCGACAAGCCGGTGGTGACCTACGTGGAGAACTTCGCGGGCATCGCCGTGGGCGCGGCCGTGCCCGCCGGCTACTACGACCGCGAGGCCGGCGTCTGGCGGGCCGGCCCGGACGGGCGGGTCATCAAGATCCTCGGCGAGCAGGGCACCACGGTGACGCTGGACATCGACGGCGACGGCGCGGCCGATGACGCCTCCAAGCTGGCCGCGCTGGGCATCGACGGCGCGGAGCTCACGCGCCTGGCCGAGCTGTACGGCCCCGGCGACGAGCTGTGGCGCGTGCAGCTGACCCACTTCTCGCCGTGGGACTTCAACTGGCCCTTCCGGCCGCCGAACGACGCGACCGGCCCGAAGGGCCCCAGCGCCGGCAGCGGCGGCGGGGGCGGAGGCGGAGGCGGCGGGGGCAACGGCGCCGGTGGCGCGGGAGCCGGCAACGGCCCGAAGGGCAAGGGCAAGGGCAACGGCCCCTGCGCCGGTGGCTCGATCATCGGCTGCCAGCGCCAGACCGTGGGTGAGGACGTCCCCGTCCAGGGGACCGAGCTGACCCTGCATTACCAGTCCGAGCGCGTCCCCGGCCGCGACGACGTCTTCCGCCTGCAGGTGCCGGTCGGCCCGGCACCGACGTCGGCCAAGAGCATCCGCGCGACGGTCGACGTCGCGGGCCGCCACTTCGAGGCGGAGCTCCCGCGCACCCAGGAGACCTGGGCCGTGCGGTGGGACGGCCTGGACGCCTACGGCCGCCGGCTGTTCGGCGAGCAGCCGGCCCACGTCCGCGTCGCCTACGTCTACGACGCGCAGTACGCCGCCTCGCCGGCCGAGCTGAGCGCGACCTTCGGGGCGCTGCCCGCCGGGCAGGACATCGTCGCCGACAAGGCGCGCCGCGAGATCTCCTACCCGCGCGAGTGGGACACCACGATGGGCGCCTTCAACGCCCAGGCCGTGGGACTGGGCGGCTGGACCGTCGGCGTGCACCACTTCTACGACCCGGTCGGCCGCCGGCTGTACCTCGGCTCCGGTGCCGAGCGCAGCGTCGCCGGCGAGGTGCGCCTGCAGCTGCTGAAGCCGTACGCCGGCACCACCGGCCAGGGCGACGGCGGTGACGGCGCCGCCGCGATCGACGCACAGCTGGACGAGCCGGGCGGCGTGACCGCGCTGCCCGACGGGGACGTCCTCATCACCGATCCGGCAGCCAACCGGGTGCGCCGGGTCGCGGACGGGACGATCAACGCCGTCGCCGGCACCGGCACGTTCGGCAGCACCGGTGACGGCGGCGCAGCGACTGCCGCCCGCCTGGCCGAGCCCGGAGCCGCGGCGGTCATGCCGGACGGCAGCATCCTCGTCGCCGACACGCAGGGCAACCGCGTGCGCCGCATCGACGCGACCGGCACGATCCGCACGTTCGCGGGCGGCGGGTCGCCCGCGACCGGCAACGGCGACGGCGGTGCCGCCACGGGCGCGCGCCTGCGCGCCCCCGCCGGGCTGGCGGTCGCCAACGACGGCGCGGTCTTCATCGCCGAGGCAGGCGGGCACCGCATCCGCCGCGTCGGCCCCGAGGGCGTCATCAGCACTGCCGCGGGCACCGGCACCGCCGGGTTCAGCGGCGACGGAGGCGACGCCCGCACGGCGCGGCTCAACGCGCCGCAGGGTCTGGCCGTCGACGGCCCGTCCGGCGTCGTCTACATCGCCGACACCCGCAACGACCGCATCCGCGCGCTGCAGCCCAACGGCACGATCGACACCGTCGCGGGCGGTGGCGCCGGCGCGGACATCGGCGACGGCGACCCGGCCGTCCAGGCCCGCCTGACCCGGCCGGAGGCCGTGACGCTGGACAGCAGCGGCAGCCTCGTCATCGCCGACACCGGCAACCGCCTGGTCCGCCGGGTCCTCGGCGACGGCACGATCCTCACGGTCGTCGGTGGTGGCAACGGCGGCACGCTGCGTCCCGGCGGCACGCCGACCCAGGTGCGCCTCACCGCGCCCTCGGGGGTCGCGACGACGCCGGACGGGGCGTTGATCGTCGCCGACCGTGGCCGTCATCAGGTGCTGCGCGTGGCCCCGGCGCTCGCGGGCTTCAGCGACAGCGAGGTGCTGCTGCCGTCGGAGGACGGCTCGGAGCTCTACGTCTTCGCGGCGGCGACCGGCCGCCATCTGCGCACCGTCGACGCGCTGACCCGCGTCACCCGCTGGACGTTCGGCTACGACGCAGCGGGCCTGCTGTCGACCGTCACCGACCAGTCGGGCAAGGCCACGACCATCGAGCACGACGCCGCCGGCACGCCGACCGCGATCGTCGCGCCGCACGGTCAGCGCACGGTGCTCGGCGTCGACGCCAACGGCTGGCTGGACCACATCGAGGACCCGGCCCACCAGTCGTTCGTGGCGACCTACGCCGGCAGTGGGCTCATCACCTCGTTCACCGACCCGGCCGGCCAGGACTCCCACTACGAGTACGACGGCGTCGGCCGCGTGGTCAAGGTCACCAACGCCGCCGACGGCGTCACGACCTACGCGCGCACCGAGATCGCCGACGGCATCCGCGTCACCCGCCACGACCAGCTCGGGCGCGACACGATCTACGAGTCCACGCGGACGTCCTCGCCGCTCCCGGATTCGCCCGACGGAGCGGAGGGCGACTCGTTCGTCGACCGGGTCATCTACCCGGGCGGGGCGACGGAGACGACCACGGTCCGCTCCGACGGCACGACCACGATCGAGCTGCCCAGCGGCATGGTCACGCGCAGCACGCAGGCTCCGGACCCGCGCTGGGGCATGTTGGCGCCCTACACGGCGGCGTCCTCGCAGACCTCCCCGGGCGGCCGCGCGTCCACGCAGACGCGGACGCGCAGCGTGACGCAGGAGGACCCCGACAACCTCGTGACGCTCACGTCGATGACCGACCAGGCCACGGTCGACGGCCGCACGACGACATCGACCTACGACCACGCCGATCACACGCTCACCGTGACGTCGCCCACCGGCCGCCAGATCGTGACGACGTTCGGCACCACCGGCACCGGCAACGGCCGTCCCGTGCAGCGCGCGGTCGCGGGCCTGCTGCCGACGACCGTGACGTTCGACGCGTTCGGCCGGATCGCCACCCAGTCGCAGGGGGGCCGGCACAGCGAGGCCGACTACGACAGCCTCGGCCGCGTGGTCCGCTGGGAGGACGCGACCGGCCACGGCACGCTGTTCACCTATGACGACGCCGACCGCGTGCTGTCGCACGAGCCGATCGGCCAGGACGGCAACGGCACGGGGGCGCTGACGACCTACGGCTACAACGCGCGCGGCCAGCTCACGACGGTGACCACGCCGGACGGCAAGTCCGCCACGCTGGCCTACGGCGCGTTGCAGGGCCTGACGAGCTTCACCGCGCCGCTGTCGGTCACCGCGGCGACGTGGACCTACGACCTCGACGGCTCGCTGAAGACGCAGACGCTCCAGGACGGCCGCACCATCGACCAGACGTTCGACACCGCCGGCCGGCCCACCGTCCAGACCGGACCGGAGGCCACGGTGACCTACGACTACGGCAGCGCCAAGGACGCCCGGCCCGCGACGATCACCAGCGACCCGGAGACCGGGGCCACGCAGACCGTCGGTCTGACCTACGACGGCGCGCTGCCGCTGTCGGAGTCCGCGACCGACGGCCTCGAAAGCTGGTCGACGGCCTACACCTACGACAGCACGGACAAGCTGATCGCCTCGGCCACGTTGACCAGCGGCGCCGACACGGTCGCCACGGCCTTCGCGCGTGACGCCGACGGCCTGCCGACCCAGCTCGGGCCGTACGCGATCGCCCGCGGCGGACCGGGCGGCGCGCCGTCGTCGTTCACCGCCGGCAACGACGTGACGACCGTCGGGTACGACACGTTCGGGCGCGAGTCCTCCCGGACCCGGAGCATCGACGGCACGCAGGCTTACGCCGCGACCACCGTCCGCGACGACGCGGACCGCACCGTGAGCACGACCCAGCAGGTCGCCGATCAGCCGGCCGTCGCCCGCAGCTACGCCTACGACGACGAGGGCCACCTGACCACGGTCACCGCCGACACGCTGCCGGGTGAGAGCTACGTCTACGACGCGCGCGGCAACATCACCTCGGCGCAGACCGGCGGCACGCGGACGATCAGCTACCGCGACGACGACACGGTCAGCGCCGTCGACGCGACGCCGTACACCTACAACGCCGCCGGCCAGCTGGCCACGCGCGGCGCCGACACGTTCGCGTACGACGCGGGCGGGCGCCTGCTGGCGGCGGTGGTCGCGGGCGGCAGCTTTGCCTTCCGCTACGACGGCCTGGGCCGCCGCACGGCGAAGATCGGCCCGGACGGCACCACCCGCTACCTGTACGGCGACCCCGCCGACCTCCAGCGGCCGACCGCGGTCCGCCGGCCCGACGGCACGCTGGTGACGTTGCGCTGGGATGCCTCCAGCCGACTGCTGGCCGTCGAGGTCGGGGGCAGCCGCTACGCCGTCGACACGGATGCGGTCGGCACGCCCGTGGCGGTCCACAACGCCAACGGGTCGCTGGATCAGACGATCCACCGCTCGGCGTTCGGCGTCGTCATCGCCAGCAGCTCCGACGGCAGCCCGGTGGCGCTGCCGATCGGCTTCGCAGGCGGCATCGACGACCCGGAGCTGGGGCTCGTCCATCTCGGCTACCGCGACTACGAACCGGCGACCGGCCACTTCACCACGCGTGACCCGGCGCTGTACGGCGGTGGCCAGGAGAACCTGTACGCCTACGCCGACGGCGACCCGGTCAACAGCCGCGACCGGACCGGCCTGATGCCCGAGGAGCGCTTCACGGCCGACGATCGCGCCGCGATGCGCGACGCCGCGGCGGCGACGCCCAAACAGGCGCTGGACTGGGTGAAGTCGCTGACGCCGTGCGTCGGCGCCAGCGTCTACGTCGGGCTGGGCGCCGGGTTCAAGGCCTGCCGCAACCCCGACGGCTCGGTGACGACCTGCGTGGAGGGCGGCACGGGCATCGGTGCCGAGGGCGGCGTCGAGGCCAGCACCGGCAACCCCAACGATGGCTTCACGCTGTCCCTGAAGGGCGGCGGCAAGCTCGGCGCCGCCGACGTCAGCGGCAGCGCGGACCTCAGCCTGGACAAGTGCAACCGACCCAAGGGCGAGTTCGGCGCGGGGGTGAGCGGCGGGCCGTTCGGCGCCTCGGCCGCCGTGAGCGCCAGTGCCGAGGGCGTGTCCGGCAGCGGCACAGCGGGGCTCGCCAAGGGCAAGACCCCGTTCGGGGTCGGGGCGCAGGTCAAGGCCGCCATCCAGCACTGCACGACCACCTACTTCTAGGAGAAGACGATGCGACGTCTCATCAGCATGGTGGCCGTGACCGTTGCGGCCCTGACCGTCCTGCCGGGCTCCGCCGCGGCCGCGACGTGCGACAAGACCTGGGTCGGCCAGGTCGTCAACACCGTCACCAACAACTGGAACGACCCCAACGCCTGGGCGCCCAGCGGCGTCCCGGGTGCCTCCGACAACGTCTGCCTGCCGGGCACGGCGGCGACCGAGGCGCAGGTCAGCACCGCGGTGACCGTCGCGTCGGTCAGCGGCCCCAAGCGGCTGCGGATCTCCAACGGGTCGTTCACGGCGGCCTCCGGTGATCCGGGTGAGGTCCTCGTCGACGGCGGCACGCTCAGCGTGCCCGCCACGCTGGACGTCGGCTCGCTGACGCTCACCGCCGGCACCGTCACCGGCGCCGGCACGCTGACCGCGACCACGCTGTCGCTCGGCGGGTACCCCGACATCGCGATCTCGACGCTGCGCATCCCGGCCGGTGGCACCGGTCTGTGGGGTGGCGCCGACTCGTCGGTGCCCCGCATGCTCAGCGGCGCGACGCTGGAGGTGGGGGGCACGCTGGCGTTGGACAACACCGGCAGCAGCTCTTACTGGAACACGGGGGCGGGCGGCGGGACGGTCCACGTGCTCACCGGTGGTCTGGTGACGCGCACGACCCTCGGCGAGAAGGGCTTCTACCCGTGGTTGGACAACGACGGCGGCATCGCGCCGTCCGCGGGCACGCTGGTGTGGAGCAACGGGCTGAGCGGCACCTCGACGGGGACGTTCGGGGGCGCCGGCCTGGTCCGGGTCGACGGCGGCACCGGGACGATCTCCGGCGCGGCGCAGATCACCGGACGGCTGCAGTTCGGCAACGGCACGACGACGTTGAGCGGGACCGTCGGCGGCTCCCCGGCGGCGGAGGTGTCCGTCACGGGCGGCACGGTCACCGGCGCGGGCGGCTTTGCGGTGGCCAAGCTGGCGCTCACCGGCGGCGCGCTGTCGACGGCGCTGACCACGACCGACGACCTCACGATCGGCGGCTACCCCGACCTGGTCTCCGGCACGCTGCGCGTCAACGCCGGCGGCACGGGCCTCTGGGGCGGCGCCGACTCGTCGGTGCCCCGCATGCTCAGCGGCGCGACGCTGGAGGTGGCGGGGACGCTGGCGTTGGACAACACCGGCAGCAGCTCCTTCTGGAACACCGGTCAGGGCGGCGGGACGGTCCACGTGCTCACCGGTGGTCTGGTGACGCGGACCACGGACGGTGAGAAGGGCTTCTACCCGTGGTTGGACAACGACGGCGGCATCGCGCCGTCCGCGG
>CAYUDT010000030.1:0-7053 GCA_964443695.1 uncultured Conexibacter sp. | reverse complement strand
GGGGCGGCGCCGACTCGTCGGTGCCCCGCATGCTCAGCGGCGCGACGCTGGAGGTCGGTGGCACGCTGGCGCTGGACAACACCGGCAGCAGCTCCTACTGGAACACGGGCGCCGGTGGTGGCACCGTCCACGTGCTCAGCGGCGGTCTGGTGACGCGCACCACCCTCGGCGAGAAGGGCTTCTACCCGTGGCTGGACAACGACGGCGGCATCGCGCCCTCCGCGGGCACGCTGACCTGGAGCAACGGCCTGACCGGCACCTCGACCGGCAGCTTCGGCGGCGTCGGTCTGGTCAAGATCGACGGCGGCACCGGGACGATCTCCGGCGCGGCCCAGATCACCGGACGGCTGCAGTTCGGCAACGGCAACACCGCGCTGGGCGGCACCGTCACGGGCACGCCGCAGTCCGACGTCACCGTCCTCGGTGGCGCCGTGTCGGGCAGCGGCGGGTTTGACGTCGCCAAGCTGAGCATCATGGGCGGGACGTTCGCGGCGGCGGGCCTGACGTCGACGGCGGACCTGACCGTCAGCGGCTACCCCGACATCACCACCGGCACCGTGCGCCTCAAGAGCGGCGGCATCGGTCGCTGGGACGGAGCCGGTTCCTCGGTGCCCCGCATCCTCAACGGCGGCACGATCGAGATCGCCGGGACGATGACCTTCGACAACACGGGCAGCAGCTCCTCGTGGAGCGCGGGCACCGGGGGCGGCAGCATCCACGTGGCCTCCGGCGGCGTCCTGAAGCGCACCACGCCCGGCGCAGCCTCGATCGGCGTGACCGTCGACAACGACGGGACGCTCGACGTGGTCTCGGGCACCGAGCTGTACCTCTACGGGGGCGGTGGCGACTCGACCGGGTCGTACACGGGCGCCGGCACCACCCGCTACACCGGCGGGCAGGCGACGCTGCGCGACGCGACCGTGAGCGGCACGCTGCGCATCGACGGCGCGACGGTCACCATGGCCGGCGTCACGCACGTCACCGGCGCGTTGCAGCAGACGGGCGGGACGCTCGCGGGCCTCGGGGAGATCGATGTGCCCGCACCAGGCCAGTTCGCGCTCAGCGGCGGCGTCCACGGCGGCGGCGGCATCACCCGGATCGGCCCTGGCGCCACGGGATCCCTCGGCGGCTACCCGCAGCTGCGGGGGCGCACCCTCGTCAACGAGGGCACGCTCAACTGGACCGGCAGCAGCGCGTCCGTCCCGCAGCTGGGCGACGCCGCGCGCATCGACAACGCGGGCACGTTGGTGCTCGACAACAGCAGCGGCAGCTCCTCCTGGAGCGCGGACGACCGCGCCAGCCAACTGCGCAACGAGGGGACCCTCGACGTCCGCCGCGGCGTGTCGCTGAACCTCCACGTCGTCAACGACGGCCTGCTGAAGCTCAGCGCAGGCACGGTCGGGGTCTCGCGCTTCACGCAGTCGGCGGACGGCACCGTGCAGACAACGCTCCGCGGCACGACGCCGGGGACCGACTTCGCGACGCTGTCGGTGTATGAGCTCAACCTGCTCGGACGGCTGAAGGTGCTCCTCAGCGCCTTCACGCCGTCGTCGGGACAGACGTTCCGGCTCATCCAGGGCACCCGCGACGGCAGCGAGCTGTCGTCGGTCGACGCGCCCGCGACCTTGTCCGTCGTCCACGACGACTTCGGCGTCCTGGCGACGGGCACACAAGCTGCCGGCCGGGCCGCGGGGGAGCCCAGCGCACGGGCTGTGCCTCCTGCGGCCCCGGCCGGCGGTGATGGACCTGCGGCGACCACGGCCGCGGTTGCAGGCAATCCGGGCCGGATGACGCCCGCGCCGACGACCCAGGACCGCCGGCAGGCGGTGCGTCAGGTGGTCCTGCGGCAGCAGCGCCGCGCGGCGGCGCGGCACGCTGCCGCGGTCCGCCGGGCTAGGGCTGCGCGACGGGCGGCTCAGCAGCGCCGGCGGGCTGCGGCGCAGCGACGCACACGTCACCTTCGCGGGCGAAGCTGACGCCAGGAGCCCCGTTGCCCAGGACCCGCGCGCCACGCTCCATCGCGTCGAGCGTGGCGTCGTCGTGGTCGGGGTCGTGGTGGAAGACGAGCAGCTGCCCGGCGCGCATCGCGCGGGCGTAGTGCACCGCGTCGGTCACCGTCGAATGGCCCCACCCGACCGACGCGCGGTACTGCGCCTCGGTGTACTGGCCGTCGTGGATGAGCACGTCGGCATCCCGCGCGATGCGCGCGCCCGACAGCCGCTGCCACGGGCCGTCGAACGGACCGGACAGCCGGGGTTCGTGGTCGGGCAGGTAGGCCAGCGACGCCCCGTCGTGCTCGACGCGGACGCCCAAGCAAAGACCGCGGTGCAGGACCCGGTCGGTGATCACGTCGGCGCCGCAGACGCCGAAGCGGTCGCGTCCGTGCTCGACGTACTCCACGTGCGCGGGGATCTCGTGCAGCTCGACGGGGGAGAGCGGGGCCGACAGGTAGTGGGCCAGCCGCGACCGCAGGCCCTCGCGGCCGTCCTTCGGCCCGTGGATGACGACCTGGCGGTCGGCCGCGAACAGCGGCGCGAAGAACAGCAGCCCCTGGATGTGGTCGAGGTGCAGGTGGCTGAGGATGATGTGGATCGGCCGCCCGTCGTCGTGGCGGGTCAGCTGAGCGCCCAGCGGGCGGATGCCGGTGCCGGCGTCCAGCACGAGATGCCCGTCCGGCAGCGCGACGTGCACGCAGGCGGTGTTGCCGCCGTAGCCGAGCATGCCGCGACCGGGGGTCGCCAGCGACCCCCGGACGCCCCACAGCTCGGCCCTCACGAGGCCACCGGCCAGAACATGACGCTCGCGCCGTGGAAGCCGTCGGAGTCCTTCAGCGGGAAGGCGATGACGTCCACCTCGAGCAACCCGTGCCGGTCGGTCTGCACGTGGAAACGGCCGTGCGACGGCTCGCCGTCGCGCAGCGCCCGCGACAGGGGCAGGCCCTCGGACTCGATCGGCTGGCCCTGGGCGTTGCGCGGGCCGATCGTGTTCCACCTCTCGCGCGGCAGCCGTCCCAGCTCTGCGAAGCGCCGGCCGATGAGGTCGCCGCAGGCGTCGTTGAAGTAGGTCAGGTCGCCGCCGGGTGCGACGAGGAACCCCGGGACGTCCAGATGCTCGACGAGGTTGCGGGCGAGCAGGGTGATGAGCGCGGGCATCACCGTCCACCGTAGCCCGGTGCCGGACCTCCACTGTGTGACCTGGGTCACTAGGCTTTCTCCCGGTCATGATCTCGACGAACCAGTTGAAGAACGGCAACCACCTCGAGCACGACGGCGTCATCTACAAGGTCGTCGAGTTCCAGCACGTCAAGCCCGGAAAGGGCCCGGCGTTCGTGCGCACGAAGCTGCGGCGCACCAAGGACGGCGCGGTGATCGACAAGACCTTCCGCGCGGGCGAGAAGTTCCGCGCCGTGCGCACCGAGGCGCGCAAGATGACCTACCTCTATGAGGACGGCACCGACGCGCACTTCATGGATGCCGAGACCTTCGAGCAGTCGGCCATCCCGATCGGTGTCATCGAGGACAAGCTGCGCTGGACGAAGGCCAACGAGACCGTCGACCTGCTCTACATCGACGGCGCGCCCGCCGAGATCCAGCTGTCGTCGTCGGTCGAGCTCGAGGTCACGCACACCGAGCCCGGCGTGCGCGGGGACACCGCCTCCGGCGGCGGCAACAAGCCGGCGACCCTGGAGACGGGCGCCACCATCCAGGTCCCGCTGTTCGTCAACACGGGTGACCGCGTGAAGGTGCAGACGGAGACCGGCGAGTACATGTCGCGGGTCTGAGCCTTGGCGCTCGACCCCCGGGCCCCCGTCGTCGTCGGCGCGGGCCAGCTCACCGTCAAGGACGCCCCGCCGTCCCCGGCAGCGATGGCCGCGGAGGCCGTCCGCGCCGCGGCCGCCGACGCGGGTGCCGACGTCCTGCCCAGGGTCCAGGCGCTCGGCGTCGTCGACCCGTTCTCCTGGCCCGTCGTCGACCCGGGCGCGCTCGTGCGCGCCGAGCTGGGGTTGGCCGACGACGTCCACTCGCTGAAATCCGCCATCGGCGGCACCGGGCCGATCGTCCTGCTCGGCGCGCTGGCCCAGCGCATCGCCGACGGCACGCTGGACTGCGCGGTGCTCGTCGGTGCGGAGGTCGTCAGCGTGTTCATGAAGGTGCTGCGGGGCGGGGAGGACCCGGGCTGGCCGGTCAACCCGGACGGCACCCCGGCACCGGAGACGCTGGGCGAGGCCGAGACGCCGTCGCACCCGCTGGAGCTGCAGTCCGGCCTGCTGGCTCCCGTCATGTACTACCCGCTCTTCGAGCACGCGCTGCGCGTCAGCGCCGGCCGCACCGTCGAGGAGCAGGCCGCCCGTGCCTCGCAGCTGTGGCAGCGCTACGCCGCGGTCGCCCGGACCAACCCGCTGGCCTGGACGCCGGACCCGGTCGCCGACCCCGGCGAGGTCACCGAGGACAACCGCCTCGTCGCCCACCCGTACCCCAAGTACGAGACGGCGAACATCCAGGTCGACCAGGCTGCGGCGCTCATCGTCATGAGCGCGGGCGCTGCTGCCGACGCAGGGGTCCCGGAGGACCGGATGGTGCCGATCCACGCGACGTCGCACGCGCACGACCACTGGTACCCCGGCAACCGCTTCGCGCTGGACCGCTCGCCGGCGATCAGGGCCAACGCGGACGCCATCGGCCTCGACGTCGACGCGATCGCGCACCTGGACCTCTACTCGTGCTTTCCCAGCGCGGTGCAGATGGCGGGGCTGGAGCTGGGCATCGACCCGGTCACCGACGCGCGCCCGCCGACGGTCACCGGCGGCCTGACCTTCGCGGGCGGCCCGGCCAACAACTACGTCACGCACTCGCTGGCGACGATGGTCGGCGTCCTGCGCGACCACCCGGCCGACACCGGCATGTGCACCGCCGTCGGCTGGTACATGACCAAGCACGGCATCGCCGTGCTCGGCGGCCGGGAGGCGGACGCGCCCGCGTTCGCCGACCACCACCCGCAGGCGGTCGTCGACGCGCTGCCGTCGCGCGAGGTCGCCACCGAGCCGGTCGAGGCGACGGTGGAGACCTACACCTCGCTGTACGACCGCGACGGCTCGGCGACCATGGGCATCGTCGTCGGGCTCACCGAGGACGGCCGGCGCACGTTCGGCAAGACCGACGACGGCGCCGGTGTCGTGGCGGCGGACCCGATCGGCGCGACCGCGCAGTTCGACGGGGCCGGCGCGGTCACGCTGTGATCCCGGAGGCCGTGTGCCCGGTGTGCCGTGGGGCCCTGGCGCCCGACGGCACGTCCTGCAGCGCCTGCTCGCGACGGTACGACGTCCTGGACGGGGTGCCGGTGTGGATCGACGGCGCGCGGCTGGACGAGGTCGACATCCGGGCGACCGGCGGGCACCTGCCGCGCTACGACTGCGCGCACATGGGCATCCCCTACGTGGACGACGCCCTGGCGCGGGGCGCCCGGATCCTCGAGCTCGGGGCCGGGCTGGACGTCAACACCTCGCCGCAGGTCGTCCGCACCGACGCGTTCGTCTACGGCACCGAGCACCTGGACGCGGTGGCCGACGCGCACGCGCTGCCCTTCGCCGACGCATCGTTCGACTTCGTCTTCAGCCTCGCGGTCTTCGAGCACCTGCACTCGCCGTGGGTCGCGGCCCGGGAGATCGCGCGCGTGCTGAAGCCCGGCGGGTCCACCTACAACCTCTGCGCGTTCCTGCAGCCGTTGCACGGCTACCCGTCGCATTACTTCAACGCGACCGAGTCGGGCCTGCGCCGCCTGTTCGCCGACGACTTCGAGGTGCAGATGGCCGGCCCGTCGCGCTTCTCGCCCCACCACCAGTCCCTGGAGCCGGGCTACCGGATGCGCGAGATGGCGCGCGAGCTGCAGCACGACTCCTCCGCCGGCCGGCGCACCCGCTGGCGGGCCAAGCGCCTGGATCGGGCCCTGATGACCGCCGGACAGCAGTTCGTCCAGCTGGCCGACGAGATGCTCAAGCGGCCCGTCGCCTACGAGGCGTGGCGCAAGATCGCCCCGGCAACCGAGGTCTTCGCCGTCAAGCCGGGTACCGTGGAGGGCCCCTGATGTCCCGCCGCACCGACCAACGCCGCGCCGCCGTCTTCGCGATCTACCAGCATGACGTGACCGGCCGTGAGCTCGACGACCTGTTCGAGACCGACGCATCCACCTTCACCCGTGCCCTGGCGTACGCCACCCAGGACTACGTGGGCGACCTCGACGCGCTGATCGAGAAGCACGCCAACGGGTGGTCGGTGGACCGCATCGCCCCGCTGGAGAAGGCGATCATGCGCGTCGCGCTCCTGGAGATCCTGCATCCCGACGCCGCCCCCGGCGACACGCCGATCCCGCCGGAGGGCGCGATCGACGAGGCCGTCGAGACCGCCAAGAACTACTGCGGCGCGGACACCCCGAAGTTCGTCAACGGGATCCTGGCCGCCGTCCTGAGGGAGAATCCCCAGCAATGAGCGAGCAGGAGCAGACGCCCGAGGACCAGACCGCCCAGCTGGACCGGCTGGTCGAGCGCCTGGAGCGCGCGGCCGAGCAGCTGCGCACCGGCGACCTGTCGCCCGACGCCGCGGCGTCGCTGGTGGAGGACTGCGCCAACACCGCCGCCCAGGCGTCCGCGGAGCTGGAGCGCCTGTCGCGCCTGGCGGCTGCCGAGCCGCTGGACGCGCCCGGGCAGGACAAGCTGCTCTGATGGCCTGGGGTGCCGGAGCCCGCACGCGGGAGCCAGGTGGTGCCCTCGGCCGGCCGGGCGGGCGCAGGTGGGTCCCCTGACCGGTTATCCGGACCATCTCCGGGAGCGGGTCGAGTCCTACCTGCAGGAGCTGACCTTCTCGTCGGACGCCGTGACGTCGGGGCTCGACGAGGCGATGCGCTACTCGCTGCTGGCGGGCGGCAAGCGGATCCGGCCGGTGCTGTCGCTGGCGACCGCCCGCGCGCTCGGTCGCTCGGAGGACGACGTCCTGCCGCTGGCCGCGGCGATCGAGCTGATCCACACCTACTCGCTCATCCACGACGACCTGCCGGCGATGG
>CAYUDT010000029.1:0-48495 GCA_964443695.1 uncultured Conexibacter sp. | reverse complement strand
CCAGACCCCGATCGCCGCGGTCCGCGGTCCCGTCATCGGCGTGCTCAACCTCGTCAACGCCGAGTCGCAGCGCGTGTTCACGGAGGCCGACCTGGCGCTGGCGGAGGAGCTGGCGCGGCGGGCGGGCACCGCGGTGCAGAACGCGCGCCTGCACGCCGAGCGCTCCGCCATCGCCGAGACGCTGCAGGAGAGCCTCCTGCCCGGGGCGCTGCCCGACGTGCCCGGCTATGAGCTGGCCTACGTCTACGAGCCGGCCGGCGAGGAGAACTGGGTTGGCGGCGACTTCCTCGACGTCTTCCCGGTCGGCGATGCGTGGTTGCTCATCGTCGGCGACGTCGCGGGCCACGGCGCCGAGGCCGCGGCGCTGACCGCCCAGGCCCGTCACACCCTGCGGGCCATCTGCGAGGCGACCGGCGATCCCGTCGCGGCGGTCGCGCACCTCAACCGGTTGCTGATGGGCGAGAAGGACCCGTCGCTGGCGACGGTCTGCGCGGCCGCGATCCGCGAGGACGGTGACGGCGCGGTCGCGACGATCGTCTGCGCGGGCCATCCGCTGCCCTACCTCACCCGCGATGGTGCGGTCCGCGCGGTGGGCAGGCCCGGCCCGCTCCTGGGCGGGTGGGACGCGCAGTACGCGGCGACCGAGGTGCGGCTGCGCGACGGCGACCTGCTGACGATGTACACCGACGGGGTCCCCGAGACCCGCGGCGAGGACGAGCGCTTCGGCGACGCGCGCCTCGTCGACGTGCTGGCCCGGGCGACCGGCGCGCAGGACGCGGTCGCGCGGGTTCAGACGACCCTGAGCGCCTTCCGCGATGGCCGCCAGACCGACGACACCGCGGTGCTCGCGATCCGTCGCGTCACCGCTGCGTCCTCGCGTCGTGGGGGATGACGGCCGCGGCCGCGTCGTCCGGCGTGAGGTCGGGGTACAGCACCCGGATGAGGCCGATGCCGACGGCGCCGCCGACCAGTTGCGCGGCGACGTACCCGGGCACAGAGGCGGGAGCGATGCCGGCGAAGGTGTCGCTGAACATCCGGCCGACGGTGATCGCCGGATTGGCGAAGCTCGTGCTGCTGGTGAACCAGTAGGCGGCACCGATGTAGGCGCCGACCGCGGCGGGGGCGGTCGCTGCGCGGCCGCTGCGGACGAGGCTGAAGATGATCAGCAGCAGCCCGGTGGTGGCGACGACCTCGGCGAGCAGGTGGGAACCGGTGACGCGGTGGGTCTGCGACCACGCGATCGCGGCCTCCTCGAACATGCCGTTGGCCAGGACCGCGCCGGTGATGCACCCGGCGACCTGGGCCGGTACGTAGGCCAGCGCCTCGCGCCAGGTGATGCCGCCAAAGGCGGCGTCGGCCAGCGAGACGACGGGGTTGAAGTGCGCGCCGCTGATCGGCCCGAACATCAGGATGATCGTGAACAGCCCGGCCGCGGTGGCGGCGGAGTTGTAGAGCAGCTGCAGCCCGACGTCGCCGGGGGACAGGTTCGTCGCCGCGATGCCGGAGCCGATGACCAGCGCGGCGAGCAGCAGGGAGCCGAGGTACTCCGCGAGCAGGCGGCGGGGAAGCGGCGCGGTCACTTGGCCAGCACCAGCTTCTCGGCGAACTCGGCCGGCAGCCCTGCGGCGCGAACCTCGTCGGCGACCGCGGAGGCGTCGTAGGCGACGCGGTGCATCTCGACCTCCACGTGGGCCGGCGCGGCGCGGAGCTCCAGCCAGCCGGCGCGGGGGTCGCCGTCCTTGGGCTTGCCGACCGAGCCGCTGTTGGCGAACAGCACGCCACCGCGGACGTCGTGCCAGGGCTTGTGGGTGTGGCCGAAGACGAGGACGTCGCCCTCCTCGGCCTGGGCCAGGCGCTCGTAGAGCGAGAGCGGCTTGTCCTCGAAGAGGTACTCGTTGACCTTGCGCGGGGAGCCGTGGACGAGGTGTACGTCGGCGGCGCCGACGGTGAAGCGCAGGTCGAACGGCAGGTCGCGCATGAAGTCCTTGGATCGCTGATCGGTGTGGGCCAGCGTCCAGACCACGGACTGCTGCCCGAGCTCACGGTCGTGCTCGGTGATGTAGGCGCAGCCGCAGTCGTCGTGGTCGCGGGCGATCGCGTGGTCGTAGTTGCCGTGGATCGTCGGGATCCCGCGGTCGGCGATCAGGGCGCAGACCTCGTTGGGATGCGGGCCGTAGCCCACGAGATCGCCACCGCAGAACACGGTCGTGATGCCCTGCGCCTCGATGTCCGCCAGGACGGCCTCGAGCGCCGGGAGGTTGGCGTGGATGTCGCTGAAGATCGCGACGCGATCAGGCATGCGGCAAACGCTATCCATTGACAACCTTCAACTCAATAGATAATCCTAGATCGATGGCGGTCGATCTGGAGCTCACCCCGAAGACCAAGCGGGCTCCGGGAGAGCCCTGCTGCGAACCGGTGGTGTACCCCGACGTCGACCGCGCACAGGCCGAGCGCATGGCGGCGGTGGCCAAGGCCATGGGCGACCCTGTCCGGCTGACGTTGCTGGACGTGTTGCGCAAGCACGCGGGGAAGGTCTGCGTCTATGAGCTGGTGCCGCTGTTCGACCTGTCCCAGCCGACGATCTCCCACCACCTCAAGGTGCTGCGCGACGCGGGCCTGGTGGACTCCGAGCGTCAGGGCCTCTGGGCCTACTACTACGTGATCCCCGAGCGGCTCCAAGAGCTGGCCGGCTGGCTGCGCTGACGGCTACGCGGCGGCCAGGAGCGCGCTGACGCTCGCCAGCGCCCCGTCCTTGAGGCTGAAGTAGGCGAACGAGCCACGGCGCTCGCGGTCGACCAGGCCGGCGTTGAGCAGTTGCTTTAGGTGATAGCTGACGGTCGACTGCTTCAGCGCGAGCATGACCTCAAAGTCGCAGACGCAGACGGCTTCGCCGCCGGCGGCCAGCAGCCGGTTGAGGATCTTGATGCGGTGGCGATCGGCCAGGGCCTTGAAGACGACCTCCAGTTGGGCGGCCTCGTCGTCCGACAGCGCCGGCTCGGTGAGCGGGGCGCAGCACTGCACGAGCGGAGGCGAGGTGGCCATGGCGCAAATGGTATCGAAAAAACTTGATGCAGCCTGTCGGGTGGGCTACGGTGCCGACCACAGCTGAATCGAAAACTTTCGATGCCATCTCGACCGCAAGGAACCCTGATGCCCACCACCACCCCATCCACCACCGATCTGCCCGTCGCCGTCATCGGCGCCGGGCCCGTCGGCCTGGCCGCAGCGGCGCACCTCGTCGCCCGCGGCCTCGAGCCGGTCGTCCTTGAGCGCGGCGACGCGGTCGGCGCCTCGATCCGCGAATGGGGGCACGTGCGCGTGTTCTCGCCGTGGGCGTTCAACGTCGACCCGGTCGCCGTGGAGCTGCTGGAGCAGGCCGGCTGGAGCGCGCCGGCCGCGGACGGCTACCCGACCGGCCGCGAGATCGTCGAGCGCTACCTCGAGCCGCTGGCCGCGACGCCCCAGCTCGCACCGACGCTGCGCCTGGGCACCGAGGTCGTCGCGGTCACGCGGGCGGGCGTGGACAAGCTCAAGGACCAGCGTGAGGACGCGCCGTTCGAGCTGGTCGTCCGCAGCGCCGCCGGCGAGGAGCGTGTCCTGGCCCGGGCGATCATCGACGCGTCGGGCACGTGGACGCGACCGAACCCGGTCGGCGCCGGCGGTGTGCCCGCGGCCGGTGAGCGCGACGCCGCCGACCGGATCGCCTACGGCATCCCCGACGTGCTCGGTGCCGACCGCGCCCGCTACGCCGGGCGGCGGGTGCTGGTGGTCGGCTCCGGCCACTCGGCGCTCAACGCGATCCTCGACCTCGCAGCGCTGCGCGAGACCGAGCCGCAGACCGCGGTGACCTGGGTGATCCGCCGCGAGCAGCCCGGCAGCCGCCTCGGCGGCGGCGCCGACGACGGGTTGCCTGCCCGCGGCGCCCTCGGCGCGGCCGTCGGCCGGCTCATCGACCAGGGTGCGCTGCGCTTGGTCTGCGGCTTCCATGTCCGCTCCGTGCAGACGGGCGACGGCGGCGTCGTGCTCGCCGACGGTGGGCGCAGGCTGGCCGCGGACGAGGTCATCGCCGCGACCGGCTTCCGCCCCGACCTGGGGCTGCTGTCGGAGCTGCGCATCGACCTCGACGACCGCGTCGAGGCACCGCGGGCGCTTGCGCCGATGATCGACCCCAACCTGCACTCCTGCGGCTCGGTGCCGCCGCACGGTGTGGATGAGCTGTCGCACCCCGAGCCCGGCGTGCACGTCGTCGGGATGAAGAGCTACGGCCGCGCCCCGACGTTCCTGCTGCGCACCGGCTACGAGCAGGTCCGCTCGGTCGTCGCTGCCCTGGCCGGTGACTGGGACGGCGCCCGTGACGTGCAGCTCGTGCTGCCGCAGACCGGGGTCTGCAGCGGCCCGGCCGCGACCGCCGCACCCGCGGCCGGCGGCGGGTGCTGCGGCGCCGGCTCGACCCACGCATCCGGGGTCCTGACGATCGATGCCGCGTGAGCACGACCGCCGGGGTCGCCGACCTCGGCGTGTTGGATGATCGCGGCTTGCCCACCGTGCCCGTCACCACCGAGTCTCCCGGCGCCTGCTGCGCGGAGCCGATCGCATGACCCGCTCGCAATGGCTGACGCTGCTGACGGTCTCGGCGGGCACGGCGCTGCTGTTGCTCGACGTGACGGTCGTCAACGTCGCGCTGCCGGCGATCTCCGCCGACCTCGATGCGAGCTTCTCCGAGCTGCAGTGGGTCATCGACGCCTACGCGCTGACGCTCGCCACCGCGCTGCTCACGGCCGGGGCGCTGGCCGACCGCCACGGCCGCCGGCTCGTCTTCAACGCCGGCCTGGCGCTGTTCACGGCGGCATCGGTCGTCTGCGCGGCCGCAGGTGACGCAACGGTCCTGGACATCGCCCGGGCGGTGCAGGGCCTCGGGGGGTCGGCGATGTTCTCCTCCTCGCTGGCGCTGCTGGCCCACGAGTTCCAGGGCACGCACCGCAGCTTCGCCCTCGGCGTGTGGGGCGCGGTGACCGGTGCCGCCCTGGCCGTCGGCCCGGTCATCGGGGGCCTGCTGATCGACGCCCTGAGCTGGCGCTGGGTCTTCTGGCTGAATCTGCCCGTCGGCCTCGCGCTCATCGCCGCGACGACGCGGTTGGTGGGCGAGTCCCGGGACCCCGCGCCACGCCGGCTCGACGTCGCGGGCATGGTCCTGTTCGGTGGCGCTGCGTTCCTCGGCACGCTGGGCCTGATCCGCGCGCACGCCGACGGGTGGGGCAGCGTCACCGTCGTCGGCTCGCTCGGCGCCGCCGCGGTACTGCTCGCCGCGTTCGTCGCGGTCGAGCGGCGCAGCCTCGACCCGATGTTGCCGCCGGCGCTCTTTCGCATCCCCGCCTTCACCGGCACCGCGATCGTCGCCTTCATCCAGTCTGTCGCGCTGTACCCGCTGTTCCTCTACCTGGCGATCTACCTCCAGGACGTCCTGGCCTACAGCCCCACCGGTACGGGGCTGCGGCTGCTGCCGATGACCCTCGTGCTGTTCGTCGTCGCGCCGCTGTCGGGGCGGCTCACCGCCCGGTTGCCGCTGCGGGTGCCCCTGACCACCGGCCTGGTGCTGATCGCCACGGGGCTGCTGCTGATGCGCGGGCTCACCCCGGAGTCGGACTGGCTGCACCTGCTGCCCGGCTTCATCGTCGGCGGCATCGCCATCGGCACGATCAGCCCCGCGCTGGCCGCCGCGATGGTCGGGGTGCTGCCGGTCGAGCGCTCCGGGCTGGCGTCCGGCATCAACAACACCTTCCGCCAGCTCGGCATCGCTGCGGGCATCGCCGGTCTCGGCGTCATCTTCAGCGGCCGGGTGGGCGATGCCGTCGAAGCCACCCCCGGGGGCGAGGGCCTCGGTCGCCTGGCGGCCGAGGGGCGCCTGACCGAGCTGCGCGCCGCGGCGGGAACCCACGCGGTCGACGTGACCCACGCGGCGGGCGCCGGCGTGGTCCACGGGCTCAACGCGATCTTCCTGGCCAGCGCCTGCGTGGCGCTGGTCGGTGCGGCCGTCGCCTGGCCGCTGCTCGGCGCGCTGCGCGCGTCGAGCTGACCCCGGCAGCGCGGCACGGAGGCCGCCTGCCGGGGCCGATCCTCAGCCGGCCACTTCCTGCTTGACCTGCTGGGCGTGCTCCTGGCCGGCATCCTTCGCGGCGTCGGCCACGTCGGCGACGGCGCCCTTGGCCACCTCGCCGATGTCCTCGGCGGCCGCCTTGCCCTGCTCGACCGCCGTCTGCGCGGCGTCCTGCACCTGCTCGCGCAGCTGTCCGGCGACGGGGGCCAGCCGCTGGTTCTCGGCGCGGGTGTTGGGGATGATCATCCCGGCGATGAACCCGACGGCAACCGCGCCGACGGCCAGGCCGAGCGGGTTGTCCTGGGCCAGGCCCTTGGCCTGCCGCGCCTGCGCCCTGACGTCGCCGGCGTCCGGCGTCGCGTCGGACAGGCGCTCGCCGGCGACGCCGAGCCGCTCCTTGACGGAGTCCACGCGGTCGTGGACGGCGTCCTTGGCGCGCGCGCCGACGTCGCTCTTGTAGGCCAGCGCGTCGACGGTGTCGCCCATGCGCTCGCGGGTCTGCTCTATGTCCTTGCGGATCGTGCTCGGGTCTGTGCCCATGCGACGTCCTCCTTCACGGTCTCGGTGGTCTGCTCAGGGATGGGTGGGGCAGCCTTCGCCAGGCGGGATCGACCGAGGAGGGCCTCGATCGCCGCTGCTGCAGCGAAGACCACGGTGGTGATGAGGGCCGCCAGCCAGGTGGCCATGGCGGTGTCCAGTGCGGCCAGCACGGTGAGCATCAGGGCGATCAGCGCGACGAGCGCGGTGACGCCCGCCCCGCCGAGCAGGCCCGCTCCGGCGCCGGCCGCCTTGCCCTTCTGCTGCAGCTCGGCCTTGGCAAGGTCGAGCTCCTGGCGGACGAGCAACGACGTCTCCTGGGCCAGGTCCTTCAGCAGCTCACCGACCGGACGGTCGCGCTGATCGGTCATTGCGGCGGCCCGCCGTAGTTGGGCAGGTCGGCCGTGCTCGGCGGCTGGGGCTCACCGCCGCGGCCGTTGCCCACATAGCTCTCGCCGACCGCCGCGTCGGCGGCCGCACGGGGTGCGTCCGCCGCGGGGGCGGGGAGCTCACGGGTGCGGTCGGCGTCGGAGACGCGGCGGGAGGAGCGATCGGCGCTGGAGGCGCTGACCATCCGCGACGCTGCGAACCCGAGCGCCAGGCCACCGGCGATGACGGCCCAGGGGTTCTTGCGTGCGTAGTCCTCGACGTCGGAGATCAGCCGCTCGGCGTCGGCCTCGCTGAGGTACCCGCCGATCCGCTCGACACGGTCGGCGGCCTCCTCGGCCAGTCGGGCCGGGCCGTCATTGCCGTCGCGCCGCAGGGCATCCGCGACCGACCGCGCGTCGCCGGCATGGCCCTTGAGCTGCTCGCCCGCCGTCGTGGTGCGTTGGTCGATCTCGGCGCGGGCGCGCTCTTGCGCCTGCTGCGCTGCGCTGAGCGCCTGCTCCTTCGCGGCCTCGGCGCCCTCCTTGACCTTCTCCTGCGCCTGCTCGGTGACAGGTGGAGCATCCTGCTGCGGGGTTTCGGTGACCGGAGCCATCGACGCCCTCCCTTCGATCGGGGTTGCGAACTGCTGCTTGTCGTCCCCGTCCCTCACGCCGCGTACCGCAGGTCGTCCGGTGAGCGACCACGGGTAGGAGGCGGTGATGCACCTGGCGCCGAAGCTCATCGACGTCCGCGTTCCGTCGGACCCTGCCGGAGCCGTGCTCGTGCTGCACGGCGGTGCGCAGCGTCGCGGCACGATGGCGGTCAGCCCCACGCAGCTGTCGGTCCTGCGCATGATCCCGATCGCCAAGCGGCTGGCCCTGGCCGGCCGCGGGCGCCTGGCGGTGTTCCGGCTGCTGAACTCGGCACGCGGGTGGGATGCGCACCACACACCCGTCAATGACGTCCGGTGGGCGCTCGGCCAACTGGCCGAGCGCTTCACCCGCGTGCCGCCGGTGGCGCTCGTCGGGCACTCGCTCGGCGGTCGCGCCGCGCTGCTGGCCGCCGGTGGCCCGGAGGTGCGGACGGCGGTCGCGCTCGCGCCGTGGGTGTATCCGGATGACGTCGCGCCCGGCCTGGGCGGCAAGCAGCTGCTCATCGTCCACGGCAGCGCCGACCGCATCGCCGCCCCGCGACGGGCGGCGGCGCTGGCCGAGAACCTGGCGCGCGTGTGCGACGTCCGCTTCGTGCTCGTCGACGGCGCGCACCACGCGATGCTGCGGCACGGCGCCACGTTCTCCCGGCTCGCCGTCGAGCACGTCAACAGCGAGCTGCTGGGCTGAGCGCGCTCAGGTGTTGCCCGTCACGATGCCGTCGTTCTCCTCGGCCTGCCGCTCGGCCTCCTTGCGGCCCGGGTGATCCTTGGGCAGGTCCTCGGGGATGATCTCGCGGTGGACCTCGCTGGTGGAACCGCCGGGGCTCTCGGGATCAGGTGTCGCCGGGCCGAGGGGCTCATGGGCGTTCTCGTCGGCGGGCGGGACCGAATGCTTCTCGTCGTTCATAGACCCTTCGCATACCCCGCCCGCCGACGAGCTTCACCTGGGCCGGGGATGCCGGACGTCAGCCGCCTACGTCGATGAGCTCGGCGCGCATGTTGCGGCGCATCATGCGCAGGGCGGCGTCGGCGAGCTCGTCGTCGATGGCGATGACGCAGTCCTGCGCGATGCGGACGTCGAAGTGCCGCACATAGGCGTCGAGCGCGCTGTAGAGGATGCACTGCTCGGTGACCTGACCGACCAGGGTCACCGTCGTGATGCCGCGCTGGCGCAGGAGGTACTCCAGCGGCGTGTTGAAGAAGATCGAGTGACGTGCCTTCAGCAGCAGCGGATCGTCGTCCTCGGGCAACAGGCCATCGACCAGCGCCCGGTCGGGGATCGCGTCGCAGACGTGGCTGATGAGCCGCTCGCGATCGGACGTCCACTGGCCGTAGTGGTCGTTGACGTAGACCAGCTCGACGTCGTCGGCGTCGCGGGCGTGCCCGATCACCCGTTGCAGGCGGGGGACGACACCCTGCGCGTTGGCGGCACAGCGCTCGCCGTCAGGGTGGTCGTAGGTGTTGAGCATGTCGACGACGATCAGCGCGTGGTCAGGCATCGATCCACGCCGGTACCCGTCCCGCTCGGGGCGACGCCGCACAGCGGCGCCGGGTACCGCCGTCGCATGTCCGACCGCACCGTCCGATGACGTTGGTCTACCGCGCACCGTTGCGCGCACGACACCTCGACGTGGCGCCGGGTGTCGGGGCCGAGTTCGGCCTCGAGCACGACGTCGTCGGCATCGAGGCCGGATCCAGCGCCAAGGAGCTGCGGATGGCCGAGCGCCTGGCGACCCTGCCGGATGGCACGTTCGTCTGGACGCGCGACACGCGGGGCGCCTACTGGGTCGGCCGCATCGCCGGGAGAACGCGCCGCGAAGAGTCCCCGGCGGCCCGCGCGGTCGGCATCACGTGGGTCCGCGATGTGCGCTGGTGCGACCGCGGTCTCGACGAGGCCGAGGTCCCGCCGGCGGTCGTGGCGAGCTTCGCCCGCGGCGGGCGCAACATGCAGCGCGTCCACGGCGCGGGTGTCGAGCAGCAGACCGAGGACTGCTGGGAAGCCACCCTCGTCCGGACCGACCTCGCCTGAGATCTACCGCATTCCGGGCGCCCTGCGCCCATGCGGGCGCGTCTGCGTCATGACGGCGCCTTGGGACCCGCCCGGCATCCGTGCTTTCCGGTGGGGACGGGTAGGCGCTGCTCAATGGCAGATTTCGGCTACTTCCTCTCGGGTGAGGAGCTCTCCCCGCAGGCCATCGTCGCGCTGGGTCCCAAGGTCGACGACGCGGGGCTGGACCGCGTCTGGATCTCCGACCACTTCCACCCGTGGCTGGACGAGCAGGGCGAGAGCCCGTTCGTGTGGAGCGTCCTCGGGGCGCTGGCGGCCACCACGAAGCTGACGATGACGACCGCGGTGACCTGCCCGATCATGCGGATGCACCCGGCGATCGTGGCGCAGGCGGTCGCGACGACGGAGCTCCTCGCGCCCGGGCGCTTCCGCTTCGGCATCGGCACCGGTGAGCGCCTCAACGAGCATGTCACCGGCGCGCACTGGCCGCCGGTCGCGACCCGGTTGGAGATGCTCGAGGAGGCCGTCGACATCATGCGCCAGCTGTGGACCGGCAAGACGATCAACCACGACGGCAAGCACTACACCGTGGAGACGGCGACGATCCACTCGCGGCCCGAGGAGCCGCCGCCGGTGCTGATGTCCGGCTTCGGCCCACAGGCGACCGAGGTCGCCGCGCGCATTGCCGACGGCTTCATCAGCACGTCGCCGGAGCGCGAGCACATCGAGGTCTATCGCGACAACGGCGGCAAGGGCATGACGCAGGCAGGCACCAAGATCTGCTGGGCCCCGACCGAGGAGGAGGCCGTCGAGACCGCGCGCCGCTACTGGGGCCACAGCGCCATCGGCGGCCCGGCGTCGCAGGAGCTCGCCGTTCCCGAGCACTTCCAGCCGCTGGCCGACGCGGCGACCGACGCGCAGGTCAAGGACTCCGTGCCGTGCGGGCCGGACGCCGGCCGGGCGGCCGAGTCCATCCGCGCCTACGTCGACGCGGGGTTCGACGAGATCTACGTCGCGCAGATGGGTCCGCGCCAGGACGAGGGGCTGCGCTTCCTCGTCGAGGAGGTGCTTCCGCTTGTCTGACGCCGACGCGCGTCGCAACCCGCTCGAGGCCGCCTACTCGCCCGACGAGCCCCGGCCGCTGGGCGGGTACCTGGCGCTGAGCAGCGTCTTCGGCACCGCTCTGGTGGTCGGGTTGGTGGCGTCGGAGCGCAGCGGGCGCAAGCTTCCGAGCAGCGTCGGCTGGAAGGACATCGTCCTGGCCGGCGTCGCGACCCACAAGCTCAGCCGGCTGCTGTCCAAGGACAAGGTGACGAGCTTCCTGCGCGCGCCGTTCACGCGGTACGAGAAGGCGTCCGGTCACGGCGAGGTGGAGGAACACGCCCGCGGTGAGGGCATGCAGCGCGCGCTCGGTGAGCTGACGCTGTGCCCGTACTGCCTGTCGCAATGGGTCGCCGGCGGCTTCGCCGTCGGCCTCGTCGCCGCCCCGCGGCCGACGCGGGTGCTGATGGCGATGTGGACGGCGCAGACGATCGCCGACGTCGCACAGCTCGCCTACGTCGCGGCCGAGGAGCGGGTCTGAGCGGCAGGCCTCCAGCGGCAGACCACGCGCTGCCCGACCCGATGCCGGCCACCCGAGCGTGATGGACGCGCTGCCGCAGACCGGCCGTCACCCCGTGCAGATCGCCGGACGCGAGCTGAAGCTCAGCAACCTCGGCAAGGTGCTCTATCCCCGGTCGGGGACGACCAAGGCCGACGCGCTGCGGTTCTACGAGGCGGTCGCGGAGGTGCTCCTGCCGCACCTGCACGACCGGCCGGTGACGTTCAACCGCTTCCCCGACGGCATCACCGGCAGCCACTTCTACGAGAAGCGCAAGCCGCCGCACGCCCCCGATTGGGTCCGCACCGCGGAGGTGCCCAGCGACCGCAAGGGCCGGCCGATCGAGTACGTGCTCATCGACGACCTCGCCACGTTGCTGTGGAGCGTCAACCTCGCCAATCTCGAGATGCACCCGATGCTCTACCGGGCACCCGCGCTGGACCGGCCGACGATGCTCATGTTCGACCTGGACCCGGGTGCGCCGGCGGACGTCGTGGACTGCGCGCGCGTGGCTGTCCTGCTCGAGGGGCTGTTCGGGCAGCTGGACCTCGTGTCGTTCGTCAAGACCTCCGGCTCGAAGGGCCTGCAGCTCGCGGTGCCGCTCAACGACCCCGACGTGACGTTCGCCGACACCAAGCCGTTTGCGGCCGCCGTCGCGCGGACGCTGGAGCGGGCCCGTCCCGACCTCGTCGTCGCCAAGCAGGCCAAGGACCTGCGCACCGGCAAGGTCCTGGTCGACTGGAGCCAGAACGACGACCACAAGACCACCGTCTGCGTGCACTCGCTGCGGGCCAGGACCGACCCGCCGCACGTCTCCACACCGCTGACCTGGGAGGAGACCCGGGCCGTGGCCGACGGCGACCTCACCCGCGCCGACGTGGAGTTCACCCCGACCGAGGCGCTTGCCCGTCTGGAGGAGCACGGCGACCTCTGGGCCCCGGTGCAGTCGGTCCGGCAGTCGCTTCCCTCACTGGCCGGGTAAGGCAGGAGCATGCCCCGCTCGATCTGGTCAGGCGCGATCTCCTTCGGCCTGGTCAACATCCCGGTCAAGCTCTACAGCGCCGTCCACGAGCACGACCTGCACTTCCACTACGTCCACGAGAAGGACGGCTCGCGGATCGGGTACGAGAAGGTCTGCAAGAAGGAGGGCAAGCCCGTCGACGAGGATGAGATCGTCAAGGCCTACCAGTGGTCCGAGGACGAGTACGTCCCGATGGATGACGCCGACTTCGAGGCCGCCGCTGCCACCGACCAGGGCAAGACGCTGGAGCTGAGCGACTTCGTCGACTACGAGGAGATCGACCCGGTGTACTTCGCGCGGACCTACCACCTGGGTCCGGTCGAAGGGGCCGAGAAGGTCTATGCGCTGCTGGCCCGGGCGCTGGAGGAGTCCGGCCTGGCGGGCATCGGCACGTTCGTCATGCGCGACCGTCAACAGCTTGGCTGCCTGCGCGTACGTGACGGCGTGATGACGTTGGAGAAGATGTACTTCCACGACGAGGTCCGGCCGCTTGACGACGTCTACCCCGACCGCAAGCCGCGGGTCGACAAGAAGCAGCTCGACATGGCGCTCGACCTCATCGACAAGCTCAAGGCGCCGTTCAGGCCCGAGCAGTACGAGGACACCTACAGCAAGGCGCTGCGCGAGATCGTCAAGAAGAAGCGCACGGGCCAGACCATCGAGGCGCCCGCGACGCCCGAGCAGCCCGAGGACAAGCCCGACCTCATGGATCTGCTGCAGCGCAGCCTCGAGGCGTCCACCGGCAAGCGCAAACGTGGCAGCACGCCCGCGAAGAAGCGCAAGAAGGCCACGGCCCGGCGGTGACGGGCTCCGTGGCGCGGACCGCGGCCGGCCGTTTCAGTGGTTGAGGCGCCGTGCGTTGGCGGGCGCGTAGCCGCACCAGTCGTTGTTCAGATAGACGTACACCTCGCCGCGGCGGCGCCACTGGGCGATGCGGCGCGCCCACGTGTCCAGTTCGGCGTCGCTGTAGTTGCCGTTGCGCCCACGTGCGCCGTAGTGCAGCCGGACGAAGCGCCACCGGGTCGGAACCGGCGGCTCGGGCAGCTCGCGGCGGGCGTCGTGGGCGACGACGAACGCGGCACCGTGCGCGTCGAGCAGGGCGCAGACCGGTCGGGTGAACCACGAGGAGTGGCGGAACTCGAAGGCATGCCGGCCCGGCGGGAGACGTCGCAACGCGTCGGCGAGCACGTCGTCGTCGCGCGTGAACCGCGCCGGCAACTGCCAGAGCACGGGCCCGAGGCGTCCCGCGTCGCGCAGGGGTTCGACCCGCTCGAAGAAGCGCTCGATGCCCTCGCCGGCGTCGCGCAGGCGCTTCATGTGGGTGAGGTAGCGCGACGCCTTCACGGCGAAGCGGAAGCGCTCGGGCGTCTGGTCGACCCAGGCCTTTACAGCGTCGCGCTGCGGCAGGCGGTAGAAGGTCGTGTTGACCTCGACGGTGTCGAACACCGTGGCGTAGTGCGCCAGCCAGCGCCGGGCCGGCAGGCCCTCGGGATAGAAGCGGCCGCGCCAGTCGCGGTAGTTCCAGCCCGAGCAGCCGATCCAAGCGCGCGAGGTCACGCCTGCGTGCTACCCGGCCCGTCAGGATCCCGGTGATGGTCAGCGTCGTCAGCTGGAACGTGGCCGGGCGTGTGTCGGCGGTGCCGGCCCAGGCCGCGGCGCTGGCCGGGGTGGACGCCGACGTCGTCGCGCTGCAGGAGGTGCGGGCCACCGCGGTGGCCGCCTGGACGGCTGCGCTCGCTGCCCACGGCTATGACGTCGTCACGTCGCTGCCCGCGGGCCTGGCCGCCGCCGACCCGCTGAGGCGCCTCGGTGTCCTGGTGGCGTCCCGCGGGAAGTTGCGCGGGGCCGGGAGCCTGACGCTGCCCTGGCCGGAGCGGCATCTGCTCGTGGACATGGCGCACCTTCGCCTGTTGAACATCCACGCGCCGACATCCCAGAAGGACGACCAGGTGAAGGTCCGCACCCTCGAGGAGATCGCCCGCTTCGCGGCAGAGCCACAGGACCGCCCGGTCGTGATCTGCGGTGACCTCAACACCCCGCAGTACGAGTCACGGGAGGGCGAGGTCCGGTCGTTCGCGCGCACGCGCGCCGGGCGGATCCGCCCCACTCACGGTGAGCGGCACGATGCTGCTGAGCTCGCCGTGGTCCCCGGCCTGCGCGACCACGGGTTCGCCGACGCGTTCCGCGCCGTCAACGGCTACGGCGCCCGCGACCGCAGCTGGATGTACGCCAACCGGAAGATGGGCTACCGGTTGGATCACTGCTTCGTCCGCGGCCTGCGCCCGGTGAGCAGCCGCTACCTGCACGAGTGGCGCGAGGCTCGCCTCAGCGACCACTCCGGGCTGCTCGCCGAGCTGGCCTGAAGATCAGCGCACTTCGTCGTGGGTCGCGCTCTCGTGCGCGGGATCCATCGTGTCGCTGTTGACGATGCTTCCGTCGGAGCCGTGGACGACCACCTCGGCGTCCCCGTGCTGGCGGGCGTGGCTCTTGGCGCGTTGCTCGGCCTCGGCCTGCGTGTCGTGGACGGAGATCGGCTGGTTGTCACCCTCGTGCTCGACGACCCACCGGTCGCCCTGCGGTGCCACGTGGACGGTGGTCATCGCTTCTGGGGATCGGTCGTGGTCTTGCGGGGGCCCGCCTGCTCCGGCCGGCCGGCGACGAAGTCGTTGAGGCGCTGCTGCCAGAGGGTCTGGCGATCGGAGGCGGCGGCGCGCTGCTGAAGCGCGCGGCGCACCGCGGATCCCGGCTGAAGCTGCTGCTGCGTGTTCATGCACTAGGTCATGCCCGGCCCGCCGATTGTCGATGGTCCGACCACGCGAATGGCCCGTCGACTGACATCAACGCCGGCCCGGCGTCGTCAACCCGGTCTCGTAGGCGTAGATGACGGCCTGCACGCGGCTGGACAGTCCGAGCTTGGCCAGGACCTGGCCGACGTGGGACTTCACGGTCGACTCCTGCAGCACGAGCTCGGCGGCGATGTCGGCGTTGCTGAGGCCGCGCGCGAGAAGCAGCAGCACGTCCTGCTCGCGGGCCGACAGCAACTGCAGCGCGGGGTCGTGGGGCCGGGCGGGCGAGATCGCGGCGAAACGGTCGATCAGCCGGCCGGTGACGTCCGGCGCGAGGATCGCGTTGCCCGCGCGAACCGCCTGCAGCGCCGCCTGGATCTGGGCGGGCCCGGCGCTCTTGAGCAGGAACCCGGCCGCGCCGGCCTGCAGGGCGCCGAAGACGTAGTCGTCCAGGTCGAAGGTCGTGAGGACGATGACCGCCGGGGGCTGCGGACGCGCGCGGATCTCGCGCGTCGCGGCGATGCCGTCCAGCCGTGGCATGCGCACATCCATGAGAACGAGGTCCGGACGGCGCCGCTGCACCAGCGCCACGGCGTCGCGGCCATCGAGCGCCTCACCGACGACGGTGAAGCCCGGCTGAGCGTTGACGATGGTGCGCAGCGCCTGCCGCGTCTCCGGCTGGTCGTCGGCGATGAGGACGCGCATCAGCCGGCCACCGGGACGGTCAGCGCGACGCGCCAGCCGCCGTCATCGGCGGGCCCGGCGTCGAGCCGGCCGCCGACCAGTTCCGCCCGCTCCCGCATGCCCGCGATGCCGTGTCCCGCGGTGGCGTTGACCGCCGCGTGCGCGCCGCCGAGGTCGCAGATCTCCACCACCAGGTGATCGTGGTCGCGTCGCACGTCCACGTGCGCGATCGGCGGGCGGGCGTGGCGCCGGACGTTGGTCAGGGCCTCCTGCGCGACGCGGTAGGCGACGGCCTGCAGCTGCGGCGACAGCTCGGCGGCCGCCGGGTCGAGGTGCGCGGTGACGGCGATGCCGCTGCGCCGCGCGTCACCGATGAGCGGTTCGAGGTCGGCGAGCGTGGGAGCGGGCGTTTCGTCGTCCCCGGCGCGCAGCAGGCCGAGGATCTCGCGGGTCTCCTGCAGCGCTCGGCCGGACAGGCGGTCGATGTGCTGCAGGGCATCGGCGGCGGCGTCCGGTGCGAGCTGGCCGGCGGCCGCCTGCAGGCTGATCGCGCTGAGGTGGTGTCCGACGGCGTCGTGCACGTCACGCGCGATTCGCAGGCGCTCCTCCACGCGCGCGTACTCGAGCTCGGCGGCGCGGGCGCGCTCGAGCTCGCGGGCATGCTCGCGGGTGCGCCGCAGCGCGTCGCCCACCAGCGGCGGCAGCAGGCCGGCGGTGGTGGCGCCCAGGATCGTCAGCGGGCTGTCACCGCTAGGGGCGCTGAGCCACACCGAGCCCCCGACCGCCACGCCGCCGAGGATGGTCAGCCCGACCGTGGTGGGCCGGTCGGTGTACAGCGCGGCCGAACCCGTCGCGGCCCAGACGGCCAGTACGCCGACCGTCGCGGCGTACCCGAGGTTGAAGGCCAGCAGAGCGCAGGCGCCGGGCACCACGAGGCAGGCCAGCGGGGCACGCCGGCGCAGGGCCAGCGGCAGCAGCATCCCGAACATCAGGGCCACGCCCCAGCCGTCGGCGGCCCGCCAGGCGGTGCGGTCGGTGTTGTCCACGGGCTCCAGGAGCAGGGCTGCCAAGCCGACGACGAGCAGTGCGCAGACGCCGAGCCGGTCACGCGCGGTCGGGGAGAGGGAGCGGATGCGGGTGGCCATCGGCAGAAGGGATGTTCGCGCGCACGGCAGCGGTCGGATTCATCCTTTGGTCGGATGCGGGGCGCCACCGCGCAGACCATCGTGCGGTCGGTCATGAGTACGTTCATCGCCGGTCGCCGGACCAAGTACGTCGTTCTTGCCGTGGCGCTCGGCATTGCCGCGGTGCTGGGTGCGCTGTCGGTCGGGCTGGCCGACGTCCAGACCCAGGACCCCGCGGACTCGCTGCCGCGCGGGTCGCAGTCGCGCGAGGTCCTGCAGCTCAGCCAGCAGTACCGCTCCGGGCGCGTGCAGCCCGCGGTCGTGGTCTTCCACCGTGCCGCCGGGCTGACGACGGACGACCGGCGCCGGCTGGGTGACGCCCGCGAACGGGTCGACGCCGCGCGCCTACCGGCCGCCCGGCCCAGCTCACCGGTGCAGACCTCGCGCGACCGGACGACGGCGTTCTTCGCCACCCCGCTCATCGATGACCCGGACGCGCCCACCGACCGGATTCCGGACACCACCGACCGCCTGCGCGAGTTGGTGGGCGGCTCGCGCGGGGAACTGCAGGTGGCGGTGACCGGTCCCGCGGGCCTCGCCACCGACATCACCCACGTCTTCGACGGCGCCGACGGGCTGCTGCTGGGTGCCTCCAGCCTGCTGGTGCTGATCCTGCTGATCCTCATCTACCGGTCGCCGATCTTCTGGTTCGTGCCGCTGCTGACGGTGGTCCTGGCCGAGGCCTCCACCCGGGGCGCCGGCTACCTGCTCGGCAGCGCCGGGGCGGTGGTGACGCCGGCCTCGTCGGGCATCACGTCGGTGCTCGTCTTCGGCGCCGCCACCGACTACGCGCTGTTGCTGGTAGCCCGCTACCGCGAGGAGCTGCGGCGCCAGGCCGACCACCATGAGGCCATGCGCCTGGCGTGGCAGGCCTCCGCGCCGGCGATCACGGCGTCGGCGCTCACGGTCGTCTGCGCGCTCTCGACGCTGCTGCTCGCCGACGTCGGCGACAACCGCGCGCTGGGGCCGCTCTGCGCGGCAGGCGTCTTGCTGAGCCTGTTCTTCAGCCTGACCGTCCTGCCGGCGCTGTTGCTCATCACCGGCCGGCGCATCTTCTGGCCGCGGGTGCCCCATGACGGTGACGCCGCCGACGGGCACGTCCGCTGGACCGCGCTGGGCCGGCGCATCGCCCGACGGCCCCGGCGGGTATGGGTCGGTTCGACCTTGGTCCTCGGGGTACTGGCGCTGGGTCTGACCCAGGCGCAGCTGTCCACGTCGGCGTCGGCGTCGTTCACGTCGAAGGTCGAGTCGCTCACCGGGCAGGAGCTGCTGGCCAAAGGATTCCCCGCGGGCAGTGCCGCGCCCGTCGACGTCATCGTCGCCGACCGGGGCCGCACCTCGGTCGTGCGCAAGGTCCTCACCCGGCAGCGGACCGTGGACCGGGTGACAGGGCCCGAGCGGGGAGCGCCGGGCGACAAGCTCACCGTCACGCTGGCCGTCGATCCATTCTCCGACGCCGGGCAGGACGCGATCCCCGGACTGCGCCGCGCGCTGGCGGGCACCGGCGCGCTCGTCGGCGGGCAGTCCGCGCAGGACTACGACCTGCGGGTCAGCTCCGAGCGTGACAACCGCGTCGTCGTGCCGGTCGCGCTGCTGGTCGTCGGGCTGATCCTCGTCGGCCTGCTGCGCGCGTTGGCGCTGCCGGGCCTGTTGCTGCTCACGGTGGTCGGCTCGTTCGCGGCGGCGTTCGGCACCGGCGTCACCGTCTTCGACCACGTCCTCGGCTACGCCGGCGAGTCACCCGGCCTCCCGCTCGTGGCGTTCGTGTTCCTTGTCGCGCTCGGGGTCGACTACAACATCTTCCTGGTGGCGCGCGCCCGCGAGGAGACGCTGCGACACGGCACGGCGGCGGGGATCCTGCGAGCGCTGGAGGTCACCGGTGGCGTCATCACGAGCGCCGGCATCGTGCTGGCCGGGACGTTCCTCGTCCTCGCCGCGCTGCCGCTCGTGACGCTGCGCGAGCTCGGCTTCATCGTCGCCTTCGGCGTCCTGCTGGACACGTTGCTGGTCCGCTCCGTCCTCGTCCCGGCCCTCATCCTCGACGTCGGCCGGCGGGTGTGGTGGCCGTCGCGCCTGGAGTGAGCCGCTCGAGGTCGGCCAGGCGGGCCAGTGCGAAGCGGCGGTCGCGTCCGCCGAGCCCCGCGGCCAGCGCGTCGGCGTAGGCGGTCCGTGCCTCGCCGGCCCGGCCGGCGCGACGCAGCAGCTCGGCCCGGAGCGCCCGGCGTCGCGGGTCGGGCGGCGCACTGCGCTCCAGCACGTCCAAGAGCTTCAACGCGCTGTCGGCGCCGTCCGCCATCGCGACCGCGGCGACGCGCGCAAGTGTCACGGTGGGGTCGCTGCCGTCGCGGTCCAGCACCCCGTACAGCGCGGCGATCTGCGCGTAGTCGGTGTCCGCGACGTCCGCGGGCTTGGCGTGCAACGCCGCGATGCACGCCTCCACGACGTAGCGGCCCGGTCGGTGAATCACCAGCGCGCGCTCGAGTTGGGCGTCGGCCTCGGCGATGCGCGCCCGATCCCAGCGGGCGCGGTCCTGCTCGTCGAGCGGGACGGGCACGCCGTCGGCGGTCGTGCGGGTCGCGCGGCGGCTGTCGTGGAAGAGCATCAGCGCGCACAGCCCCGCGACCTCCGGCTCGTCGGGAAGCAGGACCACCAGCAGCCGCGTCAGGCGGATCGCCTCGTCGCAGAGGTCCAGCCGGACGACGGGACCATCGCCGTTCGTCGTCGCGTAGCCCTCGTTGAAGATGAGGTAGAGGACTCGCAGCACCGCGTCGAGGCGGTCCGGCCGCTCCTGCGCCGTCGGCAGGGCGAACGCATCGCGGACCTCCGCGAGCGCCCGGTGCGCGCGCACCAGGCGCTGGGCCATCGTCGCCTCGGTCACCAGGAACGCGGCAGCGATCTCGCCGGTGCTGAGGCCGCCCACAGCGCGCAGGGTCAGGGCGACCTGGGCAGCCGGTGCGAGGTGCGGATGGCAGCAGCCGTAGAGCAGCTCCAGCCGCTCATCGGGCAGCCGCTCGGCGTCCTCCTCGTCGCCGGACGCCTCCAGTCGCTCGAGCGCCCTGGGATCGTCGAGCAGCGCCGGGCGGCGGCGCAGGCGGTCGATCGCCCGTCGCCGGGCGACCACGTACATCCACGGCACCGGGTCGGCGGGGACGCCGTTGCGCGGCCAGGCGCTCGCCGCCGCGGCGCATGCGTCCTGCCAGGCGTCCTCGGCCAGGTCCAGGCTGCCCGTCGCCCGCGCCAGCGACGCGATGATGCGCGAGGACTCCTCGCGCATCAGCCGCGCCAGCGCGCTGCCGGCGTCCGTCACGCCGGGGAGACGAGGTCCGGCCGGTCCAGGGACGCCAACGGCCGGATCTCCACGGTGCCTTCGGTGGCCCACGGCACCATCCCGGCGACCTCGATGGCGACGTCGAGCGAGTCGACGTCGATGACGTAGTAACCGCCGAGCTGCTCGGCCAGCTCTGCGAACGGGCCGTCGGTCACGATCCGCTGCCCGTCACGAACGCGGACCGACGTCGCGGTCGGCGTCGGCTGCAGCGGCTCGCCCTCCCAGGCGATGCCGCGCGCGGCCAGCTCGGCGTGGAACGCGTCGAACGCCGAGACCCCGGCGAGGAACTCCGAGCTGCCCGGCGGGTGCCGCAACGACTCGGGGTGGTGGAGCAGCAACATGTAGCGCATGGCGTCCTCGTGATCATCCTTCCTGGCGGGCGCGGCTTCACGCCACGTCGGCGGCGGGGGCGGCGACGAGCGGCGCACCGGTCTCCAGCAGCGTCTTCAGGCCGGACAGGATCGTCACCCAGCCGAGCTCGAGGTGGTCGGCGACGACCGGGTCGGCCAGGTCCTCGTGGTCGCAGCGCAGGACGGTGATGCCGGGCAGGGGCATCGCCGGGTCCAGCAGGGTGAACGTCACCGTGGACTCCGGCAGCGCGTCGACGCTGGGCTCCCAGTGGCCGTTGAACGAGGTGCGCAGCGAGGTGAGCGGGTCGACGGCGAGGACCTCGCCGGTGATCATCGGCTGGCCGTCGGCGCTGTAGCGGTAGCTGCTGCCGGTGCGCAGCGCGTCGAACTCCGCCGCGAAGCCGACGTAGTAGCCGGGGGTGACCGTGCCGTCGATGAGCGCGTGCCAGACCGTCTCGCGGTCAGCCCTGATCGCCAGCTGGATGGTCCTGGTGGTGGACATGTGATGCCTTTCGGTGGGCGGGCCGCCGATCGGCCCGACATCACCTCCTCGCGGCACGTGGGAGAAATCGACACGGCTGTCCGCGTTTGGCGCGTGGCCGCTCGTCAACCCGCCAGTGCGCACGCCACGCCCAGCTGCGCCGTCCACAGCGCGGTGCGCAGCCAGTTCAGGGTGACCAGCCGCTTGACGTCCTGTGGGCCGAGCCTGCCGTGCAGCGGGGCGAACACGACGCCGGTGCTGACGAACGCGCCCGCCGCGCAGGCGGCGTTGACGATCCGCAGCGGCGCCGGGTCGTCGGCGACGAGGACCGCGGCGATCGCGACGTTGGCGATCATGAGCGGCGCCACGACCGGCGTGATCCGCGTGCCGTGCTGGGCCATGTAGGCGGTCCACGACCGCTCCTCGACCAGCGCGAACAGCGGATAGTGCACGCGCTGGATCGTCCAGATGAGCCCGCACAGGGCGCCGGCGACGGCCAGGTTCGCGGTCAGCATGAAGACGGTACGGGCGGACGCCGGCGGGCGGATCGCCCGTGCCCACGAACGCGAAGACCCCGCCGGAGGGCAGGGTCTTCGTCAAGCCACGGGTGAGGCGTGCGGGCTAGGCGATGCCCGCGAGCTCGTCCTCGGCGTAGTCCTGGCCGAGGTGGGTGATGACCTCCTCACCCATCATCCAGCGCAGGGTGTTCTTCAGCTTGGTGAGCTGGATGAACAGGTCGTGCTCGGGGTAGAGGCCCGGGGCGACCTGGGGGGACTTGTAGTAGAAGCTCAGCCACTCCTGGATGCCGCCCATGCCCGCGCGCTGGGCGAGGTCCATGAACAGGCAGAGGTCCAGCGCCAGCGGCGCGGCGAGGATCGAGTCGCGGCAGAGGAAGTCGACCTTCATCTGCATCGGGTAGCCGAGCCAGCCGAAGAGGTCGATGTTGTCCCAGCCCTCCTTGGCGTCACCGCGCGGGGGGTAGTAGTTGATGCGGACCTTGTGGTAGACGTCGCCGTAGAGCTCCGGGAAGCGCTCGGGCTCCAGCACGTCCTCGAGGACGCCGAGCTTGGAGACCTCCTTGGACTTGAAGTTCTCCGGGTCGTCGAGGACCTCGCCGTCGCGGTTGCCGAGGATGTTGGTCGAGTACCAGCCGTTCAGGCCGAGCATGCGCGCCTTCAGCATCGGCGCGAGGACCGTCTTCAGCAGGGTCTGGCCCGTCTTGTAGTCCTTGCCGGAGATGGCGACGTTGTGCTCCTCGGCGTAGGTGCGCAGCGCGGAGGTGTCGACGGCCAGGTTCGGGGCGCCGTTGGCGTAGGGCACGCCCTCCTGCAGGGCGGCGTAGGCGTAGAGCATCGACGGGGCGATCGCGTCGTCCTCGGCGTCGATGGCGGCCTCGAAGGCCTCCATGCTCTGGTGCGCCGGGCCGGGCTCGATGTAGACCTCGGTGGAGCCGGACCAGATCATCACGAGGCGGTCACAGCCGTGCTCCTCCTTGAAGGCGCGGATGTCCTGCTTGAGCTGCTCGAGCATGCCGCGCTTGCTCGTGTCGGCCATGACGTTCTCGGCCTCGAGGCGCTTGACGTACTTGGCGTCGAAGGCGGCGGGCATCGGCGTGACGGCGCGCAGCGCGTCCTCGATCGGGAGGAGGTGCTTGTGCAGGTCCAGGACACCGGCGTTGACGGCCGCGTCGTAGGCGTCGGCCTTGTAGGGGTCCCAGGCGCCGAAGACGATGTCGTTGAGGTCGGCGAGCGGGACGAAGTCCTTGATCAGCGGGACGTTGTCCTCGGTGCGCTTGCCGAGGCGGATCGTGCCCATCTGGGTGAGCGAGCCGACCGGGCTGCCCAGGTCGCGCTTGGCCAGCTCGACGCCGGCGATCAGGGTGGTGGTCACGGCACCGAGGCCGACGCAGAGGATCCCGAGCTTGCCCTCAGCGGGGGCGACGGTCGGGGCAGGGGCGTTCGAAGTCATTGACTCAACGTAAGCCATTCCGAATCGAAGGTTACTTTCGTGAAGAAAGACTGTTGTATCGTCGGCGGTCCGTGAACGATCCTGTCCTTCCGAACGTCACCGTCCAGCAGCTGGAGTACCTCGTCGCCGCGGCCCGGGAGCCCACGTTCGCCCGCGCCGCGCAGACGGTGGGCGTGTCCGCGTCGGCCCTGTCGCAGGGCCTGGCCGAGCTGGAGCGCCGCGTCGGCCTGCCGCTGTTCGAATCCGCCGGCCGCGGGCGCGCGCTGACGCACGAGGCCGGATCGGTGGTCCGCTACGCCGAGCGGGTGCTGGCGGAGACGGGCGAGCTGGCCCGCTGGGTCGCCGAGCGGCGCTCCGGTCACGCCGGGCCGCTGCGGGTGGGCATGATCGACGTCGCGGCCGTCGACCACTTCGCCGACGCGCTGCGCACGTTCCGCGACGAGCGCCCCGACGTCGAGCTGCGGCTGAACGTCGCCCCGTCGGGCGCGCTCCTGGAGCAGCTCAGCCGCGGTGCGCTCGACCTCGTCGTGTGCGTGCTGCCGCAGGAGCAGGCCGGGCTGGCCGTGACGCCCCTGCGCGAGGAGCCGCTGGCGGTCTACGCCCCGCCCGGCGTCCGTCCCGGGCAGCTGGGCGGACCGGAGTCCTGGGGACCGTGGGTGACCTTCCCCCAGGACTCGCGCACGCGTGCGATCACCGCCGACGCGCTGCGCAGGATGGGCGCACGCTTCGAGGTCGTCGCCGAGTCCCACCAGCCCGAGGTCCTCGCCGCCATGGTGCGTCTCGGTGTGGGGTGGACCGTGCTTCCCGTCGTGCAGGCCGAGCGCGGCCCCGACCAGCTCACCCCGGTGCGCGAGCTGGCGCACCGCACGCTGGCCGCCGTGCAGCGGACCGGTCACGCGGCCTCGCCGGCGGCCGACGCCCTGCTGGGGATCCTGGTCGGCAGGTAGCGCCGCGGGTCAGCGGCAGCGCGTCGTCCGGACGGCGCTGCCGGAGAGCCCGGCGCTGTCGGTCACGCGCGCGGTGGCGCGGACGCGGCCGCTGCGGCCCAGGCGGGCGGTCGCGCTGGTGCCGGCGAGCCGCCGCCCGTTCACGCGGACGGTCAGCATCGCCAGGGGAGCATCCGTGGTCGCGGAGGCACGGACGTGCACGCGGCGACCGGGGCGGCAGCTGAGCCTCAGCCGCGGTCGCGGGGCCTGCAGCCGGAAGCCGCGGACCGCCTCGGCGACGAGGTCGCTGGTGCGCAGCTCCTTCGGGTCGTGGCCCAGCGCGAGGTAGAGCGGGTTCTTCGTCGGGTCGCCGCCGAACCACTGGTGGCCGCCGCCGTTGACCCGGTAGAGCCGCAGCGGCGCCCGGCAGCCGACGCCGGCCAGCAGGTCGATCGAGGGCGAGAACCGCGTCGTCGCCATCGGTGCGGTGCACCGCAGCAGCTGCTCCCAGCGCGCGAACGCGGCGGGCACCGGGTACTGCCAGTCGTCCTGGCCGCCCCCGTCGTACGGGTTGATGGAGTCCGACGTGCCGTGGACCGCGATGACCGGCAGCGGCCGCGCCGGAGCGCACGTGCCGGGGTCGGGCTCGGGCTGCCCGCCGGCACCGGCGCGGGGCGCGCCGGCCCGCAGCCCGGACTCGACGACCACCGCGGCGACGCGGGCCGCGAGGCCGCAGGCCAGAGCGGAGGACATCCGCCCACCACCGGAGTAGCCCGTCGCGATGACGCGGGCCGGGTCCTGGCAGCTGATCTCCTGCACGCGCGTGATGACGTCGGACAGGTAGCGCAGGTCGTCGGGGTAGCCGCCCTCCGGGGCCTCACCCCGGGGCGGGGTGCCGGGGACGACCCAGGACGCGCCGGTCGTCGAGCGGGCCCCGCCGGTGGGCGCGGCGACGAGGAAGCCGTCGCGGTCGGCGTCGGCGCGCAGACCGCTGATGTCCATCTGGCCGGGGCCGTCGCTGAGCGTGCCGTGGAGGTTCAGCGCGAGCGGCAGCGGCGTGTGGCCGTCGTAGGTCCTGGGGACGTAGAGCAGGAACGGCCGCTCGCGGCCTCCGGAGCTGACGTCGACGGTCCGGTCACCCGCCGGCAGGGGCCTGTCGCAGGTCCCCGCAGCGGATGCGTCCGGTGCGAGGACCGCCAGCACCACAGCGATGAGCGCAAGACGTGACCACATGACCCGCTGGGCAGCGTAGGTCCGGATGGGCGCTCCGTCACTGCGCCATTCCTCCAGACTTTCCCGCGGGTCCTTTGTGGCTACATGTTGCGGCGGTACTCGCCCCCGACCTCGTAGAGGGCGCCGGAGATCTGGCCGAGCGAGGCGCTCTTGACGGCCTCGAGCAGGGCGTCGAAGACGTTCTCGCGGGCCAGCGCGACGTCGCGCAGGTGCGCGAGTGCCGCGGGGGAGCGGTCCTCACCGGCGCGGTTGAAGGCCTGGACGCGCTCGATCTGGGCGAGCTTCTCGGCCTCGGTCGAACGGGCCAGCTCGGTGGTCGTCTCGATCTCCCCGCCGTGCTCGCGCGGGAGGAAGGTGTTGACGCCGATCAGCGGCAGCGTGCCGTCGTGCTTGAGCCGCTCGTAGTACATGGACTCTTCCTGGATCTTGCCGCGCTGGTACATCGTGTCCATCGCGCCGAGCACGCCGCCGCGCTCGGAGATGCGCTCGAACTCCTCATAGACGGCGGCCTCGACCAGGTCGGTCAGCTCGTTGATGATGAAGCTGCCCTGCCAGGGGTTCTCGGTGAAGTTCAGGCCGAGCTCGCGGTTGATGATCAGCTGGATGGCGACCGCGCGGCGCACCGACTCCTCGGTGGGGGTGGTGATCGCCTCGTCGTAGGCGTTGGTGTGCAGCGAGTTGGTGTTGTCGAAGATCGCGTAGAGCGCCTGCAGCGTCGTGCGGATGTCGTTGAACTGCATCTCCTGCGCGTGCAGCGACCGGCCGCTGGTCTGGATGTGGTACTTGAGCATCTGCGAGCGGGGGCCGGCGCCGTAGCGCTCGCGCATCGCCCGTGCCCAGATGCGGCGCGCCACACGGCCGATGACCGCGTACTCGGGGTCCATGCCGTTGGAGAAGAAGAACGACAGGTTCGGCGCGAAGTCGTCGATCTTCATGCCGCGCGCGAGGTAGTACTCGACGATGGTGAAGCCGTTGGCCAGCGTGAACGCCAGCTGGCTGATGGGGTTGGCCCCGGCCTCGGCGATGTGGTACCCGCTGATCGACACGGAGTAGAAGTTGCGGACGCCGTGGTCGACGAAGTACTGCTGGACGTCGCCCATCATCTTCATCGCGAACTCGGTGGAGAAGATGCAGGTGTTCTGGGCCTGGTCCTCCTTGAGGATGTCGGCCTGCACGGTGCCGCGGACCTTGGTCAGCGTCTCGGCCTTGATCCGCTGGTAGGTCTCGGCGTCGACGACCTGGTCGCCGGAGACGCCCAGCAGGCCGAGCCCGAGGCCGTCGTTGTGGGAGGGCAGCTCGCCCTCGTAGGTCGGGCGGGGCAGGCCCTTGGCGGCGAAGATCTCGTCGACCTTCTTCTGCGCGGCGTCCCAGCCGCCGGTCGCCTTGAGGTGCTTCTCGACCTGCTGGTCGATCGCCGCGTTCATGAAGAACGCCAGCACGATCGGCGCCGGACCGTTGATCGTCATCGACACCGACGTCGTCGGGTCGCAGAGGTCGAAGCCCGAGTACAGCTTCTTGGCGTCGTCGACCGTCGCGATGGAGACTCCGGAGTTGCCGACCTTGCCGTAGATGTCCGGCCGCTCGGCCGGGTCCTCGCCGTAGAGCGTGACGCTGTCGAACGCGGTCGACAGGCGCGCGGCGGGCTGGCCTTCGGACAGGTAGTGGAAGCGGCGGTTGGTCCGCTCGGGCGTGCCCTCGCCGGCGAACATCCGCGTGGGGTCCTCGCCCTCGCGGCGGTAGGGGAAGACACCGCCGGTGTACGGGTAGGCGCCCGGCAGGTTCTCCTTCATCAGGAACCGCAGGCGGTCGCCCCAGCCGTCCAGCTTGGGCGGCGCGATCTTGGGGATCTGCCGGCCCGAGAGCGAGGTGCGGTAGTTGTCGCCGGTGATCTCTCTGCCGCGCACGGTGTAGGAGAACGTCTCGCCGGTGATGCCGGCGATGAGGTCGTCCCAGCCCTCCAGCAGCTTGCGCGCCTCCGGGCCGAGCTGCTCCAGCGCCTCGTCGCGGTGCGCGCGCAGGACCTTGGCGATGTCGGCGTCCTCGTCGGCCAGCGCGGCAGCCGAGGTGTCGTAGGCCTGGGCGCGCGTGGCGATCCCGGCGAGCTGCTCGATGTCCTGGTTGATCTTCGTGCCCTGCTCGGCGATCTCCGCCAGGTAGCGCACGCGCGCGCCCGGGATGAGCGCCTGGCCCAGCGACTCGCCGTCGACCTGCACCTGCGGGTCCCAGCCGACGCGCTCGCAGAGGTGGGCGAACATCCGCGTCACGCCCGGGTCGTTGAACTGGCTGGCGACCGTCGCGAAGACCGGGACGTCCTCGTCGGAGGTCTCGAAGGCCACGTGGTTGCGCTTCCACTGCTTGCGCACGTCGCGCAGCGCGTCGGGCGCGCCCTTCTTGTCGAACTTGTTGATGACGACGATCTCGGCCAGGTCGAGCATGTCGATCTTCTCCAGCTGGCTGGCCGCGCCGAACTCGCTGGTCATCACGTACATCGGGATCTGGACCAGGTCGACGATCTCCGAGTCGCTCTGGCCGATGCCCGCGGTCTCGACGACCACCATGCCGAAGCCGGCCGAGCGCAGGTAGGCGATCGCGTCGGTGAGGATGCTGTTGGTGGCGGCGTTGCTGCGGCGCGTGGCCATCGAGCGCATGTAGATCCGCTCGTTGCGCAGCGCGTTCATCCGGATGCGGTCGCCCAGCAGCGCGCCACCGGTGCGGCGGCGGGTCGGGTCGACGGCCAGGACAGCGACCTTCAGCTCGGGGAAGTGCTGCATCAGGCGCGACAGCAGCTCGTCGGTCACCGTCGACTTGCCCGCCCCGCCGGTGCCCGTGATGCCGACGACCGGCACCTCGCCGCCCTTGGCCTCCCACTCGCGGCGCAGCTCGTCGAGGTCGTGCTCGGCGAGCACCTCGTCCTCCAGCGCGGAGAGCATCCGGCCGATGGTCAGGTCGTCGCGGCCGTCACGGTCGGCGGGGGCCGCCGACGGCTGCTGGGCGGCGACGGCACGCTCGATGAGGTCGCCGATCATGCCCGTGAGGCCGAGCTTCATGCCGTCGTTGGGGTGGTAGATCCGCTCGACGCCGTACTCGTGCAGGTCGGCGATCTCCTCGGGGGTGATCGTCCCGCCGCCACCGCCGAAGACGCGGATGTGCTCGGCGCCGTGCTCCTTGAGCATGTCGACGGCGTACCGGAAGTACTCGGTGTGGCCGCCCTGGTAGGAGCTCAGCGCGATCGCGTCGGCGTCCTCCTGGATGGCCGCGCGCACCACGTCGCGCACGCTGCGGTTGTGCCCGAGATGGACGACCTCCGCACCGTTGTCCTGGATGAGGCGGCGCATCACGTTGATCGCGGCGTCGTGGCCGTCGAACAGCGACGCCGCCGTCACGAAGCGCAGGGGGAACCCGTCGCGCTCGGGCGTCGGCGCGTCTTCGGTGCGGTCACTCTGCAGCGTCATCGGTGGGCTCCTGCGGGCATGGCAAGGGGGGTCAACAGCGAGGACTTAAGATAGTTGGAAGTCCTACTATCTGCAAGGGGCGAGGGCGGCAAGGGCCGCGTGGCCGCGAGAACTTCCGGGAGGTTCGCTGCGAACCACGCTGGAGTTCTCGCAGCACCGAGCGCGGGTTCCGCGGCGACGTGGCCGACAGACCGACCGCCCTGGCGGCCACGTCCCCGCCGGCGCGACGCGTCGGCCGGCGAATCCACCCCACCACGCTCACCAGGCGCCTCGATGCACGACTCCGCGGAAGCGTCGCCGGGGGCTGGACGTGCATGGACCCACCTCCCGACGCTGGGGTGAGTCCACACGGCCCTCGGGAGCCCGCGGGCCGAGGGGCCTCGTGCTGCTCCACCCGAAAACCCGGCCGGCCGCGCTTGGCATGCGCCCCGCCGCCGCTGGCAGACGGCACGCTGAGCTCGGCGACCTGCGCGGCGCGCGTCGGCTTGCGCGCATCGGCGCGCGGCACGACCGCACCACGCTGGACGCGCCGCCGAGCTGGTTCTAGAAGCTCATGCCCGTGCCCAGCCCGCCGCCGACGGCAAGGGTCTGCCCGGACACGTAGTTGCTCCAGGGCGAGCAGAAGAAGACGACCGGCGCGGCGGCCTCGGCAGGGGTGCCGGCGCGGCCGAGCGGGATCATCATGTTCATCATCGCCTTGGCCTGTGCGGGGATGCCGATCTGCACGTCCTGGTCGCCGATCTTCACGACGGAGTCGTCACCCTTGTCGGCGGTGAGGCGGGTCTCGATGACGCCGAACGCCACGGCGTTGACGTTGACCTTGAAGCTGCCCCACTCCTTGGCCATCGTGCGCGTCAGGCCGATCACCCCGGCCTTGGCGGCGCTGTAGTTGGCCTGGCCCGCGTTGCCCTGGCCGGCCAGCGAGCTGATGTTGACGATCTTGCGGAAGACCTCGACGCCCTCCTCGCGCTCCTTCTTGGCCGGGTCGCGGAAGTGGGGGGCGGCGGCGCGGATGACCTTGAAGGGGACGACCGTGTGGATCTCGAGGATCTTGCGGAACCACTCGTCGCTCATCTTGTGGATCGGCGCGTCCAGGGTGTAGCCGGCGTTGTTGACGACGATGTCGAGCTGCCCGAAGCTGTCGACCGCGGTCTGGATCAGCTTGTCCGGCGCGTCGTCGTCGTGGAGGTTGGCCGCGAAGACCGCGGCGTCGCCCTTCAGCCCGTCGGCCGTCTCCCGGGCGACGTCGGCGTCGACGTCGTTGATGACGACCTTGGCGCCCAGCTCCGAGAGCTGCTCGGCGATGGCCTTGCCGATGCCGCGACCCGAGCCCGTGACGACCGCGACCTTGCCTTCAAGCATGCTTCTTCTCCTCGTGTTTACCGGTGGGTAAAGCGTAAGCTACAGTACGCGCAATGGCAGAGCGCGAGGTCGCCCGGCGCAACCGGCCCGTCGTCTACACCGACGACGAGCTGCTCGACGCCGCCGCCGAGGTGTTCCACGAGATGGGCTTCCACGACGCGTCGATGGTGGACATCGCGGCGCGGGCCGGGGCGACCAAGCCCACGCTGTACTCGCGCTTCGGCAGCAAGGAGGCGCTGTATGACCTGGTGATGGAGCGCCTGTCGGCCTCGCTGCGGCAGGCGCTGACCGAGGCGTTCGACGTCGACCTGGCGACCATCTCGGTGGAGGACGCGACCGCGCTGGCCGGCAAGGGCTTCTTCCCCTGGGTCCGCCAGCATCCAACGGGCTTTCAGCTGCTGTTCGTCAGCCAGGGCGCGCCGACGGGCATCGACCACCGGGGCCAGGCCCTGGCGTCGCTGCGCGCGGTCTGCGAGGACGCCAACGAGCGGTACCTGCGGGCGCGCGGCCTGCGCTCCGGCCGCGTCAGCGCGCTGCTGGCCGCGACGATCGTCGGCATGCTCATGCATGCGGCGCTCTGGGCGGTGGAGACCGGGGAGCTGGAGCGCATGGACCTCGAGGGCTTTCAGTCGGGGCTGCTGCTGGGCGGGCTGCGCGAGGTCGGCACGGAGGCGCGGCTGCGGCGGGTGCGTCGCTCGGGTTGACCGGGTGTCGACGACCTGCTTGGGTTTACCTGAGGGTCAAGCGTAAGCAGAGGAGCAGGATGAGCAACCGCACGTTCGTCGTTGGCGTGGGCATGACGAAGTTCGACAAGCCCGGCACCAAGGAGGGCAACTACCCCGAGTGGGTCAAGGAGGCCGGGGAGATGGCGCTGGCCGACGCCGGCGTCGCCTACGACCAGATCGGCCAGGCCTACGCGGGCTACGTCTACGGCGACTCGACCGCCGGACAGCGGGCCATCTACGAGCTGGGGCTGACCGGGATCCCGGTCGTCAACGTCAACAACAACTGCTCCACCGGGTCGTCGGCGCTGTTCCTCGCGCGGCAGGCCGTGAAGTTCGGCGTCACCGACTGCGCGCTGGCGGTCGGCTTCGAGCAGATGGAGCGCGGGTCGCTCAGCGCGAAGTTCCCGACCCACGAGAACCCGATGGGCAAGCACAACGCACGCATGGAGCAGCTGCGCCCCCGCGAGGACTCCCCGGGCGCGCCGCAGATGTTCGGCAACGCCGGCCGTGATCACATGGACAAGTACGGCTCCACGCCCGATCACTACGCGTGGATCGGGTGGAAGAACCACAAGCACTCCGTCAACAACCCCTACGCGCAGTTCCAGGACGAGTACAGCCTGGAGGACATCAAGAACGCGCGGATGATCCATGACCCGCTGACCAAGCTGCAGTGCTCACCGACCTCCGACGGCAGCGCGGCGTCGATCGTCGCCAGCGAGCGCTTCGTCGACGAGCACGACCTCTGGGACCGCGCGATCGAGATCGCCGGGCAGTCCATGGTCACCGACATGGCCTCGACGTTCGCCGACGACACCGACTGCATCAAGATCGTCGGCTTCGACATGAGCCGCGAGGCCGCCCGGCAGGCCTATGAGGAGGCGCAGGTCGACCCGAAGGACGTCGACGTCTGCGAGTTGCACGACTGCTTCAGCGCCAACGAGCTGATCACCTACGAGGCCCTCGGCTTCGCCGAGATCGGCGAGGGCCACAAGCTCGTCGAGGCCCAGGCCACCACCTACGGCGGCGACGGCCCCGTCGTCAACCCGTCGGGCGGCCTGATCAGCAAGGGCCACCCGCTCGGCGCCACCGGCCTGGCCCAGTGCTCTGAGCTGACCTGGCAGCTGCGCGGCACCGCCGACAAGCGCCAGGTCTGGAGGGATGCCGAAGGCCGCTCGCTGACCCCTGAACACCTGGGCGCGGCCGGGTCGGCCGCAGGTGGGGCCCCTGGCCCCAACCGGGCCAAGCTCGCCGTCCAGCACAACATCGGCCTCGGCGGCGCCGCCGTGGTCACCGTCTACAAGCCCGTGGAGGCCTGAACGCATGAGCACGTCCGAGCTGGTCTGGAACCTCGACAAGATCGGCCAGTGGTCGGAGCCGTTCAAGCTCCAGGCCACGCGGGAGGCCATCCAGGCCTACGCCGAGGCGACCAACGACGAGCACCCGCTGCACCTCGCGGGCGACATCGCGCCGCCGGTGTTTCCGGTGGTCGGCAACCTCATGGGCGTCGTCGCTCCGGCGTTGATGGCCGTCGTGCCGCCGGAGGTGGCGATGACCGTCGTCCACGGCGAGCAGGACTTCCGCTACCACCAGCCGATCACGCCCGGCATGCAGCTGTCCACGCGGGCGGCGGCGCTCGGCGTCCGCGGCGTCGGGAGCGGGGTCATCGTCGTCGGCAAGGGCATCACCGAGACCGAGTCCGGCGAGCCGGTCGTCGAGCAGTACATGAGCGCGTTCTTCCGCGGCGCGCAGCTCGACGCCGAGGAGGGTGAGCAGCCCCCGGCCCACGCCTTCGACGAGGCGCTGCGGGCCACCGACCCGGTCGCGCAGGTCAGCCACGGGTACGACGCCGACCAGACGCAGCGCTACAGCAAGGCGTCCGGCGACCCGATGCCCATCCACCTCGACGACGACTTCGCCAAGAAGGTCGGCCTGCCGGGCATCATCGTCCACGGTCTGTGCACCATGGCCTTCTGCGGCCGGGCCGTCGTCGGCGAGTTCTGCCAGGACGATCCGACGCGGCTAAAGCGCTTCGCGGTCCGCTTCGCGAACATCGTCCAGCCGTCGGAGACGGTCACCCACTCGCTGTGGAACGCGGGGCAGACCGACGGGCTGACGAAGGTCGTCTTCGAGACCGTCTCCGACAACGGCAGGACCGCGATCAAGGACGGCCTGGCCGAGGTCGCCGGCTGACACACTGGGCGGTGGATGGGGTTCGGACCGCTCGCGCTCGTCGTCGCCGCCGGCCTGCTGGGGCCGGCGCTGGCGTCCGTTCCGCGGTTGAAGGCCCCGCTCGTCGCCGGTGAGCTCCTGGCGGGCATCCTCATCGGCAAGACGGGGCTGGGCTGGATCGACGCGAACGACCCGGAGCTGCGGTTCCTGGGGGAGATCGGCTTCGCGCTGCTGATGCTCGTCGCGGGGACGCACCTGCCGGTGCGCACGCCGGGCATGAAGGGCGCGCTGCGGGCGGGGGCCGTCGCCGCGGTGCTGGCTTTCGTGCTGGCCTACCCGCTGGCGCTGCTGTTGCACGAGATCACGCCGGTGCACCACACCGGGCTGCTGGTGCCGCTGCTGGCGACCTCGTCCGCGGCGGTCGTGATGCCCGTGCTCGCCGCCGACGGACCCCCGGCGGGCGGCGCGCTCGCCGCGATCGCCTGGGTGGCCATCGCAGACGTCGCCAGCGTCATCGCGATACCGCTGGTGCTGGCGCAGGGCCACGTCGGCAAGGTCGTCGCGGGCACGGTGCTCGTGCTGCTGGCGGCGGTGGCGCTGCACCTCCTCGCCCGCGGCCTGGACCGGCGCAACTGGCTCGACGCGCCTGAGCGGGTATCGCTGGCACTGGGGTGGGGGCTGCGGCTGCGCCTCTCGCTCGTCGCGCTGTTCACCCTTGCCTTCATCGCGACGTCGTTCTCGACCAGCGTCCTCATCGCCGGCTTCGGGGTCGGGGCGGTGATCGCGGTGGCCGGTGAGCCGCGGTCGGTGGCGCAGGAGCTCATCGGCGTGGGCGAGGGCTTCCTGATCCCCGTCTTCTTCGTGGTGCTCGGGGCGCGGCTGGACGCCCGGGCACTGTTCTCGGACACCGCGAACCTCGGGCTGCTGGCCGCGCTGGTGGTCTCGATCGTCGTGCTGCACGTCGCCGTCGCGCTGATCACCCGCGCGGGGACGGCTGCCGGCCTGCTCGCCAGCGCGCAGCTCGGCGTCCCCGCGGCGGTGACGACGGTGGGCCTGTCCACCGGCCAGCTCACCGCCGGGCAGGGAGCGGCGGTGGTGACCGCAGCGATGGTCTCGGTGGGCATCGCCGCCGCCGGCGCGGCGATGTTGCGGCGCACCGATGATTTCCGCGCGGCGCGCCCGTCATAGCGGCCATGACCACTCCCGCACACCCTGGCCGCATGCTGTTCGTCAACCTGCCGGTCTCGGACATCGAGGCCAGCAAGGCGTTCTTCGCGAGCCTCGGCTTCACGTTCAACCCGCTGTTCGCCGACGCGTCCTCCGCCTGCATGCTGGTCGGCGAGCACGCGTTCGTGATGCTGCTCAGCCGCGACAAGTTCGCGGAGTTCGCCCAGCTGCCGATCGGCGACCCGCGCACGCACACGCAGGGCCTGTACTGCTTCAGCGTCAACAGCCGTGACGAGGTCGACTCGGTCAGCGCCACCGCGCTGGCGGGCGGCGCCACCGAGGCCGACGAGGCCGAGGACCACGGCTTCATGTACTCGCGCAGCTTCTACGACCTCGACGGTCACGGCTGGCAGGTCATGTGGATGGATCCGGCCGCGGCGGCGCAAGGCCCGGAGGCGGCGGCCGCCTCGGCGTAGTGGTGGCAGGATGTGGGCGTGAGCACCGCAACGTCCGCGTCCACCATCCTGTCCCGCCGCGACGTCCAGTTCCTGTTGCACGAGTGGCTCGGCGTCGAGGACCTGACCGGCCGCGACCGCTTCGCCGAGCACTCCAAGGAGATCTTCGACGACGTCATCGCCCTGGCGGAGCAGATCGCGGCCGAGCAGTTCGCGCCGCACAACCGCAAGGCCGACGCCCACGAGCCGCACCTGGGGCAGGACGGGAAGGTCGTGCTCATCCCCGAGGTCAAGGGTGCGCTGGACGCGTTCGCCGAGGCCGGCCTGATCGGGGCAGGGATGGACGAGTCGGTCGGTGGCATGGGCCTGCCGCAGGTCGTGCAGACCGCGGCGTTCGCCTTCTTCCAGGCGGCCAACGTGGGCACCTCGGCCTATCCGATGCTCACGACGGCCGCCGCCAACCTGCTCGTCGCGCACGGCAGCGCCGAGCAGCACGAGCAGTACGTCAGGCCCATGCTCGAGGGCCGCTTCATGGGGACGATGTGCCTGAGCGAGACGCAGGCCGGGTCGTCGCTGGCCGACGTCACCACGCGCGCCGAACCGCAGGACGACGGCAGCTACAAGGTCAACGGCTCGAAGATGTGGATCTCCGGCGGCGAGCACGAGCTGGCCGAGAACATCGTCCACCTGGTGCTGGCCAGGATCCCCGGCGGACCGGCCGGGGTGAAGGGCATCTCGCTGGTGCTCGTGCCGCGCCACCTGCCCGACGGGTCCGACAACGGCGTCGTCCTGGCGGGCCTCAACCACAAGATGGGCTTCCGCGGCACCGTCAACACGGTGCTGTCCTTCGAGGGTGCCACCGGCTGGCTGGTCGGCGAGCCCCACAAGGGCCTCGCGTACATGTTCCACATGATGAACGAGGCCCGGATCGGCGTCGGCCTGGGCGCCACCTGCCTGGGCTACACCGGGTACCTCAAGTCGCTGGCCTACGCGCGCGAGCGTCCGCAGGGCCGGCCGATCGCCGCGAAGGATCCGGCGTCGCCGCAGGTGCCGATCACCGCGCACGCCGACGTCCGGCGGATGCTGCTGGCCCAGAAGTCCTACGTCGAGGGCGCGCTGGGCCTGGTGCTCTACTGCGCGCGGCTGGTCGACGACGAGGCGACGCTGGCCGACGAGGACGCGCGGGCCAGGGCACACCTGCTGCTGGACGTGCTGACGCCGATCGCGAAGTCCTGGCCGTCGCAGTGGTGCCTGGAGGCCAACTCGCTGGCCATCCAGGTCCATGGCGGCTACGGCTACGCGCGCGAGTACGACGTCGAGCAGCACTACCGCGACAACCGCCTCAACCCGATCCACGAGGGCACCCACGGCATCCAGGGCCTGGACCTGCTCGGTCGCAAGGTCACGATGCAGGGCGGTGCGGGACTGGCGCTGCTGGCCGAGACGATCAACGGCACGGTCACCCGTGCCCGCGAGGCGGGCGGTGCTGCGGCGACCTACGCCGGCGCGCTGGACACCGCCGTCCAGCGACTGCTGCAGACCACGGCCACCATCTGGTCGCAGCCCGACGTCGGCGCCGCGCTGGCCAACGCGTCGCTGTACCTCGAGGCCGCCGGTCACGTGGTCGTCGCCTGGGTGTGGCTGGAGCAGCTCCTGGCGGCCGGCGCACAGGACGGCGGCTTCTACGACGGCAAGCGCGCCGCCGCGAGGTACTTCTTCACCTACGAGCTGCCTCGCACGGGACCGCAGTTCGACCTGCTCGCGTCGTTGGACCGGACGACGGTCGAGGTCGACCCGGACGTGCTCTGAGTCAGGCGGTGCTGCCACGGGCATCCACCCCTCGACATGACCGCGTCAGCAGACCCCGAGCACGAGCAGGACGACGAGGGCGTGCGCCCGCCGGACCCTGACCCCGCCGAAGAGGCGTCGTCGAGGTCCGACAAGCCGGGCGCCGGACCGGACGGCACCGTGCCCGGCGCGGCCACCACCGGTGCGGGCGGCGCCGAGCGCGCCCGCGACGGCGGTGACTAGGGGCCTAGGCGGGCACCCCGACGTGCTCGGCGAGCTTCAGGTCGTGGTCCTCGGCGAGGAGCTCGGCGGCCTTCTCGCCGATCATGATCGCCGGGGCGTTGGTGTTGCCGCTGGTGACGTCCGGCATCACCGAGGCGTCGGCGACGCGCAGGCCCGCGACGCCGTTGACCCGTAGCCGGGCGTCGACGACGTCGCCGATCCGGCACGTGCTGGTGAGGTGGTAGACGGTCGCCGAGTAGTGCAGGGCCATGTCCTCGATGAGCGCGTCGCTGACGTCGTCACCCGGCTGGTGGCCGTGCTTCTCGGCCAGCGCCGGCGGCACGAGCAGCGGGCCCAGGCCGGGCGCCGGCCAGTTGTCGACGACCTCCAGGGCCTTGCGCACCACGGCGGTCATGACCTTCAGGTCGTGCGGGTCGCCGTAGTAGTTCATGCGGATGTCCGGCTCGTCGGCGGGGTCGGCGCTGCGCAGGACGATCTCGCCTCGGCTGTGCGGCTTGACCGGGTTGGCCAGGACGATCACGTTCTCGGCGTCCGGGCCGAGGATCGTCTCCGGGTCGCCGAAGTACTCCTCCGGGTCGATGCGCAGGCAGCCGTTCCAGAGGTCGGAGTTGTAGCCGCAGATGAAGAAGCCCAGCTGCGCGTCGTGGGTGTGCGGGTCGCCCAGGCCGGTCGAGTACCAGGCACTCGCCTCATACAGCGAGGACGAGACGATGCCGTTGCCGGTGGTCGCCCACTCGGTGACCCGGCGCTCGGCCTCGGCCCGGATCGCCTCGAGCTCCGGCGGCAGGTCGGCGTCGTCGGCCGGGTCCTCCGGCAACGGGCCGGCCGGGGCGCGCAGCGCGTCGGGGCCCATGCCCAGCCCGACGTCGGTCATCGAGACGCCGACACCGGGAGCGGGGAAGACCAGCGCGAGCTGCAGGTGGTCCTGCAGGTGCTTGCCGACGTCCGGCGCGTCGAGGCGGACGTCGATCCCCAGAGCCTCGAGCTCCGCCTTGGGGCCGATGCCGGAGAGCAGCAGCAGCTGCGGGGAGCCGACCGCGCCCGCGCTGAGCACGACCTCGCACGTCGCCAGGACGGTCTGCGTGTTGCCGTCCGCATCGCGGTACTCGACGCCGGTGGCGCGCAGCCCGTCCGGGCCGTCCTCCAGCAGGACGCGCGACGCGTGCGCGTGGGTGATGACGTCGAGGTTGTCGCGCTCCTCGGCGCTGCCCTCGAGGAACGCGTGGTAGGTGCTGGAGCGCTTGCCGTCCTTCGTCGTGGTCTGCAGCAGGGAGACGACCCCGTCCGGGCCGGTGCGGTCGGCGCCGTTGTAGTCGCCCATCGGGATGCCCGACGCGACGGCCGCATCGACGAACTGACGCGACCCGGGGAGGACCGGGCCGCGGACCGAGACGCCCATCGGCCCCTCGGTGTTGTGCGCGTCGAAGTCGACGATGATGTCGCCGCTGGGCGCCAGACCCTCGCTCTTGCGGAAGTAGGGCACGAGCTCCTCATAGCCCCAGCCCGTCGCGCCGCCCTCCGCCCACGCGTCGAAGTCACCGGGGTGGCCGCGCACGTAGGCCATGTAGTTGATGCCCGACGAGCCGCCGAGCATCTTGCCGCGCGGCACCATCATCCGGCCGTCGCGCAGCCCCTTGCCGGCCTGGCCGGCGTCCGCGGTGAACGCCCAGTCGGTCTCCGGGTCGACCTGCAGCGACGCGCATGCGGCGGGCATCGCCTCGGCGGCCGGGGGCACGCCGCCGGCCTCCAACAGGGCCACGCGGCAGGTCGGATCTTCGGACAGGCGGGCGGCGACGACGGCTCCGGCGGAGCCGCCACCCACGACCACGACGTCGTACGAGGCGTTCATGGAGCGACACTACCCGCGGGTGCGCAGGCCGTCGAGCACCGCCTGGAGCATGGGCTCGCGGTACCGCTCGTCACCCTCGATCTTGGCGACGGCGACGATGAGGTGGAGGACCTGCTCGAGCGCGAGGTCCTTGCGCACGGTGCCGGCCCGCTGCGCGCCCTTCAGCAACGGGCGGCCGGCGGCGATGACCCGCGCGTAGCCGCCGGTGAACATCGGGTCGTCGGCCGACGAGTGCTTCAGCAGTTCGGTGGCGACAGGGCGCTTGCTCGTGAAGTACGCGTAGAACCGGCGCAGCCAGTTGGTGAGCCGGTCCTCCGGCGTGTCCCCGTCAGGCTGCTCGGCCGCGGCGCAGACGCCGTCGATCTCGTCGCGGTACAGCGCCTCCAGCAGCTCCTGCTTGCCCGCGAAGTTGCGGTACAGCGTGGCCGAGCCCACGCCGGAGCGGCGGGCGACCTCGGCCATCGAGACGTCCGCGTCCGGGTCGGCGAACGCCTCGTGGGCGGCCGCGAGGATCCGCGCGCGGTTGCGCTCGGCGTCGCTCCTGCGCGTAGGCGGGCCCGGGTCTGCCATCTACTCCTTCGACTCTACGCGCCCGAACGCCGCGTACGCCTCGGCGGCGCGTGCGAAGTCGTCGCCCCCGCGGAACGCACTGCGCAGGTACGCGGCGCTCAGCAGCGCGACGGCTGCGACGCGCTCCGGGTCCGCGTCGGTGGTCTCGGCGGCGTCGTAGCCGCTGATGCCCCCGAGGACGTGCTCGCCGCCGTAAACGGTCAGCAGCGACTTGGGGCCCGGGGACAGGTGGTAGGCGTCGGCGTACCACTCGGCCCCGACCTGGGTCGTGAAGTGGGCGGGCACGTCCGCGTCGCCGGCGACGACGAGCGCGGGCGTCGTCATGGTGGAGAGGTCCTTGTCGCGGAAGATCGCGACGGCCGAGCCCATCGGCCCGTCGAAGATGTCCCCGCCGCGGCCGGCCGCGGCCAGCAGGACGCCCTGGGTGATGCGCGGGTCCTTCAGGTCGACGAGCTCGCCCGTGCCCGGGTCGTGCATCCGCGCCCCGAGCAGCAGCTCCGCCGCGAAGCCACCGAGCGAGTGGCCGGCGACCGCGATGCTGTGGCGGTCCAGCCGTCCGGCCAGACCGGGGACGGTGGTTTCGATGACGTCCAGCGCGTCGATCACCCGCGACACGTCCTCGGCCCGCGAGCGGTAGAAGAACGGCGCGCCGGGCGCCCCGGCCAGGGCAGGGACGTGCTTGAGCACACCCGCGCTGAGATGCGTCGGCTGCAGCACGGCAAACCCCTGCGCCGCCCAGATGTTCACCAGGGGCGCGTAGCCGTTGAGGGAGTTGAGGTGGTGCGAGCGGCCCTGGCCGCTGGAGAGCACCACGACCGGCAGCTTGCCGCCGGTGGCGGGGACGGTCACCCGGAGCTGCAGGTCGACCGGGCGGCCCGGGACCGGCAGGACGACGGGGCTGTAGGAGAGGACGGGGGTGGGTGAGAGGTAGCTGTCGAGCAGGGCGCTCATGGTGGTGCTCCTTCGAAGTGGAGTGGGTGTCCGCTTCGAAGGTAGCAGCTAAGCGGGGAGGCTCTCCGCTTCGGTCGCTCCGGCGGCGGACGAGGCACGTCGCGGCCACAGCAGGGCTGCGGTCCCCGCGGCGCCCGCGGCCGCGATCACGGTCGCGACGATGATCGCGTCGTGGAAGCCGTCGACGTACGCGGCCGGGTCACCGCCCAGCGCCGAGCCGGCGGGCACCAGCGTGCCCAGCGCGGCGATCGCGATCGCCACGCCGGCCTGGCGGAACGTGTCGTTGGCGCCGGAGGCCAGGCCGCTCTGGTTCTCCGGCAGCGCCGACAGCGCCAGCGCGCTGGCCGCCGGGTTGAACAGCCCGCTGCCGATGCAGCAGAGCATCACCGCCGGCAGCACCGCCGTCCACGAGGAGTCGACGTCGGCGACGAGCATCGCCGCCAGGCCGGCCGCGACGAGCCCCAGGCCCCAGACCGCGAGCTTCACGGGCGCGATGCCGGAGGCGAACTGGGCCGTCAACCCGCTGATCACGAACATGACCACGGTGCCCGGCAGGTAGACCAGACCGGTCTCGATCGGGGACAGCCCGAGGACGCTCTGCAGGTACAGGGTGAGGTAGAGGAAGATCGCGTAGAAGGACGCGGAGATCCCGACGACCGCCACCTGCGCCCCGGCGAACTGCCGGTCGCGGAAGAGGCCCAGCGGCAGCATCGGCGTGCGCGAGCGGTGCTGCACGAGGCCGAACGCGGCCAGCAGGGCGACGGCACCGCCGAGCTCGGCGAGGATGGCGGCGCTGCCCCAGCCGTCCTCGTTGCCCCGCAACAGCGCGAGGATCAACAGGAACATGCCGCCGATGAGCGTCGTCTGGCCCGGCCAGTCGATCGGGCGCGCGTGCGCGTCGAACCCCTCGCCCACGCGCCGCAGCGTCACCAGCAGCGCGACCGCGCCGACCGGCACGTTGATGAGGAAGATCGCGCGCCAGCCCAGGAGCTCCGTCAGCCCGCCGCCGACGAACGGGCCGATCGCGAACGCACCGCCGACGCTGGCGCCGAAGGCGGCCAGCGCCTTCGCACGCGACTCGGGCGTCGGCGAGACCTGGGCGATGAGCGCCAGCCCGGTGGCGAACAGCACCGCGGCACCCAGGCCCTGGATCGCGCGGGAGGCCACGAGCATGCCGATGCCGCCTGCGGCACCGCACGCGGCGGAGGCGAGGGTGAAGACGACCAGGCCCCAGACGAACAGGCGCCGGCGGCCCAGCCGGTCCGCCACGGCGCCGGCGGTGAGGACGGTCGCGGCCAGCGGCAGCGTGTAGGCGTCCAGGACCCACTGCAGGCCGCCCAGGCCCGTGTCCAGCCCGGCGGCGATGTCCGACAGCGCGGTGTTGATGACGCTGATGTCCAGCATGAGCATCGCGATCGCGATGCAGGCGACGGTGATCGTCGCCGTCGGGCTCTGGGATCTCGGGGAAGGCATGGTTGCGATGGTGGGCCCAGGAGCCCGCGGCGGGAATCCCCCAGGCGTGGGATTCAGGACGTGCGCGCACGGCCCTACAGTGGCTGCCATGTCCTCCACCAGGACGCTCGGCACGAAGGCGACCGCCGCCCGCGAGGCGCTCGAGGCGCTGGCCGCGGACCCGCCGCCGCTGCCGGAGTACCTCGAGGAGGTGGCCGACCGCTTCGCCCGGGTCGTGCCCTACGACAGCGGTGCGTTCATGACCGTCGACCCGGGCTCGCTGCTGCCCACGGGCGTCCTGTCCCGTGGCGGCTCACCCGAGCTGCACCGCGCCTTCTCGCGGGTCGAGATGGGCGACAACCGCGGCGACGTCGGCACCTTCCACACCATGATCCGCGACAGGCAGACCGCGCAGTCGCTGTCGCACCTCACCGGCGGCGACCTGCAGGAGTGTCGCCGCTATCGCGACATCCACGTGCCGTTCGGCCTCCACGACGAGCTGCGCATCCTCGGCCGCAGCGCCACGTCCACGCTCAGCGCGTCGTGCGTCAGCCGTGCCGCGGACCTGCCGGACTTCAGCGCGGAGGAGGTCGCCTGGGCCGCGTCGATCTCGGCGACGCTGGCCGACGGCGTGCGCCGCGCCCTGCTGCGGCCCAACCGCGCGTCCGGGCCGCTGCGCGGCCCGGGCATGCTGGTGCTGGATGCCGACGGCAACCTGGAGGCCGTGACGGGTGAGGCGCGCCGCTGGCTGGAGCAGCTGGAGGCGCCCCACCCGGGCCTGGCGCTGCCCAAGCCGATCATGGCCGTGGCCAACGAGGCGCAGGTCAAGGCCCGCGCGCTGGCCGCCGGAGGCGACCTCGACGGGCTCTGCATCGGGGCCGCACGGGTCCGGCTGCACACGGACGCCGGCTGGCTGCTGGCCCATGCCGACGTCCTCCACGCCGCCGACGGGGCACCCGGCAAGGTCGCCGTCGTCCTCGAGCCCGCCGACCGCGCCGAGCTGATGCCGCTGCTGCTGGCCCTGCACGGCCTGTCCACGCGCGAACGCGAGGTCGCCGAGCTGCTCGTCAGCGGCCTGCCGACCGATGAGATCGCCCAGCGGCTGCACATCTCGCGCCACACGCTGAAGGACCACACCAAGGCGATCTTCGCGAAGGTCGGCGTCTCCAGCCGGCCCGAGCTGACCGCGGCGATGAGCCAGGAACCGTTGGCGGCCTGACCGCCGTTGGGCAACTCCCACAACAGGTCCGCGCCGATGTTGGGCATTCGGCGAAGTGACAGGCGGTGGTGGCGTTCGTACGCTCGGCCCGGGTCATGGACAGGTACGTGTTTCGCTTCGCGCTGTTGCTGGTCGTCGCTGGACTGCTCGCCCCCGGGGCGGCACATGCGGCGTCGCTGAGACGCCCGGCGGTGACGCCGGCGTCGTTCGTCACCGGCACCAACGCCGCAGTGACCTACACGGCGGCGAGGGCCGGCACGGTCACCGTGGCCGTTCAGCGCCGCAGCGGCCGGACGTACAGGCGCGTCGGCAGGCTCAGCCAGCGCGCCAGGGCGGGGCGCAACACGCTGCGCTTCAACGGCGTCATCAGGGGCAAACCGCTGGCGCCCGCGCGCTACCGCCTCGTCCTCAGCGCCGGGAAGGCCCGGGTCACGGTCCGGTTTGCCATCCTCGCGCCGCCGGTGGCCCAGCCCAAGCCGCGCGACAACGGCTTCCTCTGGGGCGTCTCGGCGTCGGCGTTCCAGAGCGAGGGCCAGCACTGCGCCAGTAACTGGCAGGAGTACACCGACAGCGGGCAGGAGGAGCCGTACCTGCGGGCCGTCGACTTCCGCCACCGCTACAAGGACGACATCGCGCTGGCCGCCAGGCTCGGGACCAACACGTTCCGCTTCGGCATCAACTGGGCCTGCGTGGAGCCCGCGCCCGGCGTCTTCGACGAGGCGCAACTGGCCTATTACGACGACGTCGTCAGGACGATCGTCGAGAACGGCATGCAGCCGCTGCCGACGTTCCACCACTTCGTCCTGCCCAAGTGGGTCATGGACCAGGGCGCCTGGACCAACCAGAGGACCGTCGACGACTTCGTCGGCTACGCCACCAAGCTCGTCGAGCACTTCGCGGCATCCACGAAGTACTGGCTGATCTTCAACGAGCCGATCTGCGACATCGTCATCGGCGTCAGCCACAACGAGATGGGCCCGCTGGACGTCCCGCTCGTCGCGGCACGCATGGCCGAGGCGCACGAGCGCGTCTACGACGTCATCCACGCGGCGCGGCCGGACGCGATGGTGTCCACCAACCTCTGCGAGTCCAACCTGCCGACGGTGAGCAGCCTCGCGGTCGACCAGCTCTTCACGAACCGCTTCATCGCGGCGAAGAAGCTCGACATGGTTGCCATCGACGTCTACTACCGCCAGGACTCGACGAGCATCCAGTTCCTGGCCAGCGGCGGCAAGCCGTGGACGGTCAGGCAGATCCCGTACGCGATGTACGAGCAGCTGAAGACCTACCACGACCGCTACCCGTCGCTGCCGCTCTTCGTCTCGGAGAACGGCATGCCGACCGACAACGGGCAGCCGCGCCCGGACGGCCTGTCGCGGGGTGACCACCTCCGCGACAACGTCTACTGGATGCAGAAGGCCATCGCGGAGGGCATCAACGTCATCGGCTACAGCTACTGGAGCCTGACCGACAACTACGAGTGGGGCTCCTACCGCCCGCGCTTCGGCCTCTACACGGTCGACGCGGTGACCGATCCGACGCTGACGCGCCGGCCGACCGACGCGGTCGAGGCCTACCGCTGCGTCATCGCCGACGGCGGGGTGCCCAAGGACTACAGGCCGGTCCGCGACACGGACGGCAACCCCACGGGTGCGACCAACCCGGCGTGCCCGCGGTGACGCGACCCGCGGGCTGATGCCTACGCGTCGGCCAGCGTGGTGGCCGCCGCGACGCAGAGCCGGGCGAAGTGGTCGGCGAGCTCCTCGCGCGTGAGGTCGAGGTTGCCGTCCAGCCAGACGCCGAGGGTCTGGGCCAGGCCGGAGACGAGCAGCAGCGACGTGGCCCGCAGGTGCGGGTCGTCATCGGAGGCGGCGCTGCCGAGGTGCTCGCGGAACTGCGCGGCGACGATCGCGGCGTGGGCCTCGTAGTACGGGGTCCGGTGGGCGGTGATGGCGCCGCCGCGGGCGGCCTCGACGAACAGGCGGGCGCGGCGGGCGTCGGACTGCATGACGTCGATCACGGCCAGGGCGCCGGCGCGGCTGCGCGAGAGCAGGTCGGGGACGTCGGCGCTGAGCGACTCCGCGAACGTGTGCTGCATGGTCTGCGAGAGGTCGTCGAGGAGCGCGATGAGCAGCTCGGTACGGTCACGGAAGCTCTCGTAGAAGTACCGCTCGCTCAGCTCGGCCCGCTGGCGGACGGACTTCATGTTCACCGCGGCCACACCCTCCTCCCCGACGATGTCCAGGGCGGCCTCGACAAGGCGCTCACGACGGAGGGCTCGACGGTCGTCGGCGCTCACGCCACGATAGGTCCGTTCCGCGGTCACCAACGCATCTTGACAAATGCGTTGGTCAGAATCTAGTATCTGAAAAACCAGTTGGTCAACTTTGGTGGGAGAGACTGAGCAGATGAATCCTTTGGAGCAGATCACCAACGCCGTCGGCGAGTCGGTGGGCGCCCTGTCCCGCGCCCTGCAGCGCCCGACCGCGATCGCGGCGAAGGGTCCGCTGTACCCGTGGAACATGCTCGACGCGGCGCTCGGCAACAACCTCGAGAAGTCCGTGCACGACAAGGTGATCATGATCACCGGCGGCTCGCAGGGCATCGGGGAGGCGACGGCCAAGCTCATCGCCTCCGCCGGGGGTGAGGTCGTCCTGGTGGCCCGCGGGCGCGAGAAGCTCGAGGCCGTCGCGGAGGACATCCGCGCCGCCGGCGGCGTCGCCCACGTCTACCCGTGTGACCTCTCCGACCTCGAGTCGATCAAGGCCATGGCCGACCAGGTCCTGGAGGACCTCGGCGCCGTCGACATCCTCATCAACAACGCCGGCCGGTCGATCCGCCGCTCGCTGGAGCGCTCCTACGACCGCATGCACGACTACGAGCGCACGATGCAGCTCAACTACTTCGCGCCGGTGCAGCTGATGCTGCGCCTGCTGCCGCGGATGCGCGAGCGCGGGTTCGGCCAGGTCATCAACGTCTCCTCCATCGGCGTGCAGGCGCGCGGCCCGCGCTTCGGCGCCTACATCGCCTCCAAGGCGGCGCTGGACACGCTCTGCGACGCCTGGCAGGCCGAGACGCACAACGACAACGTGCGCTTCACCACCGTGCACATGCCGCTCGTGCGCACCTCGATGATCAGCGCGACGACGATCTACGACCGCTTCCCGGTGCTGGCGGTGGAGGACGCCGCCAACGTGCTGGGCAAGGCCATCGTCCAGCGCCCGCGGCGCTCGTCGTCGGCCTTCGGCAACATGGCCGCGTTCGCCGACGCCCTGAGCCCGCAGCTCATGGACATGGTGCGCTCGGCCGGCTTTGAGATGTTCGACGACTCCGCCGCCGCCAAGGGCGAGGCGGGCGGCGTCGACAAGCCGATCGGCACGCGCGAGCGGATCTTCGCCGAGGCCACGCGCGGTCAGCACTGGTAGTCAGGATGGTGGACCTGGTTGAGCTGGTGGCCGGGTCGGCGCGACGTGCGTCGATCGAGGCCCAGTCCGTCGCTGCGCTGATCCGCGCCGGTGTCGTCGGCGTCGAGCTGCCACACCGGCTGCTGCAGATCGTCGCGGCGGTCAACGACTACGGGCCGCTGGGCGCCGCACCCCGGATCGCGTCGATCCGCCACGGATCCCACCCCGCGGTCAGCGACGACCGCGGTGAGATCACCTTCGACGAGCTCGAGGAGCAGGTCAACCGGCTGGCCGACGCGTTCCGGGCGCGGGGCCTCACGGGCGGCTCGACCGTCGGCATCCTCTGCCGCAACCACCGGGGCCCGCTGATCACGTCCTTCGCCGCCTCGCGGGTCGGGATGAACGCGGTGTGGCTGAACACCGCGTTCTCCGCGCGCCAGATGGTCGAGGTGTCGCAGCGCGAGGGCGTCGACATCCTCGTGCACGACGCCGAGTTCACCGATGTCGTCGCGAGCTTCGAGGCGCCGCTGGGCAAGATCGTCGCCGAGGACGAGCTCGATGCGCTGATCGCCTCGGGTGAGGACAGGCTGCCGCCGGCGCCGAAGCGGCCGGGCAAGCTCGTGCTGCTGACCAGCGGCACCACCGGCACGCCGAAGGGCGCGCCGCGCGCGGAGCCGCGCTCGCTGAGCATCCCCGGTGCCTACCTGGACCGGATGCCGATGCGGGCCCGCGAGGCGACGCTCATCGGCCCGCCGCTGTTCCACGGCACCGGCCTGTCGCTCGCCCTGATCTCCGTGTCGCTGGGCTCCAAGCTCGTGCTGCGCCGCAAGTTCGACCCGGAGCAGTTCCTGGCCGACACCGAGACCCATCGCGCGACGTCGTGGTGCGTGGTGCCGGTCATGCTCCAGCGGGTGCTGGCGCTCGGTGACGAGGTCATCGCCAAGCACGACACGTCGTCCCTGCGCGTGGCGTTCTGCGCGGGCTCGCAGCTGCCCGCCGAGGTCGCCATCAAGACGATGGACACCTTCGGCGAGGTCATCTACAACCTCTACGGCTCCACCGAGGTGTCGGTCGCCACGCTGGCCACGCCGGAGGACGTCCGGGCGGCGCCGACCTCGGTCGGCAAGGTCGCGCTGGGCACGAGGATCAAGCTGCTCGACGATGCCGGCCAGGAGGTCGCGCAGGGGCAGACCGGCCGCATCTTCGTGGGCACGATCTCGCCGTTCGAGGGCTACACCGGCGGCGGCGGCAAGGAGATCATCGACGGTCTGATGTCCACCGGCGACGTCGGCCACTTCGATGCCGAGGGTCGCCTGTACATCGACGGCCGCGACGACGAGATGATCGTGTCCGGTGGCGAGAACGTCTTCCCGCGCGAGGTCGAGGAGCTCCTCGTCGCGCACCCCGCGATCGCGGATGCGGCCGCGCTCGGCGTCGAGGACGCCGACTTCGGCCAGCGCCTGCGCGCATTCGTCGTCCTGCGTCCCGGCGCGTCGCTGACCGCCGAGGAGACGCAGGCCTACGTCAAGGAGAACCTCGCCCGGTACAAGGTGCCGCGCGACGTGGTCTTCCTCGACGAGCTTCCCCGCAACCCCACCGGAAAGATCCTCAAGCGCGAGTTGGCGCAGCACAAGGAATCAACATGAGCCTCCCCAAGCCGTCCCCTGACACCCACGTCCTCGTCACCGGCGCCTCGTCGGGCATCGGCGCGGAGATCGCCCGCGTCCTGGCGGGGCGCGGCCACGCGCTGACGGTCGTCGCCCGCCGGCGCGACCGCCTCGACGAGCTGGCGGCCGACCTGCCGGTCGACGTCACCGTGGTCGAGGCCGACCTCGGCGATACCGCCTCGCGGCGCAAGCTCGTCGCCGCCGTGGAGGCCGACCCCCGCGCGCTGGTCGGCCTGGTCAACTGCGCCGGCTTCGGCACCTCGGGCAAATTCCTCGACCTGGACCTGCAGCGCGAGCTGCAGCAGATCGAGGTCAACGTCACCGCGCTGATGGAGCTGACCCACCTGCTGGCACCCGCGATGGTCGCCCGCGGCGAAGGCGCGATCCTCAACGTCGCCTCGATCGCCGCCTTCCAGCCCATTCCCGGCATGGGCACCTACAGCGCGACCAAGGCGTTCGTCCAGACCTTCAGCGAGGCGTTCCACACCGAGCTCTCGGGCACCGGCGTCTCCTGCACCGTGCTGTGCCCGGGACCGGTCGAGACCGAATGGGCGCAGATCGCCGATGCCGGCGCCGTGATGGTGATGCCCGGCAAGGTCTCCCCGCAGGGCGTCGCCAAGGCCGCGGTCGACGGCATGGTCCACGGCAAGCGCTCCGTCGTGCCCGGCATCGTCGCGGCCACGGCCTCCACCCTCGGCCAGCACACGCCGCGCACGATCCTGCTCCCCGCGCTGAAGGCGTTCACCCGCCGCTGACACACCACGGGGGTGGTGGGAATGGGTGACGCTCAGCGTC
>CAYUDT010000028.1:0-48844 GCA_964443695.1 uncultured Conexibacter sp. | reverse complement strand
GTCATCGGCCCGTGGAACTACCCGCTGGTCAACGCGTTCTGCGACTGCGTCCCCGCGCTGATGGCCGGCAACGCGGTCATCCTCAAGCCGTCGGAGGTGACGCCGCTGACGGCGCTGCTGACCCAGGAGATGCTGCAGGCCGCGGGCATGCCACAGGACGTCTTCCAGATCGCCACGGGAGACGGGGAGACCGGCGGCGCCGTCGTCGACGCCGTCGACTACGTGATGTTCACCGGCTCCACGAAGACCGGCAAGATCGTCATGAAGCGCGCGGCCGAGACGCTGACGCCCGTGTCGCTGGAGCTGGGCGGCAAGGATCCGATGATCGTCTGCGCCGACGCCGACCTGGATCGCGCCGCCAACGCGGCCGCCTACTACGGCCTGCTCAACAGCGGCCAGGTCTGCATCTCGATCGAGCGCGTCTACGTGGAGGAGTCCGTCCACGACGAGTTCGTGCAGAAGCTCGTCGACAACGTCAAGGCCGTCCGCCAGGGCGTTCCCGGCGGCCCCGGGTCCGTCGAGGTCGGTGCGCTCACGTTCCCGCCGCAGATCGACCTCATCGACGCGCACGTGCAGGACGCCGTCGCGCAGGGCGCCAAGGTCGAGACGGGTGGCAAGAGGGCCGCGGGTCCCGGCCGCTTCTACGAGCCGACCGTCCTCACCGGCGTCACCCACCAGATGCGCTGCATGCGCGAGGAGACGTTCGGCCCGACGATCCCCGTCATGAAGGTGTCCGACGTCGACGAGGCCGTCCGCATGGCCAACGACTCCGAGTACGGCCTGCAGGCGTCGGTCTTCACCAAGGACGTCGCCAAGGGCGAATCCATCGCCCGCCGCGTCGAGGCCGGCGCCGTCGTCGTCAACGACGCCCTCCTCAACTACGCCGCCATGGGCGCCCCGATGGGCGGCTGGAAGTCCAGCGGCGTCGGCAGCCGCCACGGCGCCAACGGCATCCGCAAGTACTGCAAGACCCAGACGATCATGTCGCAGAAGTTCGCGCCCAAGAAGGACCTCAACATGTACCCCTACAAGGCGCGCAACACCAAGATCCTCGGCCGCCTGGTGAAGTTCATCTACGGCCGCTGACGCTCAACGGCGTCAGACACCCGTTAGGGAGCACCTGAAACGCCCGCGCCACGCGGGCGTTTCTCGTTGGCCGCGCGTCACCGGGCCCGGACACCGACATCGGTGACCGGTCCGACAGCGTTCGGGCACACTGGCTGGACACACTGTCCGGGCATGATGTAGTCTCAGCGGGACCATGGGTCTGGACGACTACCGCGAGCGACTTCGTGCCTGGCTGGATGAGCAGGAGGTGGACGCTCCCCGGCGCCAGGTGCTGGTGCCGCAGGACGCCGCGGCGGTGGCGCGGTGGCGCGAGTGGCAGGCGACGCTGGCGGACGCCGGATACCTCGGGGTGACCTGGCCGGCCGAGTACGGCGGGCAGGACCTGACGCCGGCGCACCGCGTGGCGGTCGAGCAGGAGCTCGAGGCGCGGGGCGTCTCGGGTGCCTTCGACTTCATCGGCATCGAGATGATCGGGCCGACGTTGCTGGTCCATGGGCGGGAGGACCAGAAGGAGCGGCTGGTCAGGCCGCTGCTCCGGGGCGAGGAGACCTGGTGTCAGCTGCTCTCCGAGCCGGGCGCCGGCTCCGACCTCGCGGCGGTGTCAACCCGGGCCAGGCAACAGCCCGACGGCACCTGGCTCATCAACGGCCAGAAGGTCTGGACCAGCTACGCGCAGTACGCGAGCTGGGGCATCCTCGTCGCGCGGACCGACCCCGACGTCCCCAAGCACAAGGGCCTGACGATGTTCGCCGTGCCGATGGACGCGGACGGCGTGACCATCCGCGGCCTGCGGCAGATCACCGGCGACGCGGAGTTCAACGAGGTCTTCCTGGACGATCTCGTGCTCGACGAGTCAGCCATCATCGGCGCCCCCGGCGAGGGCTGGCGCGTCGCGCTGACGATGCTGAACTTCGAGCGCGTGGGCGTCGGCAGTGGCCGGCACGCGGTGCGCCTGGAGCGACTGGTGCAGGCGCTCGGCGCGACCGACCCGGACCGCGGCAGCAAGGTCCGCCTCGGGCAGGTCGCCTCCGAACTGCTCGCGCTGAGGCACACCAGCGAGCGGATCGTGGCGGAGATCGCCGAGGGCCGGGTGCCCGGACCCGAGGCCGGCCTCATCAAGATCACGAGCGTCACGGCGTCCCTCGACGCCTGCCGGCTGGTGGTCGACGCGATCGGTCCTGACGCGCTGACCGACCCCGAGTGGGGACACCAGGTGTCCGCCCTGCCCGGCGTGCGCAGCGCCGGCGGCACCGAGGAGATCCTGCGCAACCTCATCGGCGAGCGTGTGCTCGGCCTCCCCAGCGAACCGAAGGCGGCGTGAACCCGATGTACCTCCACCTCACCGACGAGCAGACCTTCCTCCGCGAGGCGGCCGCCGCGGCACTTGACCGCCACCACACCGTGGCCGCAGCCCGGGAAGCGCTGGACGGCGCGGACTACACCGACCTCTGGCCGACGGCCGTCGAGGCGGGCTGGACGGGCCTGCTCAGCGGCGAGGACGCCGACGGCGCCGGCCTGACCGTCTACGAGGCGCTGCTGGTGCTGGAGGCCTGCGGCCGCCGGCTGGCCGACGCCCGGCTCATCGGCCATCTCACCGCGACCGCGCTGCTGGAGCAGGCCCAAGCCCCCGCCCAGCTGCGCGCGCAGCTCGCCGGTGGGGAGCTCCGCGCGGCCTACGTGGACGGCTTCACCGTGCCGGCGGACGATGGGGTCGTCCGCAACGTGCTCGATGCCGCCGGCGCGGACCTGCTCGTCGTCACCGGTGAGGACGGCAGCGTCGGCCACGTCGCGGCCTCGGCGGACGGCGTCGTCGTCACCGCGACGTCCGGCTACGACGCGACCCGCGCGCTGGCCGACGTCGACGTGAGCGCGGCCGAGCTGACGCCGCTGCACGGCGTCGCACCCGAGCTCGGGCGCGACCTGCAGCGTGCGCTGCTGGCCGCGGAGTCGGTCGGTGCGGCGGAGGCCTGTCTGACCATGGCCCGCGACCACGCCATCGACCGCAACGCGTTCGGCCGTGCGATCGGCAGCTACCAGGCCATCAAGCACAAGCTCGTCGAGATGCTGCGCCGGGTCGAGGGCGCGCGGTCGCTGCTGGTCGCCGCCGGGCACGACGCCGGCACACCGGAGTTCGCGACATCGGCCAACGCCGCGCGCGTCACCGCCACCGAGGCGCTGGACTACGCCGCTGCGGAGAACATCTTCATCCACGGTGGCGTCGGCGCCACGTGGGAGCACGATGCGTCGGTCTACTACCGGCGCGCCAACCTCAGCCGACGTCTCGCCGGCGGCCATGAGGCCGCCGCGCTGGCGGTGGCCGACAACCTCCTGACCAAGGTCGAGGTCTACGCATGACGCACGTCGATGTCCTCGTCGTCGGTGCCGGGATGGGCGGTGTCTGCGCAGCGGCCCGCCTGCAGCATGCGGGCGTCAGCACGCTGCTCGTGGAGCGCGAGGCCCGGGTCGGTGGCCGTGCGTCGTCCTTCACCAAGGACGGCTTCACGATCAACACCGGCGCGGTCGCCATCGAGAACGGCGGCATGATGGAGCAGACCTTCAGGGACGTCGGCGCGACGCTCAGCCTGCGCTACCCCGAACCGGCCAACGTCTTCCGCGTGAAGGGCAAGACCATCAACCCGGCCAAGGGCGGTTGGTCGTTCCTGCTGGACCAGATCACCAAGAAGGGCGCGAAGGTCCTCGCCCAGCTCGGCAGCGCCCGCAAGGGGGAGTACCCCGAGGAGCAGCTCACGCTCGACCAGTGGATCAAGGGCGCGACGTCCAACGAGACGGTCCACCGCCTGTTCCGCAACCTCAGCGCGGCGATCTTCGCGGTGAACGCCGACGAGATCCCGGCCCGGGCCTTCCTGACCTACTTCATGCAGAAGGGCGCCTTCCGCAACTTCGGCTTCCATCCCGACGGGACGGCCGGCGTGTGCGAGGCGCTGGCCGACGTCGTCACCCGCGACGGCGGCGAGGTCTGGACGGACGCGACCGTGAGCAAGCTCCACGTCAGCGACGGCCAGGTCACCGGCGCGACGATCGAGCGCGACGGCACGACGACGGAGGTGACCTGTGGCGCGGTGATCTCCAACGTCGGGCCGCAGGGCACGATCAAGCTCGTCGGCGCGGAGCACTTCGACGTCAACTACACGGCGAAGATCGCCGGCCTCAACCGGCCGTCGGCCAACATCATCATCCACGTCGCCACCCAGCAGCCGCTGATCGACGCGCCGGGCCTGATGGTGCTGTCCAACACCGAGCGCGTCTGCAACCTCGGCAACATGACCGCGACCTGCCCGGAGCTGGCCCCGGAGGGCTGGCACCTCACGGTCTTCTACGCGGTCCCCGTCCCGGCGGTCGGCGACTTCGACAGCGACGCGGAGCTGCAGGCCGCGATCGACGAGATCCACCGGGAGTTCCCCGAGGCGCGGAGCGGCAGGATCGTCGACGCCCGCGTCATGCGCGACGACTGGCCCGCCCAGCGGGCGGTCTCCGGCTATGAGATGCCGCGCGAGACGCCGATCGACAACCTCTTCAACGTCGGCGACGGCGTCCGCGAGTACGGCGACGGCGGCACGCAGTCCTGCGCGGTCACCGCGGCGATCGTCGTCGACGAGCTGCTCGCCAAGAGCCCGGTGTGACGCCGTGCGCCGCCTCAGCAGCTTCGACGCGCAGTTCCTGGCCGGTGAGACTGCGAACACGCTGGGCCACTACGCGGCCCTCGGGGTGCTCGAGCCCCACGAGGGCACGCCGGTCCCCGACCGCGACACGCTCATCGCGATGGTCGAGGAGCGCATCGACCGCCTCAAGCCGCTGCGCTGGCGCCTGCGCACCGCACCGCTGGGCCTCGACCACCCGGTGTTCGTCGACAGCGAGGTCGACGTCGCTGACCACATCTACGAGACCGTCGTCGACGAGGCCGGCTTCGCCACCGCGGCCCTCAAGGCGCAGGACGTCCTGTCGCGGCAGATGCGCCGCGACCGCCCACTCTGGGAGATGCACCTGTTGCGCCAGGCCGACGGGCAGCGGGCGTTCCTCATCACCAAGCTCCACCACGCCGTGGCCGACGGGCTCTCCGCGGCCGTCGTCCTCGGCACGTTGTGCGACGACGTCCCCCACGGCCGGGTGTTGCCCCCGCCGGACGAGCCGGTCCCGGGCGACCCCGGGCGGGCTGAGATGCTCGCCCGCGGGCTGCTCGGTGCCGCGCTGCATCCGCTGAAGGCGCTGCAGGTCGCGCCCGCGGCGCTGCCACACCTCGACCAGATCCCCGGGCTGCGCAGCGTCCCCGGCGTGGCCTCGATCTCCTGGAGCGCGCAGCAGCTGGCCAGGCTGCGCAACCCCGAGGAGGAGGACCGCCCCGGACCGCTGCTGGACAAGGCACCGCGGACCCGCATCAACGGCGCGCTGAGCGAGGAACGCCGCGTGGCGTTCGCGTCGCTGCCCATCGCGGACGTCAAGGCGGTCAAGAAGCGGCTGAACGTCACGTTCAACGACGTCATCCTGGCGATGGTGGCGGGAGCGATGCGCCGCCGACTCGGCGACGATCTCCCGGACGACGCGCTGCTGGCGTTCGTGCCTGCGTCGGTCCGGCCCGCCCCCGACGGCACCTACGGCAACGCGATCAGCAGCTACGTCGTCCCGATCCCCACCGACGTCACGACCGCGACGGGGCGCGTGCAGCGCACCCATCAGGTGATGGCGCTGGCCAAGCACCGCCACGAGGCGGTGCCATCAACGCTGCTGGCCGACGCGAACATGCTCATCCCGCCCGCCCTGTTCCGGATGGTCGCGGGCGGTGCGATGCAGCTCATCGGCTCCGGCCGGATCGCCCCGCCGATCAACCTCATGGTCTCCAACGTCCCGGGCCCGCCGGTGCAGATGTACTGCTGCGGGGCGCGGGTCGTGGCCCACTACCCGCTGAGCATCGTGATGGCGGGCGTCGGCCTGAACATCACGGTCGTCAGCTACGACCAGCAGCTTGACGTCGGCATCGTCGGCGATCGTGACCTCATGCCTGACGTGTGGGACCTCATGCAGGACCTCGTGGCCGAGCTCGCGGCGCTGAACGAGCCGGCCCGTGTCTGACCGCGCGACCCTGACCGTCGCCGACGGCGTGGCCGAGCTGCGGCTCGTGCGCGCCGACGCGCACAACGGCATCGACCCGGCGATGGTCGAGGCGCTGGCGGGCGCCGCGGAGGCGCTCACCGTGCGCGACGACGCGCGCGCGCTGCTGATCTGCGCCGACGGCCCCGCGTTCACCGTCGGCGGTGACCTGCAGTACTTCGCCGGCGCCGCCCGCGAGGGACGTTTCCGGCAGGCCGTCGAGCCGATGGTCGAGCCCTACCACGACGCGCTGCACCAGCTGTACGAGCTGCCGATGCCGGTGGTGGCCGCGATCCACGGGCCGACGGCGGGCGGTGGCCTGGGCATCGCCTACGTCGCCGACGTCGTGATCGCCGCCGACGACCTGCGGCTGGCGACGGGCTTTGCGGCGATCGCGCTGTCCGGTGACGGCGCCTCGTCATGGTGGCTGCCGCGGCTGGTGGGGCTGCGGCGGGCGCAGGAGCTGCTGCTGGAGAACCGGGTCCTCGACGCCGCCACCGCGCTGGAGTGGGGCGTGGTCACCCGCGTGGTCCCCCGTGACGACCTGGACGCCGAGGCGCGCCGAACGGTCGCGGCGTTCGCCGCCGGCCCAGCCGGCGCCTACAAGGAGATGAAGGCCCTGCTCCGCGCATCGGCCGGGCGCACGCTGCGCGAGCACTACGACGCCGAGCTGGACGCGATGGCGCGCACCGGCGGCAGCGCCGACGCCGCGGAGGGCATCGTCGCGTTCACGGAGAAGCGCCGGCCGGAGTTCGGGCGATGAGCACGGTCCTCACCGACGTCGACGGCCGCATCGGCTGGATCACGCTGAACCGCCCGGACGCGCTGAACGCGATCACGCTGGAGCTCGCGCTGGCGCTGGAGCAGGCGCTGGGAGCGGTCGCCCCGCAGGTGGACGTCATCGTCATCACCGGCGCGGGCAGGCACTTCTGCGTGGGCGGTGACTTCAAGGCCCTGGAGGAGCTGCGCGCCGCGGGACGCGACGCGATGGCCGGGCTCTTTGCCGCCTTCGGTCGCGCCACCGCGCTGATCGGCGAGCTCGACGTCCCGGTCGTCTGCGCGGTCCACGGCTACGCGATGGCGGGCGGCTTCGAGCTGGCGCAGGCCTGCGACGTCGTCCTCGTCGCCGAGGACGCGCAGCTCTGCGACAACCACTCCAACTTCGGCCAGGTGCCAGGCGGCGGCGGCTCGCAGTACCTCCCGCGCCTGGTGGGACGCCAGCGGGCGTCGGCGCACATCCTCACCGGCGACCGCCTGTCCGGGGTGGAGGCCGAGCGCTGGGGCCTGGCCTACCGCGCCGTGCCCGCCGCGGACCTCAGGGCGACCGCCCAGCAGCTCGCCGAGCAGCTGGCCGGCAAGAGCCGCGAGGCGCAGGCGAAGGTCAAGCGCCTCATCCGCGACGGGCTGCACGGGCCGTTGCCGGACGGCCTGGCGCGCGAGCGTGAGGTTGTCGTGGACCACCTGACCGGAGAGGCTGCCGCTGAAGGCATCGCCTCCTTCACCAACCGGAGCTGACCAAGAGTGCCCCCGATCCTGCTCGACACCGCCGACGGCGTCGCCCACATCCGCCTGAACAAGCCCGAAGCCTCCAACGGCCTCGACGTCCCGTTCCTCCGCGCGCTCTACGACGTCCTCATGGAGGTGCACGGCGACCCGCGCGTCCGCGCCGTCCTGCTCACCGGCGAGGGCCCGCACTTCTGCGCGGGGGGCGACGTGAAGGTCTTCCAGTCCAAGGGCGAGCAGTTGCCCGACTACCTGCGCGAGGCCACGACCTGGCTGCAGATGTGCGCGAGCGCCCTGATGCGCCTGAACGCGCCGACGGTCGCGGCCGTCCACGGCTTCGCGGCCGGGGGCGGGGGGCTGGGCCTGGTCTGTGCCTCGGACCTCGTGATCGCGGCGCGCAGCGCGAAGTTCATGGCGGGCGCCACGCGCGTGGGCATGGCCCCGGATGCCGGTGGCAGCGTGACGCTGACGCAACTGGTCGGGCTCAGGAAGGCCATGGAGATCCTGCTGACCAACCCGGTGATCGACGCGGAGGAGGCGTTGCGGATCGGCCTGATCACGCGGGTGGTGGAGGACGACGACCTGCAGGCGGAGGGCCGCAGGCTCGCCGAGGAGTTGGCGCAGGGCGCGCCGCTGGCGCTGGCGGCGACCAAGCGCCTGGTCTGGGACGGCCTCGGCGCCATCGTCGAGGCGCGGCTGCCCGAGGAGTCCCGGGTGGTCAGCGAGCTGTCGGGCACCGCCGACTCCCGCGAGGGCCTGGCCGCCGTGATCGAGCGCCGCAGGCCGAACTTCACCGGCTCGTGACGCGCCGGACAGCCATGGTCACCGGTGGCTCCTACGGCATCGGGGCCGCGATCTCCGAGCGCCTGGCCGCCGACGGATGCGAGGTCATCGTCACCGGGCGGCACCTCGACAAGGCCAAGCTCGTCGCGGACCGCATCGGCGGCCGCGCGGTGGCCTTCGACGTCGCCGAGCATGCCGACGCGCAGGCTGCGGTCCGCGCCTGCGGGCCGATCGACATCCTCGTCAACAACGCCGGCTGGGATCACTTCGGCTGGTTCACCGACGTCGAGGTCGAGACCTGGAAGCGGATCCTCGCGGTGAACCTGGAGGGTGTCATCAGCGTCACGCAGGCCGCGCTGCCGGCGATGCAGGAGAACGGTTGGGGCCGGGTCATCACCATCGGCAGCGAGGGCTGGCGGGTCGGCAACAAGGGCAACGCGGTCTACGCCGCGGCCAAGGGCGCGGTGGTCTCGCTGATGCAGGCGCTGGCGCAGGAGAACGCCCGCTTCAACATCACCTGCAACGTCGTCTCGCCCGGACCGATCGACACCCCGCTGCTGCACGAGATGCCCGAGAAGGCGATAGAGGCCGCCAGGAACATGACGCAGTTCAAGCGCCTGGGCACCGCCGAGGAGTGCGCGGCGGCCGTGAGCTTCATCGCATCGGAGGGCGCCTCGTTCATCACGGGCGAGACCCTCGGCGTCGGCGGCGGCATGCACCTCGGTTGAACCAATCTAGTACAGTCTGTCCGAACACTATGTCCGAAAACGGAATCCTGTCCTACGGCGCCTACGTCCCGCGCCACCGGCTGCAGCGTGCGGAGATCGCCGCGGCCCTCGGCGCCGGCGCACCACCGGCCTTCGCGTCCGCCCGCTCGGTGGCCTGCTACGACGAGGACACCACCACGATGGGCGTCGAGGCGGCGCGCCGGGCGGGCGGCTCGCCGAGCGCGATCTACTTCGCCACGACCGCGCCCGCGTACCTCGACAAGGCCAACGCGTCCGCCATCCACGCCGCACTGGACCTCGGCCATGAGGGCTTCGCGGTCGACATGGTCGGCAGCGCGCGAAGCGCCGTCGGGGCGCTGCGCGCCGCGGCGGCGTCCGGCGGGCTGGCGGTCCTCAGCGACATCCGCACCGGCCGCCCGCAGTCGGCCGACGAGCGCGACGGCGGGGACGGCGCTGCGGCGTTCGTCTTCGGCACCGGCGACGACGTGATCGCCGAGCTCGTGGCCACGGCGTCGGTCACCGCCGAGTTCCTGGACCGCTGGCGCCGGCCGGGCAGTGATGCCAGTGGCCAGTGGGAGGAGCGCTTCGGCCAGGAGATGTACGAGCCGCTCATCGCCGAGGTGGTCAAGCAGGCCGGCGTCGCGTCACCTGACCACGTCGTGATCTCCTCGCCGCACACGCGCACCGCCGCGGCGGCCGGGAAGCGCTACGGCGCGGGCCCCGCGCCCGCGCTCGGCTACGCCGGTGCCGCCGACCTCGGCCTGAAGCTCGCAGACGTCCTCGACCGGGCCGAGCCCGGGCAGACGATCCTGCTGATCTCCGCGGCCGACGGCGCCGACGCGTTGGTGCTGCGGACGACGGAGAACCTTGCCGCCAACCGCGCCGCCGACCCGGTCGCCGCGCAGTTTAAGGACGGCCGTGACATCGCCTACGCGACCTACCTGACCTGGCGGGGGGTCATCGAGCGCGAGCCCCCGCGGCGCCCGGAGCCCGACCGCTCCGCAGGCCCACCGTCCGCGCGGGCCGAGGCCTGGAAGTTCGGGTTCGTCGGGTCGCAGTGCGAGGCGTGCGGCTTCGTGCACGTCCCGCCGATCCGCGTGTGCAAGTCCTGTCGTGAGGTCGACCGGATGGCGCGCATCCCGCTGGCCAACAGCAAGGGCAAGGTCGCGACCTACACGGTCGACCGCTTGGCCTTCAGCCCGTCACCGTCGCTGATCGTCGTGGTCGTCGACTTCGAGGGAGGCGGCCGCTACACGGTCGAGATGACCGACACGTCCCCCGAGGACGTCGAGATCGGCACGGAGGTCGAGATGACCTTCCGCCGTCTGTACACCAGCGCCGACGGCGTGCACAACTACTTCTGGAAGGCGAAGGCCCGTGGCTAGTCATGGCATCAAGGACCGCGTCGCGATCGTCGGCATGGGCTGCACGACGTTCGGCGAGCACTGGGACCGCAGCGCCGACGACCTGCTCGTCGACGCGGTGCAGGAGTGCTTCGCCGGCACGCCGTCGATCACCAAGGAGGACGTCGACGCCTACTGGCTGGGGACCATGAACTCCGGCCAGTCGGGGATGGTGCTGTCCAAGCCGCTGTCCCTGGACTACAAGCCCGTCACCCGCGTGGAGAACTTCTGCGCCACCGGGAGCGAGGCGTTCCGCAACGCCTGCTACGCCGTGGCGTCGGGCGCGTACGACCGCGTGATGGCGGTGGGCGTGGAGAAGCTCAAGGACTCCGGCTACTCCGGCCTGGTGCGCAGCAACGTCCCCGGCGACGGCACCGCCCCGGAGCTGACCGTGACCGCGCCTGCGGCGTTCAGCCTGCTGGATCCCGCGTACTGCGAGAAGTACGGCGTCGACCCGGACGCCATGCGCGATGCGATGACCCACATCGCCTGGAAGAACCACCACAACGGTGCCCTGAACCCGCGTGCGCAGTTCCGCAAGGAGGTGCCCAAGGAGAAGATCGCCGCGTCGCCGCTGGTGGCCGGCCGCCTGGGCGTCTTCGACTGCTCAGGGGTGAGCGATGGCGCGGCCTGCGCGCTGATCGTCCGCGCCGAGGACGCCCTGCAGTACACCGACCGCCCGATGTACGTGAAGGCGCTGTCGATGGTCGCCGGCCCCGCCAACGGCCCGATGGACCCGGCCTATGACTACACCTCCTTCGAGGAGGTCGTGCGCTCGTCCGGCGATGCCTACTCCCAGGCGGGCTGCACCGCGCAGGACATCGACCTGGCCGAGGTGCACGACTGCTTCACGCCGACCGAGCTGGTGCTCATGGAGGACATGGGCTTCTCCGCGCGGGGCCAGGCCTGGCAGGACGTCCTCAACGGCGACTTCGACCTCGGCGGCCGCATCGCCGTCAACCCCGACGGCGGCCTGAAGTCCTTCGGCCATCCGGTCGGCGCCTCGGGCCTGAGAATGCTCTTCGAGAACTGGCAGCAGTTCCGGGGCGAGGCCGGCGAGCGGCAGCTCGACGACCCCAGGCTGGGCCTGACCCACAACCTGGGCGGCCGCCCGGGCACGTGCGTCTCGTTCGTGTCGATCGTCGGGCGCGAGCTCGGCTGACGCGTGGATCGAACAGACTGTCCAGACACATGGTAGGATCAATGCCATGACCGCGATCGACGCGTCCATCCGCTGGGACGACCTGATCGAGCACGACCGCGTCCACGGGTCGCTCTACACCGACGAGGCGATCTTCCAGGCCGAGCTGGAGCGCATCTGGTACCGGACGTGGGTGTACGTCGGTCACGTGTCGGAGGTGCCCGAGCCCAACGACTACGTGGTGAAGTCGATCGGGCCGCAGCCGGTGATCATGACCCGCGACAAGCAGGGCGAGATCCACCTGCTGCTCAACCGCTGCACCCACCGCGCCAACCTCGTCTGCGATGCGCCGAAGGGCAACTCCTCCGCCTTCCGCTGCCCCTACCACGGGTGGACGTTCTCCAACACCGGCCAGCTGCTGGGCTACCCGTTCAACTCCGGCTACGGCGGCCGTGAGGAGAAGAAGAACCTCGGCCTGGGCCGCGTCGCCCGCGTCGCCCAGATCCACGGATTCGTCTTCGGCTCCTTCGCCGAGGAGGGCCCGACGCTCCAGGAGCACCTCGGCGCGGCGACCGAGGCGTTCGACCGGCTGGTCGCGCTGTCGCCCACGGGCCAGGTCGAGCTGACCGCCGGCTGGCTGCAGCACAAGGCCAAGGCCAACTGGAAGATGCTGCTGGAGAACGAGACCGACGGGTACCACCCGCAGTTCGTCCACGCCTCGATCTTCAGCGTCGCGAAGTCCGGCATCGGCGACCTGTACGGCGAGAAGTCCACCGCCGTCGCCCGCGACCTCGGCAACGGCCACACCGAGAACGACCTGCGGCCGGAGTTCCGGCGCATCGACGAGCCGATGGGCTGGTTCGGCACGTCGACCGACCGGATCCCGGACTACGTCGCCCAGCTGGAGGCCGCGCGTGGCGTAGAGGCCGCGCGGGAGATCATGGTCGACGGCTCCCCGCACGTGATGATCTTCCCCAACCTGTTCATCGCGGAGATCCAGCTGTTCGTCCTGCAGCCCAAGGCGGTCGACGAGACCGTCCAGCACGTGACTGCCGTGCAGTACCCCGGCTGCCCGGACATCAACCGGCGCTTCCTGCAGCAGACGATCGGGTCCGTCGGCCCGGCGGGCTTCCTCCTCGCGGACGACACCGAGATGTACGAGCGCAACCAGCGGGGCGTCCAGGCGCTGACCCCCGAGTGGCTGGTGCTCAAGCGCGGCACGCACCGCGAGCGTGTCGACGAGAAGGGCCACACCATCGGCGACGCCACCGACGAGGTGCCCCAGCGCGCGATCTGGCGCCACTACCGCTCCCTGATGGAGGAGGCGTGATGCCCGCCGTCGACGTCGACCTGTTGAAGGCCTGCGAGCAGTTCCTCTACCGCGAGGCCCGCTACGCCGACGAGCTGCAGTACGACGCCTGGGAGTCGCTGTGGACCGACGACGCCATCTACTGGATCCCGGCCAACGGTGACGACACCGACCCGACCAAGGTCATGTCGGTCCTGTTCGACAACCGCTCGCGAATCGCCACGCGCATCAAGCAGCTGCACACCGGCAAGCGCCACGCGCAGAACCCGCCCTCCCGGCTGCGCCGCATGCTGTCCAACATCGAGCTGCTCGACGCCGACCCGGGCTTCCCGGACGACGTCGTCGTCGGCGCGAACTTCCTCATCTACGAGTCGCGCGAGCGCGGCCTGACGATCTGGGGCGGACGCAGCATCTACCGCCTGCGCGAGGTCGACGGCGAGCTGCGCATGGCCTACAAGAAGGTCATGCTCGTCGACAACGACAAGCCGCTGAACACCCTCGCCTTCCTCGTCTGATGTCCTTCGACGCCGAGTTGGTCAGCGAGTTCGGCGCGGTCCGCGTCAGCGTCGACACCGAGGGCAACGGCCCCCGCCTGAGGATCGAGGACCTCAAGACCGGGCAGGTCGGCTACCTCGACCCGCTCGAGCTGGAGACCCTCGCCTGGCTTCCCGAAGGCGGGCTGCACAAGCTGCTGGACCCGTCGTTCCTGCGCTGGAAGGACCCCGACGCACCGTAGGCTGCCGGGCATGCACGCCGAGCCGATCGAGTTGGGCTTCTCCGTCGCCGACGCGGAGCGCCCGACGGCGTCCTACGACGGCGAGGAGCTGGAGCTCCGCTTCCACGACTGGGCGGCGCGGCCGCACGTCGTGACCTTCGTGGCGACGATCGCGTTCCGCTGGCAGGACGCCGATGCTGTCGGCGCCGGAGAGGCGTTCGACGGCTCCAACCTCATCGTCGACTCGCCCTGGCTGGCCGAGCACGCCGCGCAGGAGCTGACGACGCCCAAGCATCGCCACCTGAAGCTGAACTTCAACACCGGCGGCTGCCTTGAGGTCATCTGCGCCAACGTGCGCTGCCTGGTGCAGGAGCAGGCAGAAGACTGAGTGCAAGCCCCGATGCGGTGAGGTCGGGAACCCGGTTCCCTACCCGGTGTGTCGGGGAGAGACAGATGTGCGCTGATCGGGGTGCTCGTGGTGCTCGGGCTGGCCGGCGGGGCGCCGGCCGGCGCGAGCGGCCTGGAGGTCGTCCAGGAGCCGACCGGCCGGACCTGCCCGGCGGACGCGCGCCCGGCGGGCGGGGACTGGAAGGGCCTCAACCACGACCTGAGCAACACGCGCAACCAGCCCGACGAGGCGCAGCTCGGGCCGCTGCGGGCCCGCAGGTTGCGCCCGGCGTGGTCGTTCAAGGGTGATCAGGTCGGCGCGCCCGGCGGCATGCGCTCCACGCCCGTCGTGGCCGGGGGCTGCGTCTACATCGGGCTCGGCCAGGGGTACCTCGGCGACCGGGGCGACGTCGTCGCGCTGAACGCCGACACGGGCCAGGTGGTCTGGCACGTCCGGATGAACGGCTCGGTGCTGGGTCTCACCGTCGCCAACGGCATGGTCTACGCGGCACCGAGCATGGGCACACGCGGGGACGTCGCCCTGCCTGTCGTCACCGACAACTACGCACCGGCCGGCAGCTATGCCGTGGCACTGGACGCCCGGACCGGAGCGGTGCGCTGGACCAGCGACCGCCTCGACGACGGCAACGCCGCCAACGGCACCTTCATCAACGCGACGCCGGTGGCCGTCCCGGCCGCCGGGCGCGACCTGCTGTTCGTCCCGCTGGCCGGCGGCTCGGGCGACGGTGCCCGCGTGCCCATGTACTTCCTCGACGCGCAGACCGGCGCGACGGTCCGCAAGGCGTACTCGATGAGCGACGCCGACTACGCGGCCGGGTTCGGCGGCACCGGCATCTGGTCGACGCCCGCGTACGACCCGGTCGGGCGCCACCTCTACGCAGGCACCGCCGACTCCGACGGCCACTCCCGCCAGCATCCGTACAACAACGCGATCCTGAAGATCGACGCCGACCCGCAGCGCGCGAGGTTCGCCACCGTGCTGGACAGCTACAAGGGCATCAGCGAGCACGCCGACCTCGACGGCATCATCGGCTACCCCAACAACCCGCTCTGCGGGGACGTCGCGGGCGCGCCCGCGCTGGACCTGCCGACGTTCTTCGACACGTCCGCGTCGGTGCAGTGCCTGGAGCTCGACCTCGACTTCGGCGCCTCACCGATCCTGCATCGGGTCGACGGCGCGCTGCGCGTCAGCGAGCTGCAGAAGGCCGGGGTGCTCCACAGCGTCAAGGCCGCGTCGATGACGGCCGCGTGGAGGTTCTTCGTCGGGCCGGGCGGCGCCTTCCAGGACGGCGGCACCGGCACGCTCGTGGGCAACCGCATCGTCACCGGCGCCACGCCGAACCTGCTGTTCGGGCTCAACGCGCGCAGCGGCGCGCTGAACTGGATCTCGGCGACGTCCATCGATGTGTTCGCCTACCAGCCGCTGACCTCCGCCAACGGCGTGATCTACGCGATCAACGACGTCGGCTCGCTGCTGGCCTACGACGCGGTCACCGGCCTGCCGCTGCTGGACCGCTCGATCGCCCTCGACGGCCGCCTGACGCAGTGCCTCGGCGTGGGGGCCGGGGTCGCCGTGGCCCGCCATACGGTGTTCGCGCCGTGCGATGCCGGTGGGCCGGCCGACCTCGCCGGACTGCCGTCCTCGGCCGGCGGGCTCGTCGCCTACCGCGCGCCGTGACGCCACGGCCCTCGCGCGCCGGCGCGGGGCCTCAGCGCATGGGCGCGTAGAGCGTGTTCCAGACGATGGTGGTGTAGCCGTCGATGAGCGCCTCGACCTCGGCGTCATCGGCACCGGCGACCATGCGATGCAGGCCGCGCTCGGCCATGAGGGTCAGCCAGCGGGCGACCTCGCGGCGGGGCATCCCGGCGTCGACGAAGCCGTCGGCCTGGCCCTTCCTGATGTGCTTGGCCAGCCCGCGGGAGGACGACTCGAGCATCGCGTCGACGAGCTCGCGGATGGAGGGGTCAGAGACGGAGGAGTCGTACATCGCGGCCATCAGCGCAGCGTGGGGGCGGTAGGTGCGGACGACGTGGGCCAGCGCGGCACGGACGTCGTCGCGCGTGCACGTGGCGTCGACGCTCCACCAGCCGAGGACGGCCTCGTCCAGCGACGCCTGGATCTCCTCGAACCACGCGCGCAACAGCTCGCCCTTGTCCTCGAAGTAGACGTAGAACGTCGACCGCGACACGCCCGCGGCCGACGCGACGCGCTCGACGGGCAGCTCGGAGATCGTCTCACCGGCGGCCAGCAGCTCCTCGATGGCCTCCAGCAACCGCGCGCGCAGCTCGTCGCGGCGGGCGGCACGCCCGCTCGGTGCCGTCCTGCGGGTGATCGAGGCCAACCCTCAGAACCCGTAGGACTTGCCGATGACGTCGAGCATGATCTCGTCGGCGCCCGCCCCGATCCGGTAGAGCCGGACGTCGCGGTACACCCGCGAGACGTCGTACTCGTCCATGTAGCCGGCGCCGCCGTGGATCTGCACGCAGTCGTCGGCGACCCGGCAGGCGGTCTGCGTCGCGAAGAGCTTGCACATCGAGATCTTGCGGACGTCGTACTCGCCGGCGGCGTAGGACCGCGCGGTCGCGTAGACGAGGTCGCGCGCGGCCTCCAGCTCCGTCGCCATCTGCGCGAACTTGTGCCGGATCGCCTGGTGGGTGCCCAGCGTGCTGCCGAACGTCCTGCGCTCCCGCGCGTACTCGACGGTCTTGTCGAACGCGTACTGCGCGTAGGCCGTCACGCCGGACGCGGCGATGGTCCGCTCGGCCTGCAGCTCCCACATGATCTGCTGGAAGCCCTTGCCCTCGGTGCCGAGCATCGCGCTCGCCGGGACGCGCACGTCCTGGAAGGCGATCAGCGCGGTGTCCGACGCGTTCATGCCCATCTTGGCGAGCTTCTTCTCGACGATGACACCGGGGGTGTCCATGGGGACGAGGAAGATCGAGAACCCGCCGTAGCCGGCGTCCGGATCGGTCTTGGTGACGAGCATGATCATCGAGGCCCGCGTGCCGTTGGTGATGTAGGTCTTGGAACCGTTGATGACCCACTCGTCGCCGTCACGGACGGCCCGGGTCTTGATCGCGGCGACGTCGGAGCCCGCGTCGGGCTCGGTGATGCCCAGCGCGAAGATCTCGTCACCGGCCACGCCCGCGCGGACGTAGCGCTGCTTCTGCTCCTCGGTGCCGAACTCGAGGATGGGCGGCATGACCATGTCGGTGTGGACCGACAGGCCCATGAGGAAGCCGCCGCTGCCGGACCGCCCGATCTCCTCGGCCAGCACGATGTTGCAGAAGTAGTCGCCGCCCTGCCCGCCGTACTCCTCGGGCACCGAGAGCCCGAGGAAGCCGAGGTCGCCCATGCGCTTGACGATCGCGTCGGGGAACGTCTCGGTCTCCCACTCGTGGACGTGCGGGACGACCTCGCGGTCGACGAACGAGCGGATCGACTCGCGCAGGGCGACGTGATCGTCGGTGAAGATCGATGTGGTGGGGGAGGTGGTCACGGTCATGATGTCTGGACAGTATGCCCAGACTGGGTCTCTCGGTGCTAGTCTCCTGCACGAATTGACCGGACACCCTGTTCGGTCAGAAGTCGACAGGAGCGGCCGCGTGTCCCATCAGTCCCTCGCCCACGCCTTTCAGGCCACCGCGGCCGCCGACCCGGACGCGGTCGCGCTGCGCAACCCGGACGACAGCACCACCTACACGTGGGGGCAGTACAGCGCAGCCGTCGAGCGGATCGCCGGCGCCCTGTACGCCCGTGGCGTCCGGCGGGGGGACACCGTCGCGCTGATGATGGCCAACCGGCCCGAGTTCCACGTCATCGACACGGCCGTCCTGCACCTCGGCGCGACGCCGTTCAGCGTCTACAACACGCTGCCCGCCGAGGACATCGCCTACCTCTTCGAGAACGCCGGCAACGCCGTCGTGTTCGCCGACGCCGCGCACGTCGACCGCGTCCGCGGCGCGGGCGCCGCCGACGTCATCGCCGTCGAGGACCTCGACGCGCTCGTCGCGCCGGAGGACTTCGACTTCGCTGCGACCTGGCAGGCCGTCGGCCCCGACGACGTCCTGACGCTGATCTACACCAGCGGCACGACGGGCCCGCCGAAGGGCGTGGAGATCACGCACGCCAACATGCTGGCCCAGTGCGCGTCGGTGTCGGAGCTCCTGCCGATCGAGCGCGGCGACACGATCACCTCCTACCTGCCGTCCGCGCACATCGCCGACCGCTGGTCCTCGCACTACAACTCGATCGTCTTCGGCGTGCAGATCACCGACGTCGAGGACCCGCGCGCGGTCTCGCAGGTGCTGCCCGCGCTGCGGCCGACGATCTGGGGCGGCGTCCCCCGCGTCCTGGAGAAGGTCAAGACCGCCCTGGAGCTGGCGGGTGTGACCGACCCGGCCGCGATGCCCGAGCCGGCGCGTGCCGCGGTTCGCGCGAAGATCGGCCTGGACCGCGTGAAGTGGATCTGCGTCGGCGCCGCCCCGCTGTCGAAGGAGGTGCACGAGTACCTGCTGGCGCTGGGGCTGCCGGTCGTCGAGCTGTACGGCATGAGCGAGGCGTCCTGCGTCATCACCACCGTCACCCCGGACGACGTGAAGGTCGGCACCGTCGGGCGCCCGATCAGCGCGGTCGAGATCAAGGTCGCCGAGGACGGCGAGATGCTCGTGCGGGGCGCGACGATCACCCGTGGCTACCGCGGGCTGCCCGACAAGACCGCCGAGGCGATCGACGCCGACGGCTGGCTGCACACCGGCGATGTCGTCGAGGTCGACGACGAGGGCTACGTGCGGATCGTCGACCGCAAGAAGGAGCTGATCATCAACGCGGCGGGCAAGAACATGTCGCCCGCCAACATCGAGCAGAAGCTGAAGGACTCCTCGCCGCTGATCGGGCAGGCCTGCGTCATCGGTGACTCGCGGCCCTACAACGTGGCGCTGCTGGTGCTGGATCCGGACGCCGCCGCCGGCCTGGACCCGGCCGACCCGGACGTGCAGCAGCAGATCGCGGCCGCGGTCGAGCGGGCCAACGAGAAGCTCGCGCGGGTCGAGCAGATCAAGCGCTTCGAGCTGCTGGCCGAGGAGTGGCAGCCGGGCGGCGACGAGCTGACGCCGACGATGAAGCTGAAGCGCAAGCCGATCGGGGCCAAGTACGCCGACCGCATCGAGGCGCTCTATGCCGCGGCACCTGCCTGAGGCCGTCTACGCGGCGCTGGTCCGTGGCGACGAGGCGGCGCTGCGTGAGGTCCTCTCCCCGGACTTCGTCGCGGTCTTCGCCGCCGGGATGCCCGTGGCCGCCGGCGAGCACCGCGGCGCCGACGCCGCCATCCGCGAGGGGTGGTGGGCGATCGGCGCGGCGTTCAGCGCGCAGGCACACCCGGTCGAGTTCATCTCCTGCGGCACCGGCCGGCTGCTGGTCCGCGGTGTCTACCGCGGCACCGCCCGGGCGACCGGCCACCGCTTCGAGGCCGCCTTCTTCCACCTCTGGACCGTGTCCGGCGAGCAGCTCGTCGCCCTGGAGCAGCTCACCGACACCGCCGCCTGGCAGGCCGCATATTCCGGGGTGGTGTAGATGGGTGACGCTCAGCGTCACCCATCTACACCACCCCGGCCGGAGTGCCAGGAGGCTTCGCGCGGCCCGGGGGTGAAGGTCACGGGCATCTTGGTGAGGCCGTGCGCCCAGGAGGACGGCAGGCGCTCGACGTCGCCGGCCGGCGCGAGGTCGGGCAGGCGGCGGGTGAGCTCCTCGAAGAGGACCTTGAGCTCCAGGCGCGCGAGGCCGGCGCCGAGGCAGAAGTGGCGACCGCCGCCGCCGAAGGCCTTGTGCTCGGGCTTGACGCGGTGGATGTCGAAGGTCTGCGGGTCGTCGAAGACCTCCTCGTCGTGGGAGGCCGACGCGTACCAGATGAGCACGCGGTCGCCTTCGGCGATGTCCACGCCGTTGACCGTGGTGTCGGTGGTGGCCGTGCGGTTGAACCACTGCACGACGGTCGTGTAACGCAGGATCTCCTCGACGGCGGCCGGGACCAGCGAGGGGTCGGCGACCAGCTCGGCGTAGACCTCCGGCCGCTTCAGCAGCTCGTACATGCCGGTGGCCGTGGTGTTGCGCGTGGTGTCGTTGCCGGCGAAGGCCAGCAGACCGAAGAAGACGAGGATCTCGGAGTCGTCGAGCTTGTTGCCGTCGACCTCGGCGGCGCGCATGCGCATCACCAGGGACTCCTCGACGCCCTCGTCCATCTGCCGCTCGATCTGGCCGTGCAGGTAGCCGGCCATGTGCACGAAGGTCTCCGATGCGGCCGCGGGCTCGGGCGCGCGCTGGGCGTGCTCGATCTGCTCGGTCCACTCCATGAACTGCGGGATGTCCTCCTCGGGCACGCCCATCAGCTCGGTGAGGACGCCGAGCGGCACGGGGATGGCGACGTCGTCGACGAAGTCGCAGGAGCCGTTCTCGATGAACCGGTCGATGGTCCGCGTGACGCGCTCGCGGACGGCGTCCTCGAGCTTGGCGACCGTGTGCGGCGTGAACGCCGTCTGCATGATCGAGCGATACTTGGTGTGCTCCGGGGGGTCCTTGTAGAGCAGCAGGTTCTGCGTCAGCGCCAGCGGGATGACCTGGTCGGGGTGCAGGAAGATCCCGGCCCGGCTGGAGGAGAAGGTCGCCGTGTCGCGGCTGATCGCCGACACGTCGGCATGCCGGGTGACGGCCCAGCAGAACGTGCCGTCGGGCAGCGGGTTCCTGTGGACGGGATCCTCGGCGCGCAGGCGGGCGAACAGCGCGTGGGGCGGACCGTCGGCAAACCACGCCGCATCGGTCAGATCGACGGTGGCCAGGTCCAGGTCGGCCACGTTCTGGACAGTCTGTCCGGACAGCATGGCGCCAGCATAGCGGGGGCGCCCGTGGTCGTACAAGTTGTATGAATGGATTGTTCGAGAGATCCCGAGATAGGGTGCCCGCGTGCCTGTGCCGGACTCCGTCACCTTCCCCGCGGACTGCGCCGACGCGCGCGGCGAGGCCCGTCCCGGCGCGGTGGTCGACGCGCTCTTCGCGATCGCCGAGGAGCTTCCGGTCATCGACCCCGCAGACCTCAACCGCACCGTCGCGCTGAGCTTCGTCAACCCGGTGCCGGTGGGACAGCCGCTGAAGGTGCGGGCCTGGAGCAACCAGCTGCCCAACAAGCCCGTCCACCGCGTGCAGATCGAGCTGTTCGCGGACGACGACCTGCTCGTCGTCCGCGCGCACCTGACGATCCGCAACGCGAAGCCCGGCAGCTAGGCCAGGAGCTCCGGCGAGGCCCGGTCGCGCCCGCTCACAGCAGGGCGGGCAGCTCCAGCACAAAGCGCCCGCCGTCCGCCGGCTCGCACCGCACGTCGCCCCCGCAGGAGCGCGCCAGCCGCTGGGCCAGCGCCAGGCCCAGGCCGGCGCCGTCCCCGTCACCGCGGACCCCGGGGCTGAAGATCTGATCGGCGATCGCCGGGTCCACGCCCGGCCCGTCGTCACACACGGCCAGCCGCACGTGGCGACCGGACGCCGACAGCTCCAGCCGCACCGTGCCGTGCCGGCGGGCGTTGTCCACCAGCGGAGCGATCGCGCGGCGGACGACGTCGGGGTCGCCCTCGGCGGCGGGCAGGAGGATCGGGCTCGGCACCACTTCCGCGTCCTCGATCTCCGCCGCCAGCGCGGCGAGGTCGACGCTGCCCTCGGCCGGGTCGAGCTCCTGCCGCGCCACGGCCAGCAGCGTGTCGATCGCCTCGCCCAGCCGGTCCGCCTGGGCGACGACCGCCTCCAGCGCCGCGCGCTGCTCGGCGTCCCCGCCGGAGCGCAGGGCCAGCTCGGCGCGCGCCCGCAGGCCGGCCAGCGGCGTGCGCAGCTCGTGTGCCACCTCAGCCGCGAACCGCTGCTCGTGGCGCCGCGACGCCGCGATGCGACCCAGCAACCCGTCCAGCGTCGCCGCCAGCCCGGTCAGCTCGTCGCGGGCCGGGCCGAGGTCGAAGCGGCGCTCCAGGTCAGAGGCGCTCCAGGAGTGCGCGGTCTCGGTCATCTGCGCCACCGGGGCCAGCGCGCCGTGGACGGCGCTGCGGATGGCCAGGCCGCCCGCCAGCAGCACCAGGCCGGCGATGATCAGCGAGCCGATCAGGACCGCCGCCTGCAGCCGCTCCAGCGGCTCCTTGGCGTAGGACACGACGACCGCGCCGACGACCGCGTCGCTGCCGATGCCGCGGATCGGCTCGACGCGCAGCCGGGTGTCGTCGGGGCCGTCGACCTCCCGGGCGACGGCCGCGCGACCCAGCCGCACGGCCAGCCGGTCGACCGCGGGCTTCACGTCCGGCGGGCGCTCGAGCACGGTGTCGCCGTCGAAGACCCAGCCGCGCCGGTCCAGCGCCTCGTCGTTGGCCGTCTCGCGCAGGGCGACGCCCGTGGCCGTGACCTGCAGCGCCGAGACCTGCGAGCCGGCGTCGGCGCGCAGGACGTTGGTCACCTCGGTGCTGACCCGGTGCGCGAAGAACACGTTGCCCGCCACGAGCAGCGCGCCGAGGCCCACCGCGATGGTGATGAGGGACGTCAGCGTCAGCCGCCGCCGGAAGGTCATCGCAGCGCATACCCGACGCCGCGCGCCGTCTCGACCGTCACGTCGGCCTCGATCTCGCGGAGCTTGCGGCGGATGCGCGCGAGGTAGGCGTCCAGGGTGTTGTCGTGGACGATGGCGCCGTCGGGCCAGGCCGCGGCCACGAGCGCCGCGCGCCGGACGACCTCCCCGGGGTGGGCGACCAGCGCGGCCATCAGGCGGAACTCCGTCGGCGTCAGCGGCACCCGGCGGTCGCCGTGCAACAGCGCGTGGGCGCCCGGGTCGAGGGTGACGCCCGGCGCGGTGGCGGCGGCCGGAGCCGCGGGTGCCCGCCGGGCCAGCGCCGCGATCCGCACGACCAGCTCGGCCAGCGCGAACGGCTTGGCCAGGTAGTCGTCGCCGCCGGAGTGGAAGCCGCTCAGCCGGTCGGTCAGCGCCGAGCGCGCGGTGAGGAACAGCACCGGTGACTGCACGCCGGCGGCGCGCAGCGCCAGGCAGACGTCGCGGCCGTCGGCGTCCGGCAGGCCGATGTCGAGGACCAGGACCTCCGGCGGGGCGTCGCTGAACATCCGCAGCGCCTCGGCGCCGGATGCGGTGGCGCGGACGGCGTGGCCCTCGGCCTCCAGCGCGCTGCGGACCACACCGCGCAGCTCGTCATCGTCCTCGCACAACCCGATGTCCAGCGCCGCGGTCACGTGGCCCATCGTAGGCGGGTGATCGCCACCTGAACGCGCGCCGTTCAGGTTGTGGTCAGGCAGCCACTGGCACCGTGCCGGCAGTGATCAGCTACTTCCAGGCCGCGATCCTCGGCCTCCTGCAGGGCGTGACCGAGCCGTTCCCGGTCTCCTCGCTGGGCCACGGCGTGATCCTGCCGCGGCTGCTCGGGTGGGACATCCACCAGAACGACCCGTTCTTCCTGGCCTTCCTCGTCGCCACCCACCTGGCGACGGCGCTCGTCCTGCTGGGCTTCTTCTGGGACGACTGGAAGCGCATCGTCGGCGGGCTGTTGCGCTCGCTGCGCGACCGCGAGATCGCCCCGGACGACACCGACGCCCGCCTGGGCTGGCTGCTGGTCGCCGGGACGATCCCGGTCGGTCTCATCGGCCTGGGCGCCGAGCACAAGCTGCGCACGGCCTTCTCGTCCCCCACCGGCGCGTCGGCGTTCCTCGCGCTCAACGGCCTGATGCTGCTGGGGGCGGAGCGACTGCGCCGGCGCGCCCCGCAGACCGACAGCGACTCCGACGTGCGCCTCAGCCGGCTGACCCTCAAGCAGGCCGTGGGCATCGGCACCGCGCAGGCGATCGGCCTCATCCCCGGCTTCTCCCGGTCCGGTGCGACGATGAGCGCGGGCCTGCTGGCCGGCCTCTCCAACGAGGACGCCGCGCGCCTGGCGTTCCTGCTGGCGACGCCGATCATCGGCGCCGCCGCTCTGCTGAAGGTCCCCGACCTGCTGGGGCCCGACGGCGACGGCGTCCGTGGTCCGGCGCTGCTGGGCGCGGCCTGCGCGGCGGTCACCACCTTCCTCGCGGTGAAGTTCCTGCTGCGCTACCTGCACACCAACCGGCTGACCCCGTTCGGCCTCTACTGCCTGGGCGCGGGCCTCACGCTGACCGTCGCGTTCGGCCTGGGCGCCTGACGTGCCCGTCGGTCGCGTCACCCTCGCCGCACGGCGGCGACGAGCAGGCTGAGGACGCCGACGACGAGGACGACGGCACCGACGTCGTCCCAGGCGTCGCCGAGCAGCGGCTTGAGGACCAGGCCGCAGACCACGAGCAGCAGGGCGATGCCGCCGGGCAGCAGCCAGGTCTCGCCGAACAGCAGCTTGCGCAGCGCGGTCATCGCAGCGCCCGCACCTGCGACTCGCTGACCAGCGCGGTCACGGCGATGAGGCCGAGGATCGCGCCGTCGCCGGCGGGCCAGGACACGTGCAGCCCCTCGCCCGCGAAGAACAGGCCGAAGGACGTCAGCAGGACGCCGACGGCCCACTTCAACTCGGTCTCGGGGATGCGGGCCAGCGGACGCCGCAGCCAGAAGCCGGAGCCGAGGACGACGACGAAGGCCAGCGCCGCGCCGGCCACGGCAGGGGCGGCACCCTCCGGGCGGCCCGCGAGCGCGGCGACGATGATCACGATCTCCACCCCTTCGAGCAGGACGCCCTTGAACGCGACGATGCGGCCGGCCCAGTCGGCCTCGCCGGCCGGAGGCAGCGGGTCGTCGGCCAGTTCCTCGACGGTCTCCTCGAACTCGGCCACCGAGGACGCCCGCGCGCGCCGCCCGGCCAGACGCAGCGTCCCCTTGCGCAGCCACTCCAGCCCGTAGAGCAGCATCAGCGTGCCGATGACCAGGCGCAGCGTGTCGAGGTCGATCGCGCCCAGCGCGGGGCCGAGCGCGGCGGCCAGCGCCGCGCAGGCCAGCAGCCCGGCCAGCGCCCCGAGGAGGGCATCGGGCCAGCGCCGGGTCGCGCCGACGGCGACGACGATCGCCAGTGCCTCGAGCAGCTCGACGGCCACCGCGGCCGCCGCGCCCAGCGCGACGAGGGCCCAGGTCACGACAGCAGCGTGTCGCCCCAGAAGCCGCCGCGGTCCACCCCCGGCGGGATAGCGTAGAGGCCGCTGCCGACGTGGGTGACGTACTCGTTCATCGCGTCGTTGTGCTTGCCGGCCAGGCGCTGCTGGATGCGCACGAACTGGGCGCGCGGGTCGCGCTGGTAGGCCAGGAAGAACAGGCCCGCGTCGAGGCGGCCGAGGCCGTCGCTGCCGTCCACGAACGAGTACCCACGGCGCAGCAGCGCGGCACCGCCGTTGCTCTCGGGGTGGGCCAGGCGGACGTGGGACTGCTCGGGCGTGCGCTTGAGGTCCAGCGACGCGAACTCATCGGTCTCGCCCAACGGCGCCCCGGACCGCTTGTGGCGGCCGATGACCTGCTCCTGGTCGGCCAGCGAATCGCGGTCCCAGGTCTCGATGGTCATGCGGATGCGGCGCTGGACCAGGTAGGACCCGCCCGTCATCCACCTCGTGCCGTCGCCGCGGCCGACCCAGACGTGGCGGCGCAGCGCGGTGGCGTCCTCGAGCTTCAGGTTCGCGGTGCCGTCCTTGAAGCCGAACATGTTGCGCGGCGTGGCCTGCGCGGCGGTGGTGGACGACGTCCGCCCGAACCCGAGCTGGCTGAAGCGCACGCCCGCGACGCCGTGCGCCAGCCGGGCCAGGTTGCGGACGGCGTGGACCGCGACCTGCGGGTCGTCGGCGCAGGCCTGGATGCAGAGGTCGCCGTCGCTGCGCGCCGGGTCGAGGTCGTCGTCGGCGAAGTGGGGCAGGTCGGCCAGGGCGGCCGGCCGGTCGCCCCGCAGCCCGAAGCGCGAGTCGAACAGCGACGTGCCGAAGCCCGCCGTGATCGTCAGACGCGACGCGGGCAGGCCGACGGCCTCGCCGGTGTCCAGCGGCGGGGCCTGCGGGTCGTCGCTGCGGCCGACTTCGACACCGGCCGCCATTGCCGCCGCGGCCGACGTCCAGACCTTCAGGAGGTCGACCAGGTCGGCACGCGAGGTGCCGTCCAGCAGGTCGAAGGCCACGAAGTGCAGCCGGTCCTGCGCGGGCGTCGCGATGCCCGCCTGGTGCTCCCCGAAGAACGGGACGACGGCCGCCGGTGCGTCGGCGGGCGCGTCGTCACCACAGGCCGCGAGCAGCGCTCCCGCGCCCATCGCTCCCGCGCCGGCCAGCAGCCCGCGGCGGGAGACGCGGGTCATCGCAACACGACCGCGGTGACGCGCGACAGCGGCTCCGACACGGCATCGACGCGGTCGGCCAGCGCCCGGACCTGGGCGCGCGACAGGGAGGTGTACGGCTTGAACGACTCACCGAGCTCGTGCGTGGACAGCAGGTCCTGCAGCGTCTTGAAGCGCTCGTCCAGCGTCCTGGCCAGCTCCGGCTCGCGCGCGACGACGACCGGCCGCAGCTGCGCGTACGCGGTCTTGGCGCCATCGAGGTTGCCCTGGAAGTCGACGAGGTCGGTGTGCGAGTAGCGCTCCTCCTCGCCGGTGACCTTGCCGTTGGCGACCTCGTCCATCAGCGAGCGCGCACCGTTGCCCAGCTGGTCCGGGGTGATCCGCACCGTCGCCACGGTGGACACCAACCGCTTGACGTCCTTGACCAGCCGGTCGGCCAGCGGGCCGTCCGCGCTGATGTCGCCCGTCTTCCAGAGGTCGCGCTCCAGGCGGTGGAAGCCGGTCCACCGCGCGCCCTTGGCCACGCCGTCCTCCCGGGCGTCGATCGCGGTGTCCAGCTCGGGGAAGCTCTCCGCGATGGGCTCGATGCGCTCGTAGTGCACGCGCGCGGTCGCGTAGCGCCGCTTGGCGCGCGCGACGTCACCCGCCTTCACGGCGTCGGCGAACTGGGTGGTCAGCGTCAACAGCGCCCTGGTCTCCGCCTGCACGAAGTCGCGGTAGCCGTCGACGGCGGCCTGCAGCTGCTTGCCCACCGGCGCGGCGGCCGCGCTGCCGGAGACGGTCAGCGGCTTGCGGATGCCGTTGCCCACCATGCCGGGCTTGCAGGCGATCTCGTAGGTGCCGGGGGTGAGACGGACGACGAGCTCGCGCGAGATCGACGGGCCGATGTTCTCGACCTCGCCCACGACGCGGTCGCCCGCTCCGTAGACGTAGACCTCGGTCACCTGCGAGCCGGTGTTCTTGACGCGGAACGTGCGCGGTCCGGCGGCGACGGAGGTCGCGGTCGTCTCGCAGCTGTCGTCCCCGGCCGTGATGCCGACGCCGCCGGGCTTGACGCCGGAGGAGTCCGAGGAGCACCCGCCGAGGAACAGCGCCAGCAGCGCGGTGACGGCGGCGGCGCTGCGGCGCGCGGGCGTCCGTGCGCCGCGCAGGAAGAGGAACATCACGGGGACGATGTAGAGCGTCCAGACGATGGCCTGCAGCACCGTCGTCTGCGCGGAGAGGTTGATCGTGCCCTTCAGCAGCGTGCCGTACCAGGAGCTCGGCGGGATGGTCCCCGAGATGTCGAAGGCCAGCGTGTCGACGCCGCCGATGACGTTGCCCTCCTGCAGGTCGTGGACCCCGTAGGCCAGGACGCCCGCGGCGACCACGACCAGCGCGGCGCCGGTCCAGGTGAAGAACTTCGCGAGGTCCAGCGTGACGCTGCGGCGGTAGAGCAGCCAGGCGATGACCACCGAGGTCAGCACGCCGAGCGTGAAGCCGACGACGGGCGAGGTCGTCGATCCGGCCGCCTGCACGGCGCTCCAGAAGAACAGCGCGGTCTCCAGGCCCTCCCGGGCGACGGCGAGGAACGCGGTCGCGGCGACGGCCACGACGCCGACGGCCAGCGCGCCTTCCAGGGAGCCGGACAGCTCCGCCTTCAGCCCGCGCGCCGTGCGGCGCATCCAGAAGACCATCCAGGTGACGAACCCGACGGCGATGATCGACAGGGTCCCGCCGAACGTCTCGCGCTGCGGACCGGTCTGCAGGATGTCCGCCGAGGTGTAGGTCAGCAGCGCGCCGAAGGCGACGCTCAGCGCGATCGCCGCGGCCACGCCGCCGGCGACGGGGACGAGCCGGTCACGGCGGTCGACCTTGACCAGGTACGCGACGAGGATGCTGACGACCAGGGAGGCCTCGAGGCCTTCTCGAAGGCCGATGAGGTAGTTGGCGAACACGAGACGGGTCCTTCCGGGGGATGCGGATCGCAGTGGCCCATCACACGTTAGGGCCACCTGATTTAGGGCACCCTACCTCTCAGCGATCGGTCATGCCTCGACCGGATGGCAGGTCTCTCATGTTCAGTTCGGCCCACAGCAGGGCGAACCGCCCGTCGACCCGGTGCGGCGACGCCCCGGATGGCTGCTCGACGCGGGCGACGCGCTGGCGCACCATGGTGCGGTAGACACTGTGGGCGTGCGCATCGCCGCGACCGCCGACCTGCACGGGCACCTGCCACCGGTGCCCGAGTGCGACCTGCTGATCATCGCCGGGGACGTCACCCCGGCCTCCGACCACGACGTCGGCTTCCAGGCCGGATGGCTGGACGCGGAGTTCCGCAGGTGGCTGGAGGCCGCGCCCGCGGAGCACGTCGTCGGCATCGCCGGCAACCACGACTTCATCTTCGACCGGGCGCCGTCGTCGGTCCCGGACGACCTGCCGTGGACCTACCTGCAGGACACGTCGGTGACCGTCGACGGGGTCACGATCTGGGGCTCGCCGTGGACCCCGTGGTTCTTCGACTGGGCCTTCAACGCGCCCAAGGGCGACGACGAGGAGGTCTTCCTGCGCGAGCGGGCGGCGACGGCCCCGCGCGACGCGGACATCCTCGTCGTGCACGGCCCGCCCCGCGGCCACGGCGACCGCACCAGCCGCGGCCTGCGCGTCGGCTCGGTGGCCTTCGGCGACCTCATCGACGAGGTGGAGCCCCGGTTGGCGCTGTTCGGCCACATCCACGAGGACCAGGGCGTCTGGCCACGGGGCGCGACGACCCTCGCCAACGTCGCCGCGGTGGACCTGCACTACGCGCTGGTGGGCGAGCCGGTCCGGCGCTTCGCAATATAAGAACACTGGCGTTCACCGATCTGCTACGGTGCCGTAGCCATGAGGGTGTGGACAGGGGTCACCGCGTTCATCGCGGCCATGCTGCTCGCGGTGCCGGGGGCCGGCGCCGCGCAGACGAGCCAGTCGCTGCGGTTCACGGCGTCGGACGGCGTCTCGCTCGCGGTCACCGTGTACGGCGAAGCTCCGCTGACCGCGCGGCCGGCGGTCATGGAGGTCAGCCCGTACGGCAACTCCAGCCACACCTACGACCCGCCCGCGGCGTACAACCGCATCCTCGTCCAGACCCGCGGCACCGGCGACAGCGACGGCAGCTTCGACGCCCTGGGCCCCCGCACGCAACAGGACGTCGCCGAGCTCACCCGCTGGGTCTGCCGGCAGCCGTGGAGCGACGGCACTCTCGCGCTGGAGGGCTTCAGCGCCAGCGCGATCACGATCTACAACTCGCTGCACCTGCCGCTGGACCCGTGCGTCGAGGCGCTGCTGCTCGGGTCGGGCACCTTCGAGCTGTACCGGGACCTGCTCGTCCCCGGCGGCATCAACAACATCGCCCCGGGCACGGCGGTCGTGGCCGGCATCGGGGCCATCGCGCTGTCGCAGGGCTTCGACCGCGCGCAGCGCAACCCGGCCTCGGCGGCCGATCTCGTGCGCGGCTTCCTCGAAGCGGGCCTGCAGGACCTGACCAATCCGTCGCTGACCGCGTGGTGGCAGCAGCGCGGCTATCGCGGCAACGCCAACCACATCCCGGCGCTGATGACCGTCGGCTTCTTCGACGTCGAGTCGCGCGGTGCCTTCCAGGGCTATCAGGAGCTCCGCGGTGACGGTGCCCACCTGCTCGTGCTCAACGGCCACGACGGCGCGCCGAAGGGCACCGACGGCGGCCAGGCGGAGAAGACCGCGTGGATCGACCACTACCTGCGCGGCATCGACAACGGCGTGGAGGACCACCCGCGCGCGCAGCTGTACCTGTCCGACGGCGACCGCGAGGACTTCACCGTCCGCGGCAGGTACGTCACGACCTCGGCGACCGACTGGCCGGTGCCCGGCACGACGTGGACGCCGCTGCAGCTGGACGCCGCCCGCGCCGGCAGCGCGCTGTCGGGCAACGACGGGTCGCTGTCGCTGGGCCGGCCGGCGGCGCAGACCCTGCAGGCGTTCGCGTCGCTGCCCTCGCTGTTCACTGCCACCGACGTCCCCACGACCGCGACGGTCGGGGGCGCCGGCCTCAACGCGCTCGCCGACGCGCTGCCGATCCTCACCGACACGACGCTCGCCGGCGCGCTGGGCCTCACCTACACGACGCCGAAGCTGACCCGGGACGTCTGGAGCGCCGGCCCGGCCTCGCTGGAGCTGAAGCTCCGCTCGACGGCGCCGGAGACGGGAGTGTGGGCGGTCATCTCCGACGTCGACACCAACAGCACGCCGCACCCGCTCGCCGTCGGGCGCCTGAGCACCGCCTACCCGGACGTCATCGCGTCGAGGTCGCTGACCCGCGACGGCACCGTCGTCCAGCCCTACGGCGACTACGCGGCGCGCAAGCCCGCGACGCCGGGCGTCGAGCGCGCCTACAAGGTCGAGCTCTGGCCGGTCGGCAACCGCTTCCGCGCCGGACACCGCATCCGCCTGGACATCGTCGGGCAGTCGCTGCTGTCGCTGCCGACCGCACCGGCGCTGAACACGATCAAGGTCGGCGGGACCGACGGCGCGCGCCTGCTGCTGCCGGTGCTGCCCGGCTCGGACCTGACGGCCGCGCTGCCCGCCGCGACGCCGAAGCTCTCGCTGCTGCAGGCGCTGCTGCACGGCTGAGCGGGCGCGGCGCCGCTGGACGGCGCGCGTATAGGTCGGGCGCCAACAGAAGTTTAGGCATGCCATAATCTCGGCTGTGGCCGACCTAACTCGACGCAAACTCCTCGCCGGCGGCGTCCCGCTGCTGGGCGGTGCCGCGGTCCTCAGCAGCGCCGCCGGCGCGCAGCACCAGCACCACGACATGACCGCCCCCGAGAGCGCGACGGCGCACGTCGGCCACGGCGGTGGCGGGCACGCCAACTTCAACGCCGGGCGGACCGTCGACCACCGCGCCAACGGCTTCGATCCGCACGAGGTGCTCCGCGACTTCGACTGGGGCACGACGACCAGGCTGTCCTCCGGTCGCGTGCTGCGCGAGTGGAACCTCAACGCGCTGGACAAGGAGATCGAGATCGCGCCCGGTGTCTCCTTCGCGGCCTGGACCTACAACGGCCGGATCCCCGGGCCGACCTTGCGGGCGCGGGAGGGTGAGCGCCTGCGGATCACGTTCGGCAACGGCTCGGCCCACCCGCACACCATCCACTTCCACGGCATCCACCCGGCCGAGATGGACGGCGTCCCCGGCCTCGGTGCCGGCGAGATCGCTCCGGGCGGCAAGGCCGTCTACGAGTTCGACGCGCTGCCCGCCGGGGTCCACCTCTACCACTGCCACGTCCGCCCGTTGGCCGAGCACATCGCCAAGGGCCTCTACGGCGCCTTCATCATCGATCCGAAGGGCGGGCGCGACGACGCCGACGAGATGGTGATGGTGATGAACGGGTTCGACACGAACTTCGACCGCGCCAACGAGATCTACGCGGCCAACACCATCGGCTTCGCCTACATGGACGACCCGATCAAGGTCCGCCTGGAGGACAAGGTCCGCGTCTACCTCGTCAACGTCCTGGAGTACGACCTCATCAACTCCTTCCACCTCCACGGCAACCTCTTCAACTACTTCCCGACCGGGACGATGAGGACGCCGAGCGAGTTCACGGACACCGTGATGCTCTGCCAAGGGCAGCGGGGAGTATTGGAGTGGACGTTCCGATACCCCGGCAAGTACATGTTCCACGCCCATCAGTCGGAGTTCACCGAGCTGGGTTGGCAGGGCTTCTTCGAGGTGAGCGGCTGATGCTGCGCGGCATCGGACCACTGGTGCTCATCGTGCTGAGCGTCGCCGTCTTCGCCGCGCTCGGCGGTCCCGGCCTGCCGGAGCGCAACGGCGCGCCGATCGAGGCGCTCTCGGTCGAGAAGACGACGCTCACCCCCGGCGTCATCGAGCTGAAGCTCCGCAACGACGGCGCCGACGCCGTGCGGGTCGCCCAGGTGCAGGTCAACGACGCCTACGCCCAGTTCAGCGGTGCGGCCACGGAGATCGAGCATCTCGCGGCGGACACGATCAGGATCCAGCAGCCGTGGGTGGAGGGCGAGGCCTATGAGGTCGCGCTGCTCACCAGCACCGGCGGGACCATCGTCCACGCGATCGACGCCGCCGCCGAGACGCCGGACACCGACCTCGGCTTCTACGGCCTCATGGCGCTGCTGGGGCTGTACGTCGGCGTCATCCCGATCGCGCTGGGCATGCTCTGGCTGCCCTGGGTCCGGCGCATCCCGGCGACGTGGATGCGCGGCATCATGGCCCTGACGGTCGGGCTGCTCGTCTTCCTGGCGATCGACGCCCTCCTGGAGGGACAGGAGCTCGCCGCCGAGGGCTCGCAGGCGTTCGGTGGGCAGGCGCTGGTCTGGCTCGGCGCGGTGACGAGCTTCCTGGCGCTCACCGCGATCGGGTCGTTCATGTCCGACCGCCGGCGCAAGGCCGCCAAGGCCGGCGCGGACGCCGGTCACCTTGCGATGCTGGTGGCCATCGGCATCGGGCTGCACAACCTCGGGGAGGGCCTGGCGATCGGGACGTCCTACGCCACCGGTGCGCTGGCGCTCGGCGCGTTCCTCGTCGTCGGCTTCGCGCTGCACAACACCACCGAGGGACTGGCCATCGTTGCGCCGCTGGCCAAGGAGTCGCCGACCCCGCGGCGCCTGGTCAGCCTGGGCCTCATCGCCGGCTCGCCGGCGATCGTCGGGGCCTGGATCGGAGCGTCAGCGTTCAACACCTCGGTCGCGGCCTTCTTGTTCGGCGTCGGCGCAGGTGCGATCGTGCAGGTCATCGCCCAGCTGGCCCCGACGCTGAAGGACGAGCAGGACCGCACCTTCCACCCGGCCTCCGTCGGAGGGCTGCTCGGCGGCCTGGCTCTCATGTTCGCGACCGGTCTCCTGGTAAGCGTGTAGGGACGACATGGCCGCCACCCGCCGCAGAGACGACGTCTCCGACGCCATCGAGGACTACGCGAAGGCCATCTACGCGCTGCAGCGGCGCGGGGCGGACGCCGTCTCGACCAACGCGCTGGCCGAGCGGCTCGGCGTCACCGCGGCGTCGGCGTCGGCGATGGTCAAGAAGCTCGCCGAGCGCGGCCTCGTCGACCACGTCCCGTACCGGGGCGTGACGCTCACGGAGGACGGGCGGCGCGTGGCGCTGGAGATCATCCGCCACCACCGGCTGCTGGAGCTGTACCTCGTCGAGCACCTCGGGGTGCCGTGGGACCGCGTCCACGAGGAGGCCGAGGCCCTGGAGCACGTCATCTCCGAGGACCTCGAGGCGCGCATCGCCGCCAAGCTCGGCAACCCGACGCACGACCCGCACGGCGACCCGATCCCGTCGGTGGACCTCCTCATCGACGAGGGCGAGGACGCCAGCCTGTCCACCCTGGAGGTCGGCACCGGCGGGACGTTCAGCCGCGTCTCGGACTCCGACCCGGCCAAGCTGCGCTACCTCGACGAGCGCGGCATCCGCCTGGGCGATGCGCTGGAGGTCATCGACCGCCAGCCGTTCGGCGGGCCGCTGACGGTCCGCATCAGCGGGAGCGAGCAGATCCTCGGCGGCGAGCTTGCCGAGGTCATGCGCATCACCGTCGGGTGATGGGCGCCGCGCTCGCCCCCTGGTCGGCCACCGACGGTGACCTGCTCGCCGCGCTGAACGGCGACCCGGCGATGATGGCGTTCCTCGGTGGGGCCGAGACGCCGCAGAAGATCGCCGAGCGCCAGGAGCGCTACTCGCGGCCCGGCTCCTGCCAGTACCGGATCGAGGTCGACGGCGCGCGGGCAGGCTGGGTCGGCTACTGGGATCGCGAGTGGGACGGCCGCGAGGTCCACGAGTGCGGCTGGGCGGTGTTGCCGGCGTTCCAGGGTCGCGGCGTCGCGGTGGCTGCGGTGGGATTGCTGCTGGAGCTCGCCGCCGCCGAGGGGACGCGACCGGCGATGCACGCCTACCCCAAGGTCGAGCACGCCGCGTCCAACGCGGTGGCCTGCAAGGCCGGCTTCACGCTGGTCGGCGAGGCATCGTTCGAGTACCCGCCGGGGACGGCGATCGTCGTCAACGACTGGCGCCACGTGCTGGGCTAGCGGCCCAGCAGGCGCTTACGCAGGCCGCGGTCGGGGTCGGCGTCGCGCTCGTCGTGGAGGAACTCGATGCCGTACTCGACGGCGGCCTTCACCTCGTCGCGCACGTCGGCGGGTTCGCGGCCGCCGGTCCTGACCGGCTCGCCGAACCAGAAGTAGAGCTTCTCCGGACGGGGCAGCATCGTCGGGCCGACACCCCGCACGATCGGCGTGAGCGGCACGCCGAAGTTCTTCTTGACGAGGTCGGTGAAGCGGCCGTAGAGGGCGTGGTTGTCGTCGAGGACGATGTCGTACATCTCCTCGGCGCCGACGGAGGCGAACGGCACGATCGGGTAGTCGTGGGCGATCGCGAGCTTCGCGAAGCCCAGGCGCTCCTTCCACATCAGCTGGTACTTCTCGCCCTTGCGCTTGTTGACCTCGCGGGCTCCGCCGGGGAAGACCAGGATGTTCTCGCCCGCCTCCATCAGCGCGTGGACGTTCTCGCGCGTGCCGCGCACCATGCCGTAGCGCTGGAGCAGATCCGGCCAGATCGGCAGCTTGAAGTGCGCGTGCTCGCCGAGGCCGCGGGCCCAGAAGCGGTGCTCGGTCCACATCGCGGCCATCATCATCGGGAGGTCCAGCAGGCCGTAGATCGTGTGGTTGCCGACCAGCAGCGCGCCCCCGCTCTTGGGCAGGTTCTCCGCGCCGTAGAGCTTCGGCGCGGTGATCCGCAGCAGCGGCTTGAGCACGCCGACGACGCGGTCCTTCACCTCGTCGTCGCCGGGCGTAGGGAGGATGACGTCCTTGCCGGTGCTCATGGCCGGGCCTCCGGGTCGATGCGGTTGGTCAGAGTGCCGATGCCGTCGATCTCGAGCTCGACGGTCTGCCCGGGCTGGACCCAGCGCTCGTGCTCCAGTCCGCAGCAGCCGGGCAGGGTGCCGGAGGAGAAGACGTCGCCCGGCCGCAGCCGTTCGCCCTGCGACGCGTACGCGAGCAGCTCGCCCATGTCGAACTTCGGGTCGGCGGCGGTGCCGCTGCACCACTCCTCGCCGTCGACGCGCACGCGGCCGCCCAGCTGCGTCCAGTCGGGCACCTCGTCGGCGGTGAGGACGTCGCAGCCCAGCGAGTTGGCGAACGTCTTGGCCTTCACGACCGGGCCGAAGATGTTGTGGCGCGCATCGTCGGCCTGGACGTCGCGGGCGCTCCAGTCGTTGAGGACCGTCCAGCCGCCGATCGCCTCGCGCGCCTGCTGCGGCGTCGCGTCGGCGATCTCGTGCTTCAGCACGCAGGCCAGCTCCAGCTCGAAGTCGAGGACCTTCGTGTGCGACGGCCACCACATCGGCTCGCCGTCGGCCAGCGTCATCGTGTGGTTGGCCATGTAGAAGGTCGGCTCGCGGTGCCACCGCGCGTTGGGCCTCAGCTTCGGGAACGTCTTCCCGGTCACCCGCTCGAACGTGCTCACGGCCTTCCACATCGGCGGCGGGAAGAAATGCTTGACGAGCATCCGCGAGGACGCGACGACGTGGGACTCCCAGAGCATGAACGCGCGCATCGAGGACGGCGCGAACGGCAGGCCGGCCTGCGCCGGATCCACCGTCGCGTCGTCACCGGCGGCCGCGACCGCCGCGGCGATCTCGTCGTTGCGGTGCGCCGCGATGCAGGCCAGCGCGTCCCGCGCGGCCGGGTCCTCCTCACCGAGGACCTTCGCGAGCGACACCCACCGCTCGCCGTCCTGCACCATCGTCCCGTCCGGCCCCGTGCGCAGCTTCATGACGGCGCTAGCCTCGCATGCATGAGCACCGCGCGCCGCACGGCGCTGATCAGCGGCTCGGCCCGGGGCATCGGGCACGAGATCGCCCGCCAACTGCTGGCCCTCGACCACGACGTGATCGTCACCGCGCGCGACCTCGACACGGCCACGCGCGCGGCTGCCGACCTCGGGGCCGGCGCGCGGGGCGTCGCGCTGGAGACGACCGACGCGGCCGGCGTCGCGGCGCTGGCTGCGGACCTCACGAGCCTCGACGTCCTCGTCAACAACGCGGGCATCACGGGGGACGACAGCTCGTCGGTCGCGACGGCCGACCTCGACGACGCGCGCCACACGATGGAGGTCAACCTCTTCGGTGGGTGGCGGCTGACCCAGGCGCTGCTGCCGCTGCTGCGCGCGTCGGACGCGGGCCGCATCGTATTCCTCTCGACGGGCATGGGCCAGCTCAGCGAGATGGGCGGGGGCGCGCCCGCGTACCGCATCTCCAAGACCGCGGTGAACGCGCTGACCAAGACGCTGTCGGTGGAGGAGGCCGCGCACGGCATCCTCGTCAACGCGCTCAACCCCGGCTGGGTCCAGACCGACATGGGCGGCGCCTCCGCACCGCGCACCGTCGCCGAGGGAGCCGACACCGCCGTCTGGCTGGCGACGCTGCCCGACGACGGCCCCACCGGCGGCTTCTTCAAGGACCGCGAGCTCCAGCCCTGGTAGGCCGAACACGCTTTTTCACCCCGGAGCAGCGGCACTAAAGCGTGTTCGGCGGGCTGGGGGTGCGGCCCCGGGGTCGAACACGCTTTTTCACCCCGCGGCGGCGGCACTAAAGCGTGTTCGGCGGGCTGGGGGTGCGGCCCCGGGGTCGAACACGCTTTTTCACCCCGGAGCAGCGGCACAAAAGCGTGTTCGGCGGGTGGGTCAGGCGGCCTCGGGCTCCGCGTGCGCGGCGAGGGCGTCGGCCTCGGCGGTCGCGGGCTGCTTCTCGAAGGCGACGAGCGCGACGACCACCGCGACGACGCACAGCGCGAAGCTCACGAAGAACGCCAGGTGGTAGCCGCCGACAAGGGCCTCGTCGTGCGTCTGCGTGGCGTCGAGGTGGTCGGTGCGGCCGGCGGCCAGCGTCGCCAGGACGGCCAGGCCGAGGGCGCCGCCGACCTGCGCGGTCGTGTTGATCAGACCGGATGCGACGCCCGCGTCCTCCGGCGTGGCGGCCGACATCGCCAGCGTCATCAGGCCGGGCATCGCGATGCCGAAGCCGGAGCCGATCAGCAGCATGCTCGGCAGGACGTCGGTGACGAACGCGCCGTCGACCGGGACGCGGGTGAACAGCAGGATGCCGGCGCTCACCAGCACCAGGCCGGGCAGCAGGGTCGCCCGGGCGCCGAAGCGCATCGCGAGCCTCTCGGCGAAGCCGACCGAGAGCGTCCCCATCACCGCGGTGATCGGCAGGAAGGACAGACCGGTCTCCAGCGGGCTGTAGCCGAGCACGTGCTGGAGGTACAGCGCGCCGAGGAAGCTCAGGCCGAACATCGCGGCGACGGTGCAGACCTGGATGACGTTGGCGCCGACGACGTTGCGCGAGCGGAAGACCCGCAGCGGGATCAGCGGGTTGGCCGCGCGGGCCTGGCGGACCACGAACGCAACGAGCAGCAGCACGGCGGCACCGCCGAACAGCAGCGTCGAGGTCGCACCCCAGCCGTCCTCGGCCGCAGGCTTGACGATCGTGTAGACGAGCGTCATCAGGCCGGCGGTGATGAGCGTCGCGCCCGGGACGTCCGCGCCGCTGCCCAGGCCCACGCCCTTGTCGTGGGGGATCAGCCGCAGGGCGGCGACGGCGGTCGCCACGCCGATCGGGATGTTCACGAAGAAGATCCAGTGCCAGTTGATCGACTCGGTGAGCACGCCACCGCCGACCAGCCCGACCGAGCCACCGGCGGAGGCGACGAAGCCGTAGATGCCGATCGCCTTGGCCTGCTCGCGGGGCTCGGGGAACATCGTGACGATCACGCCGAGGATCACGGCGGACGTCATCGCGCCGCCGATGCCCTGGACGAAGCGGGCGGCGACGAGCCACTCCTGCGACTGGGCGGCGCCGCACAGCAGCGAGGCACCCGTGAAGACACCCAGGCCGGCGAGGAACACGCCGCGGCGGGAGATCAGATCACCGACGCGGCCGGCCAACATCAGCAGGCCGCCGAAGGCGATGAGGTAGGCGTTGACCACCCACGCCAGGCCGGAGTTGGAGAAGTCGAGGTCCTCCTGGATGGAGGGGAGCGCGACGTTCACGACGGTGACGTCGAGGACGATCATGAGCATGCCCGTGCAGAGCACGACGAGCGCGGCCCAGCGGGTGTCCTTGGGGGTGGTGGCGGTCATGGCGGCTAGGACCGGGGCCGCCGCCGAAACTCATCGGCGCCGTGCAGAACTTCGTCAGGCCGCGTGCGGCAGCGGCATGTCCCCGAGGACCGAGCCGTCGTCCAGCAGCGCCAAGCGGTCGACGGAGTGCGCGCCGAGCTGCACCTCGAGGATCACGCCGTAGGGGCGCGGGTGCGGGGTGACGATGCCGTCGGGCCAGCGCCGTCGCAGCGCGGCGGCGGCGCGGGCCTGCGGGAGGGTGAGCTCGAAGGGCGGCATCGTCGGTCTGCACTGATTGTCGGCAGCGGACCTGAGTCCCTGTACAGGGGAACCTCAAGATCAGCTGAAGCGGGGGACGCGGACGCCGAACACGCGCTGACGCTCGCGGGCGGCGGTGCGCGCGGCGGTCCGGCGCTCCTGGTACTCGACGAGGACCGCGACGACGTCGGCGGTCGGCTGGAACGGGTCGGCGACGACGCTGCCGTCGGTCTCGGAGATCGCGGCGACGGCGACGCCGTCACGCTCGGCGATGACGTGCGGGCCGGCGGTCAGGCGGGCGCTGTCGAGCTGGGCCAGGCGGTCCAGGACGGCCTCGTCGCCAAGGTGGGCGGGGCGGATGGTGAGCTGCTCGGTGGAGGTCATGGACACATTCTCCGGCCGCCGTCGGATCAAGTCCAATGATTTTTGCTGACTCATCTGATAACGTTGCGTTATGCTTGATCCGGTCCTCCTGAGGAGCTTCCGCGAGGTTGCCGTCCGCGAGTCCTTCTCGCTCGCCGCCGCGGAGCTCGGCTTCACGCAGCCCGCCATCTCCCAGCACATCGGGCGCCTGGAGAAGTACCTCGACGTCAAGCTGCTCGACCGCGACGGGCGCCGCGTCAAGCTCACACCCGCCGGCCGCGTGCTGCTCGGCGAGGTCGACACCGTGCTGCAGGCGCTCCGCCGGGCCGAGGACAACACGCGCGCCGCGGCCCACGCGGCGACCAAGCCGCTGCGCGTCTCCGCCTTCGCCACGTCCGCCGCGTCCCTGGTGCCCGCGGCCGCCGGCGCGCTGCGCCGTCGCGAGGATGACACGCGGGTGGACATCGAGCTGCGCGTGCTCGACAACGAGCCCGGCCTGCGCGCGCTGCTGCGCGGCGAGGTCGACGTGGCGCTGATCGTCGACTCCGAGCTGCGGCCGTTGCAGCCCCCGGCCGGCGTGCGGCTCTGGAGCATCGGCAGCGACGAGATGCGCGTCGCGATCTCCAAGGACCACCCGCTGGCCACGCGCCAGTCGATCGACCTCGACGAGCTGGCCGGTGAGCCGTGGCTGCTCACCGAGATCGGCGGCACGTGCGAGGACTCCAACGTCGTCCTGCGCGCGTGCTCGGACGCGGGCTTCGCCCCCGACGTGAGGCTCGAGTCCGAGGACTACCCGGCGTTGATGGGCATGGCGGCCGCCGGTGTCGGCGTCGCGCTCGTCCCGACGCTGGCGACGCTCTCCACGCACCCGGGCATCGTCATCCGCTCGTTGCGCGGCGCGGCTCCGCGGCGCGAGATCCGGCTGGCGATGCGCGAGGGCGAGTGCTCGCCGGCGATCGACGCGTTCGTCGACGCGCTGCGCGAGGCCAACCGCGAGCTCGCGGGCAGCCGCCACCTGCGCAGCGTCGCCTAGTCGCGATGTGACAGCGGAGCTACGGCTGGGTAGCATTGACCTCGTGATCAGGGGTCGAGCGGTCCGGGCCGTGGCGTGCGCCGCGGTCGTGATGTCGATGGGGTGCACCGGTGTCGCCGTCGCGGCGCCCGACCCCTCGCCGCCGGGCGCCAACGACTTCAGCTGCGTGCCGTCGGCGGCGCACCCGCGGCCGGTCGTGCTGCTGCACGGGCTGAGCGCCACGCAGTACGCCAACTGGAACTACCTCTCGCCGCGGATCAAGGCGGCGGGGTACTGCGTCTTCAGCCTCACCTACGGCGTGGACCCGCGGATGGCGGCGTTCGGCTTCCCCGGCGGCACCATCCGCATGGAGGAGAGCTCCAAGCAGATCGCGGCCTTCGTCGACCGCGTGCTGGCCGCGACCGGCGCGGCGAAGGTCGACATCGTCGGCCACTCCGAGGGCACGGTGGTCTCGCGCTGGTACCTCGAGCGCCTCGGCGGCGCCGCGAAGGTCCAGAAGGACATCGCGCTCACGCCGCTGTGGCGCGGCACGGAGCTCGGCGGAGTGGCGATGCTGCGTGACCTTGCCCCACCCTCGCTGTCGGCGCTGGCGATCAGCCTCGTCTCCAACCTCTGCGCCTCGTGCCCGGAGTTCCTGCGTGGGTCGGCCTACCTCAACGACCTCAACGCCGACGGTGAGGCCGTGCCCGGCATCGAGCACACGAACATCATCACCAGGTACGACGAGCTCGTCGTGCCCTACACCTCGGGTGTGATGCGGGACGGCGGGACGAACATCGTCGTCCAGGACGTCTGCCCCAACGACCTCTCCGAGCACGGCGCGCTGGCCTTCGACCCGGTGGCCGACCAGCTCATCCGCAACGCGCTGGACCCCGCCCACGCGGCACCCGTGCGCTGCTGACCCGTCTACCCTGGGCACTTCATGGCGAAGTGCCCCAACTGCGGTGAGCCCGTGTCCCAGTTCGCGGCCGGCTGCGCGATCTGCGGCGCGGACCTCGAGGAGGCGCGGCGCAAGGCCGCCCCGCGCCGCCTCCCCGGCGTGCCGTCCGTGACCGTTCCGCGCCTCTCGGACCTGGGCGGCGGACTGCTGCTCGCCGTCGTGATCGTGCTCGTGTTCCCCCTCTTCGGGGTGGTCATCGCGCTGCTGCAGGCCAACCGCGCGAAGGGCTCAGACGAGTGGGGCTACCGCTTCGCGTTCTTCGGCGTCGCCCTGTTCGGCGTGCTGGAGATGGTCTCGCCGGAGCTGCGCTACGGCGTGCTCACAGCGCTGTTCTGAGCTTCAGCGCGTAGAGCGTCGCCGCGACGGAGGTCGCGAGGTTCAGCGAGGAGACGCCGGGGGCCATCGGCAGCGCGATGCGGGCGTCGGCCTGCGCGAGCAGGTCGTCGGTGAGGCCGTTGCGCTCCGTGCCGAAGGCCAGCACCGGGCGGTCCGGCAGCCGCGCGGGATCGAGGACGTCGCCCTCGGGGTCCAGGGCCAGCAGCGGCCGGTCGCCGGTGCGCAGCGCGCGCAGGCGGTGGACGGGCAGCGCGAACTGCAGGCCGGCGCCGCCGCGCAGCGCGTCGGGGTGCCACGGGTCCTGATCTCCGGTGGTGAGCACACCGGCCGCGCCCGCAGCGGCGGACACCCGGACCACCGCGCCGAGGTTGCCGAGGTGGCGCGGGTTCTCCAGCAGTACCACCGGGCCGGGGCCGGCCAGGACGCCGTCGGGATCGAGCTGCCGCGGCCGGCGCGCGACGGCGACGACCTGCGCGCGGGGGACGACCTGCGCCAACTCGGCGGCCTCGACGACCACAGCGTCGATGTCCACGTCGGGCGCCAGGCGGGCGCGCAGCGCCTCGAGCTCGTCGGGGTCGGCGGTCCAGCAGCCCAGCAGCTCACCGCCGAAGCGGCTCGCGTGCTTGACGGCGTGGAAGCCCTCGAGCACGACGAGGCCCGGCTCGCGCCGAGCCCTGCGCACCTCCGCGAGCTCCACTACACCGCCAGGACGAGCTTGCCCGTGTTCTCGCCGCGGAAGAGCATGAGCAGCGTCTCGTTGAACGCCGCGACGCCGCCCTCGACGATGTGCTCACGCGACTTCAGCGAGCCGTCCTGCACCAGCGGCGCCATGTGGCGCAGCGCCTCGCCGACGCGGTTGAAGTAGTCGAGCACGACGAAGCCCTCCATCCGCGCGCGGGCGGAGATCAGCGTCAGGTAGTTCTTCGGGCCGACCATGTCGGCACCCGCGTTGTACTGGGAGATGCCACCGCAGATGACGACGCGCGCATGCATGTTCAGGCGGGCCAGCGCCGCGTCGAGGATGTCGCCGCCGACGTTGTCGAAGTAGACGTCGATGCGGTCCGGGCACTCGCGCCTGATCGCGGCGAAGACGTCCTCGGCCTTGTAGTCGATGCACGCGTCGAAGCCGAGCTCGTCGGTGACGATCGCGCACTTCTCCGGCCCGCCGGCCAGGCCGACGACCCGGCAGCCGTGCGCCTTGGCCAGCTGCCCGACGATGCTGCCGACGGCCCCGGCCGCGGCGGACACCAGCACGGTCTGCCCGGGCTCCGGCTTGCCGATGTCGAAGAGCCCGAAGTACGCGGTGAAGCCCGGCATGCCCAGCGTCCCCAGCTGCACGGGCAGCGGCGCGAGAGACGGATCGACCTTGCGGACCTCGTTGTCGTTGAGCACTGCGTGCTCCTGCACGCCGTTCATGCCGGTGACGTAGTCGCCCTCGGCGAAGCGCGCGCCCTCGCCGACGGCGACGACCTTGCCGACGCCGCCCGCGCGCATGACTGCGCCGATCTCGACGGGCGGCAGGTAGGAGCGGACCGGCGTGACCCAGCCGCGCATCGCGGGGTCCAAGGACAGGTACTCGTTGGCCACGAGCACCTGGTTGGGCCCGGGCGCCTCCAGCGGCTCGTCGGTGAGGGTCCAGTCGGACTCCTTGGGCAGGCCGTCGGGGTAGGCCGCCAGGCGGACCTTGCGAGACGTCGCGGGGAGGGTCATGCCCACGACCCTACTTGCGGCGGCGCCTCTTCTTGGCCTTGTGCTTCTTCCTGGCCTTCGCGGGCGCGGGGACCAGGGCGTCGAGCGGCACGGTGTCGGCGATCCGCTGCTGCCCGGCGGGGTTGGGATGCAGGTGGTCGCCGCTGTCGTAGCGCGGGTCCATCCGGCCCGGCACGCCGATCGCGGTCTCCACGTCGGCGACGTCGTCGAACACCTGCGGCTTGGCCCGCAACCACGCGTTCAGCAGGTTGCGCTGCACCTCCATGTCGTCGTTCCAGCGCTGGTCGGTCCGCGGTGTCGACGTGCCGGTCACGACACGCAATCCCCGCGCGCGCACGCGCAAGGCGAACGTCGTGAGGTCGTCCTGGACCTGCTGCGCGGAGTGGTTGTTGGAGAGGTCGTTGGAGCCCTCGGAGATGAACACGGCCGACACGCCGGCGACGGAGAAGACGTCGCGGTCCATCCGCAGCAGGCCGCTGGGGCCGTCGGTGATGATGCCGCCGTCGCCGATGTTGTTGCCGTTGATGCCCTTCTTGACCACGCCGACGCGGCGGCCGCTTGCGGCGAAACGCCGGGCCAGGAACTCCGGCCAGGAGTTGTGTCCGTCGATGTCGCTGCCCGCGCCATCGGTGAGCGAGTCGCCAAACGTGACGACGGCCGTCGCGTCGTCGCCGGTGAGGACGTCCACCTCGTCGAGGATGAAGCCGCCGGTGTGCTCGGAGAACGCGTAGGTGTCGCTCGTCGTGCCGGTGAGGTCGCCGAACGCGGCGTAGCTCGTGACGAACGCCGTCGAGTGCCAGCTGATGCGGTTGGCCATCGGGATGTGGACCGACACCGCCAGGTCGCGGTTGGCGGCGACGGCGAGGTCGACCGGGTCGGAGACGAGTTGCCCACCGGCGTCGACGTGCGCATCCGGTCGGCCGCCGAACGTCACGGTCCTCAGCGGTCCCTTGATCGCGGCGCGGTCGCCGCGCGCGCCGACGGTCACGTGGTCGAGGTCCAGGCGCTGCTCGCCGAACGCGTTGCTGAGCCGCAGGCGCAGCTGCCGGCCGTCGAGCGTGGGGCGGACGATCGTGCGGATCGTCTGGTTCAGCGCCGCGCCGCCCGGCAGGACGGTGACCGTCGCCGGGTCGAGGTTGTACCCGAAGGGATGGTTGGACTGGATCGGCGTGCCCCACGCCGCGACCCACTTCTCGGCGTGCGCCGTCGTTGCGGCGCACAGCGACACGACGACGGCGGCCATCCCGACCGCACTGACCCTGCGACCCATCTCTCCGACTCCCCAGTCGTAACTAACTCACGGTTAGTTATATCACTGTCGCGGCCCATGGCCCGCCCCGGCCGGACCTCACCCCTCGATGATGCGCGCGAACGACTCCGGGTTGGTCGGTGCCTCGGTCACGATGGCCAGTCCCACGGGCCGCTGTGCGGGTGCGCCGATCGCCTCGAAGCCGGGCTGCGCCACCGCCACGTACCCGGCGACCCCGGAGGAACCCGTCTCCCCGGCGTCGATTCCGTCAGCGTGCAGCAGGCGCACCGCGCGCTCCATCGCGGCGTCCCCGACCGCGGCGAACGCGTCGATGCCCGCGCGCATGTCCGGCAGCGCGACCGGCGAGGCGACGCCGCAGTTGAGCCCGACCATCAGCGAGGTGTGGGGGCCCAGCGCGGTGGCGTGCTCCCCGTCGCGCACGGCGGCCAGCGCGCACGCGGCGTCGGCGGGTTCGACCCCGAGGATCGTCCGGCCGGGCCGCGCGAGCGCCCGGACCAGCGCCGACGCCAGCGCGCCCACGCCGATCTGCGCGGCGACGAGGTCCGGTGCGACCGGCAGCTGCTCCTCGAGCTCGCTGAAGATCGTCGTGTAGCCGTCGGCCACCCACCCCGGGACGTCGGTGTAGCCGTCCCACGAGGTGTCGGAGATGACCTGCCACCGGGCGTCGGCCAGCGCGGCCGCCGCGGCGACGGCGTCGTCGTAGTGCCCGTCGACCACGTGGACCACCGCGCCCTCCGACCGCAGCGCCGCGATCCGCGCGGCGGCCATGTCATGCGGCACGAGGATCTGCGCGGGCAGGTCCAGCAGCCGGGCCATCCGGGCGACCGCCCGGCCGTGGTTGCCGTCCGTCGCCGCGACCAGGCCGACGTCCAGCCCGGACGCCACGCCGCGCAGCTCGTCCAGCGTCGCGCACGGCTCGGCCCGCCCGGCAAGCGTGCTGAGCGCCCGGCACGTCGCCCAGGATGCGCCCAGCACCTTGAACGACGGCAGCCCGAACCGCTTGACCTCGAGCTTCACCAGCAGCCGCTCCATCCCCAGCGCCGCGGCCGTGCCCGGCGCGTCGACCAGGCGCGACGGCGCGTAGCCCGGCAGCGAGCGGTGGAACGCCGTCGCCCGCGGGTCCGGCGCGACGGCCTCCCGCGCGGGCCGGTCGGTGTTCAGGAACAGGTCACGCAGCACCGCACCTGTTCTACCGCAGGGTCTTCCTCGACAGGGTGATCTTGCGCGAGGCGCGCTCGGTGTGGTGGATCGCGCCGAGGTCGTAGGAGCGGGTGAGCGTGAGGACCGCGTCGACCTTGCGCCGGCCGCGGAGCTGCTTCTGCAGCGGCAGGGGCAGCCGCACGAACGGGGAGACCGGGTTGTCGTCCTGCCAGCGGCGGACGGTGCGCGAGGCGAGGAACCGGCCCGAGCGCGTCCTGAGGACGAGCTTGAACGTGCAGGCCTCGGCCTTGATGGCCCGACCGCACTGGACGTCGACGCCGACGCGGCGCAGGCCCTGGCGCACGCCGGGCAGGATCGGTGCGGCGTTCTCGCAGTCGGTGGAGATGAGGACGAACGGATGTCCGGTGACCGTGTCGGTGCCTGGGCCGCACACCAGGGAGTTGAACGCGGACAGCGAGCTGCCCGCGATGGTGTCGTCACCCGCGCCGGCATCGACGTCGGCGGTCTGCTTGGCGTTGATGCGGTCGTTGCCGTCGCCGCCGAGGATCCGGTCGCCGCCGGTCAGGACATCGTCCCCGCCGCGACCGTCGAGCGAGCCGTAGAACAGGGAGGTCATGACGTTGGGGCCGTCGGTGCCCACGACGTCGCCGGGGCTGGCGGCGGTCGCGGAGTTCTCAAAGCCGGTGAGCGTGCCGAGGTCCAGGCTCAGCGGCCCCTTCAGCGTGAGGTAGGTGCCGTACGTGACGGTGTCGGTCCCGGCGCCGCCGTCGAGGACGTGGGGGACGGTGTCGTCGAGGGCGACGGTGTCGTCGCCGTCCTCCATGAACAGCTGGTCGGGGACCTGCTGCTTGTCGGCGTCGCTGCCCTCGGCCGGCTCCTTGGGCCCGGCTGGCCCGGTGTACGGCAGGGCCAGGCCGGGGGTGTAGGCATCGCGGTAGATGACCGTGTCGTTGCCGGCGCCGGCGTGGACGACGTCTTCGCCGGGTCCGGGGTTGAGCCGGTCATCCTTGGCGCTGCCGGTGAGCGTGTCGCTGCCCTCGCCACCGTCGAGGCGGGAGCCTGTCAGGGCGTCGTTGCCGGTCATCCCCGCGAGATGGGTGTTGACGCCGTCGGCGGCCACCGCCGTGTCGTTGCCCGCACCGAGCCAGGCGACGGTGAAGGGCACGCTGCAGGCGACGGTCCGCGCGTCGACGACCGCGCACTTGTCGCTGGTGTCCTGGCCGGAGGCTAGTGTCACGCCGAGCTCGTCGCGCAGCACGTACTTCCCGTCGGGGGACGTGCTCAGCGTCACGACGTTGGCGTCCGCCGTGGCGGCCCGGGCGTCGTAGCGCAGGACCGGGTCGACATAGCCGCCGCCGCTGCAGCCCTTGTAGCACTCGGGTGGCACCACGTACCCGGGGGTGTAGGTCACCGTCCCCGCCTCGGCGCAGGCCGGGACAGGGAGGAGGACGGCGCAGGTGATCAGCAGGGCGCGGCGGGACATGGTCGGTCAACGGTCGCGCCCTGCTGGACTTACGTCTACCCCTTGATCTTCAACTGACGCTGCACCGTCGTGCGGTTGCCCGCGGCGTCGGTGGCGACGATCACCACCGTTGCCCGCTGCCGGGCCAACCGCTTCAGCAGCTTCGACGACGCGCGCAGCGTGACCTTGCCGGTCGCCGACGTGACGGTGTGGACGGCCACGTCGTGCTTGACGCCCTTCTTGCGGAGCTTCAGCTGGGCGCGGACCGTGCACGTCTCCGAGCACGACACGCGGAACCGCAGCGCCTTCAGCGTGGCGCGCTTGACCTGCTTGGTCGGCAGGCCCGTCAGCTTGACGGTCGGGGCCGTGAGGTCCCGCGCCGGCGGCTGCGGCTGGGGGGCCGGCTGGGGCTCGGGCTGCGGGGCCGGCTGCGGATCGCCCGGGTTCGGGGCGGGGGCCGGGTCGGTGCCGCCGTCGCCGTCGGCCGGCTGGGGCGGCTGGGGCAGCGCCGGGCAGCCGTCAGCGGTGCCCGGTCCGGGCGTCGCGGGGCACTGGTCGGCGCTGCGCATCACGCCGTCGCCGTCGACGTCGGGCGTCCAGTTGGCGACGTTCTGCGCGTCGGCGAAGCCGAAGCCCGCCCACGAGCCCTTGAAGTCGGCGGCCTGCCCCGATGCCTCGGCCTTCGTGGCCGCGACGCCGAGGACGTGCAGCAGGCGGATCGTCTTGCCCTTCGGGATCTGCAGGTTGTCGTACGCCAGCGTCGCCTTCTCGGGCATCTTGTTGTCGACCGGCTTCCAGCCGTCGACGCCGTCGACGTAGACCCAGGGCGCCGCCTCGGAGACGCCCGGTGCGTCTCCCCACTGCAGGAAGCCGAACGCCTTGCCGAAGTCGTCGTCGAGGACGCCCCAGCGGTCCTTGTGGGTCAGCTCACCGGTCCCCGCGGCGTTGCTGTCGACCGAGCGCTGGTCCTCGTCGACCGTGACGTCCACCGAGCCGGTGGTGAAGACGAAGTCCGGCGTGGTGTTGGTGATGAGGTCGAGCATCCGCAGACGCCCGCCGGCGGTCACCGAGACCTGGCGGGTGACCAACAGGTTGTTGACGAGCTTGGTCGGGTAGCTGATGGCGTTGCCCTCGCGGCTGCAGGCGAGGCCGTCGCTGCCGACGTAGCTCCCGCCGTTGACCTTCAGGGCGCCGGTGCCGGTCTCGAAGGCGCGGCCGGCGCCGAGCTTCACGGCGTCGGCCAGCGAGCCGTCCTTGGCCAGCTGCCAGGACGTGCCGCCTGGCCCTGGCAGGCTCGTGGTGCAGAACGTCGGTGTCGCCGCGTGGGCGCTGCCCGCCAGCGCAGCAGAAGCGGCGAGGGCGGCGAGGACGGGGGTGGTGGAGCGCGTGATGTTGAACATGCCGCCACTGTGATCTGGGGGGTCGCGACGAGCATGGGGGTGCGTCCCTCATCTTTTGGTCCGTACCAAATCTGGGCGTCGAAGCCCATGGCAAAAACTGCTTTTCGGACGCACGTGGGTACTGTCCGGGCTGTGGACTTGCAGAAGACGTTGACGGGGCCGGTCCTCCGGGCAGGGGCGATCGCGCAGAACGCACTCGAGGTCGCCCGCTTCGGGGGGCTGGAGACGGGCGAGGAGGGGTCGCCGTACGAGGTCGTCGCGCGCGACAGCGTGCACCGCCTGCGCCGCTACTACGGCGGCAACGACGGCCC
>CAYUDT010000027.1:0-50179 GCA_964443695.1 uncultured Conexibacter sp. | reverse complement strand
TCGCGCGCGACAGCGTGCACCGCCTGCGCCGCTACTACGGCGGCAACGACGGCCCCCCGGTGGTGCTCGTCCCGCCGATGATGCTGGCGGCCGAGGTGTACGACGTGTCCCCCGCGTCCAGCGCGGTGACGCAGCTGCACCAGGCCGGGATGGACGTCTACGTCGTCGACTTCGGCGCGCCCGAACACGAGGAGGGCGGCCTCGAGCGCGACCTCACCGACCACGTCGTCGCGGTGTCCGCGGCGGTCGACGAGGTCCGCGAGATCACGGGCCGTGACGTCCACCTCGGCGGCTACAGCCAGGGCGGCATGTTCTGCTATCAGGCCGCCGCCTACCGCCGCAGCGCCGGGCTGAAGTCGCTGATCACCTTCGGGTCGCCGGTGGACACCGGCAAGGCCATCCCGTTCGGCATCCCCGAGGAGCTCGTCGCCCGGGCCGCCGGGGGCGTGCTCGCCGGCGCGCTGGGCGGCCAGGCGCTGCCCGCCTGGATGTCGCGGATGGGCTTCCGCCTGTTGGACCCGGTGAAGGCCGCGCGCCAGCAGCTGGAGTTCGTCATGGCGCTGCACGACCGCGAGGCGCTGCTGCCGCGTGAGCGCCAGCGCCGCTTCCTGCAGGCCGACGGCTGGGTCGCCTGGCCCGGACCCGCCCTGGCGGACTTCATGCGCCAGTTCGTCGCCCACAACCGCATGCTCCTCGGCGGCTTCCTCATCGAGGACCGCCTCGTGACGCTGGCCGACATCAAGCTGCCGGTGCTGACCTTCGTGGGCACTGTGGACGAGATCGCGCCGCCCGCGGCGGTGCGCCCGATCGTCAACGCCGCGCCGAGCGCGCAGATCTACGAGCGCCCGCTGCGCGCCGGCCACTTCGGCCTGGTCGTCGGCTCGACCTCGACGAACATCACCTGGCCGTGCGTGGCGCAGTGGACCGAGCACATCGAGGGCAACGGGGCGCTGCCCGAGGAGGTCGTGCGCGTCACCGAGCTGGTCGAGGGCCGCGAGCTCGAGCCGGTCGGCGCGCGCGCCGGCTACGGCCTGGGCCTGGCGACGGAGGTCGGCGCCGGCCTGGCGAAGTCGCTGTTCACCGGTGCGTCGCGCACCGTCGGCGCGGTCCGCGGGCTCGGTGGCGAGGCCGCCACGCAGGTGCCGCGCCTGGCCCGCCTGGAGCGCGTCCGCCCGCACACCCGCATCTCGCTGGGGCTGCTGCTCGACGAGCAGGCGGCCAAGTCGCCGGACGCCACGATGTTCCTCTTCGAGGACCGCGCGCATGCGCGCGCGGCGGCCAAGCACCGCATCGACTCCGTCGTCCGCGGCCTGCTGTCGCTCGGCGTGCGCCAGGGCGAGCACGTCGGCGTGCTCATGGACACGCGTCCGTCGGCGCTGGTCACGGTCTCCGCGATCAACCGCCTCGGCGCGGTCGCGGTGCTGCTGCGGTCGGGGTCCAACATCCAGCGCGAGGCGGAGCTCGGCCAGATCAGCCGTGTCATCGCCGACCCCGAGCGCATCGAGGAGGCCCGCGAGACCGGCGTCCAGGTCCTCGTCCTCGGCGGTGGCGCCGAGGACCGCGACCTGGGCCCCGGCGTGGTCGACATGGAGCGCATCGACCCGGACGAGGTCGTGCTGCCGCGCTGGTACCGCCCCAACCCGGGCCGCGCGCGCGACCTGGCCTACATCCTCTTCACGGGTGAGGGCGACCGCACCCGCATCAACCGCATCACCAACCGCCGGTGGGCGCTGTCGGCGTTCGGCACCGCGTCGTCCGCCGCGCTGACCGACGGTGACACCGTCTACTCGGTCGCGCCCGTGCACCACCCCAGCGCGCTGCTCATGTCGCTGGGCGGCGCCGTGGCCGGTGGCGCGCGCATCGCGATGGCGCGCCGCTTCGACCCGACGACGTTCTGGGAGGAGGTGCGCCGCTACGGCGTCACCGTCTCCTCCTACACGTGGACGATGCTGCGCGAGCTGGTGGACGCCCCCGAGCAGGGCGGCGAGCGCCACCATCCGGTGCGGCTGTTCATCGGCTCGGGCATGCCTGCCGGCCTGTGGGAGCGCGTCACCGAGCGCTTCGCCCCGGCGCGGATCCTCGAGTTCTACGCGTCCACCCAGGGCGAGGCGATCCTCGTCAACGTCACCGCCGCCAAGCCCGGCTGCATGGGCAAGCCCCTGCCGGGCAGCGCCGAGGTCCGCATCGCGGGCTGGGACATCGAGGCCGGCCGGCTGAAGACGGGCGACGACGGCTTCGCCCAGCGCGTCGGTCGCGGCAAGACCGGCATGCTGCTGGCGCGCGTGACCGGTGACTCGGGGCCCGAGAGCGACAGCGCGCTGCGCGGCGTCTTCGAGCGCGACGACGCCTGGGTCGCCACGGGCGACCTGTTCCGCCGCGACGACGACGGGGACTTCTGGCTGGTCGACCCGGTCGCCGCGCTGGTCGAGACCGCGGCCGGCCGCGTGCCCGTCGGTCCGGCCCGGGCCGCCCTGGGTCGCATCGAGGGCGTCGACCTCGCGGTCACCTACGGCGTGCGCGTCAACGGTGGCACCGAGGAGGTCATCGTCGGCGCGGTCACCGTGCAGGAGGGCACCGAGCTCATCGCCCGCGACGTCACCCGCGCGGCGATGAAGCTGCCGGTGGCCGAGCGCCCCGTCGTCGTGCAGGTCGTGCCGGAGATCGGCGTGACCACGTGGTACCGCCCCAACGTCGCCGAGCTGCGGCGAGCGGGCCTGCCGCCCGCCGACGCCGACCGCTTCGTCGTGGTCTGGGACGCCAAGCGCGAGCGCTACCGCCCGCTGACCGAGGCGGCCCGCAAGCGCCTGGAGAAGACGGGCTCGCCCGACCCCGCTTCGCGCTCCTAACGGGAAGGCGTGTCGGATCCGGGCCGAGGGGTGGCCCGGCACCGACACGGCTGCCGGGGCGTCAGCCGGCTGAGGCCGCGGAATCGTCGGCCAGCCGCCGGTCGACGACAAAGCCGCCGAACGGCAGCACCGCGCCGAGGAGGATGAGGCCCGTGGTGCGACCGTCCCACCCGGCGTCGTCGCGGATGTTCAGGGCGACGTAGACGTAGGCGAGGAACAGCGCGCCGTGGAGCGGGCCCAGGATCTGCACGCCGATGGGAGCATCGGCGGAGTACTTGACCACGGTGGCGACGAGCAGCAGCAGGAAGCTGGTGGCCTCGATGACCGCGAGGCGGCGGAACGCGGGGACGTTGAGCATCACCCGGGAGCTTGTCAGGCTTTCCCGGGTGACGACTCCAGATGGGTTGACCCGGCGGCAGGCCGTCGTGCTCGCGGCCGGCGCGCTCGTGGTGGCCGGCTGCGGGGAGGACGACACCCCGACCACACCGGCATCGGCAGCACCGTCAGCGGGGCGGCCGGACTGCGTGCTCACCGCCGACCGCACCGAGGGCCCGTACTTCGTGGACGAGCGTCTTGACCGCAGCGACATCCGCGCCGGGCAGGCCGGCGTGCCGCTCGCGCTCACGTTCGTTGTGATGAACGCGAGGTGTCAGCCGTTGCAGGGGGCAATGGTCGACATCTGGCACTGCAACGCGCTCGGCGCGTACTCCGACGTCGAAGGCAACAGCGACACGTTCCTGCGCGGCTTCCAGCGCACCGACGGTGACGGTCGCTGCGCGTTCACGACGATCTACCCCGGCTGGTACTCCGGTCGCGCGATCCACGTCCACTTCAAGGTCCGCCACGACGGACGGGAGTTCACGTCGCAGCTGTTCTTCGACCCGGCGACGTCGGGCACGGTGCTGCGCGACCGGGCCTACGGCGGCCGCGGCGAACCCGATGTCCCCAACAGCGCCGACGGCATCTACGGGCCTGACGGCGACACGCTGCTGCTGCGGGCGACCGCCGACGGCAAGGGCGGCTACCGCAGCATCTACCGCGTGGGGCTGGCAGCATGAGCGCCATGCGTCGCGCCGTGACCGTCTTCGTCCTCGCCGCCGCCGCGGTGACCCCGGCCCTGGCCGTCGCCCAGAAGAACCCGGCCGACATGCCGGACAAGGCCATCACCGACGGCAGCGCCCAGCAGGCGCTGGATGCTGCGAAGGCCAGGTGGAAGAAGGCGAAGATCCGCAGCTACGACTTCCGCGTGCGGCACTCCTGCTTCTGCGCGCCCGACTACACCAAGGAGCGGGTCGTGAAGGTCCGCAACGGCGTCCCGGCCAAGCGGACCGCGTCGCAGGTGAAGGACATCGCGACGGTGGCGCGGCTGTTCGGCAAGGTCCAGGGCGCCATTGACGGCAAGGTCACCAACCTCGACGTCACCTACGACGCGCGCTACGGCTACCCGCGCAACATCTACATCGACCAGTCGATCATGATCGCCGACGAGGAGCAGGGCTACGGGGCCCGGGGCCTCAAGAAGCGCCCCTGAGGGGCCGGTCAGCAATCGAACAGCCATCCGCCGTGCGCGGGCGCGTGCGGACTACGGTCGGCAGCCGACGGACCGAGATGGTGTCGCGGCAGGGAGGCCTCCCCCACAGCAGGAGGTAGAGCACGTGCGAAGGGTCTCGATGGGGCTGCTGGCAGCAGCCACCGTCTTCAGCTGTGCCGCGTCCACGGCACAGGCCGACGGTCCGGGCGTGGGTACGCCCACCGTCGTCAGCGTCGGTGACTCGGCGATCTCCGGTGAGGCCGGCCGCTGGGCCGGCAACACCAACAACTCCTCGTCGTTGACGGACGCCCTCGGGTCGGGCGCGTACAACGACGCGGGCTCCGGCGAGGCGATCGCCGGCTGCCACCGCTCCGGCGCGGCCCAGGTCCACATCGGTGGCGGCGTGGCATCCAAGAACATCGCGTGCAGCGGCGCGCGGACGTACACGCAGGCCTACGACCCGGACAACGACTTCAAGCCGGGACTGGACTTCTACGACGACGGCGCGGGCCACATCGGCCAGGCCAAGATGCTGCAGCAGTACGCGGCGACCCACAACGTCAAGACCGTCGTCGCCCTGATCGGCGCCAACAACTACGGCTTCGCGGACATCCTCGAGGCGTGCGTCGTCGACTTCCTCACGTCCCCGACCTGGTGGAAGAACTACTGCTATGACGACAGCGACATCTCCCCGCGCTTCACCGCGTCCAACCAGTCGCTGATCACGTCGCAGGTCAAGGGCGCCTACCTGAACCTGCGGACCGCCATGCGCAACGCCGGCTACGCCGACGGGTCGTGGAAGCTGCTGGCGCAGACCTACTGGTCACCGCTGCCCAACGGGGCGGGCATCCGCTACTCGGAGTCCGGCTACACCCGCCAGTCCACCGGCGGCTGCGGCGCCTGGAACCGCGACCTCGACTGGGCCAACTCCACCGTCGTCCCCGCGCTGAACAACTCGGTCCGCAACGCGGCCGCGCAGAGCGGCATCAGCGGCATCGCGGTGCTCGACCAGCAGTCGCTGCTCGTCGGCCACCGGCTGTGTGAGAACACGGTCGGCCTGCTCGAGGAGAAGGGCGTCTCCTCCTGGACGGCCCCGGGCGCGTCCGACAAGACCGAGTGGGTCGAGCAGATCCGCACCACGTCCACGATCGGCGGTCCCTATCAGCTCCAGGAGGACGGCCACGCCAACTACTGGGGCCAGAAGGCGATGCGCAACTGCTTCCGCCAGGCCTACAACGGCGGTGCGGTGCGCGGCGGCACGTGCACCTTCGGCGGCAACGGGCTGAACGCCCAGGGCGAGCCGAAGGTCACCTTCACGCCCTGACGCTCCCGGCGGTGGTGGGTTTGGGTGACGCTCAGCGTCACCCATTCCCACCACCCGGGAGGCTCAGCGCGACCAGACCTCGTGCGGCCGGCCGGCGGCCAGGGCCGAGGCCCGTGCGCTGCGCGTGCGCCACGGCTTGAGCTTCAGCGCCGCGAAGTCGTCGCTGAACATCGGGGCGGGGTCGAAGCCGAGCGGCGCGGGCAGCGATTGCACGTAGTCCCACACGTACGCGCGCTCGTCGGCGTCGGCCCAGGATGCCTCGCACTCGGCGACCGCGACGTCGTGGCTGGGGCTCCAGTAGGAGCAGGACACGAACGGAGCGTGGGCCAGATGCGCTCGCTTCAGCGGTGTCGAGCGGGTGGTGACCCAGCCGGTCAGGGTCCCGTCGGCCTGAGGCTCCCATACGGGGTGCACGACGCGCGAACGCGGCCGGTTGCGGGTGTCGGTCGTCGCGAGTGAGCACCACACGATCTCGTGGGCGATGTCGCGAAACAGGGCGAGTCCAGATTGCACAACTCAGTTGTATAGCGGAAAGGACAACTGGGTTGTAGGGTTGCGCGCATGGACGGCATCGACCTGAAGTCGCTGGACGTCGTGGTGCTGGCCCAGTTGGTCGGCCGTGTCCTCGACACGGAGGGCCAGGCGCGCATCGCCCGCCGCCATCCCGACTCCCGTCCCCACCACGGCTACGTCTTCCAGCACCTCGTCCCGGGGCCCATGGCCGTCGGCCAGATCGCCGACCGGATGGAGGTCACCCAACAGGCGGTGTCCAAGACCGTCGCCGAGCTGGAGCGCCTGGGCTACGTCGAGCGGCAGGCCGATCCGCGCGATGCCCGGGTGCGGCTCATCGCGCTGACGCGCAAGGGCCGCGCCGTGATCGACGACTACCGCGCGATCCGTTCCGACCTGGCCGACGAGTTGGTGGCCGGCCTGGGTGAGCGGCGCGTCGAGCAGCTGCGCAAGCTGCTGGCGCAGGCGCTGCAGACCGTCGGCGCCGCCGAAGCGGTCGCCGGGCGCCGGGTCAGGCCCCGACCGGACGAGAGCCTCGGGCCCTGAGGCCGGTTGCCGGCGTGAGCGACCCGGTCCACGCCGAGCTGCGCCCCGACGGCGACTCCTGCCACTCGGCCTCGAGCCCAACCGACCCTGAACCGCGGCGCGGGCCGGGGCGGGCCCGTGCTGCCCGCCCCGGCCATTGACGCGCTCCTAGGGGTGCATCCCGTGCCGATGCATCCCCAAGCCGTGCTCGAACGTGCCGTTGATGGCGTCGTCGAGGTGCTCGTCGACCAGCTTCTGGAACCTGTCGGCCTGGGCCTGGGTGATGGCCTTGGAGGACACGGCCTTGGCGAGCTGGTCCTTGGCGACGTCCTGCAGCTTGGCCTTCAGCCCGGCGACGTCCTTGTTCTGGGCCTTGGCGATGTCCGCAAGCGACTTGCCGGACATGACCTGCTGCTTCAGCTGGTCCTTGGACAGGCCGAGGTAGTCCGACGCCGCCGTGGCGGCCGCCTTGAAGGCACCGCGCATGAGGCCCGGGGCGACGAAGCCCTTGCCGCCCATGCCGGGCCCCCTGCCGAAGCCGTGCGGGCCGTGCCCGCCCCGCAGGCCGGGCCCGCCCGGACCGAAGCCGAAGCCGGGTCCGGCGCCGGCGGGCAGCTGCTTGAGCCTGTCGGCCTGCTCCTGGGTGAGCTTGCCGGCCTTGACGGCTGCATCGAGCTGGTCGTCGCGGGCGCCCTTCAGCGCCGCCTCCAGCTGGTCGGTCGTGACGTTGAGGCGCTTGGCGACGTCCGCGAGGAACTCGGCGCGCCGGTCGGTCTTCGTGGTGCCTCCGCCGGTCGTCGCCGCCACGGCGACGGCACCGGAGGCCACAAGAGCAAGACCCGCTGCGCCCGCGGCCAGTCGCCGCTTCAAAGTGGCACTCATGGCCACCATTGCAGCACGCTCAGGTAAGAACCAGTTGAAGATCGCGTTAGGGCAGGCGACCGGCGGTCAGGACCGAGGCCAGCGCGGCGGCCAGCAGCAGCACCAGGCCACCGATCGCAAAGCCCTGCGTCACCTGCTTCTCCACCTTCTTGGTGCCCAGCTGCGAGCCGAGCTCCTTGTAGATCTGCTTCAGCCGGTCCCCGTCGGACACCTCGAAGGCCTTGCCGTGGGTGATCTTGGAGATCTGGCGCAACGTCTCCGGGTCCGGGGGCACCGACTGCCCACCGGCCGGGTCGTACGGGTCCGGCAGGACGCCCTCCGGGGTGCCCAGCGCGACCGTGTAGATCGGCACCTTCGCCTGCGCGGCACGCTCGGCGATGATCAGCGGGTCGGTCGTGTTCTCCGAGGACTTGCCGTCGGAGAGCAACACGATCGCGGCCGGCGGGTGCTTGGAGAGGTCGGCGTTCTTGTTGCCCGCCAGCAGCAGGTTCAGCGCGGCCTGCAGCGCGTCGCCGGTCGCGGTGCCACCGTCGGCGATCTGGTCGTCGATGACCGCGCGCACCGCGTTGTGGTTGGTGCTCGGCGGCTCCAGGACGTCGGGCGCCTCGGCGAACGTCACCGCGCCCAGGCGGACGGCCTTGGGCAGCTGGTCGATGAAGGTCTGGGCGGCGCCCTGCGCGGCACCCAGGCGCGACGGGGAGACGTCGGTCGCGGCCATCGAGCCAGAGTGGTCGGTGACGAGCACGATCGAGGCCTGCTCGATCGGGACCCGGACGGCCTTCACCGGCTTGGCCAGCGCCAGCGACAGCGAGGCCAGCGCGGCGATCGCCAGCGCGCCGGCGACGAACCGGCCCCAGTCGTAGCGGCCACCGGCCGCGGCCAGCACCCCGGCGGCGGGAAAGCGGATCGCGGTCTTGCGGGCCCGCGCGCGGGAGGACCACCACAGCGCGACCACGACCGGGATCGACAGCAGCGCCAGCAGCCCGACCGGGGAGGAGAACGACACGGCAAGACCGGTCACGAGCGCGCCTCCACAGCCCGCGAGAGCGAGCCGCCAGGCGAGTTCTCGCGCCAACGGCGAGCCCTCTTCATGAGTCCGACGGCCCTCACCGCAGGCGCCTCCCCAGCTCGACCAGCCACTCGCCCTCGGTCGACAGCGAGACGTGGTCGACGCGCAGGCGGCGCAGCTCGGCGTGGACGGTGGCGCGGCGCTCGGCCTCCAGGTCGGCGAAGCGCTCACGGACCTTGCGCCGGGAGGTGTTGACCTGCACGAGGCGCCCGGACTCCGGGTCGACGACCGACAGCACGCCGGCCTTGGGGATCTCGCTCTCGCGCGGATCGGCGACCTCGATGGCCAGCACCGAGTGGTGCGCGCGCAGCGCACCCAGCGGGGACGCCCAGCCGTCGTGGTCGCGGAAGTCGGAGATGACCGCGACGAGGCCCGCGCCGCGCGCGATCTTGGAGACCAGCGTCAGCGCCTCGGCCAGCGCACCGGGGGCTCCCTTGCCGTCCGGCACGACACCTTGGTCCAGCGTGCGCTGCAGCGCCACGAGCCCTGCCTTGGCGCCGCGTGGCGGCGACAGCCGGACCTGCCCGTCGCCGAAGCGGACGATGCCCACCGAGCCGGCCCGCCGCAGGGCCAGACGGCCGACGGCCAGCGCCGCGCCCTCGGCGACGTCGTACTTCAACCGCTCGGTCGTCCCGAAGGCCATCGACGGCGAGACGTCGACGACGATCCACGTGGTCATGACCCGCTCGGGCACGTGCAGGCGCACGTGCGGCTCGCCGGTGCGCGCCGACGCGGCGGGGTCGAGGTGGCGCGGGTCGTCGCCCACGGTGTACGGGCGGATCTGGGCGAGCTCGGTGCCCGCACCGACGCCGGGAGCGCGGCGGTCGCCGGGCAGCGTGCGGCTGACGCGCCGCTGCAGGACGACGTCCAGCGCGTCGAGCAACGGGCCCGGCATCGGGCCGGGACCCTGCCGGGCGGCGGGCTCGACGAGCTCCAGCGAGGGCTGTCCCCCGAGGTCAGACACGGTCGCGGGGACCCGCCTGCGGACGCTGAGCCGGCTTGTGGTCGATGGTGGGCATGCGAGCGTCCTCCGGCGCCCTAAGCGGCGGTGGACCGCCGGCGTCGGACGATGTGGTCGGTCTCGGGCACCGGGACGGCCCCGACGATGCGCTCGATGACGTGGTCGGCGCTGATGCCCTCGCTCAGCGCGTCGTAGGTCAGCACGATGCGGTGGCGGTAGACGTCGGGGGCGAGGTCGCGGACGTCCTCGGGCGTGACGTGGCCGCGGCCGCGCAGCAACGCCAGCACGCGGGCGGCCTGGACCAGCCCGATGGGCCCGCGCGGCGAGCTGCCGTACTCGACCAGGCGCGTCAGGTCGCCCAGCCCGTGCTTGGCCGGCTCGCGGGTCGCGCCCGCGATCGTCACCGCGTAGTCGATGACCTCCCGGTCGACGAGCACGTGCTGCACGGCCTGCGCGTGACGGGCCAGCCCCTCGAGCGTCAGCACCTCGCGCACCTGCGCCGCGGGCTGCAGTGAGCGCCCGACCACCGCCGCCTCCTCCCCGTGGGTGGGGTAGTCGACGATGATCTTCATCAGGAAGCGGTCGACCTGCGCCTCGGGCAGCGGGTAGGTGCCCTCCGACTCGATCGGGTTCTGGGTCGCGAGGACGATGAACGGCCGCGGCACCTTGTGGGTGACCCCGGCGATGGTCACCTGGCGCTCCTGCATGACCTCCAGCAGCGCCGACTGCACCTTCGCGGGCGCGCGGTTGATCTCATCGGCGAGCAGGAAGTTGGCGAACACCGGACCGAGCTCGACGTCGAAGCCGCCGTCGGACGGGCGGTAGACGCGCGTGCCGACGAGGTCGGACGGCACCAGGTCAGGGGTGAACTGCACGCGGCTGAACGAGCCGCCGAGCACGTCGGCCGCCGTCTTGACCGTGAGCGTTTTGGCCAGGCCGGGCACGCCCTCCAGGAGCACGTGGCCGCCGGCGAGCAGCGCGACGAGCAGGCGCTCGAGCATCGCGTCCTGCCCGACGATGACGCGCTTGATCTCGTGCAGGGCCTCCTGCAGCGCCTCGCGCGGGTCCTCGGCGCGCGGGGCCGGGGTGGTCGGATGGTCGGTCACTTCGATGTGCTCCTTAGATGAGACGGCCGAGGAAGGTGAGGGACAGGCCACTGCCGAGGAGCAGGAGGGCGATGCCGCCGCCGGCGAACATCGTCGTGATCTCCCGCTTCTCCTTCTTGCGCCCGAGCTGGGAGCCGAGCTTCTCGTAGACCTGGTCGAGCTTTGCCGAGTCGATCGCCTCGAAGGCCTGGCCGCCGCTGGCGTCGGCGACCTTCTGCAGCGAGGGTAGGTCTGGCGGGACGGCCTGCGTGCCGCCGCCCTGCTTGGGGATGGTGCCGGTCTGCGTGCCGAGCGCCACCGTGTAGACCGGGATCTTCTTCTTGCCGGCGTTCGTGGCCGCCTCGACCGGGTCGACGCCGCGGCGCGAGGCGCCGTCGGACAGCAGCACGATCGCGGCCGGGGGCGGCTTCTTGGCCGAGCCCTGGCGGGTCTGGATCATCCGCACCGCGCTGTCGATGGCCTCGCCGGTGGCCGTCGACCCGCTGGGGGTCATCTTGTCCAGCGCATCGGTGACGGCGACATGGTCGGTGGTGGGCAGCTGCAGGATCTGCGGCACCTGGTTGAACGCGAGGACGCCGATGTTGACCCGGCGCGGCACCTTCTTGACGAAGGACTTCGCCGCGTTCTTGGCGGCGGTGAGCCGGTTGGGCGGGACGTCGGTGGCGAGCATCGAACCGGAGACGTCGGTCACGAGGACGATCGTCGCCTGCTCGGCCGGCACCGCGACGGACTTCTGCGGCTTGGCCGCGGCGAGCACCAGCACGCCGATGGCCAGCATCACCACCGTGATCGGGACGTGCCGCCGCCACCCGCCCCGCCTGGGGGCGACGGACGGGCGCATGGTGGTTGTGACGAACGCGGCGGCCGCCCGGCGGCGCGCCCGCATCCGGGAGACGTAGAAGACGCCGAATGCGGGGATGACCGCCAGTGCGTAGAGCGCTGTGGGCTCTCCGAAGGTCACGGCAGGCCGGGAAGCTGCTGCTGGCTCTGGGTGGAGGTCGAGGTCGGCCGGGTGCCCAGCGTCACCGGGATCTCGGTGGGCGAGCCGTTGCGGCGCACCGTCACCTTGATCTTGTCCCCCGGCGTCTTGGCGTCGACGGCCTTGGCGACGTCGGAGACCTGCGAGATCGGCTGGTCGTCGATCGCGGTGATGACGTCGCCCACGCGCAGGCCGGCCTCGCTGGCCGGGCCACCCGCGATGACCTGCGCGACCACCGCATCGCCGCCGCCGGCCGAGGACGCCTGATTGGAGACGCCCAGCCACGCGTGCTCGAACTCCTGGCCGGCCGCGAGCTTGGGCACGATCCGCGCGACGGTGTTCGCCGGCACCGCGAAGCCGATGCCCACGTTGCCGTTGGAGCCGCCACCGGTCTCGATCTGCGAGTTGACGCCGACGACGCGGCCGGCGGTGTCCAGCAGCGGGCCGCCGGAGTTGCCCGGGTTGATGGCTGCGTCGGTCTGGATGACGTTCTCGATCTGGTAGCCGGAGTTCAGCGAGGAGATCTCCCGGCCCAGCGCGGAGACGATGCCCTGGGTGACGGTGCGGTCCAGGCCGAACGGGTTGCCGATGGCGACCACGGTCTGCCCGACGGCGACGCGGTCGGAGTCGGCGAGCTCCAGCGGCTTGGCGTCCGCGGGCGGACCGTCCCGGTCGAGCTTGACCACGGCGAGGTCGGAGGACAGGTCCTTGCCCATCACCTTGCCGCTGAGCTCCTTGCCCGTCGGGCCGAACTTCACGGTGACGCGGTCCTGGTCCTCGACGACGTGCGCGTTCGTGACGATCGTGCGGTTGTCGGTCAGCAGGAAGCCGGTGCCCGAGCCCGAGCGGGTGCGGATCGACGCGACCGCCGGGCCGGCGGACTGGTAGATCGCCTGCGCGGTCGCGGCCTTCGGGGTCGGCGCGGGGGTGGTGCTCGCCGGGATCGACTTCGGCGTGGCGACCTTGGCGCTCTGCGTGGCGTTGTCGTCGCCGCGCGTGGAGAGCGCGTAGACGACGCCGGCCGCGAGGACCATGGGGATGACGAAGATGGCGGCCCAGCGGGCCACGCCGGCGTTGCCCCTGGGGGGGCGCGGTGTCGCTGCGGCCTCGCGGACCCGGGTGGGCTCCTCGGCAGCGGGCTGGGGCTCGGTCTCCTGGACGACGGTGGGCGCTTCGGTCCGAGCATCCTCGGACTCCTCGCGCCAGCTGCCAGACCAGAGGTGACGGGGTGGCGTCATGGGATCAAAGTAGGAGTGTTGGCTTTCGCCCGCATAAGTGCAGCCTGAAAGATGCCTGATTGCGGTACGTCGGGCAGCGCACGCAAGACCAGGGCTCTGTCAGCGTTGCAGCCTGCTCATGCGCTCCGCCCTGCTGCTTCTCGTGACCGTGGTGCTTCTCGTGCCCAGCCCCGCCCAGGCCAAGGGCAAGCTCTGCGACGACCGGCCCGGGGAGACGGTCGCCGCAACAAGCGTCGTCCGGGTCTACCGCGACCTCACCAACCTCGACTCCCCCGTCCTGCGCGGCTGCCGCCACGGCAGCCGGGTCGTGACGCGCCTGGCGCCCGACGGCGACTGCTCCGAGGACGGCAGCGTCACCGCGGTGGACGCCGCCGGTCGGTTCGTCGCCCTCGCGCGCAGCCGCTGCGACACGATCACGGGCAACGCGACGGTCGTCCTGTTCGACCTGAAGACCGGTCGCAACGTCCTGGGCACGTCGGCCTACTCGGGTGACCTGCCGTCGTCGACGACCTCGACCGAGGTCAGCGCGCTGGACGTCAGCCTCACGGGCGCCCTGGCCTGGATCGGCACGGGTGGCGCCCTTGCGGAGCTGCACCTGCGCCGGGCCGGGACGACGGCGCCAGAGGTGATCGACTCCGGCACCGACCTGTCGGACCTGGCCGTCACCGCCCACAAGGTGTTCTGGCTCAACGGCGGGCAGACGAAGTCGGCCGATCTGGAGGTTTCCGCCCAGGGGTAGGACCACGCGCCGCCGCCGCGAAGACCTCCCCGTGCGGCGGTGGGTTGTGGCAGCGGCGCTTTGGTGCGTCCCCGTGGTGATCGTGGTCTCGGCCGTGGGCGGATCCTCGCCGCAGGCGGCCGGTGCGGCCTCGCTGCCGGTGGGGCGGCCGCTGACGATCGCGTGGGCGGGCGACACGACGCTGGGCTCGTCCTACGGCAACCCGCCGGACAACGGCTTCTTCGCGCTACGCGAGGTGGCGCCGGTGCTGCGCGCCGCGGACATCAGCGCGGTGAACTCCGAGGGCACCTACGGCAAGGCCGGCACCTCGAAGTGCGGCGGGTCGTCGGGCGGCACCTGCTTCGCGTTCCAGGCCCCGGCGGCCAATGCCGGCGCGCTGCACCGCGCGGGCGTCGACATCGTCAACCTCGCCAACAACCACGCGTTCGACTTCGGTGCGGCGGGCATGGGGGCGACGGTGTCCGCGTTGAAGGCGGCGGGCGTGAAGGTGTCCGGGCGCCCGGGGGAGAGCACGGTGCTCGACGTCGACGGCGCCAAGGTCGCGTTCGTGGGCTTCGCGTCCTATCCGTGGAGCGCGTCGATCACCGACCTCGCGTCGGTCCGCGCGCTCTGCCGCAGTGCGGCCAAGAGGGCCAACGTCGTCGTGGCGTTCTTCCACGGCGGGGCCGAGGGGGCCGATCGCACCCACGTGCCCTACGGCACCGAGGAGTACCTGGGGGAGAACCGTGGTTCGCTGCGCGCCTTCGCGCACGCCGCGGTGGACGGTGGCGCCGACCTGGTGCTCGGCTCCGGCCCGCACGTCCTGCGCGGCATGGAGCGGTACAAGAAGCGCCTCATCGCCTACTCGCTGGGCAACTTCGCGGGCTACAAGAACTTCGGCACCGGCGGGGTCCTGTCGCACAGCGGCATCCTGCGCGCGACGGTGTCCTCCAAGGGCGAGCTCATGGGTGGCCGCTTCGAGTCGCTCGAGCTCGACGGCGACGCCGTGCCGCACCCCGACCGGGCGCACGCGTCGGCGCGGCTCATCTCGTTGCTGTCGAAGGCCGACTTCGGCAGCAAGGGCGTGACCGTAACGGCCGACGGGACGCTGGCCTTCCCGGGCGCGGCGCCGGCCCGTTAGACGTTCTCCTCGGCCAGGACGTCGGTGGGGTCGCCGCCGGGCTCCTCGTCGCGCAGGAACTCGTCGAGGTCGCGGTTGAACAGGCCCGGCCGCTCGACCATGGGCAGGTGGCCGGTGTCGTCGTAGACGACCATGGTCGCGTCCTCGATGGCGTCGGCGTAGAGCTTGGCCGAGGCGACCGGGACGAGGTAGTCGCGGTCACCCCAGACGATCAGCGTCGGGCAGGCGATGCCGGGCACGCGGTCCTTGAAGTCGTAGCCCGCGAGCGCTGCGACGGCGGGCGCGCCGCCGGGCCTGCCGGCGCCCTTGATGAGCTCATAGACCAGCGCTGGGTGCAGGCGGTCGGAGTGGGTGCACACGAAGTCCAGCGCCAGGCGGCGGCCTCGCGGGCGCTTGGCGAGGGCCCGCGCCTGGGCGTCGGGAACTCCGCCGAGGCCGAAGAGCACGCGGGTGGCCGCAGCGGCGCCGGGGTGCTCCATCAGCGTCGTGGGGATGCCCAGGTAGTGCGAGGACATGCCGGCCGCCGCGACGAGAACCAGACGCTCGACGAGCTGCGGCGCGATGATCGCGAGCTCCGCGCTGACGAAGCCGCCCATCGAGTTGCCGACCACGCAGGCGGCGGAGACGTCCAGCTGTTCGCAGACCGACTCCACCGTGCGGGCGTAGTTGGTCATCGAGATGCCGTCGCGGGGCAGCGGGCTGCGGCCGAAGCCGGGCAGGTCCAGCGCGATGACCCGGTGCGTCGTCATGTACCGGGGCAGCTGCTCGAGCCAGTGCTGCCAGCAGGCCGAGTGGCCGTGGATGAAGACGATGGTCTGCTCGCCGCTGCCCGCGTCGAGCACGTTGACCGGGCGACCGTCGACCATCAGCCACTGCAGGTGCTCGGACCAGTCGATGTCCAGCCAGGCGGGATGGGCACCGGAGCCGTACGCGTCGGGCGTCATGTCGCACATCACATCACGTTCACGGGTCGCGACCACCTGGCGATACCGTCCGCTGACGTTGCCGGAACTGCCCGCCTTCCTCGACGACCTGCCGCTGGCCAGACAGGCCGCCCGTTGCGCGTTCGCCGCCCACGCCGGTCAGCGCCGCGACTCCGACGCGGCGCCGTTCGTCCTGCATCCGCTGGAGGTCGCCTCACTGCTGGCCAACCGCGGCTTCGGGGACGAGGTCGTCGCGGCGGGGCTGCTGCACGACCTCGTCGAGGACACCGACGTCACGCTCGAGGAGCTGCGCCGCGACTTCGGGCCGACGGTCGCCGGGTACGTCGACGTGCTGACCGAGGACGCGTCGATCACCGAGTTCGAGCCGCGCAAGGCGGCACTGCGCGCGGCGCTGGCGGCCGCGCCGCCGCAGGCGCAGGCCATCTACGCCGCGGACAAGATCGTCAAGGCCCGCGAGCTGCGGGCCACGCTCGCGAGCTTCGACGGAGCCTCCCGGCAGGTGGTGCTGCGGCGCATCGCCCACTACACGGCGTCGCTGGAGACGCTGGAGGCGTCCTGCGCGCCGGAGCCGCTCATCGCCCAGCTGCGCTTCGAGCTCTGGGCCCTGAAGCACCTGCCGCCCGGTGGCGGGTTCAGCGCAGGGCGCTGAGCAGCGCGGTCAGGTAGGAGGCGGGGACCAGCTCGCTCGCCGCGATGGCGACGTCCCGGACGCTGGTGCCGTCCCACTCCTGCCCCTCGGCGTCGCCGCCGCCGGCCAGCGCGGCGAACGCCGCGTGAGAGACCAGGACCAGCCCGTCGACCTCGACGCGGTCGAAGTCGGTGTACGCCTCGAGCGGCCGCTCGTCGGCGATCGCGTAGACGTACTGGTGCTCGCGGTTGGTCATGCCCGGGACCGGGTGATCCTCGACGGGGTGGACCCCGAGGTCGGTCAGGTCCTCGATCGCATAGGTGACGCCGAGCTCCTCCTCGACCTCGCGGATGCCCTCCGCGACCGTCTCGCCCGCGGTGAGGTGCCCGGCGGCGGTCGCGTCCAACATGCCGCCGAACGCATCCTTGGCCAGCGCCCGCCGCTGCAGCAGGACACCGCGCGAGTTGAAGATCCAGAGGTGGAAGGCGCGGTGCCAGTCACCGTCGCGGTGCACGTCGGGGCGGGACTTCACCCCGAGGTGCACCGTGTTGGTGACGTCGTAGATGTCGAGGTGCTCCACCCCGACCACGCTATCTAGGAGATGCGCATGCCGGAGATCGCGCGGCTGATGACCAGCTGCTGGATCTCGGCGGTGCCCTCGAAGATGTCGTAGATCTTCGAGTCGCGGTGCCAGCGCTCGACGGGGAACTCGCGCGTGTAGCCGTTGCCGCCCAGGATCTGGATGGCGCGCTCGGTGGACCACACGGCGACCTCGCCGGCCTTCAGCTTGCTCATCGAGCCCTCGGCGTTCTCGAACGGGACCCCGTTGCGGCCCATCCACGCGGCGCGCCAGACCAGCAGGCGGGCGGCGTCGATCTCCATCTTCATGCGCGCGAGCGTGAAGGCGATCGCCTGGTTCTCGATGATCTTCTTGCCGAACTGCTCGCGCTCCTTGGCGTACTCCAAGGAGTACTCATAGGCGGCACGGGCGATGCCGAGCGCCTGCGCGCCGACGGTCGGGCGGGACGCCTCGAACGTCGCCATCGACGCGTTGCTCTTGTTCTTCTTGCCCTCACGTGCGCGGGCGAGGCGCTCGTCGAGCTTCTCCTTGCCGCCGAGGACGTAGTTGGCCGGGACGCGGGCCTCGTCGAGGTAGACGTCGGCGGTGTGCGACGCGCGCAGGCCGTGCTTGCTGACCTTCGCGCCCTGGGAGATGCCCTTGCACTCGCTCATCGGGACGATGAACGCCGCGTGGCCGCGGGTGCCCAGCTCACGATCGACCGAGGCGATGACGACGTGCACGTCGGAGATGCCGCCGTTGGTGGCCCACGCCTTCTGGCCGTTGATGACCCACTCCTGCGTGGCCTCGTCGAACTTCGCCGTCGTGCGCAGTGCGCTGACGTCAGAGCCAGAGTTGGGCTCGGAGGAGCAGAACGCAGCGACCTTCACGTCGTCGGCGGTGCCGAAGCAGCGCGGGATCCACTCACCGATCTGCTCGCCGCTGCCCTGGCCGAAGATGGCCGCGACCGCGAGGCCGGTGCCCATGATCGCCATGCCGATGCCGGCGTCGCCCCAGAAGAGCTCCTCGTTGACGATCGGCATGCTCAGACCCGTCGGGTCGGCGAAGAACTGGGCCAGGCCCTCGAAGCCGTAGAGCCCGATCTTGGCGGCCTCCTGGATGATCGGCCAGGGGGTGGACTCCTTCTCGTCCCACTCGTGGGCGGCGGGACGCATGACGTCCTTGGCGAAGCCGTGGACCCACTCACGGATGTCCTTCTGGTCCTGCGTCAGGGCCATGTTGAAGGTCGGCGCCTGCTCGGCGGTCGCCGCCTCCAGGGTCTCCTCGACGGTGCTCATACGGGTGTCGTTCCTCGTTGGTATTTATAACCGGACCAAATAAGGATACGCCATTCGCGAACGTTCGCGTTCAATCCGTCACGCGGCCGACCACAGCGCGCTGTTGCCGAGGGTGGTCACCCGCGCCCGGCCCGCGCCGACCGCCTCCAGGAGCTTGCTCGTCGTCAGCGCCAGGTCGGGGATGACGAGGTGCGGGGCGAACGCGTGCGCGACCTCGGCCGTCGTCAGCGGATGGCCGAACGCCTGCAGCAGCTCGACAACGTCCTCCGGTGCCGCGCGGCGCGTCAGCGACGTGTCGAGGTTGGCGATGCAGACGTCGTAGGCGTCGATGTGCTGAAAGCCCCCGGCCTCGAGCATCGCGGCGTCGCCGGTGCGCGTGAACTGCAGCGACGGTGCGGTGAAGCGCACCGGGCCGTCGGTCTGGGCCGCGCGGCCCTGGAACTCCGTCGGGCTGCCCGCGGCCGTCCGGGTCTGCGCCCGGTCCTGCTCGTAGGCGGCCTCGGTCGCGTCGCTGCGCAGCTCGGCCATCACCAGGTCGGCGTCCAGGCCGGGGACGCTGTCCAACGCCAGGCGGATGCCCGCGTCCCCGTCGAACAGCTGCGCGTGGACGAACTGCCCGAACTGCAGCGCGCGGAACACCGCGATCTCGTGCTCCGGCTGGGTCAGGCGGGTGGCGACGACGGCGCGGCAGGCCAGCCCGGTGAAGCAGATGCGCTCCTTGGGCACCGCGCCGAAGGGCATGCCGTAGTCGCGCGCGAAGCGCTGGTAGCCGACGACCTGGCGGGTCGGCGTGTAACCGCTCTTCAGGTAGCGCTCGGCCGTCTCGGCCAGGCCGATCATCACCAGGCGCCACTGCAGCTGGTCGCCGTAGCGCCACTGCAGCGTCGTCAGCGCCGGCCAGGCCGAGTAGGCCCAGGGGCAGCCAGGGTCGGAGTAGTGCGTGACGGCAATGCTGGAAGCCATGCCTCCATCGTTGCAAACGCAATCAATCGGCTTCAGCGCCGCTTGGTGCAGACCCGGAAGGTGCGGGTCTGGCGCTGCTTGCCGACGCGGATCCGCACGGTGACCGTCGAACGACCGGCGTACCGGCGCAGGTCGACGGTGGCGGTGCGACGGCCCTTGCGCAGCCGCGTCTTCACGCGCTTGCCGCCCACGGTGACCTTCACCGCCCCGCGGCCCCGGGGCAGGCGGATCGTGAAGACCCGGCGCGAGACGCAGGTCGGCGGGGGCATCGACAGCGGCGTGCCGGCGTTGCCGGCCTCGTCGACCGCCTGGATCTCGATGCGCTTCGTCGAGGACGGGACCTCGATGGACTCGGTGGTGCCCGCCGGGCCGCGGACGTCGGACTCGATGACGTCGAACGGCTCGGCGTTGCCGGCGCGGGTCGCGAAGAGCTTGACGGTGTAGCGGCGCGCCCGGCCCTGCAGCCAGTCGTCTCCCGGCGCGGTGAACGTCACCTTCGACCCGGCGAACCGCAACGACTGCACGGCCGACGGCGGCCGGGCGTCCACGCCGTAGCGCGAGGTGTTGCGCTCGTCGTGGCGGAAGCTCCACCACTCGCGGTTGCCGGACACCAGACCGGGGGTCCGCCAGCCCATCAGGTAGCCCTCGCGCGTCGTCACGAAGACGTCGTTGCGGCCGTCCGCGTCGACATCGCCGACGGTGGGGGACCACACCGTCCACCCGGTGGTGAACTTCGGGAAGCCGGGCGCCTGCACGCCGTTGCCTGTGAACGCGTGCAGCGCGCTGGAGTCGCCGCCCTCGAGGATGTCGCCCGCTCCGTCGCCGGTCACGTCGGCGATCGCCGGGCCACCGAGGAAGTCCAGGCCCTGGGCCACCGACGGATACCCCGGCAGGTTGGACCCGTTGTCGGCGGTGTACGCGCGCATCGCATTGGTGATCGGCAGGCCGGAGCCCGTGAGGAACAGCGCACCGACGATGGAGGCCACACCCGACCCGGGCTCGGCGTACGTGAGGCCCGCGGAGCCGACCTTGCCGAAGGCGCCGGACGTCGTGAACGACACGAACGCATCGGTGGGCAGCCCACCGCCGAGCAGCCGCGCCGGCTCGGTCAGCAGGCCGAGCGTCGCGTCCGGGATCACGCCGTAGGAGCCCTTGTTCCTGCCGTCGCGTCCCAGCACCTCGGTCGGCGAGAAGATCGGCGAGATCGCGACGTCGTCGCGGCCGTCCTCGTCGACGTCGGCCACCGCCGGCGTGTTGGAGCCCTCGGTGATGAACTCCTGCGCGCTGCCGTAGTAGACGATCGTCATCAGCTGCTTGATGGGCCAGCCGTCGACCGGCTTGCCGTCCGCGTGGAACGCGAAGGACCAGTTGTGCCCGAGCGGCTGGATGTCGTCCCCGGGGATGTCGAACTGCTGCGAGCGCACGACGAGCTCCGGCTTGCGGTCGCCGTCGAGGTCCGCCACGGCGGGCGACGCCACGAGCTTCTGGTCGTCCAGCCGGAACTGCCCGGACGGCGGGGCCACCCGGACGCGGGCGGTCACCGGCCAGCCCGGGACGGTCGACCCGTCGTCGTGCCAGGCGTGCACGCGCCCGTCCCACCCGGCGGCGACGACGTCGAGCTCCTTGTCGGAGTCGAGGTCGACGAGCACGGGTGAGGACGAGGACCCCATGTGCGCCAGGCGGGTGAACGACAGCTTCGGGCGCGGGATCGGCACCGGCACCACGCCCGTGTCCATCCGCTTGGGCCACCCGCGGCGGCGGGCGCCGTCGGGACCGAAGACGTAGATCTTGCCCGTGGTCGAGGCCACGACGACCGACAGGCGCCCGCTGCCGTCGAGGTCGCCCACCGCGGCGTTGGAGATGACCGGCTCGTGGCCCGCGTGGACGCCCGCGTGCTTGCGCACGACGCGCACCGCGTCGGTCTGCACGGGCCAGCCGCGCAGCTCCTTGGCGGTCACCGCGTCGACCGCGTGCACCCGCCCGTCGGCGTCGCCGAACACGGCGGCCAGCCGGCCGGTGCCCTGCAGGTCGACCAGTTGCGGGGACGCCTCGCCCGACGGCCCGATCTTCTTGGGGAACCCCGGACGGGCCGTTGCATCGTGGTGCACCGCGACGGAGCGCCGGTCCTCGCCCATCAGGCCGCCGGCGTCGATGACGCGCAGCCGCAGCGTCACGGTGTAGGCCTCGTTGGTCTCCAGGACCTTGTTCTTGGAGAGCGTGAAGGCCTTGGACCAGTAGGCCTTCGGGATCTTCGCGAGGTCCAGCGTCCCCAGCCGGCCGTCGAACGCCTTGGACCCGGCACCGCTGCCGATGTCGAAGAACGCCGCGTCGTCGGGCTCGGCCCCGACCGCCGCCTGCAGCGTCCAGCGGTATCCGGAGGAGCGGCGTGCCTCGACGTGCCCGCGCACGTCGACCTTGGCGACGGTCGTCGGGTCCAGCAGCGCGTACCAGTCCGGCGAGGTGATCCAGCCGACCGGCGGCACCTTGCCGGCGTTGATCGCCTCCATCGCCCGGTGCACGTTGGGCCGCCCGTAGCCGTACTGCAGGTCGAAGCCGGGCTTCGACGGCCACGACGATGACGCGTCGTCGATGTCGGTCGCGGTCGCGCGCACGACCTGCAGGAGCTCGGCGGCGGACAGCGGCCCGGCGATCCTTCCCGCTGCTGCGGCGTCGCGTGAGGCCGACACCAGCAGCGCGTACGTGCCGCCGTGGATCGGCGTGGACTGCGAGGTCGACCCCTCCTGGGTGGAGACCGTCACGAAGTTCTTCGTGCCCCAGGACGTCTTGCCCGAGCGGGCGGTGAACGACGTGGTCAGCGGGTTGGCCGCCGGGCCCGGGATGCCGACGCTGTTGGTCAGCATGCCGTTGCCGGGGACGACGTGCGGGTGGAAGTGGCCGCCCTGGTGGTCGGTGGAGTCGAAGTCGTTGGAGGCCTCGACCATGACCACGCCGCGCTTCCACAGCGACTCGACCGCCTCGGACATGAACGTCGAGTAGCCCAGGTCGGCGGTGACCGAGACGATGACCGACGCCCCGACGTCACCCGCGTACAGCCAGGCCTGGGCGAGGTCGTCGGTGCGGTCCAGCGCCTCGGCGCCGGCCTTGATCGGCAGGATCGTGCAGTTCGGGCAGACACCCGTGCCCATGAAGCCGTTGTCCGCGATGGCCGCCGCCTTGCGCATCTGGTTGCCGGAGTGCGGGTAGGTCGTGTCGTAGGTCGCCGGGTCGTTCTGGCCGTCGTAGAAGTCCCACCCGGAGATGTCGTCGACGTAGCCGTTGCGGTCGCCGTCCTTGCCGTCGGAGAAGCGCACCAGGACGTCCTCCGCATCGACGTACCCGTTGCCGTTGGTGTCCTTGGTGTCGCCGTAGTCCTTGGCGTTCAGCCGCCCGTCGTCGACGGGCGTCGTCGGCTTGGGCAGCTCGCCCGCGTTGAGGAAGACGTGGTCGGCGATGTCCTTCGTCTGCGCGAGGTGCCAGTTGATGCCGCCCTCGATGTAGGCGATCACGACGTCCGGCCGGCCCGCCGTGAAGTCGCGCCAGGCGCTGTCGACGCTCATGCCCGCCGCGTTGTCCGGCGGCGCTGCGCCCGGCGTGCACTTCGACGGGGTCGAGTAGAGGTAGTGCTGCTCGTCGTTGACCGACGCGGCCGAGCAGTCGGCCTCCGCCGGCGCGTACTGCGGATCGTTCGGCGGCGTCTGGGGGAACGCGGCGAACGCCGGCGGCGCGGCCAGCGTGACCGCTGCCAGCGCCAGCGCCAGTCGCCTCATGCCAGGTTGGAACGGCGCGGGTAGACGACGTCGGGGTCGGTCAGCACGTTCACCAGCGCCGGCCTGCCGGCCTCGAACGCCCGCGCCAGCGCGGGCTTCAGCTCCTCGGGCTGCCGCACCAGCTCACCGTGGCAGCCGAGGGCCTCGACCATCTGGTCATACCGCGTCTCGGGGCGCAGCTCCGCGGCGACGGAGTATCCGTAGAGGAACTCCATCGGGTGCTTCTCCAGCGCCCAGATGCCGTTGTTGCCCATCACGCCCACGACGTTGACGCCGTGGCGCGCCAGCGTGTCGAACTCCATGCCGCTGAACCCGAACGCCCCGTCGCCGAGCATCAGCACCACCTGCTTGTCCGGCCGTGCGAGCTTGGCCGCCAGGGCGTAGCCCGGCCCGGTGCCCAGGCAGCCGTAGGGGCCGGGGTCCAGCCAGCAGCCCGGGGCGTAGGAGTCGATGACCCGGCCGGCGTAGGAGACGAAGTCACCGCCGTCGCCGATGATCACGGCGTCGCGGTCGAGCACCTCCGCCAGCTCCTTGTACAGCCGCATCGGGTGCAGCGGGCCGCGAGGGTCGTTGCGCTCGGCCTCCTCGGCGGCACGCTTCTCCGTCTCGCTCTCCCGCAGCGACGCGACCCACGCCGACGTGTCGGGGCCGTCGGCGGCGAGCAGCGCCTCCAGCGTGGCGGAGATGTCGCCGTAGCACTCGGCCGCGACGGCCCGCGGGTGGGGGCGGACCGGCTCGGCGCGGTCGATCACGACGATCTCGGTGTCCTCGCCGAAGGAGGCGCCGAAGCCCAGGCGGAAGTCCATCGGGACGCCGATGACCAGCGCGACGTCCGCGCCCTTGAGCCCGTCCGACCGCGCCCGCGAGAAGTACAGGGGGTTGTCGGCGGGCACGCATCCGCGCGCCTGCCCGTTGACGAAGGTCGGGATGCCGCGGCGCTCGATGAGCTCGAGCAGGGCGTCCTCGCCGTGGCCCCAGTAGAGGTTGGTGCCCGCCATGACGACCGGGCGCTCGGCCTGGGCCAGCAGCGCGATAGCGCGCTCGACCTGCCCGGCCTCGGCCCGCGGCTCGACCGGCGGCTGGTGGACCGTCGCCGGGTCGTCGCCCTCCATGAACACGTAGTCCATGGGGAAGTCCAGGAACGTCGGGCCGGTGTGCGGCGCCAGCGCGGTGGCGATGGCCTCGTCGACCAGCCCGGGGATCTCCGCGGTGGACGACGGCGTCGCCGCGAACTTCGTCAGCGGTGCGACGAACGGCACGTGGTCGATCTCCTGCAGCGACCCCTGGCCCCAGCGCAGTGCCGGCGCGCGGCCGCCCAGCACCACGATCGGCGAGTTGTTCTGCTGGGCGCCGGCGATCGCGCTCATGCCGTTGGTGACGCCGGGGCCTGCGGTGAGGCAGGCGACGCCGACCTGGCGGGTGACCTTCGCCCAGCCCTCGGCGGCGAACGTCGCGGTCTGCTCGTGGCGGACGTCGACGATGTCGATGCCCTCCGCCCGGCAGCCGTCGTAGATCGAGAAGATGTGGCCCCCGGACAGCGTGAAGAGCTTGGTCACCCCGTGCGCCTTCAGCCGCCGGGCGATCAAGCGACCGCCGTGGACGTGCGTCTGCTCCTCTGCAATGGCCATGCGGCGAGTCTCGCAAATTCTGGAACGCGCGTGCCAGTGTCAACCGAGTCGCGAAAAGTCAGGGGTGCCACCCCCATGACCCGTGCGGCGGCCGCCGACACAATGCCTGTCATGCGCACCCCCGCCCTGACCGTCCTCGTCGCCGCGGCCCTCCTGCTGCCTGCGGCCGCCGATGCCAAGGTCATCTGCGTCCCCAGCACGTCGCTGGACGCCTCCTGCACCGAGTCGCAGAACACCATCGGCGCTGCGGCCCTCGCGGCGGCCGGCAGCGCCGGCAAGGACACGATCCGCCTCGGCGAGGGCGCGTTCCCCGGCACCACGACGTTCGGCAACAGCAACCCGGTCGACATCATCGGCCTGGGGCGCGACCGGACGACGCTGGTCCGGTCGACCACCGGCAACGCCGAGTACGTCCTGCGCCTGCAGGCCGACTCCTCGAGCGTCCGTGACCTGAAGGTCGACATGGGCGGTGCGGGCGACGGGGTCATCGGCATCTACAGCCAGGCCGACGCGGCGTCGATCGAACGGGTCGACGTCACCCGCAGCGTCGCCGCGGCGTCCGCCGCGGGCGTGGCGCTCGGCGGCCACTCCGTCGCGCGCGACCTGAAGGTCACGCTGCCGCTGGCGGCGACGGGCGCGGCCTTCTCGCTGGGGGTCAGCATCACCGCCGGCTCGACGGTGGAGGACGTGGACGCCGTCGCCTCGACGGCGCTGGCGCTGGGCAGCAACGACACCGTGGTGCGCCATGCGCGCCTGCGCGGCAGCACCGTCGCGCAGTTCACCACTCCCGGCGCGCGACTGGAGGACGCGTTGCTGATCGTCGAACGCACGCCCAGCGGCAACCCCGGTCGTGGGGTGTTCCTCACCGCGTTCGACTACGTCCTGGACGCCAAGATGTCGGGCGTCACGATCGTCGGGGACGGCGGCGCCGGCCTCACCGGCATCGAGACCTCGGCCACCGACACCTTCCCGGGCCCGCCGACCACGACCGCGGCGGTGACCGGCGCCGGCGTGGTCCTGTCGGGCCTGACGAAGGACGTGGCGGCCTCCGGCGTCAACGCCACCGTGAACCTCACGCAGTCCCTCGTCGACCCCGCCAAGGTCGCCGAGGCAGGGGGCGGCGACGCCACGCTCGGCGCGGGAACGCTCAGCGCCGATCCCAGGTTCAAGGACGCCGCCGGCGGCGACTACCGGCTGCGCTTCGACTCGCCGGCCGTCGACACGGGCGACCCGTCCGTGCAGACGGCGACCGACCTCGGCCGGCTGCCCCGCGTCGTCAACGGCAGGGCGGACATGGGTGCCTTCGAGTTCCAGCGGCAGGCCCCGTCGGTGGCGGGGCCGACCGGGGCGGTCGTCGTGGTGCCCGGTCAGACGTTCACCTTCAAGGCCGCCGGCAGCGACCCCGACGGTCAGTCGCTCACCTATGCGTGGAGCTTCAGCGACGGCAGCCAGGCCACGGGCGCGTCCGTCGACAAGGCCTTCGCCGCGGTGGGTGGGTACACCGCGACGGTGACCGTGACCAACCAGATCGGCCTGACCGCCACCGCCCAGGTGCCGGTGACGGTGGTCGCCCTGCCGGTGGTCGACCCGCCCAGGACCCAGCGGCCGAAGGTCACCATCACCAAGCTCGCGCTGTCGCGCACCGGCGTGCTGTCGGTGACGCTGCGCTGCACGCAGGCCTCCTGCGCGGGCAAGGTCTCCGCCAAACGCCGGACCGACCGGGCGGCCGCGTCGAAGCGCTACTCGCTGGCGCTGAACCGGACGGCCACCGTCAAGGTCACGCTGACCAGGGCGCAGAAGCGGGCGCTCAAGCGCAGCGGCCGGCTCGCGCTGACGGTCACGGCGACCACCGCCACCGGCAAGGCGACGCGGACGCAGACGGTGAAGCCGCCCAAGAAGCCCAGGCGCAGGAAGTAGGCTCGCGCGCGATGCGTCGCGCGCTTGGCCTGGTCCTGATCGCCGCGGCGGGTGCCGCGCCCGCTGCAGCGGTGGCTGCGGTGCCGCCGCCGGTGATCCGCACCGGCGGCCCCAGCCGTCCGGCCGACCCCAAGATCGCGGTCGTGGCCTCCGACCGGCCGTTGGCCGGCCGCGCGTTCACGGTGGTCGACCGCAGCGGTCGGGTCGTGCTCCGCGGCCGGCTGCGCCCGGCGACGGGCACGCCGAAGCCGTGGCGGCACGCCGCCACCGCCGACCTGTCGAAGGTCACGCGGAAGGGCACCTACACGGTCCGCGCCGTCGGCCGGAGGTCCCGGCCCTGGAAGGTCGACGACACCTCCGGCCACGCGCTGGTGCGGCGGTTGCTGAGGATCTTCGCCGCGAACGCCGACGGCAACGAGCCCGGGTCCATCTTCGGCCCGGCCCATCTGAAGGACGCGATCGCCGCGAACGGCCCGGCGACCGGTCAGCACATCGACCTCACCGGTGGCTGGCGCGACGCGGGCGACAACCTCAAGTTCGCGTCCACCACGTCGTTCGCGATCCTCTGCCTGGAGCTGGCCGCACGGCTGGACCCGGCCGAGTCGGGCGTGCTGCGCCAGGCGGCGGACATCGGCGCGCGCTGGCTGATGAAGCTGCACCCGGCGCCGGACCAGTTCTACGTCCTGGTCGGGGACGGCCGTGACCACTCCACCGACTTCCGCAACCCCGCCGAGGACGACGCGGACACCCGCGAGGGCGTCGGCGTGCGCTACGCCTACACCTCGGACTCCGCCAACGTGCTGGCCGAGGTCGCGGGTGCGCTGGCGCTCGTGGCGCAGCGCTCGCCGTCGGTGAGGGACGCCCTCGTCGCCACGGCCAAGGAGTGGTACGCGGCCGCCGTCGCCGCCGGCCGGATCACGAAGATCGACAGCCCCTTCATCGAGGACTTCTACCCCGACGACTTCGCGAGCGACGACCTGGCCTTCGCCGCCACCGAGCTCTACCGCGCCACCGGCGAGGACCAGTACGCCGTCCAGGCGGGCGCGGCGCTGCAGCGGGGCGGCGATGACCAGTTCTACTCGGGCACGAACACGGGCACGGTCGGGCCGCTGATCGCCGCCGAGATGTGCGGTGCGCTGGGCGCTCCGGCACTGCCGGACCAGACGGCCCGGCAGGTCGCCTGCGACGGGCTGCAGAAGGCGGCGCAGGTGACCCATGACCGCATGGCGCGCAGCGCGTTCGCCACGCCGGGCGACGTGACGTTCGGGTGGGTGCAGGACAACAACGGCGGTGGCATCGCCGGGCTGCTGGCCGCCAAGCAGGGCCTGGACCCGACGGGCCGCCGCACCGCTGCTGCGGCGCGCGACTACCTGCTGGGCCGCAACCCGTGGGGCCGCAGCTTCATCGTCGGCCCGGGCGCCAACGAGGCCAAGAACCCGCACCACGCGGCCTACCGCGTCGGTGCGCCGTCGAAGCTGCTCGACGGCGCGGTGGTCGGCGGCCTGGCCCCGGCAAAGCAGATCTCAGACTACGGGCTGAAGCTGGCGCCCGGCGGACTGGCGCGGTTCAACTCGGCCTACGCCGCCTACGAGGACCGGCGCGAGGACTTCGTCACCTCCGAGGTCGGGCTGGCCTACTCGGCCACGGCGGTCCTGCTCGCCGCCGCGCTGCAGAGTGGCTGAGTAGGCTCGCGTGCGTGAGTGAGCTCTTCGACGTCGCGGGGAAGACCGCGCTGATCACCGGCGGCTCGCGCGGCATCGGCCACATGGTGGCCGAGGGTCTGCTGCGGGCGGGGGCGGAGGTCGTCATCTCCGCGCGCAAGGCCGACCAGGTCGCCGCGGCCGCCGAGCAACTGGGCAGGCTCGGGCCGTGCACGGGCATCGTCGGCGACATCTCCGGGCACGAGGGGACGCTCGCGCTGGCCGCGGCGGTGGCTGAGAAGCTGCCGCGCCTGGACATCCTCGTCAACAACGCGGGCGCCACCTGGGGCGCGCCGCTGGAGGAGTTCCCCGACAGCGCGTGGGACAAGATCCTCGACACCAACGTCCGCTCGATCTTCCAGCTCACCGTGGCGCTGCTGCCCCAGTTGCGGGAGGGGGCGGCCCAGCACCCGCCGGCCCGGGTCATCAACATCGGCAGCATTGACGGCATCAAGGTCCCCGCGACGGAGAACTACTCCTACGGTGCCTCCAAAGCAGCCGTCCACATGCTCACCCGCCACCTGGCCAAGCGGCTGGCCGGCGAGCAGATCACCGTCAACGCCATCGCACCGGGACCGTTCGAGTCGAAGATGACCGCGTTCATGCTCAACACCGACGAGGGCCGGGAGGCTGTCGCGAGCATGGTGCCGCTGGGTCGCATCGGCAGCCCGGAGGACGCCGCCGGCCTCGTGCAGTTCCTCTCCTCGCGCGCCGGGGCGTACCTGACGGGCACGGTGATCCCGCTGGACGGCGGCATCACCGGCTGCTCTTGAAGACCCTCGTCATCAGCGATCTGCACCTCGGGCTGCGCTCCAAGCGCGATGTCCTGCGCCGCGAGCCGGTGCGCGAGGTGCTGCTGGCCGCCCTGCGCGACGTCGACCGCCTGGTCCTGCTGGGCGACACCGTCGAGATGCTCGAGGGCCGGCCGCGGGCAGCCATGGACATCGCCATGCCGGTGCTCCGCGACATCGGCCGGACGCTGGGGCGCGACCGCGAGGTGGTGGTCGTCGCCGGCAACCACGACCACCTGCTGACCCGGCCGTGGCTGCGCGCCCAGCGCCAGCAGGGGCGCTCGCTGGGCCTGGCCTCCCGCGTGCCGGTGTCCTCCGGCCCGGTGCTGGAACGGTTCTGCGCGGCGCTCGCGCCCGCCCGCGTGCAGGTGCGCTATCCCGGCGTCTGGCTGGCGGACCGCATCTGGGCCACCCACGGCCACTACCTCGACCGCCACCTCGTCCGCGAGCGGCAGGGCCGCGTCGGGCGCGCGGTCGTGCGCGCCGTACCGGAGAAGGGCGCCACCGCATGGCACTACGAGTCGGCGTCGACGATCTCGCTGACGGGCATGTCGGGGTTCCTCGCGACCAACCTGCCGAGCGTCATCGGGGAGCCGCTGGACTGCGCGACCGGCATCGCCCGTTCCGTGAGCGCGGCGGCGCTGCCGCTGTCGAACAAGCTGGTCCAGCACACCGTCGCGCCGATGTCCGCCGCGCTGCTGGGCTCGCAGTTCCGCCGGGTCGGGCTGCCCGCGATGGGCCTCGTCGCCGAGCGGCTGCAGGTCCGCGCCGACCACGTCATCTTCGGCCACCTCCATCGCTCCGGCCCGCGCTGGGACGACCCCCGCGCGGAGTGGTCGCCCGACGGGCGACGTCAGCTGGTCAACTCCGGCTGCTGGGTCTATGAGCCCCTGCTGCTCACCGGCGCCGACGCGCCTCACCCGTACTGGCCGGGCGGCGCCGTCGTCGTCGAGGACGACAGGGCCCCAGTGGCCGTCGGCCTGCTCGACGGCATCGACGACGAGCTGCTGCGCTGAGCGTCCCGCGCGCGGTGCAGCGCGACGCCGCCGACCACGAGAGCGACGCCGAGCACCTCGCGGCCGCTGGGCGTCTGGCCGAGCACGACCAGGCCGATGACCAGCGCGGTGGCGGGCAGCAGCGCGACCATCAACGCATAGGTCGCCCGCGGCACCAGGCGCATCGCGAGCTGGTCGGCGACGTAGGGGATGACGCTGGAGCAGAGGCCGACGCCGACGCCGGCGGCCAGCGCGACGGGGTCGCCGAACGCCGGCGCCGCCGCCCATGCCGTGGCGGGCGTCACCGCGGCGGCCGCGACCCACATCGCCAGCGCCAGCCCGTCGATGCCCTGGCCCGCGGCGACGCGGTGGCCGAGGACGATGTACGTCGCGAAGCCGGCCGCGTTGAGCACAGCGAACAGCAGCCCCAGCGCGTCGTCACCCGCCAGCTCGAGGCCGGTGACGCAGAACACCCCGGCCACCGCGCAGAGCAGCGCCGCCGCGTTGCGGGGCGTGCGCGCGCCGAGCGCGGCCAGCGCCACCACCGGCAGGAACTCGATGCTGGCCACGGTGGCCAGCGGCAGCCGGTCGAGCGCCAGGTAGAAGCAGCAGTTCATGGCCGCGAGGGTGCTGCCCCAGGCGACCGCAAGCCGCCGTCCGCGTGCGTCCAGCGCGGCCCAGGTCCGCCACGGCCGGCGCCAGGCGCCCAGCACCAGGGCGGCCGCGACGATCCGCAGGAACGCCACGCCGAGCACGTCGACACGGGCGAACAGCAGCACCGCGAAGGCCGGCCCGAGGTAGTGGAAGACCGCGGACGCGACGAGGTAGACGGAGGGATGCAGGCGACTGATGGTGGACATGATCGAGGGCCACGTGCCACGATCACAGAGGCAAAGGACGGCGTTTGCGGTCCGGCGCCTTTGATCGGAAGGCAGATCGATGGATCCACTTGACGAAGTCGATCGTGCGTTGCTGCGCGAGCTTCAGGGCGACGCGCGCATGTCGCTGGCCGAGCTGGGCCGCCGCGTCGGTCTCTCCGCGCCGGCGGTGGGCGAGCGCGTGACCCGCCTGCAGGATCGCGGCGTCATCCGCGGCTTCGGCGCGGACATCGACCCCCGGATGCTCGGCTACGCGTTCGGCGCGGTCATCCGCATCCGCCCGGCCGCGCGGATGATCCCCAAGGTCGCCGACGCCGCGCGCAACAGCCCTGAGGTCCTGTGGGCCCATCGCATCACCGGCGAGGACTGCTTCATCACCTACGTCGTCGTGCGCGACGTCGAGCACCTCGAGGAGGTCATCGACCGCTTCACGCCCTACGGCCAGACGACGACGTCGCTGGTGCAGTCCTCGCCGGTGCCGCCGCGCGGCGTCCCGGTCTAGGTGCCCCGCTGCCAGACGTACGCGGCGGTGATCGGGTGGTGGCGGTGCCTCTCCCAGGACGGCTTCAGCGCGATCCACTCGTCGTCGATCAGCCGCTCGTGCATCTCCACGAGCTGCCAGCCGTTGGCCACGCCGGTGCGCACGTGGTCGCTGACGAGGTGCAGGTTCGTCGTGATCGCGACCTCCTCGCCCGTGGCGTTGCGGAAGTGGGTCGGCATCCCGGAGACGGTGATGAAGTGCGGGTGGTAGCTGACGAGGACGAAGAGCGCCCCGGGGCGGGCCAGGCGGGCGGCCTCGGCGTAGAACGGGTCCAGGGAGTCGAGGTGCTCGTCGACGAGCGAGCTGATGACGAGGTCGTAGCTGCCGCCGGGCAGGCCGGTCGCCGCGACGTCGGCCTCGCACAGCGACGAGTGCGCGCCGCGGTCGCCGGCGCGCGCGAGCATCTCCGGCGTCACGTCGACCCCGTCGATGTCGGCGCTGACGCCGCGGGCGCGCAGCCACGCCCCCGTGCGGCCGGTGCCGCACCCCAGGTCGGCCACGCGGGTGAACGCCCGCCACTCCGGGGTCGACAGCCGCTCCAGCAGCTGCAGGTCCATCGCGTCCTCGACGGTGTCCTCGTAGGTGGACACCCACTCGCCGTAGCCGGTGCGGGCGTCGACCATCCGGTATCCGCGCTGATCCAGGTCCTCGAACGACGGCATGCCGTCAATCGTATGACCTCGGTCAGGGGGTGATGCCCTGCAACAGGATCTGGCGTTGCAGTGCGAGCGTCCGCGGCAGCTCGGCGCGGGTGATGCCGCCGCGGGCCTGCAGGGCCAGGACGCCGTTGGCCGAGGCCCACAGCACGCGGGCGACGCGGAGCGGGTCGTCGGCCCGCAGCGCGCCGGCCTTCATGGCGGCGTCGATGGCGCCCACCATGTCCCCGAGCATCGCGCCCAGGGCGCTGTCGACGCGCTTGCGGTCCGCCGGGTCGGCGTCGTCGAGATCGGCCAGGCCGACGAGCCGGAACGCCAGCGGGTGGTCGAGGTGGAAGCGCTCGTAGGACTCCACGAGCGCGATGACGACGTCCAGCGGAGAACCGTCCGTGGCCAGCGCGGCGTCGACGTACTCGCGGTTGCGCTGCACCGCGCGGTCGGCCAGCGCGACGTACACGCCGGCCTTGCCGCCGAAACGCGCGTAGATCGTCCCGATCGCCACGTCGGCCTCGTCGGAGAGGCCGTCGATCGTCATGCCCTTGAAGCCGTGCGCGTCGATCAGCCGCTCGGCCGCGTCGAGGATCGTGGTCTCCGTCCGGGCGCGGCGACGGTCACGGCGGGTGGGCAGCTGCTCCGGCGAGCTCACGGTCACCGAACCCTAGAGGTGGAACGGCGTACTAGTTCTGGGACGGGTCTTCAGGAATGCGCGCCAGCAGCGCGTAGGGGCCGCCCAGCCGGGTCAGCGCCTGGACCCAGAGCTCGTCGGGCTCGCCGCTGAAGACGTCGTCGGCCTCCGGGTTGCCGACGATCCAGGCGCCCTCCTCGAGCTCGGCGTCCAGCTGACCCGGGCCCCAGCCCGAGTGGCCCGCGAAGACGCGGGCCCGCCGCGTGCGGCCGGAGAGCTCCTCCATCTGCGCGTTGGCGGGCAGGAAGCCGATGTCGGAGATGACGATCGCGGCCGCCTGGTCGGGGTTGTCGAACTCGGCCAGCACCATGACCGACTGCTCCTGCACCGGGCCGCCGACGTAGACCGACTCGCCTGGCTCGACGACACCCGCCAGCTCCTCGACCGCCTCGGCCACGACGGCCTCGGTGGGGCGGTTGAGGATCAGGCCCATCGCGCCGTCGGGCGTGTGCTCGGCGATCAGGACCACCGCGCGCGCGAAATTCGGGTCCGACAGCGCCGGCGAGGCGATCAGGACCTTTCCGCGAACCGAGGACATCTTCAGGTCAATCTACAAGCGTCGGGCGCACGCCCGCGCGCATAGGCTTTCGACGATGCGCGTCCTTGTCACCGTCCCCGTGCTGGCCGCCGTCCTGACCTGCGCCGCCGTCGCCCACGGCTCGCCGATACCGCAGTCGCGCGAGTTCGAGCCCTTCATCGGCGAGCCGGCGACGCCGCATCCACTGACCGCGCCGGACCCGCCGCGCCACCCGTTCATGGCGCCCAACGGCCGGTCCAACCTGCACAACGACGCCTACCAGACCGACGTCTATGAGGGCTACGGCCCGCTCGGCCGCGGGGGCCTGACGCAGACCAGCGCGCTCTACACCTCCGACTGCGCGTCGATCACCTTCGACAGCAAGGGGCGCATCGTCACCGTCTGCGTCGGCATCGCGCAGGTGACGCTGCGGATGCTCGACCCCAAGACGCTGGAGACCCTGGCGTCCTACGCGCTGCCGGGTCGCAACCCGCTGGGTGGCAACCCGTTCACCAACTTCTCCGGGGGCGGCTACTTCTACCTCGACGACAAGGACCGCGCGGTGCTGACCACCGCGGAGAAGCACCTGCTGACGATCTCCGAGACCGACGGGCCCGGCTTCAAGGTCGACCGCGACATCGACCTCAACGGCGCCATCCCCGAGTCCGACCAGGTAATCTCCTCGCTGCCGGACTGGACCGGCCGCATCTGGGTGGCCTCCAAGGGCGGGCTCGTGCTCACCGTCGACAAGGACACCGGGGCGATCAGGTCCTACGACACGAAGGAGGGCAACGGCAACTCCTTCGCCGTGGACCGCGACGGCAGCGTCTCGATCGTCACCAACACCGCCCTCTACCGCTTCGAGGCCGGGCCGGACGGCACGCCGAAGGTCGTCTGGCGCGAGCAGTACGACAACGACGGCACGCAGAAGTCCGGCCAGACCCAGCCCGGCTCGGGCTCGACGCCGACGCTGATCGGCGACAGGTACGTCGCCATCACCGACAACGCCGACCCGCTGAACGTCGTCGTCTACCAGCGGGGCAGGACCTTCACCGGGTCCTCGCGGGTGACCTGCAAGATCCCGATCTTCAAGAAGGGCCGGTCCAGCGACGACCAGTCCCTGATCGCCACCCCCGACCTCATCGTCGCCGCGAACAACCACGGCTACGACTCACCGGCGTCGGTCGAGCTCGGGCAGACCACGACGCCCGGGCTGGAGGGCATCCGGCTGCGTCCCGACGGCTCCTGCGAGAAGCAGTGGCACTCAGACGAGATCGGCCCGACGGTCGTGGCCAAGCTGTCGCTGGCCGGCGGCATCGTCTACACGTACACCAAGCCCGCGCGCAGCGACGGCGGCGACCCCTGGTACCTCACGGCGCTGGACGCGCGCACCGGCAGGACGCTGTTCAAGGCGCTGGCCGGCGAGGGCCTGGGCTACAACAACAACTACGCGCCGATCACGCTGGCGGCCGACGGCGCGGCGTACGTCGGCGTCCTCGGCGGCGTCGTCAAGCTGCAGGACAACGAGCCGCTGCCGCCGCTGCCCGGTGCGCCCAAGCCCGTGAAGAAGCGCGTGAAGCTGACGATGTCCTGCCTGCACGGGCGGCCGCGCGCGACCGTCACGGGCGCGAACATCCGCGACGTGCTGGTCCGCGTGGCGGGCGTGAAGGGCGTGCGCCGCGACACGCGCCGCGGGTTTGCGCTGAACCTCCAGGGCAGGCCGCGGGCGCGGGTCTCCGTCACGGTCCGCTTCAACGACGATCGTGCGGCGAGGACGCTGCACGGCAGGATTCCGCGCTGCCGTCAGCCGTGAACTTCACGCGCCGGTGGCGGTGGCGTCATCGCCAGCGACGGCCCATGTCCACCACGTAGGTGGCCGCGGGCTTGCCGCTGCCCTGTCGCACATAGGTGACGGCGGCGATGCCGACGTCGCGCAGGGTGGACGACAGGATGAGCCTGCGGTGGGCCGGGCTGTTGAGCAGCTCGACGTAGGCGTGCAGCGGCGTGGAGCGGGTGCCCTCGCCCCAGTGCATGGCCTCGCCGACCTGCCAACGTGACGCGCCCCGGGTGTAGCCGGTCGCGCGGGCGCGCCTGCCGATGGTGCTGCCGCGGGAGGACAGGTGACCGAAGAAGCGGTGGGCCAGCATGTCGTTGGCGTGGCGGTTCGCGGCCGTGGCGAGCTTGCCGTTGGCCCGCAGCGGAGCCAGGCCCAGTTCGCGGCGCTTGGTGTTCAGCAGGCAGCGCAGCGTCAGCGCCAGGCGCGCGGGCGTGGCGATCGTCGCCAGGTCGTTGGCGCCGCTGCAGCGGACGATCTTCTCGGCCAGGTCCTCCTCCGGCGCCGGCGGCGCGCTGCTGCCGGGCGGGTCGAGCTTGGGCGACACGGCCACCTGCTGCGCGGGCTGCTGCTCCTGCTGGGGCGGTGCGATCAACCACTGCTGGCGGGCCGGGGCCGGATCAGCGCCGATGCCCTCGAGCTTGACCTCGAAGGTGTGCGCGGCGTTGGCGAGGTCCGAGTAGCGCGCGGGGGAGACGCAGGCCTGCCACTCCCCGCCGTCGACGCGACAGCTGAACCTCGCGAACAGGGTGTCGGCGCTCGCGACGAAGCCGAACTCCGCCGTGGTGTCAGCCGTGCTGGCCGACGGTCCGTTCGTGATCTCAGCGTGCGGTGCGGCCGATGCCGCGGCCGGCGCGACCAAGGCCGCCAGCGCGACGATCAGCGGCACGATGTGCCGTGAAGCTCCACCCATGGTCCCTCTCTAACGTCCCCCGAGAAGGATTCTGGCGCATTTCGATGCCGATGCAACCGGCAGACGTCGTCAACCGAGCAGCGCCTGCAGCAGGAAGCTCGCCGAACGTGGGTTGCGGCCGTACTTCTTCTCGTAGTCGCGGGCGGCCTTGTCGTCCTCCAGCGCGAGCACCAGCTCCTCCCTGGTGGCGCCGTCCTCGCAGGCCGCACGATCGGCCAGTTCCAGCAGCCGGTCCTGGGCTCCGCCGAGGAAACCCCCGGTATTGGGCAGGGCGCGGGGCAGGCATGGGTTGGCCAGCTTCACCGGGTCGACCGCCGCGCCCTTGGTGATCGCGAACTGCAGGACGACCACCGCGACCCCGGCGGCGGCCAGCGTCGGCAACCACGGTGGCAGGGGAGCGTCGGAAACCAACAAGAGCGCGCCGAGCAGCGCGAAAAGCCCGGTGATGATGAAGGCCGGGAAGAACGTGTCGCGGACCGCCGTGATGATGATGTCGTCCGCCCGGTGGCCGACGTCGTCGAACGCCTCGAGTTGGTCGTCGGCGATGTTGCTGCGCTGCGCGGCCATCGTGTCGCGCAGGCCCTGGCGCGGGCTGTCGTCGTTGATGCCCTCCAGCGCGGCGGGCGCGAGGCTGAGCTTCTGGCCCGGGTCGATCTTCGCGTCGAGGACGACGGCGGCGAACTGCAGGGTGCCGCCGTCGATGGCCTGTTCGAAGCGGTGGGTCGTGATCGGCGTGACCGCCAGCAGCGCCAGCGCGATGCCGACGTGGCGCAGCGTCAGCAGCTTGGCGGCGTCGGCGACGTTGCGCTCCGGCAGGAGCTCACCGGCCAGCGCGGGCAGCGCCAGCCCCATGCCCAGGCCGGCGAGCGCCTGCGGCGCAATCGTCCAGTACCAGTGGGCGTCGGGCATCCAGGCCAGCGCCAGCGTGCCCGCGCCGACCAGGGCGCAGCCGCCGGCCGCGCGCCAGCGCGCATCGCCCGGCAGACGGGAGCCCGCCAGGGCGGCGACGGGGAGGACGGTGACGGTGAGCGCGCCCGCCAGCGGGCGCATCGCCCAGCCGGCCACGAGGACGAGGACCAGGAGGAACAGGACGGCGCTGAGCGCGGCCGAGACGCAGGCCAGCGCGGCCTGGGCGCGCCACGGCTCGACGAGCACGGGTGCCGCGGCGACGACGGTCTCGGGCTCCGGGGCGTGGGCCCGGGGGCGTGGCTGCGCGGCGGGACGCTCGGGCTCGGGGGTGGTGTCGTCCCAGACGGTCTGCTCGCGCGGGCGGTCGGCCCAGAGGCCGGACGGTGGATGGAACGGCTCCGCGTCGACGTTCACCGGCGGGGGCGGAGGAGGTGGCGGCGGTGGCGGAGCGGCCTCCTCCTCGTCCTCCGTCACGATCGCGTCGTCCTCGGCGGTCTGCCGCCAGGTCGAAGCGACCAGGGCCGCCGCTGCCGCGACCGGCGCCTGGGCGTAGAAGATCGCGCGCCAGGAGAACGCCTGCGTCAGCGCGCCACCCAGGGCGGGGCCGATGGCCGCCGAGAGCACCGCGGCGCCCAGCCACAGCTGCCGGGCCGACCCGCGTTCGCCGTGCAGCAGCTCGAAGCCGGCGATGAGCGCCCCGGCGCCGCCGGCGGCCTGCAGCGCCCGGGCGAACAGCAGCAGCGGAAGCGTCGATGACAGCCCGCACAGCAAGGACGCGAAGCCGAACAGCCCGAACCCGAGCATCCCGAGTTGCGCGGGCCCGATCTGCCGGCCGAGGCGCTCGGCCGGGATCAGCAGCGCCGCCAGGACGATCGTGTAGACGCCGATGACCGCGGCGACGCCCTCGACCGTGGTGTCCAGCTGGACCAGCAGCTCCGGCAGCGCAAGGGTGACGACGGAGGCGTCGGCCAGGGCCAGGCCGGCAGCCACCGCGATGAGGACAGTGCGGGAGCGCATGGGGTGGGACCCGGCAATCAAGCACATCTGCCCCACCACCGCGACACCCACCCACGTCCGCTCCGCCCGGGCCCACCGTCCCGTCACGTGTGTGCACCTGTTGGGCTGCCTGCCCAATGAGTGCACGCTGGGTCTGTCCGGGCCGCCGGTCCCGTCACGTGTGTGCACCTGTTGGGCTGCCCGCCCAATGAGTGCACACGCGGGACTTGGGGGCGACTATGGTCAGCGCGTGGCTCGGGCCGAACCCGCATACCGGCGGCTGGACGTCGACGAGCGCCGGGCGCAGCTGCTGGAGCTCGGTGAGCGCCTGTTCACGACGCACACCTACGACGAGCTGAGCATGGCCGCGATCGCCCGCGAGGCGGGCATCTCCAAGGCGCTGCTCTACCACTACTTCCCCAGCAAGCAGGAGCTGTTCCGCGCGACGCTCAGCCAGGCCGCCGACGCGCTGCAGGCCGCGGTGCAGCCGGACCCGACCCGCCCGCCCGCCGAGCAGCTCACCGCCAGCCTCACCGCCTACCTCACCTGGATCGAGGCGCACAGCGAGGCCTACAAGAAGCTGCTGCGCACCGCGCTGGCCGTCGACGAGGTCCGCGAGCTCGTCGAGGCCCAGCGCGACCTCACCGCGCAGACGGTCCTCGACGGCGTCTTCACCGAGGGGCCGCCGCCGCCCGCGGCCCGCGCCGCCGTCCGCGGCTGGCTGTGGTTCATGGACGGCGCGATCCTGGAGTGGCTCGACGACCCGGCGCTGGACCGCGACCAGGTCCTCGGCCTGCTCGTCGGCACCCTCGGCGGCGCGCTGCTGGCCGCCGGGGCGCACGACGCCGTCCACGCACTCGCCCAAGGAGCGCAGCCATGACCCACGACGTCCTGATGACGATCGCCCGCCTGGCGGCCCAGCACTTCAATGCGCGCAGCGCGTCCATCGCGCTGATCGAGGACAAGGAGCTGGTGTTCGTCGCCGTCGGCGGGCCGGACGTCGACCACGACCTCATCGGCGCCCGCTTCCCGGTCAGCGAGGGCATTGCGGGCTTCGTCGCCCGCAGCGGCGAGGCCGTCCTCAGCGACGACCTCGAGCACGAGAGGCGCTTCAGCGAGGACATCGCCACGGCGACGGGCTTCATGCCGGAGCGGATCCTCGCCGTCCCGCTCCAGCACGCAGGCCGCACCTACGGCGTCCTGTCGGTGCTGGACCGCGCGACCTACAACCGGCCCGACGAGGACCTTGCCCTGGCCACGCGCTTCGCCGAGCAGGCGGGCATCGCCGCGGCGGCCCGCGCCGCGGCGCTCACCATAACGCGCTGACGGTGCCCTGCGCCGACACGATGCGCCACGGTGCCGTGTCGGGACCGTCCAGCGTGAGCGTCCAGCGCTCGGTGAACGTCGTCACGTTGTCCTTGTCACCGGAGAGCACGGCCGCGGTGTCGCGGTCCTCGACGTAGCGGCGCCCGCGCACCTTGACCACCAGCGTCATCCGCGCGGGCTGCGTGGACGCGTCGACGTCCTCGATGGTACAGCCCTGGATCTCGACGCCGCGGACCACGACGCGGCGGTTGCTGTTCGCATCGCCGCTGCCGTAGAGCAGCTGGCGGGCGGCGTCCTCGGTGGCGACCTCCAGCAGCGCGTCGTCCTTGCCGTCGACAGCGATCGCCCAGCCGGAGACGGCGCGGCGCGCGGCGACCTCCAGCACGTCCGGCGCGAAGCGGGCGTCGGCCAGCGACAGGTCCAGCGCCTCGGCACGGGCGTCGCCGGCGAAGTCGACCGTGGCGATGTCGACGGTGTTCTCGACCTTCTCGGCGACGGCGAGCTCGACGAGCGAGTCGTCCTGCAGCCGCTTGGTGTCGCCCCACGGGGAAGCGACGATCTCACCGTCGAGGTTGTGGTCGCCCTCGGCCTGCTGCTCGATCGTCGCGACGAGCCAGTGGCCGTCGTTCCACGCCAACGTCCAGTACTCACACAGTGTGGTCGACCGCGAGGTCGCGCCCTCGTGCAGGATCGCCGTGCCGTTGCGGTCCTCGACGTAGTCGTCGAGCACGGCCTCGATGCGCACGCAGACGCGGTCCTCGCTGTCGTCCTCGCGGTTGACGAGGCCGACGTACTCGATGAACGGACCCGAGGTGAGCTCGACGCGGTTGTGCCAGCCCTTCTTCTCGAAGTCCTTCAGGCGCCGCTTCCACTCGACCAGCAGATCGGGGAAGACCATCTGCCCGAGCTTGTCGGTGTCGCGCCGGTCCCACGCCTTCTGCACCTCGCCGAACAGCTCGGTCGCTGCCGCGACGACCGCGTCCTTGGCGAACCACTCGTCGTCCTCGGCGGCCTCGGCGGAGGCGAGCTCGACCTGGCGGACGCGAGCGTCGCGCCTGGCGCGGTACTTGCGCGTGGCGATCCAGCTGCTGACGACGCCGAACAGGATGATCGCGACGATGATCACCACGATGATCGCGAAGCCGAGGCCGCCGCCGGTCCCGACGCCGCCGCCGTAGCTGGAGCCGCCGCTGCTGAAGCCGCCGCCTCCGCCCCCACCGCCGCCGCCGCCGAAGCTGGAGCTACCGCCGCCGGCCGCGGCCAGGATCAACCCAAGAAGCATCACGCGGATGGTGGCACAGGCCGATCAACGCACGCTGAAGGACGCGAGCGTCTCGCGCCAGACCAGCAGCGTCTTCCAGTCCGGGTCGAAGACGCCGAGCTTCACCTTCCAGCCGCCGCGCCGCGCGCTGGGCGGGATGACATAGCGGACGTCGTAGCGCTTGGTCCTGCCGGCGCGCAGGTGCTGGGCCCGGAAGGGCACCTGGAACGTCGGCTTCGTCGCGCCCGGGGCGAAGAGCTGGATCGCGACGAGGACGTCACTCGTGGCGGCGGCCGTGAGGTAGGCGCGCACGCCGACGGTGCTGCCGCGCGGGTAGCTGGGGCGCCCGACCTTGCCGCGGATCTTCACCCGCACCGCGCTCGGTGAGCGCCTCTTGGTCCCCTTCGGCCTGGTGGCCTGGCCGGGCAGCGGCACGCCGCCGGTCGCGGCATACGCGCCGGCGAGCTTGTAGAAGAGGCCGCCGTCGGTCTCCTGCGTGGTCGTTCCCGGGATCGCGCTGCCGAACAGCATCGCGATGACGCCCGCGTCGACGTATGCCTTGCGGACCTGGGCCGAGGATCCGCTGTTGAGCAGCGTCTCCACGCGGTTGTCACGGTAGTGGCCGGTGGTGTTGCTCTGGGCGGCGTTGCCCAGCGGGATCTGCCACAGCACGATCCGCAGGCCGCTCGTCGCGGAGACGCCGCCGAGGTAGCGGGCCTGGCGCCGGAAGTCGTCGGCGTCCCACCAGGACAGGCCGTTGTCGCCGTCGACGACCTGGCGGTAGCCGCTGTCGCGGTCGGCGAACTCGGCGAAGATCAGGTCGAACCGCGCCTTCAGCCGGTGCTCGAACGCGACGGACTGGGCGGCGAGGTCGTCGATGTGGCCGTCGCTGGGGTCGCTGTAGGCGATGTCCTCGCCGGTGCCCCACACGCTCAGGTGGTAGGCGAGCTCGACGTTCTTGGCGTACGTGTCACGCAGGCGCACGAACGCCTGCGCGAAGCCGCTGGCGTCGTTCGGCAGGCCCTTCAGCTCCGCGAGCCCGGTGGTGGACACCTGGGCGGGGACGGTGGCCGGGTCGTCGCCGGTGCTGTGGCGCTGGATGTAGCCCCAGATGTCGGGCTCGATGTGCAGGACGGTGGTGACGTGCGTCTCGCCGGCCCGCTGCATGAACATGCGGACGTCCTGGAAGTAGGCCCGCATCGTCTCGACGTTGCCGAGGTTGCCGAGGATCCCGGTCTCCTCGGGCGCGCTGTTGCCGGGCGCGGTCTCCCGCAGCTGGTAGAGCGAGAAGACGGGCAGGAAGCCGTGGTCGGCGCTGTCGCCGATGAATCCGGGGACGAACGAGCCGTTGCCCCGGCTCCAGGTCGTCCACCCCTTGCCGGTGTTGGCGCCGCCGGAGAGGTAGTGGTAGCGAACCTTCAGCCCCTTCTTCCCGGAAAGTGCGGCCGCTCCGCCCTCGTCATCGCGCACGCCGAGCTGTAGGGTCGGGCCCCATCCCGCAGGGATGGTCGCCGCGTGTGCCGGGGGGCACAGAAGCAGCGTGGCGAAACAGATCAAGAAGGCGACGGCAGCTCGTGGCACGGGTACGTCCTAAGTATCGGCGACAATTTGACGCAGATGAGGGCCAACGCCTCAAGTTCCGGGGTTCAACATGCCGAGAAGCAAATCTATGAGCGCAGAGACGCGTGAATGTCAGGTCACTGACCTGAGGATTTCGGCCGAACGTCGTCTACGTGTACGCACGTGGGACGGAAACGGACGCCCGCTCGTCCTGCTTCACGGCCTGCTCGATTCGTCTGAGGGCTGGGTCCAGCTCGCGCAGGACACCCACCGGCCCTGCATCGCCATCGACCTTCCGGGCTTCGGCAGGTCCGACCTGCCGCTGCGCCCGCGCATGGCCTCCTACGCCGAGGCGATCTGCGAGGGCCTGGACCAGCTCGACGTCAAGGACTGCACGCTCGTCGGCCACTCGCTGGGCGGCGCCGTGGCCACCGCGGTGGCCGAGCGGTGCGACGCGGTCGCCTCGCTGGCCCTCTGCGCGCCCGCCGGCTACGGGCACATCCGCCTGGCCGACGTCGTCGCGCTGCCCGGCATCCGCCACGCGGCCGAGGGTCTGCTGCCGCTCGCGCTGTTCAACCCGCTGGTCATGACCGCGGCGTACACCACCTTCGTCGCTCATCATCGCCTGCCGTCCCGCGAGCTCATGGACCGCGTGCGCAGCCGCGCCTGGTCCTCGGGCCCAGGTGTGCGCACCGCCGTGCAGGCCATCGCTGCCGCCGGCCAGTCACGCCACGGCTACCCGCACCGCCGGATCAACTTCGGTGGACCCGTCGCCGCGCTGTGGGGCGAGCACGACGCGCTCGTCAACCCGAACCATCGCCACGCGCTGGCCCGGGCCATCCCGCAGGCGCACGTCGAGGTCTGGAAGGGCATGGGCCACCACCCGCAGCTGGAGCGTCCCGCGCATCTGGCGCGCTTCATCGAGCGGCACGCCGCCCGTGGGCGCCGCAACACCGGGCGCCGCCGCCTGGTCGCCGTCAAGGCCGCGTAGCGTCGGGGCCGGAAACCGGTCTCTCGTAGGTTCCCGGGCGATGCTACGCCTGGGTAGGGACACCGCTGTGGCGCTGCTGGCTGCGCTCGTCGTCGCCGGCTCCGCGGACGCCGCCACGCTTCGAGGGACCGTCGTCGCGCCGCCTGCGACGCACGGCAGGACCGTCGTCGTGCCGGTGCTGCGCGCCGACGGCCGCGCGATCAAGGCGGTGCTGCCCGCCTCCGGTGCGATCCGCGCGCCGATCGGGCGCCTGAAGGCGACGCAGCTGCGCTTCGGCGACGCCGTCACGCTGCGCGGCTCACGGCTGACCGGCCTGCGCCCGCACGCTCGCACCCTCACGGTGGGCAAGCGCGGACCGACGCTGACGTTCGCCGCGATCAGCGCCCGCCGCACCGCAGCCATCGCCAACGTCCAGAAGGCGGCCGATACGGTCCTCGCCCTGCCGCAGCAGACGGCGCAGATCACGGCCAAGACCGACGTGCTGCCGGCGGAGGTCCGGGCGCAGCTGCGCGACATCCGCACCGACGTCAACTACACGATCGCCGACCTGCGCGACCAGGCCGGCGCGCTGGAGGCGGTCGCGGCCGCGGCCGCCCCGGTGCAGCGCGGCCGGGCCGGCTACCTGGACACGCTGAAGGCGGAGGCCGCCGGCGCGCGCACCGCCGCCGACAAGCTCGACGAGTCCGTCGGGCAGCTCGACGAGGCGATCAACGCGGTCGGCCCCGACTCGCTGTTCCCCTCGTTGCCGATCAACGCGGTCGGCGCGGTGTCCGACGTCCTGCACGCCGTCCTCGACCTCCTGCGCGGCCAGGGCTAGCCGCCAACCGGGTCGAACGCGCTTTTGTGCCGCTGCTTCGTGGTGGAAAAGCGTGTTCGGCGGCCGGGGGGCGCCGGCCGGTGGGTCGAACACGCTTTTGTGCCGCCGATCCGGGGTGGAGAAGGTGGTTCGACGGCGAGGCGGTTAGCCTGCGGCGCGATGAAGCTCGCGACCTTCGAGACGGCAAACGGGACGGTCCACGGCGGTGAGGTGGTCGGCGACGAGGTCGTCGCGTTCGCCGAGGGGGAGACGGTGCAGGACCGTCTCGCGTCGGGTGACCGCACGCCCGCGCACGGCCTGCGCTTCGCGCTGGCCGACGTGCAGCTGCTGGCACCGGTGCCGCGCCCGGGGGCCATCTACGGCATCGGCCTGAACTACGCCGCCCACGCCGCCGAGCAGGGGTTGACCCCGCCGGAGTTCCCGATCGTCTTCATGAAGGCCGTGACCTCGGTGGTGCCGCCGGGCGGCCCGGTCGTCTGCCCCGAGGTCGTCAAGCGCCTCGACTACGAGGGCGAGCTGGGCATCGTCATCGGCGCCGACGGCGCGATCGGCGGCTACGCCGTGTGCGACGACGTCTCCGCCCGTGACCTGCAGCGCCGCGAGCCCCAGTGGTCGCGCGCGAAGGGCTTCCGCACGTCCTGCCCTTGGGGGCCGTGGGTGACCACCGCCGACGAGGTGCCCGACGCCGCCGCGCTGCAGCTGCGCACGTGGGTCAACGGCGAGCTGCGCCAGGACACCAACACCGCCGACCTGATCTTCAAGCCGCAGCAGCTCGTCGACTTCCTCAACGAGACCCAGGGCCTGGAGCCGGGCGACCTCATCCTCACGGGCACGCCGTCGGGCGTCGGCGCGGCGATGGACCCGCGGGTGTTCCTGCAGTCCGGCGACGTCGTGCGGATCGAGATCGAGTCGCTCGGCGCTATCGAGCACCCGATCGCCTGAGGCTGTCCTCCAGCCTGGCCCAGCGCGGGTCGGCGTCGTCCTGCAGCAACGGCGCGAGCGCGCTGCGGAGCTGCTCGGCGCTGAGCGTCCCGGCGGTGAGCATCGCCTCGATGTCGGCCCAGTCCTTGGTGCGGTCGAACATCGCCTTGAACGCGGCGAGCTCGATCGGGCCCAACACGGGGATCTCGACGCCCTCGAACGGCACGAGCTCGCGGTGCAGCGCGGCGTCGCGATGGATCGGCGCGTAGTCGAGGAAGACGTCCAGCGGGGTGTCGTCCCACCACAGCCGGGTCTGCCCCTCGGTCAGCAGCGCAGAACGCGACGCGTCCGGCACGGGCACGCCGGCCGGCAGGGCCGCGAGGAGCCGGTCGGCGTCGGCGGCGGGGATGAAGACGTTGACGTCGAGGTCGCGGGTGCCGCGCGGCTCCAGCGTCCAGTAGGCGAGGGCGATCGCGCCGCCGAAGGCGTGGGGCAGCCCGGCGTCCTCGAGCGCCGCGTGGATCGCCCGCAGACGCTCGCCGAGCGTCACAGTCGCGGATAGTCGAGGTGGCGCGCCGGCCGGTAGGGCAGCGACTCGGCCAGGGCGATGACCTCGGAGAGGTGGCGACCCGCGGTCTCCAGCTCGGCGCGGGTGCGATGGCCCGGACGGGCGCTGGCGCTGACCCGCGTGCCGGCGGCGTCGAGGATGCGGCTGAACGTCGCCACGGTGGGCTGCTTGCGTCCGGCCTCATAGGCGCTGAGCGTGGCCTGGGACGTGCCCGCCCGGTCTGCCAGCAGGGCCTGGGTCAGGCCGGCCGCCAGACGGGCTCGCCGGATCTCCACGGCAGCGTCCATGTGCCCAGTATATCCGAAGGGATATGTACCCGCGTGCGTGTGCGCGGGCGCGCGGCCCGCGGGGCGTCGCGAAGGGCGCGTCAGCCGAAGGGCCGGCGTCGAGCTCGACGACGGCATGACCGCACCGGAACGCCTTCAGCGGGGCAGTTCGCGGGCGGCGACCTGCGACTCGCCGAAGTCGGCGGCGGTGATGTCCATCAGGACCTCGTCGCGCAGGCGGCCCCCGGCGAGGATCGCCTCGCGCCGACGGCCGACGAGCTTGAAGCCCGCCCGCTCGTAGGCGCGGCGGCCGCGATCGTTGTAGTCGATGTAGCCGAGCATCACGTTGTTCAGCGACAGCACGTTGAAGCCCCAGTCGACGATGAGCCGGACGGCTTCACCGCCCAGACCCGTGCCGCGGCGCTCACCGAGTTGGATCCCGAGCTCCGCCCGCCGGTGGCGCCAGGAGACGTCGAACAGCCCGCCCATGCCGACCGGGTGGTCGTCGGCGAGGTCGTAGATCGTGAAGTGGGCGCTCACCGGGTCCCGAGTCGCGCCTTCGGCCTGCATCCGGGTGACGAACGCCACCTCGTCGTTGGGGTTGAAGACGCCAAGGGTCATGATCCCCGCCTTGACCTCGACGTCGTTGACCCAGCGGGCGTACTGCTCCGCCAAGTCGGTGCGCAGCGGCCCCAGGCCGACCCGCTGACCGCGGGCGACGTAGGCCGGCGCGTCCATCAGTGCTTCTCGATGACCCGGTCGATCAACCCGTACTCCGCCGCGCGCTTGGGATCGAAGAAGTTGTCGCGCTCCATGTCCTTGTGGACCTCCTCGACCGACTTGCCCGTGTGGTGGGCGTAGATCTCGTCGACGCGACGGCGCGTCTTGATGATCTCCTCGGCGTGGATGGCGATGTCGGTCGCCTGGCCCTCGAACCCCGAGGACGGTTGGTGGATCATGATCCGCGAGTTGGGCAGCGACATGCGCTTGCCGGGGGCGCCGCCGGCGAGGAGCAGCGAGCCCATCGACATGGCGATGCCGCAGCAGATGGTCGCCACGTCGGGCTTGATGAACTGCATCGTGTCGTAGATCGCCAAGCCGCTGTAGATCGAGCCGCCGGGCGAGTTGACGTAGATGCTGATGTCCTTCTCGGGGTCGGACGACTCCAGGTGCAGCAGCTGCGCGACGATGAGGTTGGCCACGCTGTCGGTGACAGCCGTGCCCAGGAAGATGATCCGCTCGTTGAGCAGACGGCTGTAGATGTCGAACTCACGCTCGCCGCGGGCGGAGCGCTCAACAACAGTGGGAACCAAAGGCATCAACGAAGACCCTAGCGGTGTTCCGGCGTGGACACTCGTCGTTGCGGGCGCCGTGTCCGTGCAGTTCGGCGCGGCCGTGGCCACGAAGGCGTTCGACCGCGTCGGCGCGTCCGGCACGTCGCTGCTGCGATTGGCCTTCGCGGCGTTGATCCTCGTCGTCTGGATGCGGCCGCACCCGCGCCGCTTCACGCGGGAGCAGTTGCAGGTCGCGGGGCTGTTGGGCCTGGCGCTCGGCCTGATGAACACGTGCTTCTACGAGGCGCTGGACCGGATCCCGCTCGGCATCGCCGTGACCATCGAGTTCGCCGGCCCGCTGTCGGTCGGCATCTTCGCCTCGCACCGGCGCAGCGACGTCGGCTGGGCGCTGCTGGCAGCGGCCGGCATCGTCCTACTCGGCGGCGGAGGGAAGGTCGACACGGCCGGCCTGGTCCTGATCCTGCTGGCCGGTGCGTTCTGGGCCGCCTACATCCTGTTGACCCAGCGCGCCGGCCGGATGTTCCGCGGGTCGGAGGGGCTGGCGCTGGCGTCGGTCGTCGCGATCGTCGCGCCGCTGGGGCCGGGGCTGCACGCCGGCGGCAGCGAGCTCCTGCAGCCGGAGTTGCTGGCGGTCGGCGCGTTCGTCGCGCTGATGTCGTCGGTCATCCCCTACTCGCTGGACATGGCGGCGCTGCGCCGGCTGCCCGCCAACGTCTTCGGCGTGCTGATGTCGCTGGAGCCGGCGATCGCCGCGCTCGCCGGACTGCTGTTGCTCGGCCAGTCGCTGACGCTGCGCGAGTGGGTCGCGATCGCCCTGGTGGTGGCCGCGAGCGTCGGCATCACGCGGGCGTCGGCCTGACACACTCCGTGCGCCCGTGTTCACGCTGAACCTGCCCAACGCGCTGACGGTCCTGCGGATCCTGCTGGTCCCCGTGCTCGTCGTGGCCCTGCTGGGTGAGACCGACAACGGTGACCTCTACGCGGCCATCATCTTCGCGCTGGCGTCGGTGACCGACGCGGTCGACGGCTACCTCGCCCGGTCGCGCAATGCGATCACGAACTTCGGCAAGCTGATGGACCCGGTCGCCGACAAGCTGCTGATCCTGGCGGCGCTGCTGTCGCTCGTCTCGCTGGGGCGGGTCCAGGCATGGGTGGCGATGGTGATCATCGCCCGCGAGTTCGCGGTGACGGTCACGCGGATGGGGGCCACGCAGCAGGGCGTCGTCATCGCGGCGAACTGGTGGGGCAAGGCGAAGACGGTCGTGCAGGTCGCCTGCGTCTTCTTCCTCATCGCGATCGACGGCTCGCCCGCGTGGCTGGACGCCCTGGTCTACGCGACCGTCGCGATCACCGTGGTCAGCGGCATCGACTACTTCTTCGGCCTGCGGCGGCTGCTGCGCGAGGCCGAGGAGCGCCGCCACCACGCGGCGCCCTCGACCGACTGAGCGCTACTCCTGGTCTGAGAAGGCGCCGTAGGCGATGCCGACGAGCGCGACGAGGCCGATGAACGCGCCGTACTTCACGTCGATCAGATCGTTCGGCCCGGGCTGGTTGATGATCCGGTAGAGGACGATCACCGCCACGCCGGCGCCGAGGCCCATGACGACCTGCTTGGCCTGCCGGGCGATCTCGTGGTTGTTGGTCAGCAGGCCCCCGATCCAGGCGGCCGTGGCGAGGATCGTCAGGAACATGAGGAGGTCGGTCCAGCTGAACGCCGTCCAGGCGCTGACGGTGGTGTCCACGCCACCGAGGCTGGACGCGATCTCGCCGATCTTCCCGCCGACGCCGTACCACGACAGCATCATGTCGATGAAGAGGACCACCGCCGATGCACCTGCGATCTGTGCACCGCGAGGCAGAGATGAAGGGTTCATGAGCGCAGTGTGGCCCCGGCGTCGGTCGGAGCCTGCCACGGGGAATCCTTGATCGGCAGGAAGCATGTGATAACACTCCGGCCCTCGGCTGTCAGCCACCTCCACTGACGAGGATCCACAAGGCTCAGCCCCTCGCGGTACATACCGCGGCTACGGAGCGCTACGGCGCCCGACCCAGACATAAGCAGCGTTTTGAGGGAAATGGAGGGGTGCCCACGCTCAGCGCGGGTGCCCGCAACTGCTGAGCGAGGGACGGGGTTGAGTACCAAGACGACGGATGCATTGCTGGCTGATGAGGCGCCCATCATCGAGATGGACGAGCTCAAGCCGCTGATCGCCGAAGGCCAGGAGAAGGGCTGCCTGACGTTCGAGCAGATCGCGACCGCGCTCGAAGAGGTCGAGGTCACCAAGGAGCAGGTGCAGGAGCTGCACGCCTACCTCGACGAGCACGGCATCGATGTGGTGGGGGCTGACGGCAAGGCCGTCCAGTCCGAAAGTGGACGGGTGGAGGCCGCGGCCGAGAAGCGCCGCAACGCCGAGAGCGCCTCCGACAGTCCGAAGAAGCCGGCCATCGACCTCACGGTCGAGCCATCGCTGGATTCGCTGCGCCTGTACCTGCGATCGATCGGCAAGGTGAACCTGCTGACGGCCGAGCAGGAGGTGTCCCTGGCCAAGCGCATCGAGCGCGGCGACATGGACGCCAAGCAGCAGATGGTCGAGGCCAACCTGCGGCTGGTCGTGTCGATCGCCAAGGGCTACCTGGGCCGCGGCCTGACGTTCCTGGACCTGATCCAGGAAGGGTCGCTGGGCCTGATCCGCGCGGTCGAGAAGTTCGACTACCGCCGCGGGTACAAGTTCTCCACGTACGCGACCTGGTGGATCCGCCAGGCCGTCACGCGGGCGATCGCGGACAAGGGGCGGACGATCCGCATCCCGGTCCACATGGTCGAGAAGCTCAACAAGGTCGTGCACGTCGAGCGCCAGCTCGTGCAGTCGCTCGGCCGCGAGCCCTCGCCCGAGGAGATCGCCAACGAGCTGGAGTGCACGCCGCGTGAGGTGCGCGACATCCTGCGCATGTCCCAGCAGCCGATCTCGCTGGAGAAGCCGATCGGCGAGGAGGAGGAGTCCGAGCTCGGCGACTTCGTCGAGGACCAGAACGCCGTCTCGCCCTTCGAGCTGGCCTCGGAGAACCTGCGCAAGGAGAACGTGCACCGGGCGCTGGCGGCCCTGCCGGCGCGTGAGCGCGAGGTCATCGAGATGCGCTTCGGCCTGACCGGCGGGCGTCCGCGCACGTTGGAGGAGGTCGGCCGCGCGTTCAACGTGACGCGTGAGCGGATCCGCCAGATCGAGA
>CAYUDT010000026.1:0-51367 GCA_964443695.1 uncultured Conexibacter sp. | reverse complement strand
AAGACCAAGCTCGGCAACCCGGGCATGGAGGGCTTCGTCGCGTCGGTCGTCAACGAGAAGCTCGCGGAGTTCCTCGAGGAGAACCCGCGCGAGGCGCGGGCCGTGATCCGCAAGGCCGTCATGGCCGCGCAGGCCCGCAGCGCCGCGCGCAAGGCCCGCGACCTGACCCGGCGCAAGAGCGCGCTGGAGAACACCGCGCTGCCGGGCAAGCTGGCCGACTGCTCGATCAAGGATCCCTCGCTCAGCGAGATCTTCGTGGTCGAGGGTGACTCCGCCGGCGGCTCGGCCAAGCAGGGCCGCGACCGGTCGACCCAGGCGATCCTGCCGCTGCGCGGCAAGATCCTCAACGTCGAGCGCGCGCGCCTGGACAAGGTCCTGCAGAACGCCGAGGTCCAGGCGCTCATCACGGCGATCGGGACGGGGGTGCGCGACGAGTTCGACCTCGAGAAGGCCCGCTACCACAAGATCATCCTGATGACGGACGCCGACGTCGACGGCGCCCACATCCGCACGCTGATCCTGACGCTGCTCTTCCGCGAGATGCCCGAGCTGTTCGAGTCCGGGTTCATCTACATCGCCAAGCCGCCGCTCTACAAGCTCAAGCAGGGCAAGAGCGAGCGCTACATCGAGAAGGAGCTCGAGCTCGAGGAGATCCTGCTCTCCGACAAGTACGAGAAGTTCCAGATCTTCGATCGGTACGCCAAGGAGTTCAAGCTCACCGACGCACGCTGGCAGCGGATGTCCAAGCTGTTGCGCCAGCACGAGGGCTGGGCCTCGACGCTGCGCGCGGCGCACGGCCACGAGGCGGTGCACTTCCTCGAGGAGGTCGGCCTGATGGCGGCCAAGATCACCACGGCGGATGCGGCCATCGCCCGGTTCAAGGGCGAGGACGACCCCGACAGCGTGCTCACCACCGAGCTGCTCGGCGTGGACGACCTCGAGCTGCGCGTGCGCGGCGTCGAGCGCAAGACCGGCCTGGCCCGGACGCACACCATCAAGCGGGCGCTGTTCGAGTCGCGGGAGTTCCGCGAGTTCTCCAAGGCGCACGACGCGCTGGTGGAGCTGGCCGGCTCGGAGCCGTTCACGATCACCCTGGGCGACCGGACCAACATGGCGACGTCGTTCCAGGCGCTGCGCGACGAGGTCATGACGATGTCGCGCCGCGGCGTGCAGCTCTCGCGCTTCAAGGGCCTGGGCGAGATGAACGCCGACCAATTGCGCGAGACGACGATGGACCCGGCGCTGCGCACGCTCCAGCAGGTGAGCATCGAGGACGCGGCGGAGGCCGACCGCATCTTCTCCCAACTGATGGGCGACGCGGTGGAGTTCCGCCGCGAGTTCATCGAAGCGAACGCGCTCGCCGCGACGGTCGACGTCTAGGTCGACCCCCGCGGGACCACGAGCAACGACTGACAACGACGGAAGGACCCCCGGCTCATGTCGGACATGGACACCCTGAGCGGCGGCAACATCGAGCCCCGCGCCCTCGAAGACGAGATGAAGACGGCGTACCTCGACTACGCCATGTCGGTCATCGTCGGGCGCGCGCTGCCCGACGTGCGTGACGGCCTCAAGCCCGTCCACCGCCGCGTGCTCTTCGGCATGAACGACCTGGGCCTCGCGCCCAACCGGCCGTACTCCAAGTGCGCGAAGATCGTCGGCGAGGTGATGGGCAACTATCACCCGCACGGCGACTCGGCCATCTACGACACGCTCGTCCGCATGGCGCAGGACTTCTCGCTGCGCTACCCGCTGGTCGACGGCCAGGGCAACTTCGGCTCGATCGACGACGACCCCGCCGCGGCGATGCGCTACACCGAGGCGCGCATGACCCGCCTGGCCACGGAGATGCTCCGTGACCTCGACCAGGACACCGTCGACTTCGGCCCCAACTACGACGGCTCCAAGCAGGAGCCGCTGGTCCTGCCGTCCCGCTTCCCCAACCTGCTGGTCAACGGGTCCTCCGGCATCGCCGTCGGCATGGCGACGAACATGCCGCCGCACAACCTGCGCGAGGTCACGGCGGCCACCATCGCCTACATCGACAACCCGAACATCACCGTCGAGGAGTTGATGACCCACGTCAAGGGTCCCGACTTCCCGACCGGCGGCTTCATCCTCGGCGTGCAGGGCATCCGCGACGCCTACGAGACCGGCCGCGGCAAGGTGCGCGTCCGCGCGAAGGTCGGCATCGAGGACATCGGCCGTGGCAAGGAGGCGCTCATCGTCACGGAGCTGCCCTTCCAGGTGAAGAAGGGCGGCGAGGGCGGCCTGATCACCAAGATCGCCGATCTCGTCAACGACAAGAAGATCCCCGAGATCTCCGACCTGCGCGACGAGTCCGACCGTCGCGGCATGCGCCTGGTCATCGAGCTCAAGCGCGACGCGATCCCCAAGGTCGTGCTGTCCAAGCTCTACAAGCACACCGCGATGCAGTCGACGTTCGGCGTCAACAACGTCGCCCTCGTGGACGGCGTGCCCAAGACGCTGTCGCTGCGCGAGATCCTCGGCGCCTACGTCGACCACCAGCGCGAGGTCATCGTCCGCCGGACGAAGTTCGAGCTGGCCCAGCGCGAGGCGCGGGTCCACGTGCTCGAGGGCCTGCTGATCGCGATCGACAACCTCGACGAGGTCATCCAGATCATCCGCTCCTCGCGTGACCGCGACTCCGCGCGCGAGCAGTTGATCAGCCGCTTCGAGCTCTCGACCATCCAGGCGACGGCCATCCTCGACCTGCGCCTGTCCCAGCTGACGGCGCTGGAGAGCGGCGAGATCAAGCAGGAGCACGCCGACCTGCTGGAGCGCATCAAGGTGCTGCGCTCCATCCTCGGCGACGAGGCCGAGGTGCTCGGCATCATCAAGACCGAGCTGCAGGAGATCGCCGACCAGTACGGCGACGAGCGCCGCACCGAGATCTCCTTCGCGGAGAACGAGGTCGAGCTGGAGGACATGATCGCCGACCAGCAGATGGTCATCACGATCACGCAGACCGGCTACATCAAGTCGCTGCCGCTGGCCACGTACCGCCAGCAGCAGCGCGGCGGCCGCGGCGTGACGGGCATGGACATGAAGGACGGTGACTACATCGAGCACCTCTTCGTGACCTCGTCCCACGACTTCCTGCTGTTCTTCAGCAACCGCGGCAAGGTCTACCGCTCCAAGGTCTACGAGCTGCCGGAGGCGTCGCGCACCGCGAAGGGCCGCGCGCTGGTCAACGTCCTGCCGCTGCGCGAGGGCGAGCGGATCCAGTCGGTGCTCTCCACGCGCGACTTCACCGAGTCGCCGTTCCTCATCTTCGCCACGAAGGCCGGCAAGGTGAAGAAGACCGAGTTCGGCGCCTACAACACGCCGATCAAGGCCGACGGCATCATCGCCATCAAGATCCGCGACGACGACGAGCTCGTCGCCGTCCGCCGGGTCGACGAGGGCGACGAGGTCATCATGGTCTCCCGCGCCGGCCTCACCGTGCGCTTCTCCGAGGAGGACGCGCGCGCCATGGGCCGCGACACCTCCGGGGTCGGCGGCATGAACGTCGGCGACAAGGGCGAGGTCATCGCCATGGACGTCGCCCGCGACGACCAGGAGCTGCTGGTCGTCACCGAGTCCGGCTACGGCAAGCGCACGAAGATCGACCAGTACCGCAAGACCTCGCGCGGTGCCAAGGGCGTCATCACCGTCAAGCTCACCGACGCCAAGGGCGGGCTGACCGCCGCGCTGGTGGTGCGCGAGCACCAGGAGCTCGTGTTCATCTCGGAGTCCGGGATGGTCCAGCGGACCGCGGTGCGCGGCATCTCCCAGCAGGGCCGCTCGGCCACCGGCGTGCGCGTCATGAACGTCAAGGACGACGACCGCGTGTCCGCCGTGGCGCTCGTCGTCGAGGGCCAGGGCGACGAGGGGGCCGAGGGCGTCGAGGGTCTCGGCGCACCCGATCCCGGCACGGTGGAGGCCGCCGGCGAGGTCTCCGCGACCAACGGCGCCGAGCCCGCAGCGGCCGCCGACGCGGGCGAGGAAGACACCGAGGAGTAGACCGTCGGGAGGGACTCGAACCGGTCCGGAGATGTGTGCGATGTCGGACACCTCCGGACCCGCCAAATCGGCGCGATTCCGTCCGAGCGGCTGCTACAGTCGGATCACCAGAGAAAGGAGGTGGTCCGTATTAGTTCTAGTACTTGCGGGACCCTGGAGGTGACCGGCCGCTAGGTCGGAGTGGCTGGACCCGCTTAGCGGAATCCACGCCGGGCCACCGTCAACAGGGTGCCGGACATGGTCCCACCGGCGCGCGCCGTAGGCGCGATGTGCCTTGTTGATCTTTTTCCAGTTGAAGTTCGGAACGGGCGCCCAGTCGAGGCGCCCGTTCTGCTTCTGCGACCGGCGCGCCGACGCGCCGACGCGCCGACGCGCGGTCACCGAGGGGACTGCCTCCCGGGACGAGCGCGGGCGATCAGGCCGCGTCGCGGATGTGCCCGGTCTCGGGCAGCCACTGCCGCCAGGCCGCGGGGATGCGCGGGGAGGCGACGTGGATGAACACGTGCGGCGACGGGGCCCGCGGCGTGGTCGCCGGGATCATGTTCGCGGTCGCCGGCAGCAGGTCGCCCTTGCGGCGGTTGCAGGGCGCGCAGGACGCGACGATGTTCGTCCAGTCGCTCGAGCCGCCCTTGGAGCGGGGGATGACGTGGTCGACCGTGAGCTGGGCGCGCGAGCCGCAGTACTGGCAGGTCCAGTTGTCGCGCGCGAAGACCGCGCGGCGGGTGATCTTGCGGCGGTGCGTGTCCCGCGGGACGTTGACGTAGGTCACCAGCCGGATGACCATCGGCCGCGGCAACTGCGTGTGCTCGGAGCGCAACGTGTACTGCCCGTGCTCGATGACCTCGGCCTTCTGCTTCAGCAGGAGGATGGTGGCCCGGCGGACCGTGCACACGTTGATCGGCTCATACGTGGCGTTGAGAACGAGCACCCGACCGCCAGCACGTTCACGCCGCTGGTGCTCGTCAAGCGGCGTGAACCCTCGTGGGTCAGTTGGTACTGATACCCCCATGGCTGCCGCTGATGGTAGCGGTCGCGGCGGCGTAGGTCCCCAGGACCCGCACTTCCTGGCAGTGCGTGCGCAGCGCTTTCACGGCCTCCGCGACCGGTTCGGATCCTGCGTGGCCGTCGCAATCCAGGTGGAACCAGTAGTGCCCGAGCTGGGAACGCAGGGGCCGGGACTCGATCTTGGTGAGGTTGACACCCCGGAAGGCGAACTCCGACAGGCAGCGCACCAGCCACCCGGGGGAGCCGTCGAACTTGGCGCCGCTGAACAGCACCGCGGTCCGCGCTGCGGGCGACGAGGCGGCGGCCGCGAAGTCCGGTCCGGCGTTCGCGGTGCGCGTAAGCCAGGCAAAGCGCGTGCGGTTGGCGTCGGCGTCGGCGATGTCGTCGACCAGGACGACAGCGCCGTAGCGCGCCGCCGCGGCGGGCGGGGCGACCGCGGCGGCCGTCCCGCCCAGCGTGGCGACGGCCTCGGCGGTCGAGCCCGCGGCGGCGGTCGGCACCCCCGGCAGCGACGCGCGCAGGAACTCACCGCACTGCGCCAGCGCGACGGGATGCGAGCGGACCTCGCTGATCTCGGCCAGGCCCAGCGGCGCGGCGGCGATGAGCGCCATGCGGATCTCCAGCACGGCCTCCCCGACGATCGACACGTCCGGCGCGTCGAAGGCCAGCGCGTCGAGCACGGCCGTCACCGCGCCGTCGATCATGTTCTCCACGGGCGAGACCGCGCGGTCGACGACGCCCTCCTGCACGGCGATGACCACGTCACGGTTGGACGGCAGGCCGACGAGCTCGTCACCCGCTGCCGCGCCCGCACACGCGACCTCGTAGGAGAAGGTCCCCTCCGGACCGAGGTACCCGATCCTCATGGGCGCCGGAGGCGGTCTTGCCGCGGTCGCGGGGCTCCGGGCCGGACGTGCCGGGTGGGGTGTCTCACAGACTCGGGGGCTCGCCGGTCGTGGCGACGCGGATCGCCTCGAGCTCCTCGGGCGACAGCTCGAGCTCGCCCTTCCCGTTGCGCACCTGCTTGGCGTACATCCGCGCCTGGTCGCGATGGTGGATCGACGACAGCACGATGCCCGACTGCGAGGCGTCGAGCAGGGCGATGGTCGTCGACTGCCGGCCCGACATCTCGTTGTAGGCGTCGTAGCGCACCAGCCCGCGGTAGGCGATGGCCTCGTCCAGCCGCGCCTCGGCCGTCGCCAGCCGGTCGTTGAGGCCGACCGCGACGTCCTCGGTGTAGCCGTTGAGCGCCTCGAACTCCCGCTGCATCCGCGCGGCGTGGGCGACGAGGTCCTCCGGCGCGTTGCCCCCGAGGATCAGCGACTGGTCGGCGCGCAGCCGGTTCAGGCGCACGAGGGCCACGACCGCCACCGCCAGCGCGGCCAGGGCCACGAGGCAGGCAACGACGGCCACGAGGCCGGCGGTCGAGGTGAGGTCGTCCATCTCCCCAATCGTAATTGGGGACCGCTGACGCCGGTCAGCTGGTGAAGAGGACGGTGTACTCGGCCTTGTTGTTGTCGACGTTCTTCTCGCCGGGCACCGGCTTGACCTCGACGGTCACCGTCGCGGCGGTGCCGGCCGGGATCGAGCGGCCGAGCGGGATGTTGACCTCGACGTCGCCGGAGTCCGGTGACGTCTGGTTGACGGTCTTGGGCACCGTGATCGCCTTGCCGGAGCCCGGCTTGACGGTCACCTGCACGACCACGTCGGACTCGGGATTCTCGCCCTGGTTCTGGAACTTGACGTTGAAGGTCGGGTTGGAGCCCGCGGCGATGCGGTTGGTCTGCCCGTCGACGAGGGCGGTCTGCCCGATGGAGACGCTCGTGATGCCGTGTCCGTGCGAGCCGGGTGCCGGGTTCGGGTCGGCGCCGGTGCCGCCGTTGCCACGCTTGGCACCGAGCACGTCGGCCACCGAGTTGACGTCCAGCCAGCCGATGTCCGGCAGCGAGACGCTCTTGGCGATGTTCTGGTTGCCGATGTCCGCATCCGCCAGCGCACCCGCGATCAACGGGATCACGCGCTGGGAGTAGATGACGTCGGATGCGAGGAACTGCTCCATCTGACCGGCGATCGCGTTGACGGCGGCCTCGGCGGTCTGCCGGTTGTCGGCCTGCGCGCTCTTGATCTGCGCGGCGATCTTCTCGTAGGCCGTCTCGCGCAGGTTCAGCGACAGCTCCAGCATGTTCTGGGCGCGCTGCATCTGGCCGGGGACGTCGAGGTTCTGCGCGGACTTGACCTGCTCCTCGGCCTTCAGGCGCACCTGGGAGATGCGGCCCTCGAGGTCCTGGCCCGCCCCGCCGCCGTTCAGCGTCTCGAAGAACTGGTTGGCGACCGACTGCGACTCGCCCGCGATCTGGGCGACGTTGCGGTTGTAGTCCTTCAGCGCGCGGTCGCGCCGGTTGTCGGCGCAGGACTTCAGCCCGAAGAACAGCAGGGCGATGAACACGATGAGCACGCCGGCCGCCACGAGGCGGCGGGTCATCAGCTCCTGGTCCGGCGGCCGGTGGGGCCGGGGCGCGCGGGGACCGCCGCCTCCGCCGCCTCCGGCAGGGGCAGGTCGCCGCGGGCGCGGTCGGGGCTGTGCTCGGGTGGGCGGCTCGTCGCCGTCTTCGAAGAACGACATGTCAGATTTCCCGCAAATTGCGGGGGTTCGTCGTCCAGTATGCCCATGTACGGCCATACGGGGACGTCATGCAAGTTCTCCACCAACGCGCGCTTACCTTCCCCGCGCGCGAGGCAAAACGCGCTCCGTGCCGAATCCGAAGTCGGTGCAAGACCGCGACACGGACACCCTCGCGTCCGCCGAGGGGGTGGGTGGGCCGCTCATCCTGGGCCGCTACCGGCTCGGCCGCCGCCTGGGCACGGGCGGGTTCGGCACCGTGTGGCTGGCCCGCGACGAGCGCCTGGACCGGATGGTCGCGGTGAAGCGCATCGAGGTGGGGGACGCCGACGTGGCCAAGCGCGCCGAGCGCGAGGCGAAGGCCGCGGCCCGCCTGTCGCACCCCGCGATCGTGGCGCTCTATGAGACCGCGCGTGACGATGAGGCCGTCTACCTCGTTTCGGAGCTTGTGCGTGGGGAGACGCTCGGCCAGCTCATCGAGGAAGGCGCGCTGTCGGACCGCGACGTCTGCGAGATCGGCGTCGCGCTGTGCGATGCGCTGGCCCACGCGCACCAGCGGGGTGTGACCCACCGCGACGTCAAGCCGGCCAACATCATCGTGCCCGAGGACGGCACCGGCGTCGTCAAGCTCACCGACTTCGGCATCGCGCGCCTCCACGGGGAGGACGTGCTGACGCGCACCGGCGACATCGTCGGGACGCTCGCCTACATGGCCCCCGAGCAGGCCGACGGGAAGGACGCGGCGGCGCCCGCCGACCTCTACGCGCTCGCGCTGGTCCTGTACGAAGCGCTGGCCGGGGTCAACCCGGTGCGCGGCCGTACACCCGGCGCGACCGCGCGGAGGATCGGCGTGCGCCTGCCACCGCTGGAGCGCATGCGGCGCGACCTGCCGTTGGAGCTCTGTCGCGCGATCGACCGTGGCGTCCTGCCCCGGCCCGGGGAGCGCGGCAAGCTGAAGGACCTGCGCGTGGAGCTGAAGGCCGCCACCGGGGAGGTCGAGGACGACCCGGGCACGGTGGAGGCCGGGCGGCTGGAGACGATGACCCGCGTGACCCGGATGGCGGTGGGCGGCGCACGGCGCAGCGTCCAGCTCGACGACGAGGCGTCCGGTGAACCGTGGGCGGAGGTCGAGGGGGAGGGCCACGCGGTGCCGCGGCGCCCGCCGGCGACCCCGTCGGGCCGGGCCGTCGCGGGTGTGCTGGCCGGCGGTCTGGCCACCGCCGCCCTGGCGACCCTCGGCCCGGAGCCGCCTGTCGTGCCGCTGGCCGGCGGCGTCATCGCAGCCGCCGTGGTCGCGCTGCTGCCCCGGCTGGGGTGGTGCGCCCTGGCTGCCGCGCTGACCGCGTGGCTGCTCATCGCGCCCGAGGGCAGCAACCCCGACGCCGGCGGCAGCATCGCGCAGGGCAGCGGAGGACTGGCGGTCGTCCTGCTGGCTGGTGTCGTCCCCACCGTGCTGGCGCTGTGGCGGACCTCGGGCACCTGGTGGTCGGCGCCGGGGTTGGCGCCGGCGCTGGGCCTGCTCGGCCTGGCCGGGGTCTACCCGGTGGTGGCCGGCCAGTCCTGGCGCTTCACGACCCGTGCCGCGCTGGGCGCGCTGGGCGCCTGGTGGCTGCTGCTGGGCGAGCTGCTCACAGGACGCCAACTGCTCCTCGGCCTGCCGCCGCAGACCCACCAGCGCGTCACGTGGGGCGCCTCCGCCGAGGAGGCCATCACGCACGGCCTCTGGCCGCTGCTGTCCGGCGGGGCGCTCGCGCTCTGCGCGCTCTGGGCCGTCGCGGCCGTGATCCTGCCCTTCCTGGTGCGCGGGCGGGCGGCGTCCCTGGACCTCGTCGCGGCCACGATCTGGGCGGTCGCGCTGGCCACGGCGACCACTGCAGTTGCCGGTGCGTTGGCCTGGACGCCGGTGCCGCACGGGCTCATCGCGTCGGCGATCCTGGGCGGTGCGGCTGCCGTGGGCGCGCGCGCCTGGCGGGCATGACCGGCGGGGTCCCACCTGCGTGGCCGGCGGCCGGCCCGCGGCGCGGTCGGCCTTCGCCGGGCCGCTCCGGCACCCCTTCGCGTAGCCTTACCTCACCGCTGTGAGCGTGTTGCGCAACCTCGAGAGCAAGCTGGCCGGTCTGGTCGAGGGCACTTTCGGACGGGTCTTCCGCACGGAGGTCCGGCCGGTGGAGCTCGCCCGGGCCCTGGCCAAGGAGATGGATGAACACCGCACGGTGTCCGTCTCGCGGACCTATGTCCCCAACGAGTACGTCATCTGGCTGGGCGAGCAGGACCGCGCCCGCTACGAGGGCGTCGAGCAGGATGTCGCCGAGGAGCTGTCGGCCCATCTGCTCGAGCACGCCCGGCGCGAGCGCGTCTCGATGGTCGCCACGCCGTCGATCAGCTTCCGCACCGACGAGCGCCTCGGCCTGGGCGAGTTCGGCGTGCAGGCCCGCACCGTCCGGCCGGGGGCCGCGTCACCGGCGGCCGAGCCGGTCATCGAGCAGGCCGACCACGGCCGCACGATGGTCTACTCGACCGCCCAGCGCGTGCAGGAGACCATGGCCGACGAGCCCCGGCGCCGGCCGGGCCGCGCGTTCCTGGTCGCCGAGGGCAAGCGCCTTCCGGTCAGCGGCGACGGGGTCGTCATCGGTCGCAGCCGCGAATGCGACATCGTCCTGGCCGATGCGAACGTGTCCCGCAAGCACGCCGAGATCCGCCCGATCAGCGGCGGCTGGGCGGTGACCGACCTGGGGTCGACCAACGGCGTGCGCGTCAACGGCGTGTCCGTGGGAGGTGGCGGGGCCCGCATCGAGAATGGCGACCGCGTGGAGATCGGCACCGTCGACGGACGGTTTGAGGTGGAGAACCAGTGACCCTCCCCGCAACAGCGCGCCGCGAGGAGGGCCACTAGTGGAGCTCGATCCGCTCAGCGTCATCCTCAAGTACGGGTTCCTCATCGTCCTGTACCTGTTCCTGCTGTGGGTCGCGCGCAGCGTGCTCAAGGACCTGCGTCGCGTGAAGGTGATGCAGGCGCCGGGGGCGGGGCCGAGTCCGGTCATCGCGCCGGAGGCGACCAACGAGGCGACCGGATACCACCAGATGGGCGGCTCGCCCGCCCATGACCCGCGGCTGGTGGTCGAGCGCGCGCCCGGGCACACACCCGGCATGGAGTACGAGGTCGGCGAGGGCGCGGTGCTGGGACGTGGCGATCAGGCCGAGATCCGCCTCGACGACCCCTTCGCGTCGTCCAGGCACGCGCGGCTGACGCGCCAGGGCGCGGTCATCGTGCTGGAGGACATGGGGTCGACCAACGGCACCTACCTCAACGAGGAGCTGCTCGGCGGGCCGGCTCCGCTGCATCCGGGCGACCGCGTGCGCATCGGCGACAGCGAGTTCACGTACCTGGAGAACTGAGCCCGATGCTTGTCGTCTCCGAATTCGCCCGTCTCTCCGACACCGGCCGCCAGCGCCGGGCCAACGAGGACTCCTTCTTCGCGCGCAAGCCGCTGTTCGCGGTCGCCGACGGCATGGGCGGCGCGCAGGCCGGCGAGATCGCGTCCGGCATCGCCGTCTCGGTCTTCGAGCGCGGGCTGCCCGAGGGCGCCGGCAGCCCGGAGGAGCGCCTGGCCGACCTCGTCCAGGACGCCAACGAGCAGATCCACGAGCTGTCGATCTCCGACGCCGACCGGGCCGGGATGGGCACGACGCTCACCGCGGCGTACGTGGGGGAGGACGACGTCGCGATCGCGCACGTGGGCGACTCGCGCATGTACCTGTGGCGCGACGGCGTGCTGAAGAAGCTCACGCGCGACCACTCGCTGGTCGAGGAGCTCGTCGAGGAGGGGCGCCTCACGCCCGAGGAGGCCGACGAGCACCCGCAGCGGTCGATCATCACCCGCGCGCTCGGTCCCGAGCACGCGGTGCAGGTCGACCACATGACCTTCAGCGCGCAGGACGGCGACCTGTTCCTGCTGTGCAGCGACGGCCTCACGTCGATGGTGGCCGAGCGGGTCATCGCCGACCTCATCGAGCAGGCCGCCGAGCGGCCGCTGGCCGAGACGGTCCGGGCGCTGGTGGCTGCCGCCAACGACGCGGGCGGCCGCGACAACATCACCGTGATCCTCTTCCGGGTCAACGACCTGGCCGTCGGTGGCGCTGCGGAGGGCGCCACGATGGTCGGGATGCCCGCGGTGCGGCCCGCGCCGCCCGCGGCTGCCGCGCCGCCCGCGGCTGCGGGCCCGCCCACCGAGCCGCTGGGCCAGGTGCCGGCCCAGATGCCGTCGACCGCCCACGCGCCCGCGCAGCGGCGCGTCCCGCGCGTCCCGTCGGCGCCCGCCGGGGCCCCGAAGAAGCAGCGGCTGCGCCGCACCCGGCGCTTCGCCGGCCCGCTGGTCTTCATCTCGATCCTGCTGGTCGCCATCGGCTTCGGCGGCTGGATCGCCACGCAGTCGGTCTACTTCGTGGGCACCGACGACGAGGGTTTCGTGGTCCTGTACCGCGGCGTGCCCTACGACCTGCCGTTCGGGGTCGAGCTCTACTCGGTCAACTACACCTCGGGCGTGGCGGCCGACACGCTGGACGCCAAGACCAAGGACACCGTCACCGACCACAAGCTGCGGGCCCGTCGCGATGCGGCCGACCTCGTCGGCCAGATCGAGGAGGGCAAGCTCGTCGGCCAGAACGAAGGATCGAAGTGAGCGCCCGCACGCGCGAGCTCTTCGCGCTGATCCCCGCCGCGGTCCTGCTGGCCGCCGGCTTCATGGCGATCTTCGTCGGGCGTGACCAGATCACGACCGGCCTGGGCGGCACCAACGAGATCTCCAACGTCTCGCTGACCTACGGCGGCATCTTCCTCGGCCTGTGCGTCGCCGCGCACCTGGTCATCCGCGTCACGCTGCCCAACGCGGACCCCTACCTCTTCCCGCTGGTCGCGCTGCTGGCCTGCTTCGGTCTCGTCGAGATCTACCGCATCGACGACGAGCTGGCCCGCCAGCAGGCCCAGTGGTTCGTCATCGGCCTGGGGGCCTTCACCGCGACGATCGTCGCGCTGCGCGACTACCGCAAGCTGGAGCGTTACCGGTACACGATCGCGATCGTCGGCATCAGCCTGCTGCTGCTGCCCCGCCTGTTCGCGCCCGTCAACGGCGCCTACCTGGCCATCCGCTTCGGCAGCATCTCCATCCAGCCGGCGGAGTTCACGAAGATCGCGGTCGTCGTCTTCCTCGCGTCCTACCTGCGCGACACGCGGCAGATCCTGGTGCTCGGCTCGCGCCGCGTCGCGGGCATCACGATCCCGCCGCTGAAGCACTTCGGCCCGCTGCTGATCGTGTGGGGCAGCGCCATGGTGCTGCTGTTCTACATCCGCGACATCGGCTCGTCGGTCATGTTCTTCGGCGCGTTCCTGGCGATGATCTACATCGCGACCAACCGTGTGTCGTTCGTCGTCATCGGCCTGGCGATGTTCGGCCTCGGCGCGTACCTCGTCGCCGGGCACATCGGCCACATCTCCGACCGCATCGACGCCTGGCAGGACCCGTTCAACCAGACGCTCTACGACCGGCCCGGCGGGTCCTTCCAGCTGGCGCAGTCGCTGTACGCGCAGGCCGACGGCGGCATGTTCGGCGTCGGCTTCGGGCAGGCGGTCCTGGACCTGCCCAAGTCGCTGTGTGACAACTGCTCGCTGCTACCGGCGCCGCACACCGACTTCATCTACGCGGTGATCGTCAACGAGCTCGGGCTGCTGGGCGGCGTCGGGCTCATCACCATCTACCTCTTCGTCGTGCAGCGCGGCTTCAAGATCGCGATGCTCGCGCGCGACAGCTTCTCCAAGCTGCTGGCGGCCGGGCTGACGAGCGTGTTCGCGCTGCAGGTGTTCGTCATCGTCGGCGGTGTCACCAAGCTCATCCCGCTGACCGGCGTGACGCTGCCGTTCGTCTCCTACGGCGGCTCCTCGATCGTCGCGAACTTCATCCTGCTGGCGCTGCTGCTGCTCGTGTCCGAGCGCGCGAGGCGGGAGGCGTAGTGAACACGCCGATCAACCGCCTCTTCTTCGTGGTGATGCTGATGTTCGCCGCGCTCGTCGGGTCGACGACGTGGTGGACGGTGGTGAAGGCCGACAACCTCGACCACGACCATCCCGACCAGAACAAGCGCGGGCTGGTGCGCGGCCTGACGATCAAGCGCGGCGCCATCCGCGCCGATGACGGCACGGTGCTGGCCGGCTCGATCAAGCGCGGTGACGGCACGTACACGCGGCGCTACCCCGAGGGCTCGCTGTTCGCCAACACCGTCGGCTACTCCTACCTGTCGCTGGGCCAGACCGGCCTGGAGGCCGAATACGACGACGACCTGCGCGGCGAGCAGTCCGACGTGGCGACCATCGTCGACGAGTTGCGCGGCGGCTCACGAGACGGCGACCGCCTCGTCACCCACCTCGACCCCGAGGCCCAGCGCGTCGCGCTGAACGCGCTGGCGGGGCGCAAGGGCAGCGTCGTCGCGCTGGAGCCGTCGACCGGCGCGGTGAAGGTCATGGCCAACGTGCCGTCCTACGACCCGGCCGCCCTGCGCACGCGCGACGGCTACGCCGCGCTCAACAAGGACAAGGACGCGCCGCTGCTCAACCGCGCGACCGCGGGCGGCTACCCGCCCGGCTCGACGTTCAAGGTCGTCACCACCGTCGCCGCCATCGACTCCGGCAAGTACGACCCCGACACCCAGGTCGACGGCAGGTCGCCGATCAAGATCTACGGCCGGGACTTCTCCAACGACGCCGGCGAGTCGTTCGGGATGATCGACTTCACCTACGCGCTGACCAAGTCGGTCAACACGGTCTTCGCCAAGGTCGGCCTGGACGTCGGCGCGCAGACGATGAAGCGGTACATGGACCGCTTCGGCTTCTGCAAGCGCCTGCCGATCGACCTGCCCGACAACGACGTCCGCAAGAGCGGCGAGTACGTCAAGAACCGCTGCGTGCCCGCGACGAACGGCAACGTGGACCTGGCGCGCATGTCGATCGGCCAGGACAAGCTGACGGTGTCACCGCTGCAGATGGCGATGGTCGCCGCGGCCGTCGCCAACGGCGGCAAGCTCATGGAGCCGCGCATCGGCGACAAGCTCGTCGACCCCGACGGCCGCACGACCCGGACCATCGACCCGCAGGAGTACTCGCGGGTGATGAGCGCGCAGACCGCGCGCGAGGTCGGCGAGATGATGACCCACGTCGTCGACGAGGGCACCGGCACCGCAGCCGCGCTGGAGGGCATCAAGGTCGCCGGGAAGACCGGCACCGCCGAGAAGGGCGCCAACCCGGCGGATGACCTGACGCAACCGTGGTTCATCGCCTTCGCGCCCGTCGACAACCCCAAGATCGCGATCGCGGTCACGCTGGAGACGGTGGTCGGCGGCTTCGGCGGCGTCGACGCCGCCCCGATCGCCAAAGCCGTGATGCAGACGTTGTTGAGAGAGGAAACGCAGTGAGAACGCCCTGGGACCCGCCTTCGGCGGATCTGTTGTCGACGACGGCGGGCGGGAGCCGCCTCCGGCACCCATGACCGAACGTCTCGACGCGGGTCAGATCGTCGACGGCCGCTACAAGGTCCTCAACCGGCTCGGTTCGGGCGGGATGGCCGACGTCTACTGCGCCGAGGACCTGCAGCTCGGGCGCAAGGTCGCGTTGAAGGTCCTGTACCGCCGCTTCGCGGAGGACGCGGAGTTCGTCGAGCGCTTCCGGCGCGAGGCGTCGTCGGCCGCCGGCCTGCAGCACCCCAACGTCGTCAGCGTCTACGACCGCGGTGAGTGGGACGGCACGTCCTACATCGCGATGGAGTACATCGAGGGGCGCACCCTGAAGTCGATCGTCCAGCAGGAGGCGCCGCTGGACCCGCGCCGGGCGGGCGCGCTGGTCACCCAGGTCCTGCGGGCCGCGCGCTTTGCGCACAAGCGCGGCGTCATTCACCGCGACCTCAAGCCGCACAACGTCATGGTCGACGCGGAGGACCGCGCGAAGGTCACGGACTTCGGCATCGCCAAGGCCGGGGCGTCGGACATGACCCAGACCGGGTCGATCATGGGGACCGCCCAGTACCTCTCGCCCGAGCAGGCCCAAGGGCTGCCGGTGTCGGCTGCGTCGGACCTCTACTCCGTCGGCATCATCCTCTACGAGCTGCTGACCGGGCAGGTGCCCTTCGACGGCGAGAGCGCGGTGACCATCGCGCTGAAGCAGGTCAACGAGACGCCGGCCCCCGCGTCGCAGCTGAACCCGGCCGTCGGCCCGGCGCTGGACGGCGTCGTCGCCCGGGCGCTGGCCAAGGATCCGGCCCGCCGCTTCTCCGACGCCGACGAGTTCATCGACGCGCTGGAGCAGGCCGAGTCCAAGCAGCCCGTGTCCGCCGCGGCGACCGGCGCGACCGCGGTGGCGGCCCCGCCGGTGCGCCCGATCGTCCCCGTCGCGGCGCCCGTGCCGCCGGACCCGATCACCTCGTCCTACGACACCGGCGCGTACTACCCGGCCGAGCCGCTGCCGCCCGAGCCACCGCGCGATCGCGACTCGCGCCCGTGGCTGGTCGCGCTGATCATCGGCCTGCTGGTCGTCGCCGTCATCCTCGGCATCCTGTTCCTCACCGGGGGCAAGAAGGTCACCGTCCCCGCCGTGACCGGCGCCCCGCAGTCCGACGCGCAGCTGGCGCTGCGCAAGGCCGGGCTGTCGGTCGAGGTGGTCAACAAGACCTCGCAGGCCGCCAAGGACACCGTCATCTCCCAGGACCCGCCCGCCGGGACGAAGGTCGACGACGGGACGTCGGTGACGATCGTCGTGTCGTCGGGGCCGGGTGAGGCGATCGTCCCCGACGTCACCGACCTGGGGCGCAACGCCGCGACGAAGAAGCTGCAGGACGCGGGCTTCGTGGTGCAGACCACCGAGGAGACGAGCGACACCGTCAGGAAGGACCACGTGATCCGGACCTCACCGGACGCGCAGGAGTCGCTGGAGAAGGGCTCGACCGTCCGGCTCTACGTCTCGACGGGGCCGGAGAAGGTCGCCGTCCCCAACGTCGTCGGCCAGAACATCGACGACGCGCGGGCGACCCTGACCGCGGCGGGCTTCGAGGTGCAGACCACGCAGAAGGAGGACGACAAGGCCGAGGCCGGCACCGTCCTGGAGCAGACGCCCGCCGCCGCCACGCAGGCCGCCAAGGAGTCGACGGTGAAGCTCACGGTCGCCAAGGCGCCGGACACCGCCGAGGTGCCGTCGGTCATCGGCGAGATGCAGGACGACGCGACGACCACGCTGTCGGGCGCCGGGTTCACCGTGGTGACGCAGCGCCAGAACGTCACCGACCCCGAGCAGGCCGACCGCGTGCTGTCGCAGTCGCCGGACGCCAAGACGAAGTCCAAGAAGGGCTCCAAGGTGACGATCGTCGTCGGGGCCTACACCGCGCCGACCACGACGACGCCCACGACCACGACGCCGACGGACACCGCACCGACGGAGACCACGCCGTGAGGGTTGCGGTGCTGTCGGGCGGGCGGTCCTCCGAGCACGAGGTCTCCCTTGTCTCGGGCGCGGCGGTGCGCGCCGGGCTGGCCGAGCGGGGGCACGATGTCGTCGACGTGCGGCTGGACACCGAGGGCCGCTGGTGGGCCGAGGGCAGCGAGGTGCCGCTGCGGGCGGCCGGCGGGCTGCTCGGTGCCGAGGTCGTCTTCCCGGTGCTGCACGGGCCCTTCGGCGAGGACGGCACGGTGCAGGGCCTGCTGGAGCTCCTGGACGTGGCCTACGTCGGCGCGGGCGTGCTGGCGTCGGCGGCCTGCATGGACAAGATCGTCTTCAAGGACCTGATGGCGGCCAACGGCGTCGCGCAGGTCGCTTACGTCGGTGCGTTCGCCGGCGGGCCGGTGCCGGACGTCTCGTCGCTGGGCTACCCATGCTGGGTCAAGCCCGCGCGGCTGGGTTCCTCGGTGGGCATCGTCCGCGTCGCATCGGAGGCCGAGCTGCCCGGTGCGCTGGCCACCGCCTTCGGCCACGACCCGCGCGTCATCATCGAGGCGTCGGCCGGGGGGCTGGAGGTCGAGTGCTCGGTCCTGGGCCCGACCGACGCGCCCGAGGTCTCCGTCCCCGGCGAGATCGTGCTGCTCAAGGGCGCCGGCTGGTACGACTACGAGGCCAAGTACACCGACGGCGGCATGACCCTCGAGGTCCCCGCGCGGATCAGCGAGACCGCCCGTGCCACCCTCCACGAGCTGGCCGCGCGCGCGTTCACGCTCGCCGGGGTCAGCGGCCTGGCCCGCGCCGACTTCTTCGTCGACGGCGAGACCGTCCTGCTCAACGAGCTGAACACCATGCCCGGCCAGACGCCGACCTCGGTCTACGGCAAGCTCTGGGCGGCCTCGGGCATCCCCTACGGCGAGCTGCTGGAGCGCCTCTGCCAGATCGGGATCGACCGCTTCGCGGCCGAGCGCTCCCACCGCTTCTGATCAGTCGCCGCCCTCCTGCCACAGCACCCGGGCGGTGCCGCGGCGGCAGCTGAGGTAGGTGGTGCGCCCGGCGTGGACGTTGGCGAAGGAGTAGCCGGACGGGCAGTGGCCGCGTCCCTTGGTCTCCCAGTGCCGCGCGACCGCGCGGCCCTTGCTGCAGGTCATGTTCTTGACGCGCAGGTGGATGACGTACTGCGCGCCGGCGCAGCGCTTGGTGCCCGACAGCGGGCCGGCGTGTGCGGGAGCCGCTGCTGCGGCCCAGACGGAGCCGGCCACGGCGACCGACGCGAGGACTCGATGCATGGTCCGCGGCTACCCGGCGCGGGGCGCGGCTACTTCTTGTCGCGGTAGATGTAGACCTCCGAGATGGACGCGTGGTCCTTGTTCGGAGGCAGCTTGGTGATCCAGATCAGGTAGTAGCGGTAGGCGGTCGAGGCGGTGTCCAGGTTGAGCTGGGTGGACTTCTCGGCCTTGTCGATCGTGGCGAGCTTGGTCCAGCCCTCGGGCGGCGCGGTGGAGGGACGCGGGGACTTCGCGGCGTAGAGCTCGCCCGTCCAGCCGGGCGTCGGCGTGTTGATCGTGATCTTGCGGGCCGCGACGCCGGGGCGGGCGTCGACGTAGATGCCGACGCCGGCCTTCTGGAGGTCGTCGCCCTGGTAGGTCTCCGTCGACCAGCTCGTCGACGGATCGCGGTCGACGATGGCGCGGGCCTCGCCCGGGTGCTCGCCGCCGGTGCCCAGCGGGTCGAAGTCCTGGGCGCCCGCCTGGGGGAGACGGACGAACTCCGTGCCCTTGGGGGTGGCGACCTTCGGGGGCGGGCCGCCGGTGCCGCGCTTGGCCTCGTGGCCCGCGGTGACGATGAGGATCACCGCGACGACCACGGCGATGCCGAGCACCGCGAAGATCCGCTTGGGGTGCTGGACGCTGCCGGGGATCCGCCGGCGCGTCTTGGACGGCAGCGTGCGGATGACGGCGGTGGCCTGGCCGTGGGTCTCGCCCGCCCGCGAGGCCTCGACGGCCAGCACGTCGCCGAGGTCGGCGATGAAGGCGTCGGCGTCGGCGTAGCGGTCCTTCAGGTCCTTCGCGGTGGCGATGTCGACGACGCGGGCCAGCGCGGAGGACACCTCGGGGCGCCGGACCTGCACGTCGGGCAGCTCCTCGCGGACGTGCTTCATCGCGACGGCGACCTGGTTGTCGCCCTGGAACGGGACGTCGCCGGTGAGCATCTCGAAGAGCACGATGCCCAGCGAGTAGATGTCCGACTGGCCGGTCACATCGTGGCCGAGCGCCTGCTCGGGGGAGACGTAGTCGGTGGTGCCCAGCACGCGGCCGTCGGCGGTCAGGCCGTCCTGCTCGAGCGTGCGTGCGATGCCGAAGTCGGTGACCTTGGCCGCGCCCTCGCCGTCGACGAGGACGTTCTGGGGCTTGACGTCGCGGTGGACGATGCCCGCGGCGTGCGCGGCGCCCAGCGCCCGCGCGATCTCGATCGTGTAGGCCACCGCCTCGGGTACCGGCAGGCGGCCGTGGCGGCGGATGCGGTCCTTCAGGGTCTCGCCCTGGACGTACTCGAAGACGATGTACGGGGTGGCCGAGCCGTGGCCGTCGTCCGCCTCGCCGGCGTCGATGACCCCGACCACGTGCTGGTGGTTGAGCTGCGCGACGGCGCGGGCCTCGCGGCGGAAACGCTCCAGCTGGTCGGACTGCGAGGCGATCTCGCGGTGCATCAGCTTGATCGCGACCTGACGCTCCAGCGTGGTGTCGAAGGCGCGGTAGACCGTCGACATGCCGCCCGTGCCGATCTTGGCATCGAGGCGGTAGCGGGTGTCGAGCAGTGTGCCGACCTGCGAGGTCACAGCCCCATTGTGACGGTCGGCGTCTCCGGAAGGTGACGGGCAGGCTGTCTTGCGCACCCGCGCATCGACGCGACGCTACTTCTTCTTGCGTTTCTTGGGGTAGCGCAGCGGAAACGGCGCGGGGACGATGAGCTCGACGTTGCGGTCCTCGACCTTGCCGCGGCGCCCGTCCGGCCGCCCCGGGGCGCCTGCGGTGGCCGGGCGCTCCTGGTAGTCGTTGGCCGCCAGCTCGCGGGCCAGGGAGGACAGCGCGACCGGGCCGTCGAGCCGCGTCGGCGGGGTGACCGGCACCGCCGCGTCGATGATCGTGCCGAAGACGCTGAGGGTCCCGTCGCGGTTGTCGGCCAGCTCGACGATGCGCGCCTGCGCGGGGAAGTCGACGTGGGAGGCGGTGTTGACCTCCCAGAAGCCGTGCCGGCCATCCGGCGACCGGTGCGCGACCACCTCGTTGACGTGCGTGTGCCCGTTGACCCAGAGGACCACCTGGGGCTGATCGAGCAGGAACTCGCGGATCGTGTCGCCCAGCACGCGCTGGCGCTGGTCGTCGACCAGGGTCAGGCCGTTGGTCATCGTCGCCAGCGTGTGGTGGCTGAAGAGCACGACCAGGCGCCGGCCGGCACAGCGCCGGACCTCGGCCTGCAGCCAGTCCCACTGCTCGGGGTCCAGCGAGCCGTCGGCGTAGCCGTTGGGGTTGACGGTGTCGAGGACCAGGCCGCGGATGACGCCCTGGTCGAAGGCGTAGTAGGCGGTGCCGTCGCGCCGGTTCTGCTCGGTGAAGCCGTGGCCCTTCGGGGCGCTGCTGGTCCGGAAGTACTCGTCCACCGTCTCCGAGCGCGTCAGCACCCGGCGCCCGAGGTCTGAGGTCACCGGCCGGACCGGTGCGGCGGCCAGCGCGGCCAGCGCCGCCGGTGAGGCGTCCAGGAAGTCCTGCGGTGAGACGCCGCCACCCAGCGCGATGATCTTGGCGCTGCCCGTCGTCAGCTGCGACAGCGGCAGCGAGGTCGGGAAGTTGCCCTGCACCAACCCGTCGTGGTTGCCGTAGGCGGTGAGCCAGGGCATCTTCAGGCCCTCGGCGTCGAACGGCCTGCGGGCCAGGTCCAGCAGCCCGCGGATGACCGGGAACCCGTACTTCGCGCGGGCCAGGTCGTCGGATCTGCCGGGCGGCGTCCCGTCGGGATGCCAGTAGTGGGGGTCGTAGTAGGTCGGGTCCTGATCGGCCACGCCCTCCCACCGGGACAGGTCGCCGGAGTCGGGGCGGACGGTGCCGCCGTCGAGGAGGTCGATGATCCAGCGCAGCTCGTTGTGCTGGCAGTTGTCGACGGTGTCGCCCGTGCAGATCGCGAAGTCGAGCCGGCGCCCGGTGCCCGGGCCGCGCTCCACCGCGTTGACCGCGCGCACCAGCGACTCGGTGATCTGCGCGGTGAGCATCTCGTGCGGCCGGTAGGCGCTGCCGAACGGGATCGCGCTGGTGGCGCCGTCGGCGTAGCGGTCGCTGAACTCGGTCCGCCCGGGGGACTGGCAGTCGACGATGTGGGTGTCGGTGAACTGCACCAGCGCCAGCAGGCCGACCTTGCGCTGGGCGCGGTCGGCGCGGGGCGCGACGCCCAGGTCGGTCCGCAGCACGTGCGGCTCGCCGGCGCCCGTCGTCAGGGGGCGGTAGCCCCCAGCTCCCGCTTGGCCCCTGACGACGGTGCGCTCCAGCGTCGTCCCCCGCTTGAAGGGGGGACGATGCTTGCGATTGACACGCTTCTTGCGTGTCGCCTTGGCCGATGCCCCTCCGGCATCGACAAGTTGGGAAGCGGCCGCTGCAGCAGCAGCGGCCCGCAACACCTCACGGCGCGTCGGCTCGACCACCGCGCGAATCTACGGAGCGGTGAAAGCCGTGTAAACGCCGAACCGTTACTGGCGAAGCAGGCTCAGCACCTGGTTGGGCGCCTGGTTGGCCTGCGAGAGCATCGCCGTGCCGGCCTGGGTGAGGATCTGCTCCTTGGTCATCTTCGTCATCTCGTCGGCCATGTCGACGTCGCGGATGCGCGACTCGGCGGACACCAGGTTCTCCTGGTAGGCCTGCTGGACGGAGAGCGTGTGCTCGAGGCGGTTCTGGACCGCGCCGAACGCGGCCCGCGCGTCGGAGATGGCGTCGATGGCGGCATCGATCTCCGAGAGGTCAGCCGTGCCGGCGACCGTCAGCGAGAACGGGCTCGTGCCGATCGTCGCGCCCAGCGACATGACGGCAACCGAGATGGTCTCGCCGTCGTTGGCGCCGACCTGGAAGGTCACCGAGCCGGACTGGTTCAGCAGCGAGATGCCGTTGAACTGGGCCTGGGAGCCGATGCGCTCGATCTCCGACGCGAGCTGGTTGACCTCGGTCTGGATGGCGGCCTGCGACGCGGGGGACAGCGAGCCGTTCTTGAACTGGACGGCCAGCTCGCGGACGCGCTGCAGCATCGAGTGGACCTCCTCGAGGTTGCCTTCCGCGGTCTGGACGAAGCTGATGCCGTCCTGGATGTTCCGCTGGGCGGCGCTGAGGCCGTGGATCTGGCCGCGCATCTTCTCGGAGATGCCCAGGCCGGCGGCGTCGTCGGCGGCGTGGTTGATGCGGTACCCGGAGCTCAGGCGCTCCATCGACTTCGAGAGGCGGTCACTCGTCGCGGTGAGGCGACGGTGGGCGTTCATGGCTTCCGTGTTGTTCTGAATGCGCAACGACATCGTGTCGTCAGTCCTTCCTGGTGGTGCTGGGGGCAGGGGGCGGATCAGCGGGCAGCTCGCCGGGGAGGACCGTCACGTCGGAGGCCGCTGCTGCGGCGTTCTCCTCCTTGACGGCCGAGTAGATCTCCTCGCGATAGACCCGGACCGACTTGGGGGCTGCGATCCCGATGCGCACGCTCGAACCGCTGACCTCGAGGATCTCGACGACGACGTCGTCGCCGATCATGACCTTCTCTCCGGGGCGGCGGGTGATGATGAGCATGGGCCGAGCCTACTCGTGGATCTAGGCGGCTTGGGTCCGCTCGCGCTCGAGACCCGCGAACAGCGGGGCGCGAACGGGGGCGTCCGGGGCCTGGTTGATGACCTGGTGGCCGATGCCGGCGCAGATCAGGATGGGCGCGGCCAGGTTGGCGCAGAAGTCCTCGAGCTCCTGTGCCGCGCGGACCGTCACGTAGACGGAGGTCTGCTCCGCCTCGCTGATGCCGAGGCGCTCGGCCTCGTCGTCTGACAGCTCCACCTCGTACTCGCCGAAGAAGCGCCACGGGTTGGTGACCGGGATCGCGAGCTCGGGATCGTCGAGGCTGTGCAGCCAGATGAAGGCGCTCTCCGGGCTCCGGGCCAGCAGCGCGTACCGCGTGCCCGCGAGGCCGATGAGGCCGGTCGGGAACTCGATCACGCTCTCGGAGGGAATCTCCATCTCTCCGAAGCGGGTCGAGTACAGGGTCACCGTCATGTTGTGGGGCTCCTCAGGGGTCATCGAAGGAAGTCGAGAAGAGAGGTCTGGATCACCGACGCGCCGGTCTTCAGGGCTGCGGTGTACGCGGTCTGCTGGAGGCTCAGCTGGGTCAGGACCTCGGCGAGGTCGACGCCGCTGACGTCGTCGAGCAGCTTGGTGGCCGTGTCCGTCGCGTCGAGCGCGCTCTCGTTGGCCGCATCGACGCGGTTCTGCGTCGCGCCGAGCGTGGCGCGCACGCTGCCGACGGCGTCGAGCTGCGCGTCGAGGTTCTTCAGGTCGGTCCCCATGCCGGCGGTGTTGCCGGACGTGAGGTTGGTCTGCAGCGTGCGCAGGACGTCGAGCAGCTTGCCGTCGCCGCCGCCGCTGCCCAGGAAGGTGTTGCCGGTCGCGTTGACCTGCACCGACTGGCCGGGGCCGATCGTGCGGGCGATGACGCCGGAGTCGCCGGCGTAGGTGTCGGTCGCGCCCTGCGTATAGGGGGGCGTCGTGGTGTCGTGGCCGGAGAAGACGTAACTGTCGCCGTACCTGGCGTTGGCCGAGTCCTTGACGGAGTCGATGATCGCGCCGAGCTCCTTGGCCATCGCCGCGCGGCCGGCGGCGTTGGTCGTGTCGCTCGCGCCGTTGACGCCGAGCTCGTGGGCGCGGTGGATCAGGTCGGTGATGTGCTGCAGGGCGGTGTCGGCGCTGGTCACCCAGCCGGTCGCGTCGGCGGCGTTGTCCTGGTAGCCCTTCAGGCGACCGAGGTCGTCCTTCGTGCGCAGCGCGGTCGCGGCGCCGAGCGCGTCGTCGGACGGCGTGTTGATGCTCGTCTGCGTCTGCCCCTGGCGCTGCAGCTGGGCGATGCGCGTCTGGCTGGTGCGCAGATCGCCCAGGAGGCGGTCCTGCATCATGCCCTGGGTGATCCTCACAGCCCGACCTTGCCGGTGCGGTTGATGAGCGTCTCGAGCATCTCGTCCATCGTGCTGAAGGCACGGCTGGCGGCCTGGTAGCCGCGCTGGAAGCGGACGAGGTTGGTCATCTCCTCGTCCATCGAGACGCCGTTGACGGACTGGCGCCGGTCGCTGGCGGCCGACTGCAGCGTCTGCGCGGTCGTCGCGTTGCGGGTGGCGCCGGCCGAGTCGCTGCCGATCTGGCGGACGAGGTCGGCGTAGAGCTTGTTGGCGTCGCCCGCGCTGTTGCGCAGGTTCGCCGCGGCCTGGGCGACGCTGCCGTCGCCGGCACCGCCGGGACCCGGCGTGATGACGCCCGTGGCGGTGATCGTCTGCGCGGTCGTGCCGGTGAAGAAGCCGGGCATCACGCCGTTGACCGACGTCGCCAGCTGGTTGGCGATCGCGTCAAGGCTGCTCTGGTAGCCGGCCAGCGGACCGGACGCGGACGCCAGGTTGGCCAGGGCGCCGAGGCTGCCGTTGGTGGCCGTGTAGGTGGCCGGCCAGGTGAAGACGGTGTCGGCGATGACCTGCTGGCCGTCGAGGCTGAGGTCGAAGGAGCCGTTGCCGAGGTCGACGGTGGAGACCTGGCCGAAGGAGGAGAGCTCGTCGAGCAGCTGGTCGCGCCGGTCGAGCATGTCGTTGGGAGCGACGCCGGCGGCGGTCGCGTCCTTGATGCCCTGGTTGAGCTTGGCGATCTCGGTGAGCTTGGCCTGGACCGGCCCGGTGGTGCCGGTCTGCTGGGTCAGCTGCGTGGCGGCGGCCGTCTGCAGCGTGCCCAGGCCCTTGCTGAGGCCGCTCAGCGCGCCGGTGAGCGTCTGGGCGGCGCCGGTCAGCGCGCTCTGCGCGGCCGTCGAGTTGGGGTTGGCGGCCAGCGTGTTGAAGGCGTCGTAGAGCTTGCCGAACAGCGCGTTGATGCCGGTGTCGCCGGGCTCGTTGAGCAGGTCCTCGGCCTGGCCGATCGCCTGGCTGTTCGTGTCGGCCTGGCCGTAGGCCATCGTCTGCGCGCGGTACTGCAGGTCGCCGAACAGGTCGCGCACGCGGCGGAAGGCGAGGACGTCGACGCCCTGGCCGAGCTGCGCGCCGGAGCCGTTCTGCGTGGCGCCCGCCTGGATGGTCAGCGACTGCGCGGCGGTGAAGACCGCCTCCTGGCGCGTGTAGCCGACCGTGTTCGCGTTGGCGATGTTGTGGCCGGTCGTGTCGATGGCGCGCTGCTGGGCGGTCAGCGCGCGCAGCGTCGCCTGCAGGCCGGAGAAGGAGCCGATCGTGCTCATCGTTAGGCCCGGAAGTCCATGGCGGAGTAGGGGCTGGCCTGGTTGCCGCTCAGCATCCGGATCAGGTGATCGAGGAAGGCGAGCTCCTGCTTCATCAGCTGGCGGTTGAGCTGATGCTGGTTCTGGATCTCGGTCAGCATGCCGCGCAGCTGGGCGGACGCCTGACGCGCGAGGTCGGCCTCCTCCGGGTGCAGCAGCGTCGTCATCTGCTCGAGCGTCACCGTATGGGCCGGCACGTTGAGGTGCTGGCCGACGGCGTTGAGCAGCGTCATGCGCTCGCGCTCCAGCGCGGCGCGGCCGTCCATCTCGGACTGGATGGCGGCCAGGCCCGTGAGGACCGTGTCGACGTCACGCGCGCGGATGGCGGCCTGCTGCTTGATCGTCAGGTCCAGCAGCCGCGACGCGCTGTCGAGCTGCACGCTGAAGTGCGCCAGCAGACGGCCGCCGAGCGGGGAGGTGCGGATGTCGAGCGCGGTGGTCACTTCTTGGTCGACGTCGCGGACGGTGCGAGGGCGTCGGCAAGGGTCTGGGCGAACAGCTGGGAGTACTGCTGGTCGCTCTCCGGCAGGGCCGTCTTGGCCAGCTGCGAGGTGAGCTGCTCGGCGAGCATGCGCTGGGCGGCGGTGTCGATGGCGTTGAGCGTCATCGCTTCACCTGGTTGCCGATCTCGAGCATCTGGTCCTGCATGGAGATCGCGCGGCTGGCCAGCTCGAAGCTGCGCTGCGCGTCGATCATGTCGGTCATCGCCGAGGCGATGTCCACGCCGGAGCTCTCCAGCGAGCCCTGCGTGACGACGGTGGTCCTGGCCGCGGCGGTCGCGGCGCCGGAGGCGCGCGTCGCGGTGAAGGTGTTGTCCTCGCCGCCCATCAGGTTGGCGGGGCTGGGGACGTCCTTGAGCGTGATCCTGCCGGCGGCCTTGCCCTGCACGTTGACGGTGCCGTCGGCCTCGATCTTGACCTGCTCGGGGACGGTGCCCTTCGGCAGCTGGACGTTGGGCTGCAACAGCAGGCCGTTGGCCGTGGTCAGGCGGCCCCGGTCGTCGATGCGCAGGTGGCCGTCGCGCGTCAGGGCGTCGTTGCCCTTGCGGTCCTTGACGGCGATGAAGCCGCTGCCCTGGATGGCGACGTCGAGCGGGTTGTCGGTCTGCTCGAGGTTGCCCTGCTTGGTGGAGCGGCCGATGGACGTCGCCGCCGCGCCGGCACCGAGCTGCACGTTGGCCTCGGCCCCGCGCCCGCCGTTGGTGTAGACGAGATCGCGGAACGCGACGCGCACCGGCTTGTAGCCGGTCGTGGAGACGTTCGCCAGGTCGTTGGCGACGGCTTCCATGCGCTGCTGCTGGGCTGCCATACCGGCAGCCGCCGTGTACATCCCTTCAAGCACGTTCGGGCGGTCTCCTCAAGGAGGGAGGGGGTGGAGATCGGCCTCCGCCAGCGGGCGGTCCAGTCGGCTCTCCTATGGTCAGACCGGTTGGTCGGACGGACCCGAACGAACTTGAGCCGGTTCAGCGGGACAATTTCCCGTCGACCCGGCGCAGGATGTTCAGCGGGTTGTCGTCGTGGAGCGCCGGGGGCAGGAGGTGCTGGGGCGCGGACTGGTAGGTGACCGGGCGCAGGAAGCGCCGGGCGGCGGTCTGGCCGACGGAGGTGTGGGCCGGGTCGGAGGTGGCGGGGTAGGGGCCGCCGTGGTGCATGGCCCAGGTGACGCTCACGCCGGTGGGGACGCCGCCGAAGAGGACGCGGCCGGCGATGCGGGTGAGCTGGTCGACCAGGGGTTGGAGCTTGGCCAGCTCCTCGGGCTCGGCGTGCACGGTGGCCGTCAGCTGGCCGCCGAGGCGGGCGAGCTTGATCGCGAGGTCGGCCGGGTCGGCGTAGGTGGTCACGACGACCGCGGGGCCGAAGTGCTCCTCGTCGGGCTCGCCGCGCAGGACCGCGGGCCGTGCGTGCGTCGGGTCCTCGAGGTCCTGGCCGATGCCGTCGGCGAAGGCCCGCGCGATGCCGCTGCTGAGCATCGTCTCCGGGCCCCGCTCGGCGAAGCGCTGCTCCAGCGCGTCGGCGAAGGAGGCGTCGGGGGTGAAGATCACGCCGGGCTTGGTGCAGAGCTGACCGCCGAAGGTGCAGATGCTCGCCGTCAGCGCGTCGGCCAGCTCGTCCTGCCGGTTGGCCAGCGCACCGGGGGTGAGGACGACGGGGTTGAGTGAGCCCATCTCGGCGAAGACCGGGATCGGGAACGGGCGGCGCGCGGCGCGGTCCATCAGCGCGCGGCCGCCCTTGAGGCTGCCGGTGAAGGCGACCGCCGCGACCCCGGGGTGGTCGACGAGGGCCTCGCCGGTCTCGTGCCCGGCGGCCAGCAGGTGGGCGAAGGTGCCCTCCGGCAGGCCGGCCTCGGCGAAGGCCAGCGTGAGCTCCTGCGCGACGAGCTCGCCGGTGCCGGGATGCAGCGGGTGGCCCTTGACGACGACGGGGCAGCCGGCGGCCAGGGCCGAGGCGGTGTCGCCGCCCGCGGTGGAGAACGCGAGCGGGAAGTTGGAGGCGCCGAACACGGCGACGACGCCGAGCGGGACGTTGACCCGGCGCAGGTCGGGGCGCGGGACCGGCCTGGCGTCCGGGTCGGCCGGATCGATGATGGCGTCCAGATGCTCGCCGGACTCCGCCGCCGCCGCGTGGAGCTCCAGCTGCACGCAGGTGCGCTCGAGCTCACCGCGCAGGCGGGGCGTCTGCGGCAGGCCGGTCTCCGACTCGGCCAGCGCGACGATCGCGTCGGCGCCGGCCCGCAGGCGCTGCGCGGCGCGGCGCAGCCCGTCGGCGCGGCGGGCGGGATCGGCCAGCTCCGGGGAGAGGAACGCGGCCACCGCCTTTGCGACCGCCTGCTCGACATCTTCGGGCGTCGCCTCGGTGAAGTCGGGGCCCCGCGTGTTGGTCCGGGGATCGACGGGGTTGAACGTCGTGGCCATGGCGGCTACGCTAGCACTGGTTCAGTCCTCAGACCAATCATGGCTCCACGATCAGACCAATCTCGTTTCACCCCCCGCCAGGCCCGCGTCGCCGCCGGCGGGCTGCTGCCGAGAGGCGCCGGACGGTGACCCTGCAGGCCGAGCACTTCACCCCGCCGGTCCTCACCCAGCGCTACGAGCAGGTCGCTGCGGTGTTGGAGGCGGAGATCCGCGCCGGGACGCCGGCTCCTGGAGACAGGTTGCCCGGCGAGCGCGCGCTGGCGTCACGGCTGGGTGTCTCCCGGGCGACCGTGCGCGAGGCGCTCGGCGCGCTGCAGCTGGCCGGGCTCGTCGAGACGCGGCAGGGGGCCGGCTCCTTCGTGACGGCGTCGCCACCGGCGCCGCTGCAGCTCGTCGTTCCCGCCGACGCCAGCCCCAGCGCGCTGCTGGAGGCGCGCAGCGTCGTCGAGCCGTCCATCGCCTCGCTGGCCGCGCTCGCCGGCCGGCCCGACCCGGAGATCGGCGGGCTGCTCGAGGTCATGGCCGCGTCGGAGGACCCCGCCGACCCCGAGCAGCGCCAGCGCTGGAGCGATGCCGACCGCGAGTTCCACCGTCGCCTGGCCTACGCGACCGGCAACCCGGTGCTCGCCGCCATCGCCGACCACTTCGCCGACCTCATGGACCAGCCGCTCTGGCGGCGGCTGCGCGACGACTCGATCGCCGTCCCGGGCCGGACCACGCTCCAGCTCGCCGAGCACCGCCTCATCGCGGCAGCCGTCGCCGAGGGCGACGCCACGGCCGCCTCGTTGCACGCCAGCCAGCACATCAACCGCGCGCGCCGCTTCATGGCGCTCGACAACTAAGGACGTATTGCCATGTCGTTCTCCGGGCTCACCCCCGCCGTCATCACCCCCTTCACCGCCGACGACGAGGTCGACGTCGCGGCGCTCACGGCCAACGTCAGCCACCTCGTCGCCCACGGCGCGCAGGGGTTCGTCGCCACCGGGACGATGGGGGAGGCCGGCCAGCTCGACGACGCCGAGCGGCGCCTGGTGATCGAGACCGTCGTCGCCGCCGCGGGGGACCTGCCCGTCCTCTCCGGCGTCTCGGCCGGGTCCACGAAGGCTGCCGTCAAGAACGCGGTCATCGCGCGCGAGGCCGGATGCGCGGGCGTGATGTGCCTGCCCCCGCTGGCCTACCGTGGCACGCTGGCCGAGACGATCGCGTTCTACCGCGCCGTGGCCGATGCGGCGCAGCTGCCGGTCATGGCCTACAACAACCCGGAGGCGTCGGGCATCGACCTGTCGCCCGCGGACATCGCGGCGATCGCCGAGGCGGTGCCGCAGATCACGTGCGTGAAGGAGTGCTCGGGCGACGCGCGCCGCATCGCCGGCCTGCTGGAGATCACCTCGCTGGACATCCTGGTCGGCGGCGACGACTGGGCGCTGGAGGGCTATGCGGCCGGCGCGGTCGGCTGGGTCACCGGCGTCGGCAACATCGCGCCGCGGGAGTGCCGCGAGCTGCAGGACCACGTGCTGGCCGGACGCCTGGCCGAGGCCCGCGAGATCTACCCGCGCCTGCTCCCGCTCGCGCGCCTGGACATGACGCCGTTCCTCGTGCAGTACTTCAAGGGCGCGATGGACGCCGTCGGCCTCCACGGCGGCCCGTCGCGGGCGCCGCGCCTGCCGCTGGACGCCGAGCACCAGGCGTTGCTGGACGCGGCCGTCGCCGCGCTGGGCGCGGTGCCGGCCGCGGCGTAGGGTCGCCGGCTCATGCGCGCAGGCCGCTACTTCGCCGCCGTCGACTCCCACACCGAGGGCATGCCGACCAGGGTCATCACCGGCGGGATGCCGGTGCTGCCGGGCGAGACCATGCTCGAGCGCAAGCTGTGGTTCGAGGAGCACTCCGACGACGTGCGGCTGCTGCTGATGCGCGAGCCGCGCGGCCATGGCGCGATGTCCGGCGCGATCCTGCAGCCGCCGACGCGGGAGGACGCCGACTACGGGGTCCTGTTCATCGAGGTGTCCGGCTGCCTGCCGATGTGCGGGCACGGGACGATCGGCGTCGCGACGGTGCTCGTCGAGACGGGCATGGTGCCGGTCGAGGAGCCGATCACCACCGTGCGGCTGGACACGCCGGCCGGTCTGGTCGTGGTCCGCGTCGCGGTGTCCGGTGGCCGTGCGGTTGCCGTGACGCTGCGCAACGTCCCCGCCTACGTCGAGGGGCTCGATCGGGTCGTCGACGTCCCCGGGCTGGGGACCGTGACCTACGACCTGGCCTTCGGCGGCAACTTCTACGCGTTCGTCCCGGCCGCCTCGCTGGGCCTCGCGCCGACGCCCGAGCACGCCGGCGAGCTGATCCGCGCCGGCGGGTTGATCATGGACGCGATCAACGCCGCGGGCGAACCGGTGCACGTCGAGGATGCGCGCATCCGTGGCGTCCACCACGTCGTGCTCCACGAGGGCGCGCGGTCGGCGACGTCGATCCATCCCGGCTGGCTGGACCGCTCACCCTGCGGCACCGGCACCAGCGCCCGGCTGGCGGTCAAGCACGCGCGCGGCGAGCTGCGCATCGGGGAGGAGTTCGAGCACCGCTCCGTCCTGGACACGGCGTTCGTCGGCCGGCTCGTCGAGGAGACGATCGTGGGCGGGCGGCCTGCGGTGATCCCGGAGATCACCGGCCGCGCGTGGGTCACCGGCATGGGGCAGTACCTCCTCGACCCGGACGACCCCTTCCCCTCCGGCTTCTCCCTGTGAGCACGGTCGTCGTCGGCGCCGGCATCGTCGGCGTCTGCACCGCCTTCGAGCTGGCCCGCCGCGGCGAGGAGGTCGTCCTGCTCGACGGTGGGTCGGTGTCCGGGGGGACGACGGGGCTGGGCGAGGGCAACGTCCTCTGCGGGGACAAGGACGCCGGGCCGGAGCTCACGCTGACGCTGGCCGGCCGGGCGATGTACGACGAGCTCGACGAGCTGCTCGGGGCGTCGGCCAAGATCCGGCGCAAGGGCTCGTTGCTGGTGCACCCCGACGAGCGGACCTGGGCGCTGGAGGGCGCACGGGTCGCGCGCCTGCGCGACGCGGGCGTCGCCGCGTCCCTGCTCGATGCGGCCGAGGTCCGGGAGCGCGAGCCGCAGCTGACCGGGGCGGTGCACGGCGCGGCGTGGTTCCCGGGCGACCTGCAGTGCGACCCGCGCACCATCACGCGCGAGCTGGCGGTGCGGGCGGTGGCGCTGGGGTGCTCGCTGCAGACCCGGCTCGAGGTCACCGGCATCCACACCGACGTTGCGGGCCGCGTCGCCGGCGTGCGCGTCGACGGCGGCCTGCTGCCGGCCGAGCGGGTCGTGCTTGCGGCCGGGCCGTGGAGTGCGGCGCTGGCGGCGTCTTGTGGGCTGCCGCTGCCCCTGGAGCCGCGCAAGGGCCAGCTGCTCCGGGTGCGGCTGCCCGCGGCCGACGAGGGCTTCCTGCGCCACAAGGTCGTCGACGGGTCCTACCTCTTGAGCGTCGGCTCGGCCGGTGCCGAGCGCCAGCTCTCCACCGTGGTCGAGACGACGCATGACGGCGCCGTCGTCATCGGGTCCTCCCGCGAGCGCGTCGGCTTCGACGGCTCCGTCGACCTGGGGCTCGCCGCCCAGATGCAGGCTCGGGCGGCCCGCTTGGTGCCGGGTCTGGCCGATTGCGAGATCGAGGACGTCTGGGTCGGCTTCCGCCCCTGGCTGCCCGACCACCTGCCCGCCATCGGCGCCTCGACCCGCGTGCCGGGGCTCTACGTCGGCACCGGCCACGAGGGCGCCGGCGTGGCCAACGGCCCCATCACCGGCCGCCTCCTGGCCCAGCTCATCACCGGCGAGCCGACCACCGTCGACCTCACGCCCTTCAGCCCGGACCGCTTCAGCCCCGAAGGGGTCTGACCCGATCTCCAGAATATTGGACCCACGATCCGATATACCGGACATGGTGCCAGGCACCATGTCCGGTTTGCTGGAACGCGGGTTCGATATGTCGGACTAGCCGAGGGTGCCGACCTGCGAGGTCGCGGCGCGGAGGGTCTCGTCGATCGTCGTGATCGCCTTCTGGCCCGCCTCGAAGGCGCGCAGGGAGCCGATCATGTCGACGATGGCGCGGGACGGGTCGACGCCGGACGCCTCGAGCATCCCGGACTGCACCTCGCCGCCGGCCCGGCCGGTGGGGGTGCCGGTGAAGTTCGCGTCGCCGGCCTTCTTGACGTTGGTCAGCGCGAAGTTGCCGACCTTCGACGTGTCGACCGTGCCGTCCGCCTTGACGGTGACGGGCCGCTGCTGCTGGTCGAGGACCGCATTGCCCAGCTGGTCGACGAGCTGGCCCCTGCTGTCCGCGTGGAAGGAGCCGTTGCGCGTGTAGCGGACGCCCTGCGCGGTGCGCACCCCGAAGTAGCCGTCGCCGGCGATGCCGAGGTCCAGCGGCTCGTCGGTCTGCTTCAGCGGGGCGGCGGACAGGTCGGTGACCTGCGTGGCGATGCGCACGCCGGTGCCGATGCCGCCGACGCCCTGACCGGTGGCGGTGTTCTCCATGAGCACGTCACCGAACGCCTTGGCGCTCACGCGGTCGCGCTTGTAGCCGGGCGTGGAGGCGTTGGCCAGGTCGTTGGCGAGCTGGTCCTGCCGGGCGAGCTCGGCGAGCATGCCCGACGCAGCGATGTAGAGACCGCGGTCCATGTCCCCATGTGGTCGGCGTTGCAATCCGCGCCTTGAGCGGCCGATGACCCGGAGTGAGTGCAAGCGATCAGCGCCGTCCAGATCCGCATGGCCGCGTTGGCGGGCACCGAGCTGCCCGTGGTGCTGCGCGTGGGCGCGATCCTCGGCGCGAAGGTCCTCGAGCGCCACGACCAGCACGGCCTGCTGATGCTCAACGGCGCGGCCGTCGTGGCGGAGCTGCCCGACGACATCCCCGCAGGCGCCCGCCTGCGTCTGCAGGTCGCCGACGTCACGGGCGACAAGGTGACGCTGCAGCTGCACCAGCCGCAGGATGCATCGGCCGCGACCCAGGCCTCGCAGACGCCGCCGAACGCCGCCTTCGCGCTGGCGCTGCCGGGCGGCGCCACATTGCGCCTGCACGTCGACGAGCGCGAGGGCACGGGCCAGAGCGGGCGTCCGCGGGCCCGGTCGCTGGCCCTCAGGTACGACTCCCCGGAGCTCGGCCGCCTGGACTTCCGCATCGCCTCCGACGCCATCGCGATCCATGCCGTCGCAGGCGAACCCGCCGACCGTGCGGCCGCCGGCGCACCGGAGCTGCAGCAACGGGTCAGCGCCGCGACCGGCGTGCCGGTGCAGGTCACCGTCCACGCCCGCACGACCGGGAGCGTCGATGTCCGCGGCTAGTCCCCGTCCGCGCGCCACCGCCCTGAAGTACGACCGCGACCACGGCAACGCGCCCAAGGTCGTCGCCACCGGACGCGGCCACATCGCCGACCGGATCCTCGCGCAGGCCCGCGAGGCCGGTGTCCCCGTCCTGGAGGACCCCGCGCTCAGCGAGGCGCTCGCCCAGCTCGAGCTGCACGACGAGATCCCCGAGGAGCTCTACGCCGCCGTCGCCGAGGCGCTGATCTGGGCCTACCGCCTGAGCGCGGACGTCCGCCGAGCGACGCGATAGGTGCTAACGCCGCGTGGTCCGGCTACGTCAAGGGTTGTCATGAAGGTGCGTGTCCTGCTCATCGCCCCCGCGGCGCTGGCCATCACCGCCCCGCCGGCCACCGCCATCCGCAAGGCGACCCACGAGAAGTGGCCTGCGATCACGGGCGCCCTGATCATCAACCGCGACAACTCCGATCGCCCGATCGACATGCGCAGCGGAGCGGACCCGTTCCAGGGCACCGACCCCACCTACAGCTGCGACGGCGTCCACCGGTACCAGGGCTGCTTCGTCAAGGTCGGCGCCTGCAACCCCGGCTACCACACGGGCACCTGCGACCAGGCGCCGGTGATGCCCACCCACAGCCGCAGGCACAACGAGCTGCTCGGTGGCCACGGCGACGACACGATCTTCGGCGGTCCCGCCGGCGACGTCATCTGGGGCGACCACAACTACCCGGCCAACCCGGCCACGCAGGTCGATCGTCTCACCGGCGGCCCGGGCAACGACCACATCTACGCGTCGCACGGCACCAACACCATCCACACCGGTGGGGGCCGCGACTACGTCTACGCCAAGGTCGGCCGCGGCGTCATCCATTGCGATGCCGCCACCCGCCTGGTCTACCTCAGCCACCGCAGCCGCAAGGTCTACCGGACCGTCGGCTGCCGGCACATCACCTTCAGGCCGATCGGCACGAAGGAGTACTGACCGCGAGCGGGGGAGGAGCTCCCCCGTGACCGGCCGTCGCAGCTAGGCGACGAGCTGGAAGAGCTGCTCGTCGGCCTCGAGGGACAGACGCAGCGTCTTCTTCAGCGCGCCGTGGATCTGGCAGACGCGGGACTCCGAGACGCCGAGGATCTCGCCGATCTCGGCCAGCGTCATGTGCTTGACGTAGAGCAGCACGGCGACCTCGCGCTCGCGCTGGGGCAGACGGGCGAAGGCGGCGCGGAACTTGGCCTTGGCCTCGTCCTTGGCGGCGCAGAAGACCGGGTCGACGGAGACGTCGGTGGACGCGACGGTGTCGATGCGCTCGATCGTCGTCTCGTCGTCGCTGAGGACCAGCGTGTTCAGCGAGGTCAGGTCGCTGCGGGTGATCTCGTCACGGCGGCGACGCAGGTCGTCGCGCTCGACGCCGAGCGAGTCGGCCAGCTCGGACGTCGTCGGCCGGCGGCCGTGGACGCCCGTGAAGGACTCGGTGGCCTTGTCGATGTCGCGCTCCCAGCGGCGCACCGAACGCGGGGCCCAGTCCTGGCGGCGCAGCTCGTCGAGGACGGCGCCGTGGATGCGGGTCCAGGCGTACTGCTCGAGCGTCGCGCCCTTGGCCGGGTCGTAGCGGTCGATCGACTGGATGAGCGCCTCGAGGCCGCAGGAGATGAAGTCCTCGACCTCGCAGCGGGCCGGCATCTCGCGGACCTTCTTGTAGACGATGTACTTCACCAGCGGCGCGAAGGTCAGGACCAGGCGGTCACGGATGGCCTTGTCGTTGGTGGCGCGGTACTGCTGCCAGAGCTTGAGCGCGTCCTCGGAGGAGATGCGGCGCTGCTTGCGAGGCGGGACGACAGGTGCGACGGACACGGGGCACTTCTCCTTAAGACGGTGATACGGGGGGACGCTGGAGGTATCGGTCCGTCCGCCGGGTGTGCTCATCCCCGAAACGCGGTAACGAAACGTGGACATGCGTGGAGCCGTGTCCTCCCCAAATTCGGGGAGGGCCCGTCCACCGCCTCAACCTGGACCGGCGGCGTCCGAAGACCCCGGAGGAGATGTCCTTCCGTCGCAGTGTCTCCCCGGTCTCCGCATGGCTCTACGCCTGACCGTCGGGTCCGCCGCCGTCCCCGGCGCCCCGGCCAAAACCCCCACAGTTGCAGCGACTTCGCCCGCCTCCGCGCTGACCGCGCGCGCCTCGGCGCTGCTCGCCCAGCACGACCTGGCCGGCTACCGGCAGCTCTTCGCCGAGGCCGCCGAGATCGCCGATCCGCACCGTCGCTTCCAGGCGCGGCGCATGCTGATCGAGTGCGGCCTGGCCGCCCGCGCGTCCAGCGCGGTCCACATCGCTCCCCTGTTCTGTGCGATCGCCGCGTCGGCGGTCGAGGTGCTGGAGGAGAACCCGCGCGAGCCGCACCTGCTCAACCATGCAGGCGTCGCGTTCTACGAGCTCGGCGCGATCGCCCCGGCCGAGCGCCTGTTCGGCGCGGCGCGCCGGCTGGACGCCTCGCTGCCGCACGTCGCCCGGAACCTCGACGAGTGCGCGCGCCGCCGCCGCGCCGGCACCTCCGAGCCGCGCGGCCTGCCCGCGGCGGTCCTCGGCGAGCTGCGCGGCCTGATCCCGCGCGCGAAGAAGGTCGCCGACGCCGCGCGCCCGGCCAAGGGCCTGACGCTGTCGCTGTGCATGATCGTCAAGGACGAGGAGGCGATGCTCGGGCAGTGCCTCGCCGCCGTCAGGGACGCGGTCGACGAGATCATCGTCGTCGACACCGGCTCCACCGACCGCACCGTCGAGATCGCCTCGGAGTACGGGGCACGCATCCTGCACCACACCTGGACCGGCGACTTCGCCGCGGCCCGCAACGTCTCCTTCGCGGCCGCGACGAGCGACTGGGTCATGTACCTGGACGCCGACGAGGTCCTGCACGCCGACGACGCCGAGCGCCTGCGCGCGCTGACCGGGCGGACCTGGCGCGAGGCGTTCTACCTCGTCGAGACCAACCACACCGGCGACGCCGATGACGGCACCGCGGTGACGCACAGCGCGCTGCGCGTCTTCCGCAACCGTCCCGAGTACCGCTTCGACGGGCGCATCCACGAGCAGATCGCCCAGAACCTGCCCGCCTACCTGCCCGAGCGCCTGGAGCACACCGAGGTCCGCGTCGAGCACTTCGGCTACCTCGGCCACGTCCGCGACGCCAAGGGCAAGTCGCAGCGAAACATCGAGCTGCTCGAGCGGCAGCTGGCCGAGGGCGGCGACTCGCCGTTCCTGCACTTCAACCTCGGCTCCGAGCACGCGGCCGCCGGCGACGCCGAGCGCGCGCTGGCGGAGTTCACCAAGGCCTGGGACGTCGTCCGTGCCGACGGCGCTCTGCGCACGTACGGATACGTGCCCTCGCTGGTGTCCCGCCTGGTCAAGGCGCAGCGCGTCTGCGGCCGGCTGGACATCGGCGAGCAGACTGCCGAGGACGTCCTGGGGATCTTCCCGGGCTTCACCGACATCGTCTTCGAGCAGGCGCTCATGGCCCGCGCCCGCGGCGATGTGTCGCGTGCGCGCACGCTCTTCGAGCAGTGCCTGCAGATGGGCGACGCGCCCGCGTCCTACAGCGCGACGGTCGGCTGCGGCACCTCGCTGGCCCGAGCCTGCCTGGCCGAGCTGGCGCGTGAGCTCAACGACTGGCCGGAGGCCGAGCGCCTGCTGCGCGAGAACCTCGAGCAGCACCCAGGCTTCCTGGGCACGGTCGAGCCGCTCGCCGACACGCTGCTGCGCCGCGGCGTCCCCGCCTCCGAGGTGGTCGAGACGATCCACGCGGGCGTTGCCACGCTCTCGCCGAGCGTCCGCTTCCTGCTGGCCGTGCCCCTGTACGAGCGCGGCCACTTCGCCGAGGCCGAGGCCGAGCTGCGCGGTGTGCTGGAGGCCCAGCCGGGCGCCGCGCCTGCGCGGATCGCCCTCGCCGAGGCCCGGCTGTCGGTCGGGGACCTCGAGGGCGCGGCGCACGAGGCGTCGCTGGTCGACGCCGACCACTTCGCCAAGCCGGCCGCGCTGCGCACCGAGCTGTTCGCGCGCCTGGCCGACGGCGCGGAGGTCGACCTGTCGTCCGCCGACCTGCTGCCCGCCTCGGAGCGGGGGCTGTTCACCGCCTGGGCCGGTGGCGACGCCGGCGTCCCCGCGGGTGCGGCGCCCCTGGCCGGGACGATGCTCGACGCGCTCGCACGCCTGGAGCGCTTCGACGCGTTCGAGACGCTGGCGCTCGCCGTCGAGCGCGGCAGCACGCCGTGGCGCGAGACCCGGGAGCTGATGGCCGGCGTCTACCTGCGCCGGGGCTTCGTCGAGTCCGCGGCGGACGAGTGGATCCGCGTCGTGCAGGAGACCGGGGGCGACCGTCTCGCCTTCGCCGGCCTGGCCGAGGCGGCCCGTCTGCAGGGTCTCGAGGATGACGCCGCGGTGTTCGCGGCAGAGGCCGCCGCCCGCTCGTGAACTTTTCGCTCAAGGTCCTCCGGGACCGGTCGACTACCTCGGAGGCAGAAGTCCCGCTCCAGGGAAGGGCCGGGAAACCGTCCAGGAGGACATCATGAGTTTCGACGTTCGCCCGCCGGGTCGGGTGGGTGGTAATCCGATAGATGACGTCGCCGCCGCAAGGATCGCGTCGTCAGGTCCGGCCGCACCCGGCCGGTTCGCTCGCGTCTACGAGCTGGAAGAGGCGCGATCGCGCCGCGACAAGGACATTCCGAGAATGGCCGGCGACAAGATCCCCGACGACGTTTGGGACGAGGTCGACGCCGCTGCGCGGCTCGTCGAGACCCTGCACCTCCAGGGGCGGCAGATGATGTTCGACACCGACCGGCTGTCCGGGCGCGTCGTTGCCTCGCTGCTGGAGAACGACGGCGCGATCACCCCCGTGCCGCTCGAGAACGCCGTCGATCCGTCATCGCTGGGCCGCACCCTCGGCAACAACGTCGACGAGGTCGCATAGCCATGGCCGGCATCCAGGTATCGGGGCTCGCCTCGGGGCTGGACACGGCCTCGATCATCAACCAGCTGATGTCGCTGGAGAAGGCCCCGCGCACGCAGCTGACCGACCGGCAGCTCAAGGCGCAGGCCCGCCATGACGCCTTCGCCGACATCCAGGGCAAGCTCAACGCGCTGAAGTCCGCCGCCACCGCGCTGAAGTCCGAGGCGACCTGGGGCGACACGCAGGCGGTGAGCACGTCCGACGCGAACATCGCGACCGTGCGGCGCACCGCCGGCGCGGCCTCGGGCGGGTATGACCTGGAGGTCACCCGCCTGGCGTCCGCCGACCAGCACACCTACGCCTTCGCCCCGTCGGCCTCGGCGTCGACGCTGACGGTCAACGGCAAGTCCGTGGCGCTGGCCGCCAACGCGACCGTGGACGATGCGGTCGCGGCCGTCAACGGCTCCGACGACGTCGGCGTGTTCGCGGTCGCGGTGAGCGGCAAGCTCGTGCTGTCGGCCCGGCAGACCGGCGTCGCCAACCAGTTCACGGCCACCGGCTCCCAGCTCACCGAGGACCTGACGGCCGCGCGGGCCGGCCAGGACGCGTCCTTCAAGATCGACGGCGTCGCGAAGACGTCGTCCTCCAACGTCATCGCCAACGCCCTGCCGGGCGTGGAGCTGACGCTGAAGGCCAAGACCTCGACCTCGCCCGTCGCGATCACCGTCGGCGACCCGGGTCCCGACCTCGACGGGGTCGCCTCCCGGGTGAAGACGTTCGTCACGGCCTACAACGCGACCGTCGACGCGATCCGCTCGCGGACGACCGAGAAGCGCGTCGCCGACGCCTCCACCGCGGCCGACAAGAAGGCCGGCGTGCTGTTCGGCGACTCCGGCCTCACCGGCATCCTGTCCTCGCTGCGCTCGACCTTGGCCGGCGTCGCCAACCTGGGCATCACGACCGGCGACTCCTCGGGCTCGGTCAACGCGGACGCCGTCGCAGGCAAGATCACGCTCGACTCGACCAAGCTGAAGGAGGCGCTCGCAGCGTCGCCGACGACGGTCAAGACGGCGCTGTCGGCATTCGACGACCGCGTCGAGGGCATCCTCACCCCGCTGACCCAGTCGGGCGGCATCTTCGACGCGCGCGTGTCCTCGACCGACGCCCAGCTGCGTGACGTGGCCGATGCGCTGACGCGCTTCGACGACCGCATGACCCAGCGCGAGGCCCTGCTGAACAAGCAGTTCACGGCCCTGGAGTCGGTGCTGAACAAGAACCAGGGTCTGCAGTCGACATTGGCCGGAATGCTCCGCTGATTCGGCTCAATTCCGCGCCCTCGCTGACGACCACCAAGAGTGATGAATCCTTACGCGGCGCAGAGCCAGGCCTACCGCGAGTCGTCGGTCATGACGGCCACCCCCGAGCAGCTCGTGGTGATGCTCTACGACGGCGCGCTGCGGTTCCTGCGCCAGGCCGAGATCGGTCTGGCCGAGGGCGCGTGGGTCCACGCCAACGAGCGCCTGTCGCGCGCCGAGGCGATCGTCGACGAGCTCCTCGCGACCCTCAACATGGAGGCCGGCGAGCTGTCGACGCGCCTCCAGGCGATCTACGTGTTCTGCAAGCGCCTGCTGATCGAGGCGCGCGTCGAGCGCTCGCCCGCGAAGGTGACGAACGTCATCCGCCTGCTGGCGGACCTCCGCGAGGCCTGGGCGCAGCTGGCGTCCCGAGCGGGGGCCACGGCGTGACCGCGGACGTCGCGCGGTCCCTCGCGGACCTCTGCGAGCGTGAGCTCACGGTCGCGCGCGACGCCGACGACCTGGAGCTGACGGCGCTGGCGTCGCGGCTGGACCGCCTCAACGACGCGCTGCGCAACGGCGGCTCACGGTCGGTGCCGGACGCGGCTGCCCGTGCGGAGTTGCAGCGTGCGCTGACCGCCGTCGGCCTGCTGGACACCGTCCTGCGCGAGCGCCGGCGCGAGGTCTCGGCCGCGCTGAAGGGCGTCGTCGCCCGCAGCGTCGCGGCCCGCGCCTACGGCGCCACCCTGTAGCGCGCCGGACCGGCCGCTCAAGCCGCGCGATTCGCGGCCGAACAAGGTGAGTGCCCGCCACGGATCGGCGGGTGACGGCGAACGGTCCACGGATGGGACCACATGCAGGAGCGGGGCTCGCCCCCGTCCTCCACGCCCCATCCGCTCATGAACCTGTTCGACACCACCCAGCTCGGCCTCGAAGCCGCCATCCGCGCCTCCGGCGCGCGGCAGCAGGCGATCGCCCAGAACCTGGCCAACGCCAACACCCCGGGCTACCGCCGCGTGGACGTCTCTTTCGAGAACGTCCTCGGCGCGCTGATGAAGTCCGACTCGCGGTCGGGCCTGGACACCTTCACGCCGGGCGCCGAGGTCGACGGCAGCGCTGCCGTCCGCGTCGACGGCAACAGCGTCGACGTCGACGTCGAGAACTCCGAGCAGGCCAAGAACGGCATCCTCTACGAGTCCCTGGTCGCGGTCGCCCGCACCCGCCAGGACATCATGCGCTCCGCCATGGGCGTCGGCTAGTCATGGGCCTGTTCGACGCGCTCAACGTCTCCGGCAGCGGCCTCTCGGCCGAGCGGCTGCGGATGGACGTCACCGCCGACAACCTGGCCAACGCGCAGACCGCCGGCTACCGCCGCAAGTCGGTCGTCTTCCAGGAGGTCCTCGACGGGGCCGAGTCCAAGGGCGTCCGTGCCGCGCAGATCGTGCAGGACCAGTCGCCCAACCGGCAGGTCTACGACCCGACCAACCCGGACGCCGACGCGCAGGGCTACGTCTCGATGCCCAACGTCAACAACGTCACCGAGATGGTCGACCTGATCAGCGCGTCCCGCGGCTACGAGGCCAACGTGACCGCGATGCAGACGGCCAAGCAGATGTTCCTCAAGACGCTGGACATCCTGCGATGACGATCGTCCCGCCGATCGGCGGCGGTCTCGGCGGCGTCGGTGGCGCTCCTTCGGAGTGGTCCGTCGGCGGCGTCGGCAAGCTCGACGGCGTCCAGCCGGCGTCGGGCGGTTCCTCCTTCGGCGGGATGCTCGGCAAGCAGCTGCAGGCGCTGCAGCAGTCCCAGGATTCCGCCGCCCAAGCCTCCCAGGCGCTCGCCGACGGCACGGCCACCGACCCCTCCGCGGTGGTCATGGCCGTCGAGCGGGCCCGCCTGGCGATGCAGCTCGCCGCCCAGATCAGGACCAAGGGCGTCGAAGCGATCAATGACGTGATGCACACCTCTGTCTGACCCCCTCCTGTCTGACCCCTCCTCAGATGCCAGCCCTCCTCACATCACTCTCCACGCGCGGCAAGATCACCCTTGCCGCCTCAGCGTTGGCCTTCGTCGCCGCCGCGATCCTCCTGTTCAAGATGGCCAGCGCGCCGTCCTACACCGAGGTCATGGCCGGCATCGACCCGGCGCAGACCTCCAAGATCACCGGCGAGCTCGACAAGGCCGGCGTGTCGTATGAGCTGCGCTCCAACGGCACCGCCATCGCCGTCGACTCCGGCCAGGTCGGCCAGGCCCGCATCGCGCTGGCCGAGTCCGGCGTGTCGGGCAACGTCAAGCAGCCCGGTTTCGAGCTGCTGGACAAGCAGAAGCTGGGCGCCTCCAACTTCCAGCAGCAGGTCGCCTACCAGCGCGCGCTGGAGGGCCAGATCGCCAACACGATCGGCGGCATCCAGGGCGTCGGCGGCGCGACCGTCTCGCTGACGATGCCCAAGGACCAGCTGTTCTCCGACGAGTCCCAGCAGGCCACCGCCGCAGTGCTGCTGCAGGGCTCGGCCGACACGCTCGACCCGGGCGCGGTGCGCGGCATCGCCAACCTCGTCGCGTCGTCGGTCCAGGGCCTGAAGACCGCGAACGTCACGATCACCGACGCCTCCGGGGCGCTGCTGTGGCCCCAGGGCGACGGCACGTCGGGCGCCGGCGCGTCCTCCAAGGTCGCCGCCCAGGCGCGCTACGACACGCAGCTGACCGCGCAGCTCAACGCGATGCTCGTCTCCACGCTGGGCGCCGACAAGGCGCACGTGACGGTCCACTCCGACCTGAACGTCGACACCGCGACCGAGGAGAAGCTGCAGTACGCCAAGAAGGGCGTGCCGCTGAAGTCGCAGACCGAGACCGAGACGCTCACCGGCAGCGGTGGCGGATCGGGGACCGGCGCGGCGGGCACGTCCTCGAACATCCCCTCCTACGCGGCGGCCGCCACCTCCTCCGGCGGCAGGTCCAACTACAAGCACACCCAGACCTCCACGGACCTGGGTGTGGACAAGACCATCACCAAGCGCACGATCGCCCCCGGTTCGGTGAACCGCCTGGACGTCGCGCTGGTGGTCGACAAGTCGGTGCCGGCCGCGACGGTGACGTCGCTGCAGGCCGCCGTCGCGTCCGCCGCCGGCGTGCAGACCACGCGCGGCGACACGCTGGCGGTGTCGCGGGTCGCGTTCGCCAAGCCGGCGAAGGTCGCCACGCCCGCCGGCGGCCCCGTCCCCGCGGGGATGATGAAGTACGCGAAGGCCGCCGCCCTCGGGCTGGCCGCCCTGCTGGTCCTCTTCTTCCTGACCCGCCAGCTGCGGCGCAAGGAGGAGGACCCGTTCGCCGACGAGCCGTCCTGGCTGCGGGCCCTGCGCGAGCCGACCGCGATCGGCCCCGGGGACTCCATCGCCGCGCCGCCGGCGCTCGACGACTTCGACCCGGAGGCGGCCGCCCGGTCGATCTTCGAGAACGACCCGCGGGCCATCGCGCTCGAGGACCTCGTCCAGCGCGAGCCCGAGAAGGTCGCCCAGCAGCTGCGGGGCTGGATCACGGACGACGGCGCATGACTCGCGCTGCCGCGGCGCGCCGCCAGGCGCGCCTGGAGGTGCTCGACGCCGCAGGCGGCGGGCCGCGCTCGCATGCGCTCGGAAGGCTCGCCTTCCCGACTGAGGAGACCTCATGACACCTTCCACCGACCTCGTCCCCGCCGCCGGCGGCGAGATCGACGCGCCGGTCACCCCGGCCATCGACCGGACGCTGCTGCGAGGGCTGTCCGGCCGCCAGAAGGCCGCGATCTTCCTCATCTCGCTCGGCTCCACGCGGGCCGCGGAGATCCTGAAGCACCTCACCGAGCGCGAGGTCGAGGCGATCTCCGCGGAGATGGCCAACATGTGGCGCGTCAAGGCCGACGTGACCCGCGCGGTCATCGCCGACCTCGCCGAGCAGTTCAAGTCCAAGGAGGCGTTCGCGCTCGGCGGGCCGGAGTTCGCCCGCGAGGTCCTCGAGCACCTGCTGGGCCCGGAGCGGGCCGAGGAGATCGTCGGCGCGCTGATCGCCCAGGCCGAGCTGCGGCCGTTCGACTTCCTGCGGCGCACGCCACCGGAGCAGATCGTCACGTTCCTGCTGGACGAGTCCCCGCAGACGGTGGCGCTGGTCATCGCCTCGCTGAACACCAGCGTCGGCGCCAAGGTCCTGGCCGGACTGCCCATGGACATGCAGGCCGACGTCGCCGTGCGCATCGCGACGATGAGCGAGACCAACCCGGGTGTCGTCGAGGACGTCGAGCGCGGCCTGCGGCTGAAGCTCGCCAACGTCGTCAACCAGGAGTTCTCCTCCGCGGGCGGCATCGACTCGCTGGCGGAGATCCTCAACCGCGCGGGCCGCTCGACGGAGCGCAACGTGCTGCAGGCGATCGCCGAGCACTCCACCGAGCTGGCCGACGAGGTCCGCCAGCGGCTGTTCACCTTCGACGACATCGTCGTCCTGTCCGACCGCGACATCCAGCTCGTGCTGCGCGAGGTCGACCAGAAGGACCTCGGCCTGGCGCTGCGCGGCGTCGACGTCGAGGTCGCCGAGCGGATCTTCGCCAACATGTCCTCCCGCGGCGCCGACATGCTCCGCGAGGACCTCGAGTCCGGCGCGCCGCAGAAGCGCGCGGTCGTCGAGGAGGCGCAGGGCCGCGTCGTCGCCGCCGTGCGCCGCCTGGAGGACGCGGGCTCGATCACGATCGGCCGCGGTGGCGAGGTCGACGCCGAGGACGAGGTCATCTGATGTCCGGCGTCTATGAGCTGCCCCCGCTGGAGCCGGTCGCCGACCTGACGGTCGGCGAGCTGGAGTCGACGATCCGCGCCGCGCGTGCGGAGGCCGACGCCATCCGTGCGGAGGCCTACCAGGCCGGGGTCGACGAGGGACGCCAGGCCGGGCTGGCCGACGTCTCCGCCGCCGCCGGTGCGCTGCACGCCGCGCTGGCCGGCCTCGGGGAGGAGCGCGAGGCGCTCATCGCGGGCGCCGAGGTGGCGGCCGTCGAGCTGGCCTTCGCGGTCGCCGAGCAGATCCTGTCCGCCGCGCTGGAGGTGCAACCGGAGCGGATCGTGGACGTCGTCCGCGGTGCGCTGCGTCGCCTCGTCGAGCGCGAGCGGGTGACGGTGCTGGTCCATCCCGATGATCTGGAGTGCGTGCGGCTGGCCGCACCAGACCTGATCGCCGAGCTGGGTGGGATGGAGCACTGCGAGGTGCAGGCCGAACGTCGCGTGTCGCGCGGCGGCGCGGTCGTGCGCACGGCGGAGGGCGAGGTCGATGCTTCCCTGGCGACCAAGCTGAACGCCGCGCGCGAGACCGTCGCCGCCGAGCTGCGCGGAGGGTCGGACGTTGCCGTCGTCGAGCACGCTTGACGAGCGTCTGCGGCTGGCGGGCCGCGCGGTGCGCCGCGCGGACCTGCACCGCAGCCACGGCCGCGTCTGCGACCTCATCGGGCTGATCGTCGAGGCCACCGGGCTGGAGGCCGAGGTCGGCGAGGTGTGCGAGGTCCGTGTCGGGCGGGGGCCGGACGGCTGGTCGGTGATCCCGGCCGAGGTCGTCGGCTTCCGGGCGCGGCGCACGCTGCTCATGCCCCTGGGCGACATGCACGGCATCGGTCCGGGTGACGTCGTCACCGCGACCGGCCGGCAGGTCGACGGTCCGGTCGGGCCGGCGCTGCTGGGCCGGGTGCTGGACGGGCTGGGCCAGCCGATCGACGGGGGCGGTCCGGTGGACATGGCCCCCCGCCGGGGCATCGTCGCGTCCCCGCCGTCGCCGATGGCGCGGCCACGCATCGAGGAGCGCGTGTCGCTGGGCGTGCGGGCGCTCGACGCCCTCGTGCCGTGTGGCCGCGGCCAGCGGCTGGGCATCTTCGCCGGGTCCGGTGTCGGCAAGTCCTCGCTGCTGGGGATGATCGCGCGCTCGACGTCTGCGGACGTCAACGTGATCTGCCTCGTGGGCGAGCGCGGCCGGGAGGTCCGGGAGTTCATCGACCGTGACCTCGGGCCGGCGCTGGAGCGCTCCGTCGTGGTGGTCGCCACCTCCGACCAGCCGGCGCTCGTGCGCATCAAGGCGGCCCTGACGGCGACGACGATCGCCGAGTCCTTCCGCGATGCGGGCGCCAACGTCATGCTGATGATGGACAGCGTCACCCGCTTCGCCATGGCCCAGCGCGAGGTCGGCCTGGCCATCGGCGAGCCGCCCGCGACGCGCGGCTACACGCCGTCGGTGTTCGCGCTGCTCCCGAAGCTGCTGGAGCGGTCGGGCACGTCCGAGCACGGGTCGATCACCGCGCTGTACACGGTGCTCGTCGATGGCGACGACATGAACGAGCCGATCGCCGATGCGGTCCGCTCGATCCTCGACGGCCACATCGTCCTGTCGCGCGATCTCGCGCACGCCGGCCACTACCCCGCGGTCGACGTGCTCGCCTCCGTCTCGCGGCTGGTCGGCGAGGTCACGACCCCTGCCGCCCGCGCAGCGGCGACGGAGCTGCGCTCGCTGATGGCGGCGTACAAGGCGAAGGCCGACCTCATCGCGATCGGCGCCTACGAGCGCGGCACCGACCCGCTCACCGACCGGGCCATCGACCTGCGCGGTGACATCGACGCGTTCCTGCGCCAGAGCGTCGAGGACCCGTCCGACGCGTCCTCGGCCGACGCCCAGGTCGCGGCGCTCGTCACACCCGGCGACCTCATCGCCGAGGCGTTCGAGGAGCCCGCCCCGCCGGCCTTGGCTGCGACGCCCTCGGCGATACCGCCGCTGAACCTCGCGGTCTGATCCGGCTGCCACGGCCAAGGACGCGCCCAGCGGGTTCTTATCCAGCTCCTAGGTTGCTCTTGGGGGCGTCTCACGGCCGCAGCGCTCAATGGCCGGGTGATCAGAGGCAGAGTGATGGCGGCCGGCGCGGTGGTGCTCGGCTGTGGGGTCACCGCGGCGGTGCTGCTCGCAGGTGAGGACGACCGGCCCGCGGCCGCGGGGGCGGCGTCGCTGTCGACGAAGGTCGCATCGATCGAGCGGCGTGACCTCGTCGAGACCGACACCGAGGACGGCACGCTCGGCTACTCCGACGAGCGCCCGGCGCTGAACCGGCTGTCGGGCACGCTGACCCGGCTGCCCGCCGAGGGCAGCGTGATCAGGCCCGGCCGGCGGCTGTTCGCCGTCGAGGGCAGGTCGGTCTGGCTGCTGGATGGTGCGGTGCCCGCCTACCGGGCGCTCGGCCCCTCGGCGTCCGACGGCGCGGACGTGCGCCAGCTGGAGCGCAACCTGCGCGCGCTCGGCTACGACCAAGGGTCGGCGATGACCGTCGATGGCGCGTGGGACAGTGGCACCACCGCGGCGGTGAGGCGCTTCCAGTCGGCGCGGGGTATGGTGCAGGACGGCACGATCGAGTTGGGACGCGTGGTCTTCCTGCCCGGCGCCCGCCGCGTGAAGAGCGTCGATGTCGACCTCGGCTCGATCTCGGCCGCGGGCAGCGGCGCTGCCGACCCCAAGGGCTCCGGCACGCTGGCCACGATCGGCTCGGTGGCGGGCGCGCTGCTGTCGTCGCTGCAGCAGACGGTGCCGACGACGCCTGCGCCGACGACGCCCGCGGCGACGACCACCACGCCGACGGTCACGCAGACGGAGACCGTGACGGTGACCACGCCGGCACCGGCCACGACGCCCCGCGCGCAGACGACTCCCGCGGCGACGCCGCCGACGCAGGACGCGACCCCGCGGGCCGGCGGCGGCTCCGGTGGCAGCGGCTCCGCTGGCACGGGTTCGGGAGGCGGCTCCGGCGACGGCAGCGGGGCCCGGTCGGCCACGAAGATCCTGACCACCACGTCGACGCATCAGATCGTCACCGTCGACCTCGACGCGACCAAGCAGTCGGTCGCCCGGACAGGTGCACGGGTGCGCGCGACGCTGCCGTCCGGAGACCAGATCGCGGGCCGCGTCGTGTTCGTCGGCAAGGTCGCCGAGGCCGAGCAGGACGAGCAGGGCCAGGACTCCGGCAACGCCACGCTGAAGGTGAAGGTCAGGCTCAGCAAGCCGGTGAAGGCGCTCGACCAGGCGCCGGTGACCATCGACTTCGAGCAGTCGCGGGCGAAGGACGTGCTGGCCGTCCCCGTCACGACACTGCTCGCGCAGCCGGGTGGCACGTTCGCCGTCGAGGTCCGGCGGGGGTCATCGCGCCGGCTGGTGCGCGTCAGCACCGGCCTCTTCGCAGCGGGCTTTGTCGAGATCGAGGGCGACGGCCTGCAGCCGGGCATGCGCGTCACCAACGCAGGGGTCTGAGCGGTGCCCGTCCTCGCGCTCCGCGGCGTCGGCCGGTCCTACCCCGGCGGGGTGGTGGCGCTGCGGGACGTCGACCTCGACGTCGCCGCCGGCGAGCTGCTGGCCATCGTCGGCCCGTCGGGCTCGGGCAAGACGACGCTGCTGCAGATCATGGGCACGCTGGACCGCCCGACGACCGGGACGCTGACCGTCGCCGGCGTGGACATCGACGCGGCCTCCGACGACGAGCTGTCGGCGCTGCGGGCGCGGCGGCTGGGCTTCGTCTTTCAGCAGTTCTACCTGCTCGACGGGCTGCGGGCCCTCGACAACGTCGCCCAGGGCCTGCTCTATTGCGGCCTGACCCAGGAGCAGCGGCGGGCGCGCGCCCGTGAGGCACTGGAGCGGGTCGGGCTGGGCCACCGCATCGACCACCGGCCCAACGAGCTGTCGGGCGGCGAGAAGCAGCGCACCGCCATCGCTCGCGCCCTCGTCGGCGACCCGGCCATCGTCTTCGCCGACGAGCCGACCGGTGCGCTGGACACCCGCACGGGCGCGGCGATCGTCGACCTGCTCCGCGAGTTGAACGCGGGCGGGACGACCATCGCGGTCATCACCCACGACACGGCCATCGCGGCGTCGCTGCCTCGTCAGGTGACGATGCGCGACGGGCTCGTCGTCGACGACTCGGCCGCGGCCTCGCCCTGCGGCGAGGCCGCCGTCGGGCCGGCCCGCCCGGCGGCCGGCGGGGCGCGCGCGTGAGCGTGGCGGGGGTCTCGCGGCTGCGCCCGCGCGACGTCCTGGGCGTCGGGTCGATCGGGCTGCGCACCCGCCGCCTGCGCGCGGCGCTGGCGGCCGTCGGCATCGCGATCGGCATCGCCTCGATGGTCGCGGTGCTCGGCATCAGCGCGTCCTCGCAGGCCGACCTGCTGGCCACGATCGACCGGCTCGGCACCAACCTGCTCACCCTCACGCCGGGCGAGTCGTTCCTGGGGGAGGACGCCGAGCTGCCCGCCGAGGCGCGCGCGCGGATCGCCGCCATGCCCGACGTCCGCCAGAGCGCCTCCACCTACGCCGTCGATGGCGCCACCGTGCGCCGCAACCCGCTCGTCGACCCGCAGGAGACCAGCGGCATCACGGTGCAGGCCACCGACCTGGACCTCGCGACGACCCTCGGCGCGCCCGTGCTGTCGGGCCGCTTCCTGACCGCGGCGACGGCGCGCTTCCCGGCCGTCGTGCTCGGGCGGATCGCCGCGCAGCGCCTGGGCATCACCTCCGCCGCCGGCCAGCCCCAGGTGTGGATCGGCGACCAGTACTGGACGGTCGTCGGCATCCTCGACACCGTCACGCTGGACAGCGCGATCGACCGTGCCGCGCTGATCGGCCTGCCGGTCGCGGCGCAGCGCTTCGGCAGCACGGCCAACCCGGCGAAGACGTACGTCCGCACCGCCGACGACCGCGTTGCCGCCGCCCGCGAGCTGCTCGCCCCGACCGCCAACCCGGAGCACCCCGAGGAGGTGCAGGTGTCGCGGCCGTCCGACGCGCTGGAGGCCAAGGCCGCCGCGGAGGGGGCGTTCACCTCGCTGCTGCTCGGCCTCGGCGCGGTCGCCCTGCTCGTGGGCGGCGTCGGGATCGCCAACGTCATGGTCATCAGCGTGCTCGAGCGCCGCGCCGAGATCGGCCTGCGCCGCGCGCTCGGCGCCACCCGCCGCCACATCACGCTGCAGTTCCTCACCGAGTCGCTGCTGCTGGCCACGCTCGGCGGCCTCGCGGGTGCGGGCCTCGGGGCGCTCGTCACCGCGATCTCCTCCCAGGCCCAGGGCCAGCCGGTCGTCGTCCCGCCCGCCGCGCTGGCCGGCGGCGTGGGGGCCGCGCTGGTGATCGGCGCGCTGGCCGGGCTCTACCCTTCGGTCCGGGCCGCCCGCCTGTCGCCGACCGAGGCGCTGCGGACGGTCTGACCCGGCCAGCCGATGCGCGTCCGGCGCAACATCACCGTCCTGACCGCCGCGTGCGTCTTCCTCGCGGTCCTCGTGGCGTGCACCGTGTCCTACGTCGCGGTGCGCAACGAGCTGTACGACCAGATCGACGCGCAGCTGCAGGAGAGCCGCTTCGTCGCCGGCCCGGCCCCGGCGGCGATCCCGCCGCCGCTGCGCCGCCCGCTCCTGCAGCGCTTCCGCGACCCGTCGCCACGGCGCGGCGGCCCGGCCGGCTACGTCCAGGTCATCACCCGCCGCGGGCGGGCGGTGCCGCTGCGCGGGGGGACGCTCCCGGTCGGCGCCGCCGACCGCGCGGTGGCCACGCGCGGCCGCGGTGAGGTCGCGCCGCACTCGACGACCGCCGACGGCACGCGCGTGCGCCTCGTCACGTTCGCGGCGCCCGGCGTCGGCGCCGTGCAGGTCGGGCGTTCGCTGGAGGGCACCGACCGCGTGCTGCGCCGCCTGCTGGCGGTGCTGCTCGTCGTCCTGCTCGGCGGCACCGCGATCGCCGTCCTGCTGGCCCGGCGCGTCGGCGCGCGCTTCGGCGCGGTCCTCGGTCGCCTCGACGACGCCCTGACCGCCCAGCGCCAGCTCGTCGCCGACGCCTCCCACGAGCTGCGCACCCCCGTCACGTCGCTGCGGACCAACGTCGAGGTGCTGCTCGAGGACGGCGAGCTGGACCCCGCGTCGCGCACCCAGCTGCTCGACGACATGCGCGAGCAGGCCGAGGAGCTGTCGCTGCTCGTGGCCGACGTCATCGAGCTCGCGCGTGGGGACGCGCAGACCGTCGAGCCGCAGGACGTGCGCCTCGACGAGCTCGTGCAGGAGGCCGTCGCGCGTGCCCGCCGCCACGCGCCCGCCGACGTCGAGGTCCGCCTGGACGCGTCGCCCGCAGCGCTGCCGGGTGTGCCCGAGCGCCTCGGCCGCGCCGTCAACAACCTGCTCGACAACGCCGTCCGCCACGCCCCACCGGGCAGCGCGGTGGAGGTCCGCTGCGGCCCGCGGGGCGTCGTCGTCCGCGACCACGGGCCGGGCATCGACGCCGCGGACCT
>CAYUDT010000025.1:0-52221 GCA_964443695.1 uncultured Conexibacter sp. | reverse complement strand
GGCATCAGCCGCCAGACACCGGTCCAACGACTGAACAACCTGCTCGGGTCTTACACCTAGCGGAACCGGCGGGGCGACCAGCGCAGCCGCGGCACCAGCCACATCGCCTCCCCGGCGATCCGCCAGGACATCTTCGACGTGCCGTGCTGGCGGTCGCGGAAGGTGATCGGCACCTCGACGACCGTGAAGCCGCGCAGCAGCGCGCGGTAGGTCAGCTCGACCTGGAAGGCGTAGCCGTGCGATCGCACGGTCGACAGGTCGATCGCCCGCAGCACCTCGGCCCGGAAGCACTTGAAGCCGCCGGTGAGGTCCTGCACGCCCACCCCGAGCACCGCCCGTGCGTACGCCGAGCCGCCGCGCGAGATCACCTGGCGCAGCAGGCCCCAGTCCGACACCCCGCCCCCGTCGACGTAGCGCGAGCCGAGCACGAGATCGGCGCCGCCCCGTGCGGCCTCCAGCAGGCGGGCCAGGTCCGCCGGCGAGTGGCTGAAGTCGGCGTCCATCTCCATGACGTAGGCGGCGCCGTGGTCCAACGCGTGCCGGAAGCCGGCCAGGTAGGCCATGCCCAGGCCCTCGCGGACCTTGCGGTGGAGCACCTCGACGGTCCCCAACTCGGCGCCCAGGCGCTCGGCGATCTGGCCGGTTCCGTCGGGCGAGTCGTCGTCGACGACGAGGATCCGGTGCCCGTCCGGGCAGCATGCGCGCAGCACGTCGTCGGCCGCGCGGAGGATCTGCTCCACGTTCTCGGCCTCGTCGTACGTCGGAAGGACAAGCCAGGCAACGGACATCGGGGGGCGGCGTAGGCTAGATGAAGCTGATGAGCACGACGCCCGACCCCACGAACGCCGAGATCGCCCTCCTCTTCGACGAGCTTGCCGACCTGTACGAGCTCGACGGCGCGATCGTCCATCGCGTGCTCGCCTACCGGACCGCCGCGAAGGCGATCCGCGAGGCCCCGAAGTCCATCGCGACGCTCACGCGGGCGGGCACCGTCACCGAGCTGCCGGGCATCGGCAAGACGCTCGAAGAGAAGCTCAGCGCGCTGCTGCACGACGGTGAGATCCCGGCGCTGACGAAGCTGCGCGGCAAGTTCCCGGCGGGCCTGGTCGCGATGACGCGGCTGCCCGGCCTGGGGCCCAAGCGGGCGCGCAAGCTCTTCGACGAGCTGAAGATCTCGTCGATCGAGGAGCTCAAGCAGGCCGCCGAGACGCAACGCCTGCGGGGTGTGAAGGGCTTCGGCGAGAAGTTCGAGCAGTCCGTGCTGGAGTCGCTGGCCGCCGGCTACGGCGACGCGCCCAAGGAGCGGATGCTGCTGCCCCGCGCGCTGGAGATCGGCGAGGCGCTCGTCGCGCAGCTGCGCGCGCACCCGGCCGCGGAGAAGGTCGAGCTGGCCGGCAGCGCACGGCGCCAGGCCGACACCGTGAAGGACCTCGACATCATCGCCACGGCGTCCGACGCGCGGGCTCTGCTGGACGCGTTCGCCGCCAGCGACCTGCTCGAGGCGGGCTCCAGCCCGGGCGACAACGCCGGGCGGGGCACGACCCATACCGGGCTGAGCATCGACCTGCGCGTCGTCGAGCCCGACCAGTTCGGCAACCTGCTGCAGCACTTCAGCGGCAGCCGTGCCCACAACATCGCCATCCGCGAGGCCGCGGTGAAGCGCGGGCTGCACGTCAGCGAGTACGGCATCCTCGACGACAGCACCGGTGAGACTCACCGCTGCGCGACCGAGCACCAGGTCTATGAGATCCTCGGCCTGCCTTGGATCCCGCCGGAGATGCGCGAGGACCGGGGCGAGCTGAAGCTCGCGGACGTCCCGGCGCTGGTGACGGTCGAGGACCTCAAGGGCGACCTGCACATGCACACGGTCGCCAGCGACGGCCGCGGCACGATCCGCGAGATGGCGCAGGCCGCCCGCGACCACGGGCTGCAGTACATCGCCATCACCGACCACTCCGCGTCGCACGGCTTCGGCAACGACGTCAGCCCCGACGAGCTGCGCCGCCACATCGAGCGCATCCACGAGGTCAACGAGGAGTTCGACGACCTCACGATCCTCGCGGGCAGCGAGGTGAACATCCTCACCGACGGCTCGCTGGACTACGCCGACGACCTGCTCGCGCAGCTCGACTGGATCGTCGCCTCGCTGCACACGTCCTTCGCGACGGAGCCGACCAAGCGGATCCTCGCGGCCATCGAGCACCCGCTCGTCGACGTCATCGGCCACCCGACCGGGCGCAAGATCGGCCGGCGCCCCGGCTACCCGCTCGACCTCGACCAGGTCATCCCGAAGGCCGCCGAGACCGGCACGTTCCTGGAGATCAACGCCGCGCCCGACCGGCGCGACCTCGACGACATCAACGCCCGCGCGGCCCGCGACGGCGGCGTCCTCCTGACGATCGACTCCGACGCACACGGCCCGGAGAAGCTCGAGCTGACGCGCTGGGGAGTGGCCACGGCCCGGCGGGCGTGGTTGACTGCGCAGGACATCGCCAACACACGCCCGTGGCCCGAGCTGGACAAGATGCGAAAGCGCAATCGCCAGACATGACGCTGCGCCTCGTCCCCGACCTTCCGCAGGACGACGACGACGAGGATCTCCCGGGGCTGCCGGAGCGTGACGTCCGTGTCTGCGTGTTCGGCGACTCCTTCAGCCAGGGGGTGGGTGACCCCGACGGCCGCGGCTGGACCGGTCGCGTGGTGAAGGCGGCCGCCGAGGCCGGCCTGCCGATCACGATGTACGCGCTCGGCGTGCGGCGCGAGACGTCGGTGGACGTCGCCCGCCGCTGGCGGGCGGAGCTCTCGCCGCGGCGCACGGCCGACACGCGCGTGGTGCTGGCGGTCGGCGCCAACGACACGACGATGGAGGACCAGGTGCGCCGGGTCAGCGGCGTCACCAGCGTGCGGACGCTGGCGCGGATGCTCGACGACCTGCAGGCCGAGGGCATCCCGGTCTTCGTCGTCGGCCCCGCCCCGCTGGGCGACCCCGACCAGCGCGACCGCATCCTCGTGCTGTCCTCCTCCTACGCCGACGCGTGCAACGCCCGCGACGTGCCCTACGCGGACATCGCCTCGGCGCTCATCACCGAGGACGGCTGGTTCCGCGAGCTCGAGGAGGGCGACGGCGCGCACCCGGCGGCCTCCGGATACGCGCTGTTGGCCGAGCTGGTCCTCGCCTCGGGCTTCCTGAGCTTCGTCCGGTAGCGACCGGCGCGTCCGCGGTCAGGGCAGCAGGCGCGGCAGCAGCTCCTCGGCCACCACGCGATCGACGGCCGCCGGGGTGAACGGCTCCAGCGCCTGTGCCGCGCGCGCGGCGTACGTCGCCAGCGGAGCGTCGAGCGCGGCCCGCAGCGCGGCGCCGAGTCCCGGTGGTCCATCCGGGACCAGGCGCGGATCGAGTGCCCGCGCGATCGGCAGGGCGGCGTACGGCCCGGGCGCGGGCGTCGTGACGAGCTGCGCGCCGTCGGCCAGGGCCTCGAGCTGGGCGATGCCGTGGTCCTCGCGGCGGGGTGCGGTGACGTAGACGCGGGCCCGCCGCAGCAAGGCGCGGTACTCGTCGGGTGCCAGCATGCCCGCGTCGGTGACCCCCGGGGCGTGACGCAGGTCGCGGGCACCGGCGACGACAAGCTCCTCGCCGTCGCGGCGCACCTCCGCCCAGGCGGCGAGGACCCGGTCCAGGCCCTTCTTGTGGGCGTTGGCGCCGTAGGTCACGGCGGCGATGTCGCGCGGTCCGTCCGTCGGGCCGGAGGCCTCCACCGCGATCGGCACGACCACGCCGTTGGCCGGGGCCGGCGGCGCCCAGGGCACCAGGACGGTCGCCTGCGCCAGCCGCCGGCGCTCCAGCGGCCGCTGCCACAGCCCGTGCCGGCCCGGGCGGTTGTCGGCGCTCAGCGCGTCGTAGCGGATCGCGCCCGGGCGTGGCCAGAACAGCGCCGACGTCGACGCGGCGTAGAGCACCGCCCGCGGGGCGTGCGCGGCGATGCCCTCCCGCGCCGCCCGGCGCGCCGCCCGCGCCCACACGAGGTCGGTCAGCATCAGCGTCCGCACCTCCCGCGGCCGCGCCGCCCGCACCAGCGCCACCGTCGCACCCGCCCGTTGCACCGAGCCGGCCAGCTGCTCCTCGGCAGCGCGCAGCCCGGCCGTCGAGCCGAGCCCGACGATGAGCACGTCCACGGCCACGGCCCGATCCTACCCCCGCCCCAACGCTCAACCACCCTCAGTGCGTCAGACACCTCGAGGGTGATCGAGGGTGATCGAGGGTTCCTTGAGGGTTGTCGATTTGCGGCGGTTTCCGGTCTTGGCGGCGTACATGGCCCCGTCGGCCGCGCGGACGAGGGTCGCGGGAGTCGAGTTGCCGTCGCCGAGCGCGAGGCCGATCGAGGCGCCCACGCGGAGCGTCTGGTCCCGGGCCTCGACGGGGACCGAGAGGGCCTCGAGGAGGCGGGCGACGATCGCGTCCGCGTCGGCCGGGGCCTCGAGCTCCTCGCAGACCACGACGAACTCGTCCCCGCCGTAGCGGGCGACCGTGTCCTGCGGGCGCAACTGCGCGACGAGGCGCTCGGCGACGCCGCGCAGCAGCGCGTCGCCGGTGCTGTGGCCGAAGGAGTCGTTGATCGCCTTGAAGCCGTCGAGGTCGAGGAACAGCACCGCGAGCCGTCCCTGCTCGCGGCGGGCGCGGGCGATCGCCACGCCCAGCCGCTCCAGCAGCGCCGCGCGGTTGGGCAGTTGCGTGAGCGTGTCGTGACGGGCCTGGGCCCGCGACGCCTCCAGCCGCCCGACCCCGGCCAGCGTCGCGCCGGCGCTGTCGGCGAACACCCGCAGCAGCCCCAGGCGGGCGGCCAGCGACAGCGGGCGGTCGTCCGGGTCGTCGACGAGCAGGACGCCCATGAGGTCGCCGAGGGGGACGACGTGGCCGACGGCGGCCCGGTCGCCGCTTCCGCCCCGGGTCAGCACCGTCACCGCCGAGAAGCCGAGGACGTCCCGCACGGCGGACCGCATCGCGTGGATCACCTCCTCGCGGGTCTGTCCGCGGGCCAGCGCAGCGGTGGCGGCCAGCAGTTGCGACTGGGCCTGCAGGAGCGTGCGCTCGTGGTCCCCGGGGTGAACAGACACCGTCCGAGTCGCATCGACCGCCCGTGGCCAACCTTGAGGGGCGTGGACGGATGACGGTCCGCACTCCGACCGACCGTCAGGTCGCGCTGGGAACCGTCGGCCTGTCGCGTCGGAATCCGGGTGTCCGCACGAGCTTGATCGGCCGCAGCGGCGACGTCGCCTCGACGAAGAACGTGACCCCGTCGCGCTCCTCGATCGCGGCGACCGCCGCGTCCTGATGGCGCCAGGCCAGCGCCCAGATGATCGCGAAGCCCGCCGCGATGCCCGGGATCTGCGGGGCGACGAACGCCAGCGCCCCGGCAGCGATGGTCGACACCAGCAGCGGCCACAGCCGGTTGACGACGGCCCGCGCCGGGCGCTGCTCGGGCAGCGAGGTCGCCTGGCGGGCCTCCGCGAGCAGCCGCGCGATCGGCGGCGTCGTCTGGTTGCCCCGGCCGAGCGTCGAGCCGGCAAGGGTCGCGAGCATCCACCAGCCGGCCATCACGACCACGACGACGCGGTCGTCCTTGTTGATGCCCGAGGCCACGCAGGTGGCGGCCAACGCGGTGGCGGCGCCGGCGCTCAGGAGCACGGTCGTCTTGAGCAGGTCCACGAAGCGCACGCCAGCACCAAGCCTACGGTGTCGCCCCGCCTACGCGGCGAGGGCGAGGAGCAGCTCGCGCACGCCCCGCGGGCCGTCGACCATCAGGTCCGCGGCGGCCTCGAGCTCGGCAGGCGTCTCGTCGGACGTCACCCCGACGCACACCGCGCGTTGCAGCGTCCCGGCTGCGACCATCGCTCGCAGCGCGACGAACGCGTCGATGTCGGTGCGGTCGTCGCCGCAGTACAGCGCGGCATCCAGCGAGACGCCGTCGAGCACGTGGGAGACGCCGACGCCCTTGTCCATCGGCACGGGCGGCCGGACCTCCAGGACCTTGCGACCCCAGTGCGTCTTCAACCCCGCCGCCTCGGCGCGCTCGGCGACCGCGCGCACGGCCGCCTCGGCTGCGGCCTCGTCGGGTGCGCCGCGCCAGTGGAACCCGGCGATCGCGTCCTTGTCCTCGCCGCGGACGCGCAGCCGCGCCAGGCCCTCGTCGTCGAGCGCGGCCGCGGCGAACCGGCGGACCTCGGTCTTCCACGACTCGAACTCGGGGTCGAGCTCGACATCGGTCGCCCCGCCGCGCAGCACCTCGGCCCCGTGGTTGCCGACGTAGGTGATCGAGCCGAGCGAGACGATGCGGCGGGCGACGGCGGCACGGCGGCCGGAGACGCACGCCACGAAGCCGTAGCGCTTGGCGATCGCGATCAGCGGTGCACGCGTGGGCTCCGGGACGTGGGCGTCGTCGGCGTGGCGGACGATCGGCGCCAGCGTGCCGTCGACATCGAGGAGGATGGCGCTGCGCGCGGGATCTGCTCGCAGCAGCGACAGGGCCCCGGAGAGCTCGTCGACAGAGGTCACCCTGACAGTATTGCGAGCCGTGGACGGCCGCCGTCGAGTGCTTGCCTGTGCAGCCATCGGCACCGCTGCCGGGGTCTTCAGCGGGCTTTTCGGCGTCGGGGGCGGCACGGTCATCGTGCCGCTGCTGATCCTGTGGCTCGGCTACGGCGAGCGCGAGGCGACCGGGACGTCGCTGGGCGCGATCGTGATCATCGCCGCGGCCGCGACGCTCACGCAGGGCGCCTACGGCAACGTGCACCTCGCCAAGGGGCTGCTCGTCGGCATCCCCGCGGTGGGCGGCGTGCTGATCGGCACCGCGTTGCAGCAGCGCGTCAAGCAGGAGACCGTGTCGCTGCTGTTCGCCTGCCTGTTGGTCGTGTCCGCGGTGGAGCTGCTGATCTGATGGCCGGCGCAGTCGTCATCGGGGTGTGCGCGGGGGTCGTCGCCGGCATGCTCGGCGTCGGTGGCGGCGTCCTCTTCGTGCCCGCCCTCGTCGTGCTGCTCGACCTCGGGCAGGTGGACGCGGAGGCCACGTCACTGCTGGCCATCATCCCGGTGGCGCTCGTCGGGGCCTGGCGTCAGCACGGCTACGGCAACCTGCGCATCCGGGACGGCATCGTCGTCGGCCTGCTCGCGATCCCGGGGGCGGCGCTGGGCGTCGTCCTGGTCAACGCCATCCCGGAACGGCTGGTTGAAGTGTTGTTCGCGCTCTTGCAATTGTTTGTTGCCGGACAGCTCATTCGGCGTGCCACTCGGCGCAGCGACATGTGATGTCTGCATGTGTGACACTGCACAGGTTCAGCCATTGGGGTTGTGCAGGATCGATGCACTGGAGGTGCAGATCCACGTGTCAGTCGAGGGGAAGACGCTGCTCGTAGCGGTGGCGCGTCTTGCGATCACGCTGAACCGCGCCACGAGCACGGCCGCGCGCGTCGCCGGGGTCAACCCGACGGCCTGGGCGATCCTCTCCGAGCTCTCGCTCGACGGGTGGCTGACCAACGGCCAGCTCGCGGAGCGCCTGGGGATGAGCACCGGCGGTGTCACGCCGGCGCTGGACCGGCTGGCGACGCTGGGCCTGCTGGAGCGCAGCCCCAACCCGGCCGACCGGCGGTCGTCGATCATCTCGATCACCCCGAAGGGCCAGGAGCTCCTGTCCCGCAGCAACGAGGCGGTCGCCGAGGAGCTCGAGCCGGCTCTGTCGGCGCTGGACGACCGCGAGCGTGAGGTGGCGCTGAACCTCCTCATCGCCATCAACGACGCGCACGACACGGTCGCGCGTCGCCTCGAGAGCACCTAGACCGCGGCGACCGCCAGCAGCGTCTCGCGCAGCTCGTGCAGCGGCGAGGTCTTGTCCACGAAGCGGTCGGCGCCCAGCGCCAGCGCCTTGTCGGCGATGGCGTCGGCTGGCAGCCCGCTGAGGACCACGATCGCCGTGTCCGGGCTCACGTCACGGATGGCGCGGATGGCCTCCAGGCCGTCATGGCGGGGCATGTTCAGGTCCAGCAGGACGATGTCGGGCCGGTGCTCGCGGCAGGCCGCGACCGCCTCGGCGCCGTCGGTCGCCTCGGCCAGCACACGGAACTCCGGCTCCAGGGTGGTGCGCACCAGCACACGGATCGCCTCGACGTCATCGACGACGACGACGGTCAGGGGACCGTCGTGGTGGCGCTGCGGGGTGGCACGCGTTTCGTTGCGCTGCCAGGGCAGGCGGACGCGGGTCATCCTCCGCCCCTTCGGCGGGCTATGGTCCGGCCATGAGCGAGGACGCCCCGAACTCGACGACCGGTGGACCGGTGCTGCTGTGGGAACCGACGGCAGAGCGCGTGGAGCGTGCCACGTTGACGCGGTTCCTGCGTGCCGCCGGGCAGGACCCTGCGGACTACGCGGCAGCCCATCGCTGGTCCATCGATGATCTGGAGGGATTCTGGGGGCACGTCTGGGACTTCTTCGGTGTCGGGTCCGATCACGGTACGGTCCTGGCGTCGCGCGAGATGCCGGGAGCCGAGTGGTTCCCGGGCACGCAGGTCAATTACGCCAGGCACCTCTTCGGGGACAAGGACGCCGGGAGGCCCGCGATCTTCCACGCCTCGGAGTCCCGCGAGCTGGGGACCTGGACCTGGGGCGACCTGCGCGAGCAGACCGCGGCGATCCGGGCAGGCCTCGTCGCGCGGGGCGTCGGCAAGGGTGACCGCGTCTGCGCGTACCTGCCCAACATCCCGGAGACGATCGCCGCGTTCCTGGCGACCGCGTCCCTGGGCGCGATCTGGTCCTCCGCGGCCCCCGAGTTCGGCGCGCAGTCGGTCATCGACCGCTTTGCGCAGATCGAGCCGACCGTGCTGCTGGCCATCGACGGCTACCGCTACGGCGGCAAGGACTTCGACCGCTCGGCGCAGGTCGCCGAGATCCACGCCGCGGTCGGCGGCGAGCTCGTGACGCTCGGGTACCTGTCCGGCGCGGGCTGGCAGGACGGGTTCCTCGTCGAGGGGGCCGAGCTGGAGTTCGTCGACGTGCCGTTCGACCACCCGCTGTGGGTGCTGTTCAGCAGCGGGACGACCGGTCTGCCGAAGGCGATCGTCCACTCGCAGGGCGGCATCCTGCTCGAGCACCTCAAGAAGATGCACCTGCATCTCGACGCCCAGGCCGACGACCGCGTCTTCTGGTTCACGACGACCGGCTGGATGATGTGGAACTTCCTGGTCGGCGTGCTGCTGACCGATGCGCCGATCGTGCTCTACGACGGCAACCCGGCGGGCGACGTGCTGTGGCGGCTGGCCGACGAGGCCGGCATCACGATCTTCGGCTGCGGCGCGGCGTACATCGCCGGGCAGATGAAGGAGGGTGTCGTCCCGGGCGAGGGACGCGACCTCTCCAAGCTCCACGCCGTCGGCTCGACCGGCTCGCCGCTGTCCCCCGAGGGCTTCCAGTGGATCTACGACCAGCTCGGGGCGGACACCTGGTTGTTCAGCACCAGCGGCGGCACCGATGTCTGCACCGCGTTCGTGGGTGGCGTCCCCACGCTGCCGGTCTACCGCGGCGAGCTGCAGGCCCGCGCGCTGGGCTGCGACGTGCAGGCCTGGGACGACAACGGCAACAGCGTCATCGGCGAGGTCGGCGAGCTGGTGATCACCCAGCCGATGCCGTCGATGCCCGTCTTCTTCTGGGGCGACCCCGACGGGTCCCGGTACCGCGAGTCCTACTTCGAGATGTTCCCCGGCGTCTGGCGCCACGGCGACTGGATCGAGATCACCGAGCGCGGCACGTCGATCATCAGCGGCCGCAGCGACAGCACCATCAACCGCGGCGGCGTGCGGATGGGGACGAGCGAGATCTACCGCGCCGTCCTGGCGCTGGACGACGTCGTCGACGCGCTCGTCGTGGACATCGAGGACGTCATGTCGCTGTTCGTCGTCCTCCGGGACGGCGCGGAGCTGACGGACGAGCTGAAGAGGCAGATGGCCGTCCAGATCCGGACGGTCTGCTCGCCGCGCCACGTCCCCGACCAGGTCCACCAGATCACCGAGGTGCCCCGCACGCTGAGCGGCAAGGTCCTCGAGGTGCCGGTCAAGAAGATCCTCATGGGCGTCCCGGTCGAACGTGCCGCATCGAAGGAGTCCCTGGCGAATCCTGCCGCGCTGGACTACTTCGTCGCGCGCGCCGCGGTCTGAACCGCGGCGCCACCTCGAGCGCCAACGCGCCTGAAGGGGTCAGACCCCTTATCGGGGGTTTAGGGACGGGTCGTCACAGTTTCGGCCGTGATGCGAAGTACCGGGCAGTGCGACTGAGTGCCGAGCACATCGCCGCGGCGTACGACCGCGACGCCCGGAGGCTGCTGGTCTGGCTGACCCGCCGGACCTACGACGGGCAGCTGGCCGCCGACCTGCTCGGCGAGACGTTCGCCCGCGCCTACGCGGCGCGCAAGCGCTTCAAGGGCGAAGACGCCGACGACGTCTCGCGGTGGCTCTTCGGCATCGCGCGCAACGTGCTGCACGACGCGCAGCGCAAGCGTGGGGCCGAGCGCCGCGCGCTGGAGCGCCTCGGCGTCGAGCCCGTGGCGCTGAACGACCTCGAGGTCGAGCGCATCGAGGACCTGGCCGAGCTGGGGGAGCTGCGCACCGCGGTGACCGCGGCACTGGCCGAGCTCAACGCCGAGCATCGCACCGCGGTGGAGCTGCGCGTCACCCACGAGCTGAGCTACGCGGAGATCGCCGAGCGGCTGCAGATCTCCGAGCAGAACGCGCGGGCTCGCGTCTCACGCGGCCTCCGTGCACTGCAGGTGGCGCTGGACGGGGTGCAGCGATGACCGCCCGCGAGCCCGACGACGTCATCGCCGAGCTCGGCGTGCGGTTGCGGGCCGGCATGGCGCAGGCCGAGCAGCAGCCCTGGTGGCGCCGCGCGCTGAGGCGCCGGCCGCACCGGCCGGTGCTGCTGGCGCTGGTGCTCTGCGCGTTCGCCTCGACGGCGCTGGCCACCCGCGACGTGCTGCGGGCCCCGTCGATCCCCGACCTGCCGCCGTCGCTGCGCGCGCCCGGGTCGCTGGCCCCGGACCGCAGCACGCTGCCGACCTACGTCGCCGACGGCGCGCGCGACGGCATCCCCTGGCGGCTCTCCGCCAGCGCCTGCGACTACGGCGGCGTGCAGGTCATCGCGGCGTTCCTCGACGTCCGGGGCGGTGGCGGCGGCACGCGCTGCGACGTGGCCGTGACGACGTCCGGCGCGACGCCGCAGACGCTGGCGCGCCGCCGCATCCAGACCTACTACGACCCGCTGACCGACCGGACCTGGGTGTTCGGCGTGCTGCCCGCAGCCGCTGCCACCGCGACGGTCGGCCACGCGCGCGCCGAGCTGGTGGGGCTCGACGAGCGCGGCGCGGCCGGAGCCGGACTGCCAGACGGCCTGAAGGCCCTGGTCACGACCGTGCCCGGCGCCCCCGACCGACTGCGCGTCGATGTCGCCGACGCGGCCGGTCTCACCATCCTGTCCTGCACCTCAGGGAGTTGTCACACCGCATGACCCACCGTCACGTCGTCCCGCTCGCGCTGGTGCTCGGGCTGCTGGCCGCCGTCGCCAGCGCGTCCGGCGCACGCGCCGCCACGACCCCGAAGGCGCCGCCGGCCGCCCCGCTGCCACGCCCCGCCGCACCGGCGAAGTACGCGGTGCCGGACTGCGGGAAGAAGCAGAACGCACCGAGCGGCAGGCTCAGCCGGAACTTCAGCATCCTGCGCCGGCCCCACGCGGCAGCCGACACGCTGCCCAAGGACGTCGTCAGGCAGTTGCAGGCCCGCGGCGTCCGGTTGCCGGACGTCAACGCGGCGCGGCTGCTGCGCACGACGACCGGCGGCGGCAAGGCGTGGGTCATCCCGGTCGCCGACGTGAGCGTGATGACGCGGCCGTTCGGCTGCGTGGCCGCCGCGCCCGCCCCCGCGCCGCTTCCTACGCGGGCGCCGCGCCGGTCGACCAAGCCGAGGTACCGCCCCGCGGTGCCCGCCCCGGCACCCCCGCCGTCGGCGCTGCCCGCGCTCGTCACCGGCGCCAACGGCATCCTGCCGGCGCTGCGCCCGGCCAAGCGCGAGGAGGGTCTCGTCGTCATGGCCACCGGTGACGCCGGTGCCGGCGGGGGCGGCGCGCTCAGCGACCTCCTGGCCGGTCAGGCGCCGCCGTCGGTGCGCAACTGCGTCGGGCGGTCGTTCAACCTCGTCAGCGTCAGCGGCATGGTCCCGGACGGCGTCGACCAGGTGTACCTGACGAAGTCCGACGGCACGGCGGTCAAGTCCGACGTGGAGGACAACGGCTACTCGTTCGTCGTCCCCGCCGCCGCCCGCCGCAGCCGGATCGGCGACCTGCGCTTCCTCGTCTGGACCGCGGCCAACGGCGTGCCCAAGGTGCAGCCCGTGACGATCACGCAGCTGCCGCAGCGGTTCTGCCGGCGGATGCGCATGAGCACCCGCTTCGCGCGGTTCACGCCGGACGTGGTGACCTTCACGACGAGCACCGTCCCGGTGCCCGCCACGCTGGTCAGTCCAGCCCGTGCTCCAAGGCGCCCTTGACGCTCGCGTCCAGCGCGTTGAGCCGGTACAGCGCGAGCGCCTCGGCCGAGCCGAAGCGCCGCGCGGGCGCGTGGTCGGGGCCGTGGTGGGTGAGCACGCAGTGCGCCAGCTGCAGCCGTCGCGGCTCGTCCAGCGCCGGCACCCGCCCGAAGTAGGACTCGATGATCCGCAGGCCGAGCTCGACATGTCCGACGAGCCGGCCGGCGTCGCTGAGCCCGATCTCCGCGCCGTAGGTGAACTCGCGGACCTTGCCGATGTCGTGGACCAGCGCCGCGCAGATCAGCAGGTCCGAATTCAGACGCGGGTGCAGCGGGCAGAGATCCAGCGCGAGCGTCCCGACGGCGACCGTGTGCTCCAGGAGCCCGCCGAGGTAGGCGTGGTGACCACCGCGTGTGCACGGCGCGCGCCGGAACTCGGCCCGCAGGGCGGCGTCGGCGAGCATGACGTCCAGCAGCCCGCGGTACCCCGCGTCGTGGACCTCGCTCGCGAGATGCTCGAGGAAGCCGTCGAGCTCGTCGAGGTCGCGATAGGCGACCGGGAGGAACGCGGCCGGATCGACCGCGCCGGCGTCGGCGCGGGCGATCTGCAGGACCTCCATCTGCAGCTCGTCGCGGAAGCGCTCGACGCGACCGCGGACGCGCACGAGGTCCCCGCGCTCGAAGCGCCCCGCCAGCAGGTCGGCGTCCTTGAACGCCCGCGCGCCGATCGCCCCGGTCTTGTCCCGCAGCTCCAGCGCGAGATAGGGGGCGCCGGACCGCGCGGTGAGGCGGTCCTTGCGCGTACAGGCGAAGACGTCGTCGACGACGTCACCGGGTCGGAGTGTGGCGACGGGCAACGGCTCAGCATCTTGTACGGTGGATCGGATGCAGCCCCTGATCTGGGAAAGCCGCCCTGATGGGTTGAGAGCCCCAGCGTTGGTCTGCGCGTTCACCGGCTGGAACGACGCGGGGGACGCAGCGTCCGCCGCCCTGCAGTTCGTCGGGTCGTCGTTGGGCGCCACGCGCTTCGCGCGGATCGACCCCGAGGAGTTCTTCGACTTCCAGGCCACGCGGCCCAAGGTGGTCATCGACGAGAGCCGCACGCGCTCCATCGAGTGGCCCGAGATCCAGATCTTCGAGGCGCGCATCCCCCGGGCGCCGCGCGACCTCATCCTGCTGCAGGGGCCCGAGCCGTCGATGCGCTGGCAGACGTTCTGCCGGGAGGTCGTCGACCTGGCCGAGGCCGTGGGTGTGCAGATGGTCGTCACGCTCGGCTCGTTGCTGGCCGACGTTCCGCACTCGCGCGCCGTCCCGGTCAACGGGCTGACCAGCGACGAGACGCTCACCGACCGTCTCGACGTGCGGCCCACCAACTACGAGGGCCCGACCGGCATCACGGGCGTCCTCTACTCCGCCTGCGAGCGGGCGGGCATCCCGTCGGCGTCGCTGTGGGCGTCGGTGCCGCACTACGTCGCGGCCGCGCCCAACCCCAAGGCGGCGCTGGCGCTGGTGCGCCGGCTGGAGACGCTCGTCGGCGTCTCGGTCGATGCCTCCGACCTCGAGGAGGCGACGGTGGAGTACGAGCGTCAGGTCGGCCTCGCCGTCCAGGCCGATCCCGAGGTGCAGGCGTTCGTCGAGCGCCTCGAGGCAGCCGCGGAGGAGGTCGAGCCGCCGGCCGACGCCAGCGACCTGCCGTCCGGGGACACGCTGGCCCGTGACTTCCAGCGCTTCCTGCGTCAGCGCGGCCCGACGGACACGTGAAGCGCACCGTCGACGCCGGTCCTGCACTCCTGGGCGGCGGTGGCGCCCTGCTCATCGTCGCGCTGTTCCTGTCCTGGTTCGACGACGTCAACGCCTGGGGCGCGTTCGAGTCCCTGGACCTGGTGCTGCTGGCGCTCGGCGGCCTGGCGGTCGCCGTCGCCCTGGGCCGGCTGGGCGACGACAAGCGCGTGGGCGTCGGCATCGCCGCCGTCGCCTTCGTGGTCGTCGGCGTGCAGATCGTCGATCCGCCGCCGGTCGTGGGCGACGGGGTGGACATCGGCGTCGGGGCCTGGCTGGGCTTCGCCGCCACGATCCTGATGGCCGGTGGAGCGGCGCAGCGGTTCGCGCGCTTCACGCTGTCGCTGGACGTCGAGCGCCGCGAGCCGCACGAGCCGGTGCTGCCCCCGCGCGAGCCGGCCGGCCGGCCGGAGGGCCCCGCCGAGCGCGAGCCGGAGCCCACGGCAACGAACAAGCCCGTGCGGCTGCTGCCCGAGGAGGACCCACAACGCACGGAGGCGATGCCGACCGTCGAGCTGCCGGACAGGGACGACACGACGTGAGCTCCGACCACGCCGAGGACGACGTGGTCGAAACCGCCGACGGCGACAGCGAGCGGCTGATCCTCGTCGCGCGCGAGCTGAACGCCCTGCGCCTGGAGCTGGACGAGGCCCGGGGGCGCGCCGCGCAGGCCGAGCGCCGGGCCGCCGAGCTCCAGGAGGCCCACGCGGCGGACCTGGCCGCTCGCGAGCAGGAGCTGCGCGCCGCGGCGGAGGAGGACAAGGACCGCGCGTTGGGCGAGTCCGCCGCGCGCATGGAGTCCTCGCTGCGTGAGGCCCGCGAGGCACACAGCGCGCGGTTGAAGGAGGCCGAGGACGCCCGCGACGTGGCGCTGGGCGCGATGCAGCAGGTCACCGCCCGCGCCGAGCGGGCCGAGACCGAGCGCGACGCGCTGGTCGAGGAGCTGCGCGAGGCCCGGCGCGCGCTGAAGGCCGGCCGCGCCGAGGCCGAGGCGCTGCGCCGGGAGCGCGACGGCGTCGCCAAGCAGCTGGCCGATGCCGAGCGGGGCATCCTGCGCGACGACGTCATCGAGGCCGCGCAGGACGCCGCTGCGCAGGAGCGCGCCGCGGCCCGTGAGGCGGCCGCCGCCGAGCGGGGGGACGACGCCGCCTCGGCCCGCCCGGTGTCGCCCCAGCGCGACGCGGCGCTGTGGGGCGACGACGACACCGCCGAGAAGACGCTCGTCGCCCCGACCTCGCCCCGCGAGCGCGGCGGCTTCGTGACGGTGGAGCCGGAGGACGACATCGACCCGGGTGAGACGGTCCGCGTCATCGGGCGCACCAACCCCCGGCACGCCCGCACCGAGGTCCTGCCCTCGGTCGAGGACCTGCCGCCCGCGCCGCCGGTCCTGCTCTACCTCGGCCTGGCCGCGGCGTTCGTGATCGTCGTCGTGGTCCTCGTCGGCGTCGTGCTCTGAGCAGCCGGGTGGCCGCTCAGCGCTCGGCGGCCGGGCAGGCGATGCGGTAGTCGCACATCGAGCAGGCGCTGTAGGACGGCGTCGGCTCGAAGCCCTGGCTGAGGATGCCGTCGGCGACCTCCATGACGGTCTCCTCGATCCAGCCGGGGTCGATGTCCGCGGTGGGGACGGCGACCTTCTCGTCGTCGAGCACGTAGTGGTAGGACTGATACGGCGCGTCGACCTCCCAGGCCTCGCGCGCGCCGATCGCGTAGAGCGAGAGCTGCACGTCGTCCTTCAGCTGGGCGACGGTCTTGGGCCGGCCGGTCTTGTAGTCGATGAGCTCATAGCCGCCGTCGGGCAGCTGGTCGACGCGATCGACGCGGCCGCGCAGCATGTGCGGGCCCATGCGGAACTGGAAGCCCTTCTCCAACCAGACCGGGCGGCCCTCCGACCGCGCGAAGCGGTCCTGGTAGCGGAGCATCGCGTTGACGGCCTTGGCGTGCAGCTGGCGCTCCTGGTCGGAGTCGCCGAAGCCGCTGCGGCGCCAGGCGTTGTCGAGCAGGCCCAGCAGCTCCTCGGGCGCGTGCGACACCGCCTCGGGATGGTGGAAGCGCTCGAGCGCCTGGTGGACGACGATGCCGAAGCGCTGGTTGATCGTCGGCTCCGACGGGATCCTGAAGACGCGGGCGAACTTGTACCGCAGCGGGCAGGAACGGTAGGTCTCGATGTCGCTGGCGGAGAGCATCAGCCCCTCGCCGCGCCGGGGCAGGAACGCCTCCAGCGACGGCTCCTCGCGCTTGGCCAGCGCGGCGGACCGCGCGCGCTCGTCGCGGTCGGCTCCGAGGATGAAGTCGTCGAGCGTCGACGTCTGGAAGACCTCGCGCTGCAATGCCGAGGACCCCTGCACCAGCCGCGAGTTGATGTCGGTCAGCGCGTCCTGCACCGATGTGCCGCCGGGGCGGTCGATCAGCGCCGCGAGCTTGACGAGCTCCAGGTAGCGGACGACGCCGTGGGTGATGTCGATGTCGGTGTCGAACCGCAGCTCGCCCAGGCGGGTGGCCGTCTTGGCGACGCTGCCCAGCAGCTCGTCGCGCAGCGCGCTGAACGTCGCATGCAGCGCCTCGTCGGGACCGAACAGCTCCTCCTCGCGCTCCTCCCACCCGGCGTTCAGCGCGGCGCGGGCCTCCTCGGCGAAGGGCGACGGCGGCTGGCGCGCGCCCTTGTCCGACGCCGCGGCATAGGCCAGGACGACGCCCTCCCGTGCGCGGGTCATCGCCAGGTGCGTCAGGCGGCGCATGTCGGCGAGGTGCCGCGCGCGGGTGCCCGAGCCGTCCGCGCCGGCGCCGTGCAGGTCCGGGACCGGCTCGACGAGCGACATGCGCGCGCCCGGCACACGGGAGGCCTGCAGCCCCAGCACGAAGACGTGGTCGAGCTCCAGCGCCTTGGCGCCGGACATCGAGGTCACCGCGACCAGGCCTGCGGGCGACCCGGGCATCGCCGCGTCGGCGGTCTCGTCGTCCTCCTTCAACCCGGCGTCGGCGACCGCGGCGAGGTAGCGGGCGAAGTCACGGGCGGTGGCCTGCGGCGCGCGGCGCACGTGGTCGGCCGCGAGGTCACCCAGCCGCGACAGCGCGATGAGCCGCTCGACGACGTCGGCCTGCGCGGCGAACAGCTGCTGGCGGCGCAGGCCCAGCCGGTCGACGAGCCGGTGCACGAAGAGGTCCGGGCGGGTGGTGTCCAGCGCGCCCGCGGCCGCGCGGTGCAGCTTGATGAAGGAGACGATCCGGTCGCGCGCGTCGGGCGGCATCTGCGGTGACTCGGTCGCGGCGACCATCGCGCTGACCATGTCGAGCTTGCGCCGCTTGGAGATCTGCACGCAGCGCGCGATGTCGACGCTGCGCAGCTCCACCGGCGGGCGGGCCAGCGCGCGGACGACGGCGGCGCTGTCGCCCGGGTCGGTGAGCAGCCGCAGCCAGGCGAGGACGTCGCGCACCTCGGCGCGCTGGAAGAAGCCGGCGGCGCCGAGCAGGCGGTGGGGGATCGCGCGCTCCTCCAGCGCGACCGCGACCGCGTGGCCCTCGTTGCGGACGCTGCGCACCAAGACGCCGATGCGCTCGGCGGGCACGCCCTCGCGGACCAGCCGCTCGATCTCCGCGGCGACCGACTGCGCCTGGGCGCGCTCGTTGGCGCAGCGCCAGAAGCGGACCGTGCCACCGCCGTCACCGTCCAGCCGCTTGGGTACCCGGTCGCCCGCCGGGGCGACGACGGCGTGGGCGGCGGCGAGGACGCGGCTGCGGCAGCGGAAGGACTGCTCCAGCCTGACGGTGGTCGCGCCGGCCATCGCGTCGGCCATCACCGCGGCCGATCCGCGGCGTGCGGGCGTGATCGCCTGGTCGTCATCGCCCGTCAGCGTGAGCGTGTCGTGCGCGACCTGGCCGGCCAGCGCCAGCGCGGCCGTCGTGAGGTCCTGCACGTCGTCGATGAGGACGTGGCGGAAGCGGGCGTGGACGCGGCTGCGCACGTGCGGCTTGGCGGCCAGCAGCGCGTGCGCGCGGACGACGAGCTCGCCGTGGTCGATGAGGCCCTGCTCGGCGAGGATCCGGTCGTGCGTCGTGTAGAGCGCGGCGAACTCCCGCTCGCGCGGGGCCCGGCTGTCGTCGTCGGGCAGGCCGGCCGCCCAGACCGACAGCTCGGCCGCGGGGACCAGCTCCTCCTTGCAGCGGTCGATCCGCGCGATGACCCGGGCCAGCGTCGCCGCGGGGCGGCCCTGCAGGTCGTGGTGCTTCAGCGGCAGTTCGTCCATCCGGTCCAGCAGGACGCCGAGCCGGTCGGCGGGGCTGGCCAGCACGGCGAAGGGGTCGACGCCGGACTCCAGCGCCTCGCCGCGGAGGATCCGCCGGGCCAGGCCGGAGGCGTCGTGGATGACCAGCTCGGCGAACGCGCGCTCGCCGAGGGCGTCCTCCACACGGCGCCGCAGCTCGCCCGCGGCCGGTTCCGTGGGCGCGAGCACCGCGATCGCGTCGGCGGCCGCACCGTCCTCGACGTGGTGCACGAACCGGGCGACCAGCGTCGTCGTCTTGCCGGTTCCCGCGCCTCCGAGGAGCACGAGCGGACCGTCACGATGCGTGACGGCCTGACGCTGCGCGTCGCTGAGGCCGGAGAGCGGGTCCACCACGGCCTCCTAGTATTGCCTGCGTGGACGCTCCTGCGCATCCGCTGCTGCAGTTCGACTGGCTCGGTGCGTGCCGCGCGTCCGCGCGCGGACTCGAGCGGATCCTGGCGACGACGCGCGCCGGCACCGAGCGGGTGGCCGAGACGGGGCAACTCGGCGAGGGCGGGGACCGCACGCTCGTCATCGACGCCGGCGCCGAGGACATCGTGTTCGCCGAGCTCGACCGGCTCCACGCCGCGGGCGCGCGCTTCACGGTCGTCTCGGAGGAGCGCGGCGTCGTCGACTACGGCGACGACGGGGTCCTGGTCGTCGTCGACCCGCTCGACGGCTCGCTGAACGCCAAGCGCGGCCTCGGCGCGCACGCGATCTCCATCGCGGTGGCCGAGGGGCCGACGATGGCCGACGTGGTCTTCGGCTTCGTGCACGACTACGGCGCGCGCGAGGAGTGGCATGCGGTGCGGGGCGGCGGCGCGTTCCTCAACGACGTGCGCCTGACGGACCCGCCCCCGGAGCGGCGTATGTCCGACGGGCGGCTGGAGGTCGTGTGCGTCGAGGCCGCCGACCCGCGCTGGCTGGCCCGCGCGTCGGACGGGCTGCTCGCCCACGTCCATCGCGTCCGCGCGTTCGGCTCGATGGCGATCTCGCTGTGCCAGGTGGCGCCCCCGCGCGTCGACGGCATGGTCTCGCTGACCGGCACCCGCGCGGTCGACACCGCTGCGGCGCAGCTCATCGTCCGCGAGGGGGGCGGCCTGGTGGCCTACGTCGGCTGCGCCGACCCGCTGGGCGCGCCACTGGACCTTCCGCCGCGCGCGCCGGTCTGCGCCGCGCGCAGCGCGGAGGGTCTCCAACGACTGATGGAGGTTGTCGCGTGATCGACTGGGGTCTGGCCGCGCAGGCGGCGGTGTGGGTCGGCGGTGACGCGGGGGAGGCGACGCCCCTGCCCGGGGATGTCGAGGCCGTGTGTGCCGACGCCGTCGACCGGATCGTCGCCTACACCGGCCTGGAGCTCCACCGCCCGGTCCCACCCGCCGAGACCGTCGACCGGGCCACGTGGGCGGAGGCGAACCTGCAGTCGATGGGCGCGATGCTCGACCCGCTCGCCGCGCGCTTCGGCGAGGGGCTCGGCCCGCTCACGGGTCCCGCGCGACGCGTCGGTGGTGCGGTCATCGGCCTGGAGGCCGGCGCGCTGGCCGGGTTCCTCGGGCGCAAGGTCCTCGGGCAGTACGACCTGAAGCTCCTGGAGGAGGACCCGGCCCCGCGCCTGCTGATGGTCGCGCCGAACATCCGCAACGCTGCGCGAGACCTCGACGTCGATCTGGAGCGGATGACCACGTGGGTCGCCGTTCACGAGGTCACCCACGCGGTGCAGTTCGGCGCCGTCGACTGGCTGCGCCCCCACCTCGGGCAGCTGCTGCGCCGCCTGATGGGCGAGGGCGAGGTCAAGCTCAAGGGCGGCGGCTTCAAGCTGCCCTCGCTGGAGGAGCTGCGCGAGACCGCGGGCAAGATCCGCGATGGCTCGTTCGTCGAGCTGGCCACCACCAGCGGTGGGCGCAAGGAGACCTTCGAGCAGGTCCAGGCCACCATGGCGCTGATCGAGGGCCACGCCGAGCTGGTGATGGACGAGGTCGGCGTCGAGCTGCTCGGCGACCTCTCCGACCTGCGTGAGGCGATGGACGAGCGCCGCGCCCGCGCCAAGCCGGTCTGGCTGGTGTGGATCGAGCGTGTGCTGGGCCTGGAGCTGAAGATGCGCCAGTACGAGCAGGGCCGGAAGTTCTGCGACGCCGTCATCGCCGCGTCGGACGTGGCGACGCTGCATCGGGCCTGGTCGGCCCCCGAGCTGCTGCCGTCGCTCGCCGAGCTGCGCGCGCCGGACACGTGGCTTGCGCGCATCGACGCGCCCGAGCCGGCCGCGGCCTGACGCGAACGCGCGCTCGCCTCCTGTCCGAACTGCTGTTCGGATCTGTAACCAACCCCGTTCGGGGGTTTACAAACACATGTTCGCTGCTATCCTGAAGCGGGCAACTACTTAGAACTAATCTCCTTAGTCCGAGGAAGCGAGAACCCCCATGGCTGACACCACCACCACCAAGAAGGCCCCCGCCCGCAAGACCGCCGCTCGTAAGCCGGCGGCGAAGACGGCTTCGGCCAAGACCAACGCCAAGGCTGCCGCGACGCGCGCCAACACGGCCGCCGTCCAGGTCGAGAAGAGCACCGTCGAGGTCGTCACCGAGTACGCCGAGAAGGCCGTCCTCATCCCCGTCGGCGCCGCCCTCATCGCCCGCGACAACGTCGTCGCGACGGTCGAGGAGCTGCAGGCCAAGTACGGCACCCGGGCCGCGGCCGAGAAGCAGCTGACCAAGCTGCGCAAGGACGTCGAGGCCGACCTCAAGAAGGCCGAGAAGCGCGGCACCACCGCTCGCAAGGGCCTTGAGCGCGACCTCAAGAAGACCCGCACCCAGGTCGAGCGCGAGCTGCGTCAGCGCCGCACGAAGGCCGAGCGCGAGATCAAGAAGACGCGCACGCAGGTCGAGAAGGAGATCAAGGCCTTCCGCAAGGACGCCGAGAAGCAGGTCACCACGCTCCGCAAGGACGTCGAGGCCCGCATCGAGCCCGTCCAGGCGCAGATCAAGGACCTGGCCGAGAAGGTCCCCGCCTTCTCCTAGTCGTCACTTCACCCGCCCGCGCCGCCCTGGAGAGGGCGCGGGACCGGGAAGTTCCACCGGGCCCCATATTCGCCCGTGGAAGTAGCACCTCTCCTCCCTCAGTTTGCGGCCCGCTCGAAAGAGCGGGCCGTAAGCCTTTCCGGGCAGGGGTTTTCGACTGATTGCTGCGACAATGACGTCATGCCGTCCGTCGACGAGATCCGCGAGGCGCTCCGCGCCGTCATCGACCCCGAGCTGCGTCAGGACGTGGTCGAGCTGGGCATGGTCCGCTCGATCGATGTCAACGACGACGGATCGGTCGCGATCACCATCAGCCTGACCACCGCCGGCTGCCCCATCCGTGGCCACTTCCAGACCGCCGTGGCCGACGCGGTCAAGGAGCTCGGCATCGACATCGTCCGCGTGTCCTTCGACGTCCTGTCCGACCAGGAGAAGGGCGAGCTGCAGAAGAAGCTCGGCCGCGGCGCGCTGCCGGCCGGCGCGCTGGCGCAGGTCAAGAACGTCATCTGCGTCGGGTCCGGCAAGGGCGGCGTGGGCAAGTCCACGCTGACCTCCAACCTCGCGGCCGCGCTGGCCGCCGAGGGCAAGGCCGTCGGCATCCTCGACGCCGACGTCTGGGGCTACTCGATCCCGCGCATGTACGGCCTCGGCGGCGAGCGTCCGCCGGTGTCCCCGGAGCGCAAGATCCTGCCGATGGAGGCGCACGGCGTGAAGGTCATGTCGATCGGCTTCTTCGTCGCCGAGGACGCCGCCGTCGTCTGGCGCGGCCCGATGCTCCACAAGGCCCTGACCCAGTTCCTCGAGGACGTCGCGTGGGGCGCGCTGGACTACCTGCTCGTCGACCTGCCCCCGGGTACCGGCGACGTGTCGATGACGCTGTCGCAGCTGCTGCCCGACGCGAAGTTCGTGATCGTGACCACGCCGCAGGCGACCGCCCAGAAGGTCGCGCGCCGCAGCGCCGAGATGGCCCACAAGGTCAACCTCGAGATCGCGGGCGTCATCGAGAACATGTCCGGCTTCACGACGCCGGGCGGCGAGCGCTTCCCGATCTTCGGCGAGGGCGGTGGCCAGGAGCTCGCCGACGAGCTCGACGTCCCGCTGCTGGGCAAGATCCCGCTGACCATGCCGCTGCGCGAGCAGGCCGACGCCGGCACGCCGCTGGTCATCACCGACCCCGACGACCCGGCCGCCCAGAACGTCCGCCACGCCGCCCGCGGCATCATCGCGATGACGCCCGAGCCGTTGCCGATCCTCAACGTCGTCCCCGCCGGCAGCGACGGCCCGTCGATCACCGACGCGCCCGCCCCGACGGGCATGACGCTCCCGATGGCCTGACCACCGCACCTGCGCCCGCGGGTGGACCCCGCCTCCGCGACGACCGGCCGGCCCTGCCTGAGCCCGCGGGCCCTCCCGAAGGCCTTCACCACCGGCCGTTCCCAGGCCACCCCCAGGGTCCCCGCGACCGGATAGCCAAAGCTAGCCGAACACCGTAGCTTCGGCTAGCGGGCGGGGCATGGGGTGGGGCGCGGTACGGTTGCGACGTGGTCGCCCGTGCCGCCGTCGCCGTCGCAGCGCTGCTCGCGCTGCTCCTCCCTGCCGTTGCCCAGGCCGGTCCCCTGGCCTGCACCGGGGACGCCGCGACACCGCAGCGTGTCGACCTGACCGTCAAGGGCGAGCCTGCGTACGGCGTCTTCGTCGCGCCGACCGCGCAGCCGACCGCTGCGGTGATCATGGCCCACGGCTTCAGCTTCGGTGCTGAGAGCTGGCGCGACCACGCCCGGCGGGTGGCCCAGCAGACGGGCGCGCTGGCCATCGCGATGAACTACCGCGGCCTGAAGGACCTCGGCGACGACCCGCAGGACACCTATCCCTACCCCCGGTCCCGCGGGTATCCGGTCAAGAAGGGCGGGGAGGACCTGGTCGCGGCGGGGCTGGAGGCGTTGCGCCGCTGTCCGGCGGTCAGGACGGTCGCCCTCGTCGGCATCAGCATGGGCGGCAACGCCGCGGGACTGGCGCTGGCCAACGCCGCGCACCGCCCGGACGGCACGCCGCTGTTCGACTGGTTCGTCGGCATCGAGGGCGTCTACGACCTCCGCACCCTCTACCAACTGGCCCGGATCGGCTCCCCGATCAGCGAGTTCGTGCAGCACGCTCGGGACGACATCGAGGCCGAGGCCGGCGGCACGCCGGAGCAGGTGCCCGACGCGTACACCGAGCGGACGGTCGTGGCGCGCGACGCGGACATCGCCAAGTCGCCGCCGAAGGGCGTCATCCTCGTCCACGGGGTCGAGGACGGCCTGGCCGTCTACCCCCAGGTCGAGCAGTTCACGGCGCAACTGCGGCAGCGTGACATCCCGACCGACCTGTACCGCGTGTTCTCCCGCGGTCCCGGGGACGACCCCGACACGACGCTCGGCGGCTACGCCTCGCTGAAGACCGGGCTGGCCGGCCACGGACCCGAGGTCTCGACCAACCACATCGTCATCAACACCGGCTTCGCGCGGCTGAAGGCGCTGCTCGTCGACGGCGCCCCGCCGCCCTGCAACCACGACTTCACGGTCAACGGCAGCCCGGCGACCACCATCGACCCGGACCCCGACACGACCTGCCCGAAAGGGACGGTGCTGTCGCGGCCCGGTCCGCCGGCGGCAGCGGCCCCCGCGTGCGCCGCGCCACGTCTGGCCGGCCTGAGGGCCCGCCGGCGGGGGCGGGACGTCGTCGTCACCGGCAGGGTCGTCCGCGCGTGCGGCGGCGTGCTGACGCTGAAGGCCGGCCATCGCAAGGTGACCCGCAAGGTCGGCGGGCGCTTCGGCTTCCGGGTGCGGTCGGGTGCCCGGCGGCTGACCGTCATCGTCCGCGACGCGCACGGCGCGTCGCGGCGCGTGGTCCGGGTGTCCTAGTCGTCTTCCTCGACGGGGATCTCACGCAGCGCGTGGGTGTCCACGTCGTAGACGAAGCCGCGCACCTCGCCCCAGTGCAGGACGAAGGACGAGCGGCGGATGCGGCGCACCGACTGGGCGACATCGGCCTCGAGGTCCGTGAAGGACTCGATCGCAAAGCTCGGGGCCATGCCGGTGGCCTCCTGCAGCTCGGCGCGGAAGCCGTCGTCGGTGAGCTTCTGCATGCCGCAATCGGTGTGGTGGATCACCATCACGTCACGCGTGCCGAGCACGCGCTGGGAGATCGCCACCGAGCGGATGACGTCATCGGTGATGACGCCGCCCGCGTTGCGGAGGATGTGCGCCTCGCCGATCTCCAGCCCGAGGGCCGCGAAGACGTCGAGGCGGGAGTCCATGCAGGTCACGACCGTCAGCTTGCGCTGCGGCTTGACGTCGTGGTGGACGGGCTCGAGCCCGGCGGCGTACGCCTTGTTGTGCTCGAGCGCCTGGTCGATACCGGAGCTCACTCCTGATTACTTGCCGGCGAAGTAGTCCGCGTTGATCTGGACGTACTTGCCCCACTCGTCCGGGAGCTGGTCCTCGGCGAAGCAGGCGTCCACCGGACAGGCCTCAACGCAGGCGTCGCAGTCGATGCACTCCTCGGCATCGATGTAGAGCTGCGTGACCTTGTCGTAGTCGGGCTCATCCGGCGTCGGGTGGATGCAGTCGACCGGGCACACCTCCACGCAGGAGTTGTCCTTGGTGTCGACGCAGGGCTCAGCGATGACGTAGGCCATGGGCGCGAATACTATCCACGCAGACGTGAAGATCACCGCGAAGATCCTCGGCGAGCGTGGCAGGCGACAGGCGAAGGACATGGGCATCGACCCGTCCCGCATCCCGCCCGGCCAGTACGTCACCCAGAAGTTCCCCGTGTTGACCTACGGGCCGGTGCCGCAGGGGGACACCGCTTCCTGGACCTTGACGATCGACGGGGAGGTCGCCAACCCGTTCACGATCACCTGGGATCAACTCATGGCGTTCGAGCAGGTGACGCTCACGACCGACATCCACTGCGTCACGCGCTGGTCCAAGCTCGACACCACGTGGACCGGTGTCAGGGTCGGCGAGCTGCTCGAGCACGCCGGCGTCCTGCAGTCCGGGACGCACGTCATGGCCCACAGCGACGGTGGGTACACGACGAACATCCCGCTCGAGGTGCTGCTCGACGACGACGTCCTCGTCGCCCACACCTACGAAGGCGCCCCGCTGGAGCCCGACCACGGCTGGCCCGCACGGCTGCTGGTCCCCAAGAAGTACTTCTGGAAGTCGGCCAAGTTCCTGCGGCGCCTGGAGGTCATGCCCGAGAACAAGCAGGGCTTCTGGGAGCTCAACGGCTACCACGACGACGCCGACCCCTTCACCGAGCAGCGACACTGGTTCTAGCGCCGGCTTCGGAGGTTGCTCGCCGGCGCTCACGACCTCCGGCGCGTGCGGCATGCTCGTCACCGCCCACGTTGACTAGGCTCTGAGGCGTGCTGCTGCTCACCGGTGCCACGGGCCTCGTCGGGTCCTCCCTGCTGACGCGCCTCACCGCGACCCGCACGCCCGTCCGCGCGCTGGTGCGCGACCCCAAGCGCCTCGGCGCCGAGCGCGTGCGCGTGCAGATCGCGCTGGGCGATCTGGCCGACCCGCCCTCCTTCCGCAACGCCCTGCGCGGCGTGAAGACCGTCGTGCACCTGGCGGCGTCGATCCGCGACCAGCCGGCCGGGTCCATCGAGGAGCTCAACGGCATCGCGACCTGGCGCATGGTCGAGGCCGCCGAGCGGGCCGGTGTCGAGCACTTCATCTTCTTCAGCGCGCTGAACGCGTCGGCGCACAACCGCGCGCGCTTCATGCGCGCCAAGGCGCTGGCCGAGGCGGCCGTCCGCGAGTCGGGCCTGCGCACGACGGTCTTCGCGCCGTCGATCGTCTACGCCCCGGGCGACCCGTTCCTGACGCTGCTGTCGCGCCTGGCGCTGCTGCCGGTCGTCCCCGTCAGCGGCGGCGGACGGGCGCAGTACCAGCCGATCTGGGCCGACGACGTCGCCGACTGCGTGATGGGCGTCCTGGCCCAGGACGGTGCAGACAGCGCGCGCTACGAGCTCGCCGGTCCCGACACGCTCACCTACAACGACATCACCGACCTCGCCCTCCGCGCGGCGGGACGCCGGCGCGCCCAGCTGCACGTGCCGACGCCGATCGTCTCGCGCGCCCTGAAGGTCACCGAGGCGCTGATGCAGTCCGCCGCGCCCGCGACCTGGGACGAGGCGGAGCTGATGGAGGTGCCGATGACCACGCGTCACGGCACCGCCGACGCCGAGGCGCTGGGCGTGGTGCCCAAGCGCATGGCGGCGGTGCTCGGCGCAGCCTGAGGCTCAGCTCACCCCCGCGCGGCGGTCGTGCCAGGGGTTGGCGGCCTCCAGCTGCGCGGCGACGGCGAGCAACTGGCCCTCGCCCGCAGGCTTGCCGATGAGCTGGACCGCCAGCGGCAGGTCGGCGTCGGAGCGGTGGTAGAGCGGGATGGAGATCGCCGGGTCGCCGGAGACGTTGCTCAGCGCCGTGTAGGGCGTGAACTGGCCGCTCCGGGCGAACGTGCCCATCGGGTCGGTCGGGTCGGTGGGGTCCATCGTCCCGATGGTCACCGGCGCCTCGGCCAGCGCCGGCGTGACGATCACGTCGTACGGCGCGCGCCACGCCGCGATGCGGCGGGTCAGCTGGGACAGCATGGTGTCGGCGCCGACGCCCTGGATCGCGGTGATGTTGGCCGACAGGCTGTAGATCGCCCAGCTCAGCGCCTCCATGTCGCCCTCCTCGGGCGCCTCCTTGCCCGCGAGCATCGCGGCCCAGGTCATCGACGCGCCGAGCAGCGGGCCGAAGACCGCGGTGAACTGGAACAACAGTGCCGGGTCCTGCCAGGGCGCGTCGACCTCCTCGACGTCATGGCCGAGGGACGCGAGCAGCTGCGCGGCGTCGTGGGCGGCCTGGGCGCAGGCCGGGTCCAGCGGCGCGTCGGGCAGCGGCATCGTCGTCGTGACGGCGATCCGCAGCCGCTCCGGGGTGCGGGTCGCCTGCTCCGCGAAGGGCGTGTGCGGCGAGGGCACCCAGGCGGCGTCGCCCGGCTCGTAGCCGGCGAGGATGTCCAGCAGCTCGGCGGTCTCGGCGACGGTGCGGGTGAGGACGCCGTCCTGCACGAGCGACGGGTAGCCGGAGTCCGGTGCCACCGAGATGCGGCCGCGCTGGGGCTTCAGGCCGACCAGGCCGCAGCAGGCGGCGGGGATGCGCGTCGAGCCGCCACCGTCGTTGGCGTGGGCGACGGGCACCATGCCGGAGGCCACCGCGGACGCACTGCCGCCGGAGGAGCCGCCGGGCGTGCGGTCGGTGTCCCACGGGTTGCGGGTCGGGCCGAAGCGCGCGGTCTCGGTGACCGGGAGGATCCCGTACTCCGGCAGGGTCGTCGTCCCCACGATCACGAAGCCCGCCTCCTTGAGGCGCCGCACGACGTTGTGGTCGTAGCTCGGCACGTGGTCGCCCATCAGGTTGGCGCTCAGCGTCAGGCGGCGGCCGGCGACGGGGCGGTTGTTCTTGATCGCGATCGGGACGCCGGCGAACGGCCGCGGGTCGTCCTTGGAGATCGCGTCCGCCTCCGCGAGCGCGTCCTCGTGGAAGACGTCCACGAAGGCGTTGAGCTGCGGGTTGAGCGCGTCGATCCGATCGAGCGAGGTCTGCACCAGCTCGCGGCTGGACAGCTCGCCGGATTTGACGGACGCCGACAGTTCGGTGACGGGACGGAACAGCAGGTCGGCGGAAGCGGTAGGCATGACCCGACACTAACCCGGCGATGCGCTCGACGTTGTAGGCTTTGGCGTCAAACTTGTATACCAGCGTCCCCATCCCGATTTGCGAGGCTTGACACCATGAGCACGACCGTCACCGATCACCCCGAGGTCCAGTCCGGCCTCGAAGGCGTGGTCGCCTTCGCGACCACCATCGCCGAGCCCGACAAGGAGGGCGGCGCCCTTCGTTACCGCGGCGTCGACATCGAGGACCTCGTAGGCAAGGTCCCCTACGAGCAGGTCTGGGGCCTGCTGGTGGACGGCACCTTCGACCCGGGCCTCGCTCCCGCCGAGCCGCACCCGCTGCTGGTCCGCTCCGGTGATCATCGTGTCGACGTGCAGTCGGCCCTTGCGATGCTCGCGCCCGAGTACGGCTACAAGGCGCTCATCGACATCTCCGACGAGGAGTGCCGCGACAACCTCGCGCGCGCGTCCGTCCAGGCGCTCTCGTTCGTCGCCCAGTCCGCGCGCGGCCTCGGCCAGCCCTGGGTCCCCCAGAGCGAGGTCGACAAGGCCACGACGATCGCCGGCCGCTTCCTGACGCGCTGGCGCGGCGAGGTCAACCCTGATCACCAGAAGGCCATCGACGCCTACTGGATCTCCGCGGCCGAGCACGGCATGAACGCCTCGACGTTCACCGCGCGCGTCGTCGCCTCCACCGGCGCCGACGCCGCAGCCGCGCTGTCGTCCGCCGTCGGCGCCCTGTCGGGCCCGCTGCACGGCGGCGCCCCGTCGCGCGTGCTGAAGATGATCGACGACGTCGAGCAGATGGGCGACGCCGAGAAGTACGTCAAGGACCTGCTGGACCGCGGCGACCGCCTGATGGGCTTCGGCCACCGCGTCTACCGCGCCGAGGACCCGCGCGCCCGCGTCCTGCGCCGCACCGCCCGCGAGATCGGCTCGCCGCGCTTCGAGGTCGCCGAGTCCCTCGAGAAGGCGGCCCTCGCCGAGCTGCAGGCCCGCAAGCCCGACCGCGTCCTGGCGACCAACGTCGAGTTCTGGTCCGCGGTCGTCCTCGACACCGCCGAGGTCCCCGCCGACCTCTTCACGCCGATGTTCACGTGCGCGCGCGTCGCCGGCTGGAGCGCCCACATCCTCGAGCAGAAGCGCGAGGCGCGCCTCATCCGCCCGACGGCCAAGTACGTGGGCGAGGGCCCGCGTACCGTCGACGCCGTCTAGGCAGGTCCGACAGCTCCGCTGCTCCGTACGGGGCGGTCCGCCGCGGACCGCCCCGTCGCTTCGTCAGGGGGCCTCGCCATCTCCACGTCGTCGCGCGTCCGCGCGGCACGGCCCGCGTTGCCGGTCGTGGGACCTCCCGACCGCGGCGACCGCGGCGGCCGCGCCACGCCGGGGCGCCTGAAATTTTTCTGCGACAAGTCGCGTCGCATCTGCACGACCCGGGCGTCAAGACGGGTGAGGCCTCGCACGAAACGCAACCCTCACCTGTCTAGGAGACCGATGTCCCACCTCACCAAGATCGCTGCCGTCGCTGCCGCCGGCGCCGTGCTCGTCCCGGCGCTCGCGTCGGCGCAGGGCCCGCAGCCCTACAAGAAGCCGGCCAACGCGCCGGTCGGCGCGATCACGACCTACTACGACGCCACCGGTGCGTCGAAGGACCTGAAGTGCATCTTCAAGGACGACGTCGACCCGCACAGCACCGACCTGTGCGACCGTGCCGGCATGGACGGCGACGACGCGATCCTGGGGCCGTGGAACGCCTTCAAGGCCGTCCGCGCCGAGCACCGGCTCATCAACAAGGACGGCTCGATCTCCGGCGTCATCACCGATGAGGTCGTGATCCCGAAGTACAACCGGATCATCAGCCAGGCCGTCGGGTTCGACAACGCGACCGTGTCCTGCCGCATCGACGGCGGCTGCGCCTCCGTGCGCCACCGCTCGACCAAGCAGCAGATCATCAAGGAGCTCCGCGCGTCGGGCCTGCTGACGGCGCGCCTGAAGGCCAGCCTCAACGGCGACGACCCGTTCCTGGTCGACTGACGCACCCGATGCCCCGTCGCCCCGTCCGCCTGCTGCTCACGACCGTCCTCCTCGCGGGGATGGGTGGCGCGTGCGCGGGCGGCGCGACGGCGTCCGTCTCGGGGCAGCACACGATCCGCCCCGGCGCGACGATCCCCGCCGACTTCTTCCCCGACGCGCGCGGCATGTTCCGCAAGGGCAAGACCCTGCCGCTGCGCTACGCGATCGTCTACCGCCGCGCGGTGGTGAAGCGGCAGACGCACACGCAGCTGAAATGCCCGAGCCGCTACCGGATGACGTCGCTGGCCACGGACCGCTACGAGCTGGCCTTCATCGTCGACCAGGCCGACCGCAAGTACCGCGGGCGGCTGCGGACCGTCCGCATGAACGTGTACCCCGGTGACGTCACCGGGGGCTCGGGCAGCGCGACGGGCTCCACCGGGCAGGAGGGCAGCAGCGGCGCCACCGCGCGCGGTCGCATCCTCGGCCTCTGCTTCCGCAAGTCATGACCGACGGGACGCTGCTGAAGCGCATCCGGGCCGGCGATGAGCAGGCGTTCGCGCTGCTGCACCGTCGCTACGCGGGCCCGCTGACGCGACAGGCCGCCCGCATCACCGGCGACCGCGCCAGCGCCGAGGACGTCGTCCAGGAGGCCTTCATCCGCGCCCACCGGGCGCTGCTGCGCGACGACAACGCCGTGCAGCTGAAGCCGTGGCTGTACCGCATCGTCCGCAACGCGGCGCTCGACGAGCTGCGCGGGACGCGGCCGGAGCTCACCGACGGCGCGGTGCTCGACCAGACGATCGGCGGCGGCCGCGACCCGCACGCCGTCGTCGCCGGGCGCCTGGCGACGGCGGAGCTGCTGCAGGACATCGCCGCCCTGCCCGAGCGCCAGCGCGAGGTGCTGCTGCGGCGCGAGCTGGAGGGGCAGTCCCACGAGCAGGTCGCGCGCGACCTGGGCATCACGCCGTCCGCCTCCCGCGCGCTGGCCGTGCGGGCCCGGCAGACGCTGATGGGTCACCGCGCCCTGCGTGACACCGCGTGCGGGGAGATCCGCGAGGAGCTGCTGGCCGCCCACGAAGGACGCCGCCGGCCGCGCGCCCACGCCGGCCGCCACCTGCGCGGCTGCAGCGACTGCCGTCTCTTCCGCAACCGCCTGCGCCGCGTGCGCACCACGTTGCGAGGGCTCGCGCCGCTGCCGTGGTTGGTCGGCCTCGGCTTCGGCGGGCTGTCCACGACGAAGGTCGCGATCGGCACGGTCACGACGGCGGTCGTCCTCGGCGGCGGCCTGGCGGTCGTCCACGAGGCCGGCGACCCGTCGCCCTACGGTGTCTCAGACGTCGCGCTGGCCGCTCCGCTCGCCCCGGGGCAGCCGATCCCGCCGCGCACCGCGCTCGTCACGCGGACCGTCCACGTCGGCCCGTCGCGCAGCGCCACCGTCGCCTGCCCCAGCGGCATGGTCCTCGCCGCCGTGACCCCGCGCCCGGGCACGCGCACCGGTTGGGGGCTGGATCCCGACACGATCATCGGGACGACCGGCACCGCGCGGCTGCGCTTCGAGCGCGGTGCGGTGGACGTGCCCGTCGGCCTGCTCTGCAAGACGCCACGGACCGACGGCTCGCTCCGCGCCGTCGTCGCGTTCGCCGCGAAGGTCAGCGCCCGGCGCAGGGTCTGCGCCAAGCGCTCCTACCTCTTCGAGACGCCCGACGGCGGCACCGTCGGCAGCGTCTACAAGGGGCAGCCGGTGAAGCTGCTGCGCACTGCCCGCAAGGGGCGCTGGAGCCATATCCGCACCGACGCGGGCATCCTCGGCTGGGTGCGCTCCGGCGCGCTGTGCCGCCGCAACGCCGCCTGAGCCGCAGCCGTCAGTCGCTCTTGCAGGCGCAGCGGAAGATGTCCCGCAGCGCCTCCTGCTGCGCCGCGGTGAGCTGCTCGAACGCCTCGGGCGGCGTGTCCATGCGGGCGCAGATGGCGTCGCGCAGGCGGACGCCCTCATCGGTCAGCACGAGGTGCTTGACGCGGCGGTCGTGCTCGGCGGCCTGCCGGGCCACCAGCCCGCGGGCCTCCAGTCGGTCGACGATGCCGGTGACGTTGGAGTTGTCACACATCAGGCGCCCGGCGAGGTCCCGCATGGGTGACGGGACGCCAGGCTCCAGATGTCGGATGGCCGACACCTGCGGCATCGAGAGGTCGAACTCGGCGGCGACGGCATGGAATCGCTTCTTCTCGGACGCCATCAGGCGGCCCATGAGGATCCAGGCCTCGGTCGCGGCCGACTGACGCGTCGTGCTCGCCATTGCTCCTTCGATGGTACTTGTTCGTGACGATCGTTGACAACCTCAACCATGAGTCATTAGCGTGGCGAACCATGCGCGCCTCCAACGGCATCGTCGTCAGCGGGCTCCGGCGGGAGTTCAAGGGCGGCATCGTGGCCGTCGACGGCATCGACCTCGAGGTGGCACCGGGGGAGATCTACGGCTTCCTCGGCCCCAACGGTGCCGGCAAGTCCACCACCGTCCTGATGCTCACGACGCTGCTGCCGCCGTCGGGCGGCACCGCGACGGTCGCCGGGTTCGACGTCGCCACCCAGGGGCCGCAGGTCCGCAAGCAGATCGGCGCGGCGCTGCAGGAGGCCGCGCTGGACATGCACCTCACCGCCTGGGAGCACATCCACCTGCAGGGCGGGTTGCACGGCATGTCCAAGGCCGAGCGGCTGCAGGCCGGCCAGGGCCTGCTGGAGCGTGTGGGCCTGACCGACGCCGCCGACCGCCGCGTCGGCGGCTACTCCGGCGGCATGAAACGGCGCCTGGACCTGGCGCTGGCGCTGTTGCACGGGCCGTCGCTGCTGTTCCTCGACGAGCCGACCACCGGCCTGGACCCGCAGTCGCGCAGCGCGCTGTGGGAGGAGGTCGGGCGCCTGGCCAAGGACGACGGCATGACCGTCTTCCTCACCACCCAGTACCTCGAGGAGGCGGACGTCCTGGCCGACCGCGTCGGCATCATCGACCGCGGGCACATCGTGGCCGAGGGCACGCCGGCGTCCCTGAAGGCCGAGGTCGGCCGCCCGTCGGTGGAGTGCGTCCCGGCCGACCCGACGCAGAAGGACGCCGCCCGGCAGGTGCTGGCCGGGTTCGGCGAGCCTGCCGCGGCGTCCCCGAAGGGCGTCGCCGTCCGGCTCAACGGTGGGGCGGACGAGTTGGCCGCGGTCGTCCGGGCGCTGGACGCGGCGGGCATCCCCGTCGCCGACCTGCAGCTCCACGCGCCGTCGCTGGACGACGTCTTCCTGGCCAAGACCGGTCGCTCGCTGGAGGGCGCGGCCGCGGAGGAGGTTGCTGAGGAGGTGCCCGCTTGAGCGCCGCCACGCAGATCGGGTTCGTCGCGCGGCGGTCCCTGAACAAGGTGCTGCGCCAGCCGGCGATGGTGGTCCCGTCGCTCGTCTTCCCGCTGTTCCTCATGGCGCTCAACAGCGGTGGGCTCGCGCGCGCGACCGACATCCCGGGCTTCCCCACCGACTCCTACGTGAACTTCGCGCTGGGCATGACCTTCATGCAGGGCGCGCTCTTCGCGGCGATCAACGCCGGCACCGAGCTGGCGACCGACATCCAGACGGGCTTTCTCAACCGCCTGCAGATGACGCCGCTGACCCGCACCGCGATCCTCATCGGCCAGCTCAGCGGCGCGCTCGCGCTGGGGGCGATCAGCGCGGTGACCTACATCGTCGTCGGCCTGGTCTTCGGCGCGCACCTGGAGTCCGGCATCGCCGGCGTCCCCGTGCTGCTGGCGCTCGCGCTGCTGACGGCGCTGGGACTCGGAGCGATCGGCAGCGCGATGGCGGCGGCCACCGGGTCGGCCGAGGCGGTGCAGGGCCTCTTTCCCCTGCTGTTCGTTCTGCTGTTCCTGTCGTCGAGCTCGCTGCCCCGCGAGCTCATCAGCGTCGACTGGTTCCGGACGGTGGCGACCTACAACCCGTTCAGCTACCTCATCGAGGGCAACCGCTCGCTGATCATCACCGGGTGGGACGGCGCCGCGCTGTGGAAGGGCTTCGCGACGGCCGGCGCCATCACGGTGGTCGGCCTGGCGCTCGCGGCGCGCGGGCTCAAGACGCGGATGGGGCGGACCTGATGCGCGACTTCGTCAACGTCGCCCGGGCCGTCGCCTGGCGCAACCTGCTCATCACCTACAAGTCGCCGGCGCTCGTGGTGCCGTCGATCGTCTTCCCGCTGGTGTTCCTCATCGCCTTCGCGGGCGGCCTGTCCAGCGTCGGCAACGTCAAGGGGTTCGACTACGCCCCTGGCTACACGGCCTTCCAGTACTGCTTCGTGTTCGTGCAGTCCGCCGCGTTCGGCGGCGTCTTCACGGGCTTCGGCGCGGCGGTGGACTTCGAGATGCAGTTCGCGCGGCGGCTGTTCGTCGCGGCCCCGCGGCGGGAGGGCGTCCTGGCCGGCTACGTCATCGCGGCCGTCGGGCGCTACGTCGTGACCTGCAGCGTGGTGACGGTCGCGGCGCTCATCGCGGGCATGCAGGTCGACGGCGGGCCGGTCGACCTCTTCGGCCTGGTGGTCCTGGGCTTCATGGTCAACATCACCGCAGCGCTGTTCGGCGTCGGCGTGGCGATGCGGGCGCAGACGATCCAGGCCGGGCCGATGATGCAGATGCCGGTCTTCCTGATCCTGTTCCTCGCGCCGGTCTACGTGCCGCTGGAGCTGCTGACCGGGTGGATCGACACCCTCGCCCACCTCAACCCGGCGACGGCGATCCTCGAGGCGGCACGCGGCTTCCTCGCCGGCGAGCCGGTGCGCTCGGGGCTGGCGTTCGCGTGCGGCGCGGGGATGATCGCGCTGCTGGCGGTGTTCGGCCTGCGCGGGCTGCGCCGGGCCGAGAACGGCGGGTAGCTGCCGGTCGCGGCGGGCGGAGGTTCGCGGCTGACGCCCACAACCTCCGGTGAGCGGCCGATAGGCTCGGTGCTTCCGTGACGGCCGAGGCCTCCCGAGAGCTGGATCCGAACACGCTGGGGGACCACCTCGACCGGCTGTACCGCGCTGCGTGGGCCCTCACGGGATCACGCGCCGATGCCGAGGACCTGGTGCAGGACACCTACGCGCGCGTGCTGGCCAAGCCGCGCTTCCTGCGCAACGACGATGACCTCGGCTACCTCATGCGCGTCCTGCGCAACACGTTCTACTCCCAGCGGCGCACGGCCTCGCGGCGTCCCCAGACGCAGGAGATGGACGAGAGCTTCGAGGCGGCCGACCCGCGCGCGGGCCTGCGTCCTGCGGAGGCGACCGAGGCGCGCGAGGTGTTCGACGTGATCGCGTCGCTGGCCCCGGACTTCCGCGACGCCCTCATCGCCGTCGATGTCGTCGGCCTGTCCTACGGCGAGGCCGCCAAGCTGCTCGGAACCAAGGAGGCGACGATCACCTCGCGCCTGTACCGGGCACGAGGGCAGGTGGCGCGCGGGATGGATCCGGGTGCTTCCGGCGTCAAGAAGGACAAGGCCTGATGTCCATCGATGACCTGACACCCGAGGAGCGTGCGCTCGCGGAGCGCGGCGGCGCGCTCGTCGCCGCTGCCGTGGCGCGGGAGCGCGCGCCCCTGGCGCTGCGCGAACGGGTCGAGGCGGAGCGCTCGCGGGCCGCCGCGGCACCACGGCGCGGGCTGGCCCGGGTGCTCGGACCGGCGGCGGCCGGCCTGGCGGCGGTCATCGTCGCCGTGGTCGTCATCGCCGGCGGCGGCACCGGCGCCCCGACGGTCAACGCCGTGGCCGGCCTGTCGCTGAAGGGCTCCGCCCAGCCGGCGCCGGCCCAGCAGCCGGACAACCCGAAGCTCCTGCAGGCCGCCATCGACGGGCTGGACTTCCCCTACTGGGGCGGCACCTTCATGTGGGAGGCCAGCGGCGAGCGCCGCGACACGATCAAGGGCCGCGACGCGCTGACGGTCTTCTACACGGGCAGGTCCGGTGCCGAGATCGGCTACTCGATCGTGTCCGGTCCGACGCTCGACGTCCCTGACGGCCGGCGCACGGTCATCAAGGGCGTGACCTACACGGCCGCCGACGACGGCCCGCGCCAGATCCTCACCTGGCAGCGCCAGGGACATACCTGTGTCATCTCCGCCCCCGACGCCGTCCCGACCGCCAAGCTCATCGAGCTGGCCTCCTGGACGGGCAAGGGCGCGGTCGCCTTCTAGCGCAGGTCGCGCAGCACGGCGCGGACGCGCGTGGAGACCGCAGGGGCGCAGCGGTCGCGCTCGAGGCGCTCGGCGACGGTCTGCAGGCCGTGGCGCGGCGTGTCGGGCCGCTCGCCCTTGAAGGCGACGCCGATGTCGTCGGGCTTGGCGCGAGCAAGGGTGATGAGGTCCTCGACCGTCTCGCGCAGGCGGGTCTCGGTGATCCTGCCGGTGCGGCAGTGGACATCGGCCGCGGCGCGCGCCACGCCGACGACGAACGCGTCCTTCTCGCTGAGCGACCTGCCGCTGTTGGGCGGCGGCGGCACGTCGTTGATGCGGGTGACCGTCGGCAGCTTGAGGCTCTTGGCCTCGTCGGACCCGCACGCGGACAGGGCCAGAACGGCGAGGACGACGGGCAGGGCGAGGAGGGCGCGCACGGACGTGCGGTTACCCGGCGCGCCGGCGCGCCCGGCGCGCCTCTCACGAGCTCCTCACGCGGCGGCCACGGCCTGCCAGGACAGCTCGCGCCGCTCGAGGTCGACGCGCAGCCACGTCGGCCGGGCGCCGGTCAACGCGCCCGGGCAGGCCAGGAGCCGGTCGTCCCCGGCCGCGACGACGCCACGTGTCGGACGCTTCTCGGCGTGCGGGTAGGTGCCGACCGCCGCCCACAGCCGTCGCGTGTGGGTGTGCCCGTGCAGCGCCAGCCAGCCGGGGGCGCGGCGCAGCATCTTGCCGGCCTGCGCTGCGGTCGTCACGAACTCCATGAACGGGTCGTCGAGGCTCGCGTGCACCAGCCCCACGCCGTGGCGCTCCTCCACGGCCGACCACTCCGACACGACCGCCGCGGTCCCTGCGTCGAACTGCCCGCGCTGCAGGCACCACTGCTCGTGATTGCCGGCGAGCACCACGTCGCACGCGTCGAGCGCACGTGCCACCGCGTCGGCCAGGACCGGTGCGGGCGCGCCCAGCAGCGCGTCGACGACGTCGCCGAGGCACCAGAGCTCCTCGCACCCGGACTCCGCGGCCAGGGCGGCGACCCGCTCCAGGCGCGACACGTGCAGGTGCACGTCGGCGCAGACGGCGACGATCATCGGACTACCAATAGCGCAGCCGCCCGAGCGAGGTAGCGTTGTCGCACGGATGGCCCCGGTCGACACATCTGAAGCGGTCCTGCTGGACGCGCTGGCCGAGTGCGCCGATCGCTTCGAGGCCCGGCTGGCCGAGCACTCCGACCTGCTCGCCGACCACCTGATGGGCGAGGTCCCCGAGCTGGGCGACGAGCCGGAGCTGCGCGCGGAGTGGGTGGCCAGCAACCGCGCGAACCTCGCCGCGTTCATGGCGATGATCCGCACCGGTGTCCCGTCGCGGGAGGTGCAGCCGCCACCGGACGCGCTGGAGGTCGCGCGGACCTACGTGCTGCGGGGGACGCCGCTGACCGCGCTGCTGCGGGTCTACCGCGTCGGTCATGCGTTCGTCTACGAGCGCTGGCTGGAGGTCCTCCAGCAGCGCGACGACGACCGCGCGTTCTTCCAGGTGCTCATCCAGCGCTCGCTGCAGATCAGCTTCGCCTACGTCGACGCGATGTCCGTCCACATCGCCGAGACCTACCTGACCGAGCGCGCCAACGCGGTGCGCGGCGCCGACCTGGCCCGGGCCGAGACGGCCCGCGCGATCCTGGCCGGTGACCCGGTCGACGCCGAGCACGCGGGACGGACCCTCGGCTACGACCTGGGCCGCTGGCACACCGGCCTGGTCCTCTGGGCCGACCCGCAGGGCGACGCCGACAGCCCGATCGGTCGTCTCGAGGACGCGGCCCGGGAGCTGGCCGCCGTGCTGGGCTGCGCCCGGCCGCTGGTGGTCCCCGCCGGCCGCAGCCTGCTGTGGGCCTGGTGCGGCACCGACGCGCGGCCCGCGCAGGACCACGTGCACGCGCGGCGGCCCGACGGCGTCAGCGTCGCGATCGGCGACGCCGCTGAGGCGATCTCCGGGTTCGTGCGCAGCCACGAGGAGGCCCTCGAGGCGCGTCGCGTCCACCTGCTGGCCCGACGGCCCGCGGGCGCCGTCGTCCGCTATCGCGACGTCGACGTGCTGTCGTTGCTCAGCGGCGACCTGCCCCGCGCCCGCCGCCTGGTCGAGACCGAGCTCGGCGCGCTGGCCGGTGACGACGACGCCGACCGCCGCCTGCGCGCGACGCTCCGGGCCTATCTCGAGGAGGACCACAGCTTCGCGGGCGCCGCGCGGCGCCTGGGCATCCACGAGAACACCGTCCGCTACCGCGTCCGCCAGTGCGAGGAGCTCCTCGGCCGCCCGGCCGGCGAGCGCTCGCTGAAGCTGCACGCCGCGCTGGCGCTGGCGGACGTCATCGGCTGACCGTTGTCGGATCCGACAACGCCGCCGCCGCGGCTTGCGGTTGTCGACGAGACCGCGCGGTCAGGTCCCGGAGAGGCTGGCGCCCATGTTCGACTACGTCATCGTGGGAGCGGGCTCGTCCGGCTGCGTCCTGGCCAACCGCCTGTCCGCGGACCCGGAGGTCCGGGTCTGCCTCGTCGAGGCCGGGGGCCCGGACTCCGACCTGGAGATCCACATCCCGGCGGGCTTCGGCGGGCTGTTCAAGGGCCGCAACGACTGGGACTACGCCACCGACGTCGAACGCGAGCTCGGCGGCCGCCGCATGTACCTGCCGCGCGGCCGGATGCTCGGCGGCTGCTCCTCGATGAACGCGATGATCTACATCCGCGGCAACCGCGCCGACTTCGACGAGTGGGCCGCCGGCGGTGCGACCGGCTGGGGCTATGAGGACGTGCTGCCCCACTTCAGGCGCTCGGAGGACAACGAGCGCGGTGAGGACGCCTTCCACGGGGCGGGCGGGGAGCTGGCCGTCAGCGAGAGCCGTTCGATGCACCGGCTGGCCTCGGCGTTCGTCGAGGCCGCCAAGCAGGCCGGCCACGAGGAGAACCCGGATTTCAACGGAGCGCGGCAGGAGGGCGTCGGCCGCTACCAGGTGACGCAGCGCGACGGCATGCGGGCCTCGACCGCGATGGCGTTCCTGCACCCCGTCGAGGACCGCCCGAACCTGACGATCATCACCGGCGCGCTGGTGACCGACGTCGCCATCGAGGGCGGCCGGGCCGTCGGCGTGCGCGTGGACCACCCCGAGCACGAGCTGCTGCGTGCCGAGCGCGAGGTCATCCTGTCCGCGGGCGCGTACGGCTCGGCCCAGATCCTGCTGCTCTCCGGCGTGGGCCCCGCCGAGCATCTGCAGGCGCTGGGGCTGGAGGTCCTCGCGGACCTGCCGGTCGGCCAGAACCTGCAGGACCACTGCATGACGCTCCTCAACTACGCCACCGCGGACACGGAGTCGCTGCTGACGGCGATGAGTGAGGACAACCTGGACCTGCTCGGCGCCGAGGGCCGCGGCCCGCTGACCTCCAACCTGGCCGAGGCCGGCGGCTTCATCCGCACCCGGGCCGGCCTGGACGCGCCCGACTGCCAGTTCCACTGCGCGCCCGTCGCCTTCTTCGAGGAGGGGCTCGGCGTCACCGACCAGCACTGCATCGCGCTGGGTCCCGGGGTGGTCAAGCCGACCAGCCGCGGTGAGCTGACGCTCCGCGGAGCGAGCCCGCACCTCAAGCCGCGCATCGTCCACAACTACCTCGCCACCGAGGAGGACCGCGCGACGATGCTCGCCGGCCTGCGCGTGGCCCTGCAGATCGTCGCGCAGCCGGCGCTGCAGGAGGTCATCACGGGCGACTTCGTCAACCCTTCGCCCGACGCGTCCGACGAGGAGCTGTGGGACTTCATCAAGGCGAACGTCCAGACGATCTACCACCCGACCTCGACGTGCGCGATCGGTGCGGTGGTCGACCCGGAGCTGCGCGTGCTCGGCATCGACGGGCTGCGTGTCGCGGACGCGTCGATCATGCCGACGATCGTCCGGGGCAACACCAACGCCGCCTGCATCATGATCGGCGAGAAGGCCGCGGCGATGATCCTGGAATCGGCGGCGGACGCCGTGGCGGCGCAGCCGGCGGTCGCGTGATCGTCACGCGTGAGACCGCCGGCGAGCACGCGGTCATGCGGCGCGCCCTGCAGCGCTGCCGCGAGGCGGTGCGCGTCGAGCAGGTGCTCGAGGAGATCCGTGAGGCGCTCATCGACGAGCTCGGCTTCTCCCGGGCCGTCGTCTGCGGCCTGGCCGACGGCATCGTCACGCCGCTGGCGTGGAGCACCGCGGAGCATCTCGGGGAGCTGGCGCCGTTCGCGCTGGAGCCCCAGCTCGCCGAGGCCGAGATCGCCCGCCGCCGGGCGCCCGTCCTGTCCGAGGGTGACCATCCGGTGCTCATCGACACCGACGCCTGGGTCGGCGCGCCGCTCACCGCCGACGGCGCGGTGATCGGCCTCGTCCTCGCCGACTGCGCCCTGGAGCGGGCGACGCCGCACGACCGCGACCGGCTGGCGCTGTTCGCCGAGGCGGCGTCCGGCGCGGTCGAGCGCGCGCTGCTGCTGGAGCAGGCCCAGGCCAGCGTCCGCGCGGCCCGGGCCTGCGCGGCGCAGCTGGAGGCGAGCTTCGACGGACCCGTCCCGCCGGCGCTCGGACCGCGCCCGGCGGGCGCCGCCCCGTGCCCGGTCGGCGCGCTGGGCAGCCGGGCGGCGGATCACCGCCTGGCCGGGCTGTTGACCGCCCGCGAGCGCGAGGTCGCCGAGCTCATGTCCGTCGGGGCGCGCAACGCCCAGATCGCGGCCCGGCTGGTCATCAGCGAGGGCACGGTCAAGAGCCACGTCAAGCACATCCTGCGCAAGCTCCACGCGACCAACCGCGCGGAGGCCGTGTCGAAGTACGTCCGGATCAGCGCCGCTTGAGCACGCGGTTCGTGGCGCGCGTCATCGCGGTGCGGAAGGCGGTGTCCTGCGGGTCGGCGAAGAGGTCGTCGAAGATGGCGTCGCTGACCTCGCAGGAGTGGCGGCGCACGCCGCGGCGGCGCAGGTCGGCGCGGACCGCGGGCTGATAGCGCAGGCGCAGCTCCTCGCGGGCGGCGGCGCTGCGGGGCGCGGCGGCGAGCAGCTCATCGGCCTCGCGGTTGGCGTCCTGGAAGTGCACGGGCACGGAGCGGACCACGACGCGCAACCGCATGGCGTGCTTGGCCAGCGCGCGGGGCAGTTCGATGCCGGCGTCCAGCGCGGACATCGAGACGGCGGCCTCGCGGCGCTGCCCCGCCCGGCGCTCGGCGCCGTCGGGCGCGCCCTCCGACGTCACGCGCCGGTCGCCACCGCGGCGCTCGACGATGAAGCGGACGTCGTCCTCGCCGCCGTCGTACATCTGCTGCAGCTCGTCGACGTGACGGTACAGCTCGTGGGGCAGGACGCAGAAGAACACGGACCGGCGGTAGATCGTCGTCTCGTCGGGCATGCTGGAGGTATCGGCATGGGCGACCCGCCCGCTGGGTCGCACATCCGTCGAGTCAGCGCAGCCGGATCGTGCGGCGCAGCGCCTTGGACCGTCCGACGGAGGTCGTCGCGACGAGCGTCACGACGTAGGTGCCACGCCGCACGCGCTTGCCGCGCAGCCGGCCGCTCCAGCGGAAGGTGTTGCGGCCGGCGCGGGCGCGGAAGGTCACCGACCCCTTCAGCCGGGCGGTGTGCCGTCCCACCCGCCGCGCGAGCGTCAGGCGGACGCTGCCGCGCCTCCCACCCCGCAGGGTGACCGTGAAGGTGCGGCCACGGCGCTTGAAGCCGGCCAGCGACGGGCGCGTGTCGGAGGGCGACGGCTCGCCGGTCGGGTCCTCGGGGTCGTCGGTCGTGGACCCGTTCGTCCGGACCTTCTGGCCCGTGTCGTCGTGGGAGGCGAAGAAGCTCTGCAGCAGCACGCCGCCGTGGCCGTAGGGGTTACACGCGCCCGGGGCGCCGGTCGACGGCGCAGCGGTGTCGGCCGTGAACGTCCTGCTGTCGATGTCGTAGAACTTGTCGACGATGCTGTTGTTGACGTCGAACGCGTAGCCGACCAGGCCGATGTTTGTGCCCGGCGCGCCGCCGTCGTAGCCGCCGCGGACCGCGTCGAAGAACCGGGTGACCGCATCCTGCGTGCCGGCCCGGCACCAGGCGTCGTTGTTGATCTGCCAGGCGGTCAGCACGACGGCGTGGCTCTTGGAGAACGTCCCGAAGCGGGCCGCCCAGTCGACGTCGGCTGCCGACCCGTCCTTCAGGAACGGGTGGGTCGCGTAGACGATCTGGTTGTCGTTGGCGCCGGGCCTGTACTGCTCGACGCCGGCCACGCCGCCGCCCAGGGCCGGGCCGATGCCCTCGACGATGATGGGGTTGGCGTAGCTGCTGTTCTCCCGGACCGAGCGCACCAGCTCACGCACGCCGACGGCGGGGCCGAGCGCCTGGCCGGCCGCGCTCTTGTCGGCGCCGCGCGCCGGGATGCCACCACCGTTGAGGTACTGGTCCATCGGGTCCGGCGGGCGGTTGGGGTCCTGCGTGTCGCCGCCGGGCTCGTTGAGCGTCTCGATCATGACGTTGGGGTAGCCCGCGAAGGCCTTGGCCAGCTGCGTGAGCGCCCGCTTGGTCTGCTGGTCGGGCAGCTCCAGGCCCGGGTTGTAGGAGCCGAAGGCGTGGTCGGGCAGGTCCGGCTTGTCGTCGAAGTCCCCGAGCCGGCGCATGTCGCCGCCCGCGTCGGGCCACCAGATCTGGCCCTGCTCGTTGTTCTCCCCGCTGAACACCGCGAGGACGACGGCGAAGCCCTGCTGCGTGGCGAGGTCGACCGCGCCCTTGACCTCGTTGATGTACGGCGAGGGCAGCGCCTTGGAGAAGTCCGACGACGGGTCCAGCGCCGCCTGGTTGAGGTTCAGGCGGACGGTGTTGGCGTGCCACTGCTCGCGGGCGCGGGGCAGCGCCGCGTTGGCGTAGTAGTACTGCGCGGCCAGGTGGCGGGTGCACACGCGGCCGCCGCCGGTGCTGCCCGTCTGCTGCTGGCGGTTCTTGTCGAAGCACGAGCTCTGCGTGACGGCCGGGTCCTGGAAGCCCTCGAAGATCACGCCCTTGACCAGGAACGGCTGGTTGCCGTTGTAGAGCTGGTTGCCGCGGACGTGGAGGTTCGGTGCCGCGGCCTGCGCCGCGACCGGCGCGACGAGGGACAGCACGGCGGTCAGGAGAAGCGGCCGGATCACGGGTGCCCCCTACCCAGAGCGGCCGGAGTTGTAGCGACCCGACAACCGGCCGGGGAGGCCGGTGTGAGAGTGTCGCGCAATGGGCTTCGAAGCGATCGACCAGCTGCTCAACGACGCCGTCGCCGACGGCCGCATCCACGGCGTGGCCGCGATGGTGGTGGGACGCGACGGGGTGCTCTACGAGGGCGCCGCGGGCGACGCGACGCTCGACACGCTGTTCCGCAACGCATCGATGACGAAGGCCGTCGCCACGACGGCGGCGCTGCAGCTCGTCGAGCAGGGACGGCTCGACCTCGACGCGACGATCGACTCGGTCCTGCCGGAGTTCGCCGAGATGCAGGTGCTCGCCGAGGACGGGACGCTCCGGGCGCCCGCGTCGATGCCGACGTTCCGCCAGCTGATGACCCACACCAGCGGCCTGGGCTACTTCTTCACCAACCAGGCGCTGCTGGAGCACTGCGCCGCCAACGGCGTCCCGTCGATCCTCGACGGGCTGAAGGTCGCGCTGAAGGCCCCGATGGTCCACGACCCAGGGACGATGTGGGAGTACGGCGTCAGCGTCGACTGGCTGGGCCTGGCCGTCGAGAAGCTCACCGGCCGGACCCTCGGCGAGCAGCTGGCCGAGACCGTCTACGGGCCGCTGGGCATGACCGACTCGACGTTCGCCCCCTCCGACGAGGCGCGCGCGAACCTCCTGCCGGTGAAGGCGCGGATGGCGGACGGCACGCTGGCCGACACGCCGCTGGACCTCCCCGCGGTCCAGGAGTGGGACGCCGGCGGTCACGGCTCCTACGGGACGATCCGCGACTACGGCAGGTTCGTGCAGGCCTGGCTCAACGACGGCGCCGGGATCCTCAGGCCCGAGACCGTCGACCTGGCGCTGCAGGACCACATCGAGGGCATCCCGATGCCGGAGATGATCCGGACGGCGGTGCCGGAGCTGTCCAACGACGTCCCCGCGCTGCCGGTCCCGCAGGGCTGGGGGCTGGGCTTCCATCTCACGAAGGTCGACCTGCCGGGCATGCGCAGCGCCGGGACGGCCGACTGGGCGGGCCTGTTCAACTCCTACTACTGGATCGACCGCTCGGCCGGGGTCGCGGGCATCCTGATGACCCAGATCCTCCCGTTCTTCGACGGTCCGGTGGTGGAGACGCTGCTGGCGTTCGAGAGCGCGGTGTACGCCGAGGTCGGCGCGGCGGCACCGATCGGCTGAGCCCGGTTCATCCGATCGGTCAGGCGACTGACCGCGACCGAGGGCTGAGGTTCATCCGCTGTTGTAGGCGGCCGGACGAGCGGGTGGGTATGAGCGCGCACCGATGCGTCTGGTGTGAGCCTCTCCCGCCGGATCGCCTGCACCGCCCTCCTCATCGCCGCCACTGCCGCGCCCGCCTCGGCCGCGACGAGGCCGAACGATCCGCTGGCCGGTCAGGAGTGGCACCTGAAGGCCGACGGCGCCCGGGCTGCCTGGGCCCGGACCGCCGGTGGCGCGGTCACCGTCGCGGTGATCGACACGGGCGTGGACACCAGGCACTCCGACCTGCGGAAGAACCTCTGGGTCAACAAGGGTGAGATCGCGGGCAACGGCAAGGACGACGACCGCGACGGCTTCGTCGACGACGTCAACGGCTGGGACTTCGTCGGCCACGACGGCAGGCCCGCCGACGAGCATGGCCACGGCACGCACGTCGCCGGCATCATCGCCGCCCGCGGCAACAACGCAAAGGGCGTCACCGGGATCGCCCAGAAGGCCAAGCTGATGGTGCTCCGCGTCCTCGACGCCGGCAACTCGGGCACCACGACCAACCTCGCGAAGGCGATCCGCTTCGCGGCCGCCCACGGCGCGAAGGTCGCCAACGTCTCGATCAACTCCAGCACCGACGACCCGGACCTCGACGCCGCGATCGCCGACGCCGACGCCAAGGGCATGCTGATCGTCGTGTCCGCCGGCAACGACGCCCAGGACCTCGACGCCAGGCCCAGCTTCCCCGCCTGCTCCACCTCGCCGAACGTCATCACCGTCGCCGCGACCGACCGCAACGGCAGGCTCGCGCCGTTCAGCAACCGCGGCTCCTGCGTCGATGTCGCCGCCCCCGGCACCGACATCGTCAGCACCGGCCGTCACAACGGCTATGAGATGCGCAGCGGCACCTCCATGGCCGCTCCGCAGGTCGCCGGCGCTGCCGTCCTGGCCCTCAGCATCGACAAGGCCGCCTCGATCAGCGCGCTGGCCGGTGCGATCGCCCCGGCCGGCGCCACCCGCACCGCGGGCGGCGTCCTGGGCAAGCTCAACCTCGCGGCCACGCTGTCGCGCATCGCCGGCTGAACCGCAGCGGGCCGCGCGCTCCTGCGGCCGGTGCCGGCCGCTCAGCCGTCGAGGGCCTGCTTGAGCAGGCGGTGCAGCTGGTCGCGCTCCTTGGCGCTCAGGTGCGTGAGGACGGCGTCCTCGGTGTCCTCCATCTGCTGCTCGGCCTCCAGCAGCGCCCGGCGGCCCGCGTCGGTCATGACGACGATGTGGCGCCGGCGGTCGGCCGGGTCGCGCTGGCGGGAGACGTAGCCCAGCGACTCGAGCTCGTTGAGCAGCAGCACGAGGTTGTTGGCGTCGATGCACATCGCGACGCTCAGGTCGGCCTGCGGCATGTCGCCCAGCTCGGCCAGCGTGCTCAGCGTCCCGTAACTCTTGAGCTTCATCCCGAGGGAGTCCTCGGAGATGCGGCGGTAGCTCTGCCGGGCCAGGCGCGTGAGGAGCGCCATGGTGCCGGTGCCTTGAGCGGTGGCTGGGGACATCGTCAGGTGACTGTACCAACTCCGGTGATCGTCATTACCCGGAGAATCGTCATTGATATAGTGACGATCCTTATGCGAGAGAAGATTCAAACCGCGGGCGGCGCGGACCGCCGTGCCTGGATCGCGCTGCTGGTCGTCTGCCTGGGCCAGTTGATGATCATCCTGGACACCACGATCGTGAACGTGGCGCTGCCCAACATCCAGGACGACGTCGGGTTCTCCGACGCCGGCCTGACGTGGGTCGTCAACGCCTACCTCATCTCCTTCGGCAGCTTCCTGCTGCTGGCCGGCCGGCTCGGCGACCTGCTCGGCAGGCGGCAGGTGTTCCTCGTCGGCATCGTCGTCTTCACCGTCGCCTCGATCCTCTGCGGTGCCTCGACCACGCAGGGCATGCTCATCGCGGGCCGCCTGCTGCAGGGCCTCGGTGGCGCGCTGGCGTCGGCCGTCGTCCTGGCGATCATCGTCACCGAGTTCCCCAGCCCCGCGGCCCGCGCGAAGGCGATGAGCGTCTACACGCTGATCGTCATCTCGGGCGGCTCGGCCGGCCTGTTGCTCGGCGGCGTGCTGACCGAGACGCTGGCCTGGCACTGGATCTTCTTCGTCAACGTCCCCATCGGCATCCTCGCCTTCGTGCTGGGCCGGGCGATCCTGCCCGGCGGCGACGGCATCGGCCTCAGCGAGGGCGTCGATTGGGTCGGGTCGGTGCTCGTGACCGTCGCGATGATGATCGGCGTCTACGCGATCGTGAAGGCGTCCGACCACGGCTGGGGCTCGCTGCACACCCTCGGCTTCGGCGCGCTGTCGCTGGCGCTGCTCGGCGCGTTCGGTGCGCTGCAGCAGCGGCTGGCCAACCCGATCATGCCCCTGCGCGTGTTCCGGCTGCGTGCGCTGATGGACACCAGCGTCATCCGCGTCCTGCTGGTCACCGGCATGTTCTCGACCTTCTTCCTGCGCTCGGTCTACCTCGAGCGCGTGGAGCACTACAGCTCGCTGGAGATCGGCGCCTCGTTCCTGCCGCAGACGCTGGTCGTCGCCGCGCTGTCGATGGGTGCGACCGCGTTCCTGCTGGAGCGCTTCGGGCCGCGGCGGCTGATCGCGGCGGGCCTCGCGCTGGTGGCGTTGGCGCTGACCGTCTTCGCGACGGCCGACCAGGACACCGCGTTCTTCCCGGGCATCTTCCTCGCGCTGATGCTCATGGGCGCAGGTGCGGGTGTCGCGTTCATGCCGCTGATGACGGCCGCGGTGGCCGACGTGCCCAACGAGGACGCCGGCCTGGCGTCGGGCATCGTCAACGTGTCGATCCAGCTCGGCGGCGCCATCGGCCTGTCCGCGCTGGGCACGGTCGCGGCCTCGCGGACCGAGCACCTCGAGGCGATCGGCCGCGCGACCGACGACGCGCTCACCGGCGGCTACCAGCTGGCCTACTGGGTCGGCGTCGGCGCGGCCCTCGTCGGCGCGGCCTACACGCTCTGGCGGGTGACCGATCCCTCACCGGTCACCGACGAGTCCGTCCCCGCCGCTGCGCAGGTCGCAGCCGCGGCCGAGTAGCTACTCCACCCGGATCGGATCGCCCACGCGGATCGTCGCGTGGGTGTCCGGCCGGGGGCGGACGTTCATCCCGAACAGCGTGTGGTGCTCCCGGGCCAGGTGCCGGAGCAGGACGCCCCACTTCTCCTGGGTGTCCGGGTCGCGCGTCGGGATCACGCAGCGCACGCACGCGTGCAGGAAGTCGAAGGGCTGATCGCCGATGAGGAGCGTGCGTCCCTCCCACTCGTGCTCGGTCCAGGCGGGCACGTCGAGGACGGCGTGGACGTTGGTGCGAAAGCGCCGCAGGTCCACCGGCCCGCCGAGCTCCTCGCCCAGCGCGTCCAGCGTCGCCTGCGTGGTGAGCAGCAGCGAGTATCCGAGGTCCTGCTGGCCGATGACGTCGCGGCGCAGCTCGACCGGCCGGCCGAGGTCGGCCTCCAGCGCGGGCCCCAGCGCCGGGTCGTCCCACCGGTAGGCGGTCCCGTCCGGTGCGGTGACCGTCGCGACCGGCGGGTCCTCGGGGTCGGCCACCTCACCCGGCACGCCGGGGTAGCCCGCCCGCCAGGCGAGCAGCCGCGGCGCCTGCCGAGCGGTCAGCCGCCGCGGGGCACCCTGGTGGACGTCATACAGCGCGTGGGTCCGGTCCCCGGCCGCACCGCGGGCGTCCACCCGCAGCGCATCGACCGGCTCACCGGCCATCGACTTGACGGGCCAGCGGTGCAACTCGGTGACACGACCCACGGCGAACACCATCCGAACGTACCGAACACCACCTAAAGACGGCTGGCACCTTTAGGTTGGGTTCGTGCTCTACGTGACGGGCTTGACCGGCGGGCTCGGGCGGGCGATTGCCGCGATGTGCAGGGATTCGCCGGCGGGGCAGGAGCGCGTGGACGTGTGTGATGCGGCGTCATTGCGCAAAGCGTTCGATCGGGCCCGGCCGGACGTCGTGATTCACACCGCCTACCGCCAGGACGACGACACGGTCACCCGCGACGGGGCCGCGGTCGTCGCCGCCGAGGCCGCGCGGATCGGCGCGCGGCTGATCCACCTGTCCTCCGACGTGGTGTTCAACGGCCGGCTGGGCCGTCCGCTCACCGAGGACGACCCGCCCGACGCGAGCGCCGGGTACGGCCTGGCCAAGCGGGAGGCCGAGCAGCTCGTCGCGGCCGCGTGCCCCGACGCGCTCATCGTGCGCACATCGCTGCTGCTCGGCGCGCCCGGCGCGCCGCTGAAGCACGAGCACGCGGCCCGCGACCCGGCGAACGTGTTCTTCACCGACGAGATCCGCTCGCCGCTGAGCGTCCACGACCTCGCCGCGGCGTTGCTGGAGCTGGCGGTGCTCGACGTCGCCGGCGTCCTGCACGTCGGGGGCGCCGACGGCCTCACGCGCCACGAGCTGGCGACCCTCATCGCCGGCCGCGAGGTGCGGGGTGCTCCGGGGCCGCCGGAGCGGCCGAAGGCGTGCGCGCTGGACTCCAGCCGCGCGCGCGGGCTGCTGCGGACGAGGGTCCGCGGCGCCCGGGAGCTGTATTGACATACCGGTCGGTATTCGGATACCGTCGGGTATATGAGTGCGCTTCCGCCCGGGCCCACCTGGTCGAGGGCCCGGCAGTCGCTGGCCTGGATGACGCGGCCGGTGCCGTTCGTCCTGAACGCCCAGCAGCGCCACGGCGACGTCTTCACGATCCAGATCGGCGGCGAGCCGCCCTGGGTCCTGCTGGGCGACCCCGAGCACGTCAAGGAGGTGTTCACCGGCCCGCCGGACCTGCTGCACGCGGGCGAGGCCAACCAGATCCTGCGGCCGATCCTCGGCGACCGCTCGGTGCTGCTCCTCGACGGCCGCGAGCACCTGCGCGAGCGGCGGCTGCTGCTGCGCCGTTCCACGGCGAGCGCATGCAGCGCTACGGCGAGCTGATGCGCGAGGTCGCCGAGGAGGAGATTGCCTCCTGGCCGGTCGGCACGCCGCTGGAGCTCGCGCCGCGCATGCAGGGCGTCACGCTGGAGATCATCATCCGCGCCGTCTTCGGCGTCCGGGAGGAGGCGCGCAAGGACCGGCTGCGCGAGGCGCTGGGCAAGCTGCTGGAGATGCTCACCGACCCGCTGTCGTTCCTCGCGACGCTGGCGGTCGGCGTCGACCGTGCCACCAACACGCCGATGTTCAGGCGTCCTCTCGCCCGGGCCGACGCGGTGATCTACGAGGAGATCGCCGCGCGCCGCACCGCGGGCGACCTCACCGAGCGCGACGACATCCTGTCGCTGCTGCTGCAGGCGACCGACGAGGACGGCAACCCGATGTCCGACGTCGAGCTGCGCGACGAGCTGCTCACGCTGCTGGTCGCGGGCCACGAGACGACGGCCACCGCCCTGTCCTGGGCCTTCGAGCGGACGTTGCGCACGCCCGGGGCGTACGAGCGCCTGCGCGATGAGGCGCTCGCGGGCGACACGGCCTACGCCGACGCCGTCGTCCACGAGACGCTGCGGCTGCGTCCCGTCGTCCCGATCGTCCTGCGCAAGCTGCAGGCCGACATGACCATCGCCGGCCGCGACCTGCCCAGGGGGACGACGGTCGTCCCCTCGATCATCATGGTCCACCGCCGCGCGGAGACCTATCCGGAGCCCCACGCCTTCCGGCCGGAGCGCTTCGTCGGCGTCAAGCCGGGGACCTACACCTGGATCCCGTTCGGTGGCGGCGTGCGCCGCTGCCTCGGCGCGGCGTTTGCGATGTACGAGATGCAGGTCGTGCTGCAGGCGGTCGTCCGCAGCGTCCGGCTGCGCCCCGGCAGCGACCGCCCCGAGCGCGTCAAGCGCCGCGCGATCACGCTGGCGCCGGCCGAGGGCGGCACCGTCATCCGCGAGCCCGCTGCCGCCCCCGAGCCTCTCACGGTCTAGTGGCGACCGAGCGGCTGTCCCGCAAGGAGCAGCAGGCGCGCACCCGCGCGGACCTGCTCGAGGCCGCCGGCCGCATCTTCGCCGCGCGCGGCATGAACGGCGCGTCGCTGGACGCCGTCGCCCACGAGGCCGGGTACACGAAGGGCGCGGTCTACGCGAACTTCGCGTCCAAGGAGGACCTCTTCATCGCGCTGCTCGAGCAGCGCTTCGCCGACCGTCAGGCGGCGTTCGACGAGCAGCTCGCGAACACCGAGGTGTCGCTGCAGGCGCAGGCGGTCGCCAGCGGCGCGGAGTTCACCGCGTACCTCGATCGCGACCGCGACTGGGAGCGGCTGTTCTTCGAGTTCGCCGCCCACGCCGGGCGCGACCCGGAGTTCCGCGCGCGCCTGGTCGGCCAGTACGACGGGCTCATCGACCGCATCACCGACGCCGTCGCCCGCTACACCGAGGCGACCGGCATCGCCGCGCCCCGCGCCGACATCCACCGCCTGGCGCTGCTGATCTTCGCGGGCGCCAACGGCCTGGCGCTGCAGCGGATGCTCGACCCCGGCAAGGTGCCCGACGACCTGATGGGCGAGATGTTCGAGCTGCTGGCGCTCGGCGCGATGGCCAAGCTCGCCCTGCCTCGACAAGGATCACCCGCCCCGTCACCGGCTTCCATGGGCCAACGCGCGGGTGGTCTCCCGGACGGCTGACAGCGCGGAGGCTGCCGTCGGGCAGGCACGCACATCGCGAAGCGGGCGCGTCGTCGCTTCTCGGGGATCTGAACGGTCCGCCCGCGCCGACCGGCACGTGTGTGGATTCGTGTCGCACCGCTGCGACAGCAGTCCACGCACGTCAGCGAGTCGCTCTCCGCGCCGGGACGTGTGTGGATTCGTGTCGCACCGCTGCGACAGCAGTCCACGCACGTCAGCCAGTCGTTCTGCGCGCCGGGACGTGTGTGGATTGGTGTCGCACCGCTGCGACAGCAGTCCACACACGTGCTCGTCGACGCGGGCGGACGGACTGTGCGATCCCCGCGAACACAAAGGGCCCGGCGGTTGCCGGGCCCTTCGCACAAGCACTGCGACTCAGCGAGTCGCTGCTTACATCATGCCGCCCATGTCGGGCATGCCGCCGCCGGCGCCGCCGCCATCCTTCTCCGGGACCTCGGCCACGATGGCCTCGGTGGTGAGGATGTTCTTGGCGATGGAGGCCGCGTTCTGCAGGGCAGAGCGGGTCACCATGGCGGGGTCGATGATGCCCGCGCCGACCAGGTCGACGATCTCGCCGGACGCGGCGTTCAGGCCGTGACCCTTCTTGGCCTTGCGGACGTCGTTGACGACGACCGAGCCCTCGAGGCCGGCGTTCTCGGCGATC
>CAYUDT010000024.1:0-52671 GCA_964443695.1 uncultured Conexibacter sp. | reverse complement strand
ACCCGTTCGACGTCGTCGGCTGGGACGGCTACGTCTACCCGTACACGTTCAACGCGGACGACTTCGAGCCGCGGGCCGGCCGCTTCCACCTCCCGCCCCCGGCGCACCAGACCTTCCAGGGCCCCAAGTTCGTGATCTGCACCTTCGCCCCCCGGATGCTCGACTGGGACGAGACGGCCGTGCCGATCCCCTACCACCACTCCAACATCCAGTCCGAGGAGGTCATGTTCTACGCGGCCGGCGACTACGCCGCGCGCAAGGGCGTGGACATCGGCTGCCTGACGCTGCACCCGTCGGGTCTGCCCCACGGGCCGCAGCCGGGGACGACGGAGAAGGCCCTCGGCGCCAAGCGGACCAACGAGCTGGCGGTGATGTGGGACACGTTCCGTCCGCTGAGGCTCACCACGCTGTGGCGCGACCACGACAACCCGGAGTACGCCTACTCCTGGAACGAGGACCGCGTGCCGTCGACCCCGTAGGGTCGGGGCATGATCATCGACCACCTGGTCTTCAACGTCTCCGACCTCGAGCGATCTCGCGCCTGGTACGCGGCCGCGCTGGAGCCGTTGCGGATCGTCGAGATCGTGTCGTTCGACGGGCGCACCGTCGGCTTCGGCAAGGACGGCAAGCCGGAGCTGTGGCTGCGCGTCGGTGGCATCGACGACAAGGTGCACGTGGCGCTGAGCGCCACGCGCGCGGAGGTCGACGCGTTCTACGCGGCGGCCCTGGCCGCGGGCGGCACCGACAACGGCGCGCCCGGTGAGCGCGAGATCTACCACCCGGGGTACTACGGGGCCTACGTCCTCGACCCCGACGGCCACAACATCGAGGCGGTGTCCCACTCGTGACTGTTTCCCCGTTCACCTGGCGCGACGGCGAGCGCACCATCGTCTTCGGCCGGGGCTGCATCGACGGCGCGCTGGAGCACCTCGGCTCCGGCTACACGCTGCTGACCACCCCACGGGCCGCGGCGCTGGTGCCGCAGCGGATCCTCGACGCCGCCGACGAGCGCCACGACGTGCCCTCGGGCTTCGTCGACGAACTGGCCGGCGACCTGCTCGAGAAGGTGGGTCACACCGACTCCGACCTCATCGTCGCGCTCGGCGGCGGGCGCATCGTGGACACCGCGAAGGCGCTGGGCTCGGCGCTCGGGCGCCCGGTCGCGGCGATCCCGACGACGCTGTCGGCCGCCGAGATGACGTGGGTCCACCGTCGCGCGCGCGGTGCCGCGCAGGACTCGCCCCCGACGCGGGCCCGGGTCGTCGTCAACGACCCGGCGATCTGCGCGTCACAGCCGCCGGACGAGCTCGCCGCGTCGTCGGCCAACGCGCTGGCCCACGCCGTCGAGGCGCCGCTGACGACCATGACCTCGCCGGTGCCGACGCTCTGCGCCCACGAGTCCGCGCGGCTCATCGCGACCGCCTGGGCCGACGAGTCCGCGCCGGACCGCGACGCGCTGGCCCTGGCGTCGTTGCTGTCCGGCAACGCGATCGACGCCTCCTGGTACGGCCTCTCCCACGTCTGCTCCCAGACGCTGGTCCGGGTCGGCGGTGCCGGCCACGGTCCCGCCAACGCCTGCGTCCTGCCCTGGACGACCGCGGCCCTGCGCACCCGCGCGCCCGAAGCCATGGCCGCGCTGGACGCCGCCGCCGGCATCCGCATCGAGGACCTCGCGGTGCGCCTCGCGGCCCTGGCGGGCGCCACCCGCGCCCGCGACATCGGCGTCACCGAGGACAAGCTCGACGCCTGCGCCGAGGCTGCGGCGTCGCGCCCCGAACTGGACCTCACGCCACCCCGCGCGACCCGCGAGGAGATCCGCGAGAAGATCTACGCCGCCGCCTGGTGAACAAATGGCGTGTCGGCTTGATCGCACCCCCTGCGATGAGACCGACACGCCTTTTACGCGGCGGCGGGGAGGTCGACCCCGAGCCAGCGGGCCGCCTCGGCGCACCCGGCGGGCGTGAGGTCGAGGGCGCGGGTGCCCGGACGGCGCGCGATCCAGCCGCGCTGGAGCATCTGCCCGGCGACGGCAGCACCCAGGCCGCCGGCCAGGTGCTCGCGGCGCTCGGTCCAGTCGGTGCAGGTGCGGCACAACGGCCGGCGGGCGCGCCGCAGCGCCGGCAGGTCGACGCTCAGCTCGGCCATCAGCGGCTCGCCGTCGGACGTCAGCTCGAAGCCCTGGTCGACGACCAGCAGGGCGCCACGGTCGACGAGCCCCTCGGTCACCGCGACGCCGAAGACGCCGGCGAGGTGGTCGTAGCAGAGGCGGGCGTGGCGCAGGTGGGCGTTGCGGTTGGCCTGCCTGAGCGTCGTGACCGGCTGCGCGGGTGCCAGGAACATGACGCTCTCCAGCATCTCGGCGACATGACCGGACGCCAACCGGTAGCGGCGTTGGCGCCCCACCGCCTCGACGTCGACCAAGCCGCCGTCGAGCAGCTTGCGCAGGTGCGAGGACGCCAGCGAGCGCGACGCCCCGGCCGCGTCGGCCAGCACCGAGGCCGGCTGCGCGTCGCCGTTCAGCAACGCGAGCAGGATCGCGGCCCGCGTCCGGTCCCCGAGCAGGATCCCGATGCGGGCGAGGTCGGCCTCGGCGGTCATGCCGCCACGCTACCGCGGGCACGGTTCAACCTCCGTTGAACCGTCAGTCGAACGCGCGCGACAGCCCGATGGCGATGATCACGAGGAACCCGACCGCCGCCGCCAGCACGACCAGCGCCATCGAGATGGCGGCCGCGATGCCGCGGTGGCCGTCCCGCGCCGCACCCGCGCCCGCGGCGATCAGGCCGCCGAACAGCAGCGCGATGACCACGACGGCGGGAAGGTAGGGCTCGATGTCGGCGAGAGACATGCCGCTCTCCCTCTACCCGGGATTCAACGGTCGTTGAACCACCCGCAACGTACGCTGCGGATCATGCGCCCCTGGCACCGCGTCGCCCTCGGCATGTTCGCCGTCGGTTGGGGCGCCAACCAGTTCTCCCCGATGCTCGTCGTCTACCGCGACGAGCTGCACCTGTCCGCGCAGACCCGCGCCATCCTGTTCGGCGTCTACGCCGCGGGCCTCATCCCGGGCCTGCTCATCGGTGGGGCCGCCAGCGACCGCTACGGGCGCCGGCCGGTCGTCACACCGTTCGTCCTGCTGTCCCCGCTGGCGACGCTGCTGCTCATCACGCTGCGGCACGAGACGCTGGGCATCGGTGCCGGGCGCTTCCTGGCCGGCGTGTGCAGCGGCGTGGTGTTCGGGGCCGCGACCGCGTGGCTGCGTGAGTTGACCACCGACGACGAGCGGCGCAACCCGGGCACCGCCGCCCGCCGCTCGGCCATCGCGCTGACGTCCGGCTTCGCAGCGGGGCCGCTCGTCGCCTCGATCGTCGCCGACACCGCACCCGACCCGCTCTGGGTCCCCTACCTGCCCCATCTCGTCCTCGGCACCTTCGCGGCGCTGACCATCCTGGACGCGGTCGAGCCGCAGCTGCCGCGGGACCCGCGCAGCCCGCTGATCCGCATCCCTCACGTCACCCGGACCCCGCGCTTCGGCCGGACCGTCGTGATCGTCGCGCCCTGGGTCTTCGCGTGCGCGTCCATGCCGTTCGCCGTGCTGCCGGTCGAGATCGGCGCCCACGGCCACGCCGCGTTGCTGGCGGGCGTGGCGGGCGCGCTGGCGTTGGGCACCGGTGTCGCGGTCCAGCCGTTCGCCAAGCGCGTGGAGGACGTGCAGCCGTTGCTGTCCGGCGCCGTCGGCCTGGTCGCCGCCGCCGTCGGCATGGGCGTGGGCATCCTCGCCATCCACCACCACAGCCCGTTGCTGATCCTCGTGTCCGCCCCGCTGTTCGGCGTCGGCTACGGCGGCTGCCTCATCGCCGGGCTCAGGGAGACCGAGCGCATCGCCGCACCCGAGGAGCTCGGCGCCACGGTGTCGGTCTTCTACGCGCTGACCTACCTCGGGTTTGCCACGCCGTACATCGTCGAACTGCTCAACGGCGTGCTGGACCAGCAGCGCGCGCTGGCCGCGCTGGCCGGTGTGGCCCTGCTCTGCCTGGCGGTGAGCTCGACGGCCGGACGTGCGCAGTAGCCTGCGACGCAGTGCTCGATCTGCTCACCGGCGTGCTCGGCGCCGCACCGTCCTCCGTCTCGCACGTCGAGGTTCGCTGGGTGCGGGAGACCAACGAGGAGGTCGGCGTGCGCAGCGGCCGCATCGACGACGTCTCGCACACCAGCAGCGAGGGCATCGGCATCCGCGTGCGGGTCGGCGGTGCGTGGGGCTTCGCAGCGACCAGCCGGGTCGGCGCGGACGGTGCCGAGGAGGCGCTCAAGCGGGCCATCGCCATCGCCGAGGCCCAGCCGCGGGTCGCAGCGCCGCCGCTGACGGAGGCCCGACCCGCGACCGGCCACTGGCAGTCCCCGCGCGAGGTCGACCCGTTCGCCGTCAGCCTCGACGACAAGCTCGCGCTGCTGCTGGCGGCCGAGCAGCTCATCCGCGAGGCCGATCCGCGCATCGCGGTTTCCGCCGCCGTCACCAACGCGCGGCGCGTCGAGTCCGCCCTCGTCACCAGCCATGGGGTCGCCGTCACCCAGGACGCCGTCAGCTGCGGTGGCGGGCTGCTGGCGGTCGCGGTCGCCGGCGCTGAGGCCCAGACCCGCACCCACCCCACCTCCCACGGCGGGCTGATCCACGCCGCGGGCTGGGAGCACGTCCTCGGCCTGGATCTCCGGGGCCACGCGCCGCGCGTCGCCCAGGAGGCCGTCGAGCTGCTGACCGCCCCGCCCTGCCCTGCGGCGACGACCACGGTCATCCTCGGTGCCGACCAGCTGGCGCTGCAGATCCACGAGTCGATCGGCCACGCGCTGGAGCTGGACCGGATCCTCCTCGGCGAGGCCTCCTACGCGGGCACCAGCTGGGTCCAGCCCACCGACCTCGGCACGCTCACCTACGGCTCCGAACACCTCAACATCACCGCCGACGCGACGGCACCGGGAGGGCTGGGCACCTTCGGCTGGGACGACGAGGGCACGCCCGCGCGCCGCACGCCGCTCATCGTCGGCGGGCAGCTCCGTGCGGCGCTGAGCGACCGCCAGTCCGCCGCCGCCGTGGGCCTGGACGACAGCGGCGGCTGCGCCCGCGCCGATGGCTTCACGCGCCAGCCGATCGTGCGCATGACCAACGTCTCCATCGAGCCCGGGGACGCCGGGACGCTTGAGGACCTCGTCGCCGACACCGAGGACGGGCTGTACCTGGAGACCAACCGCTCGTGGTCGATCGACGACCGGCGCCTGCAGTTCCAGTTCGCCACCGAGGTCGCGCGCGAGATCAAGGACGGCGAGCTCGGGCGCCTCTACCGCAACCCGCTCTACAGCGGCATCACCCCGAGGTTCTGGGGCGGTCTGGACGCCGTGTGCGGTCCCTCGGAGTGGCGGCTCTGGGGCCTGACCAATTGCGGCAAGGGTGAACCCGGGCAGGTCATGGCCGTCAGCCACGGCGCTGCCCCGGCCCGCTTCCGCCACGTCGACGTCCGGCCGGCGACGTGATGCCCGAGCCCCTCGACATCGCCGCCCACGCCCTGCAGTTCGTGTCCGGCGCCGACGCCGCGCAGGTGTCGGTGACCCGCGAGCGCTCGCTGGTCAGCCGCTTCGCCCGCAGCACGCCGACGCAGGCCACGAGCGTCGACGACACCGGCGTGCACGTCCTGGCGCTGCGGGAGGGACATGCCGGCACGGCCGAGACGAACGACCTGAGCGACGACGGGCTGAGGCGCGCCGCGGCGCGCGCGGTGGCGGCGGCGAGCGCCGCGGCCACCGTCGCCGGAGAGCCCGGCGACCACCCCGGGCTGCCGGCCCCGCAGTTGCCGGCGGCCCACACCGGCTTCGACGCCGCGACCGCCGACCCCGACGCCGCTGCCGCCGGCGCGGCGCTCGCCGCGGCCTTCGCCACGTGCGCCGACCACGGCGTCGAGGCGTTCGGCATCTGGACCTCCGGCCGGGTCACCACCGCGCTGGCCGCGACAACCGGACTGGGCGTCAGCGACGACGTCACCGACGCGTTCGCGAAGGTCATCGCCCGCCATCCCGGCACCGCGCGCAGCGGCTGGGGTGCGACCGCGGGACGGGCGGTGGCCGACCTCGACGTCCCCGCCGCGGCCACCCGCGCGGCGGCGGGCATCACCGGCGAGGAGCCACGCGCGATCGCCCCGGGCGCCTACACGGTCGTCCTGGCCCCCGACGCCGTCGGCGGCATCCTCGACATGCTCAGCGGGCTGGCGTTCAACGGGCGGGCCCACGCGGAGGGCCGCGGCGCGCTCGTGGACCGGCTCGGCACCCTCGTCGCCGCGCCGATCGTCACCATCGCCGACCTACCCGGCCACCCGCTGACGCTGCCGCGCGGCTTCGACGCCGAGGGTGTGGCCAAGCGCGCGACGCCGCTGATCAGCAGCGGCATCGCCGACGGCGTCGTCCACGACACGACGAGCGCGGCGCTCGCCGGCGGCGGTGCCCACTCGACGGGCCACGCGGTCGTGGCCGGCGGCTCCCCGTACGGCCCGAGCGCCACCAACCTCGTCATGGCTCCCGGCAGCGCCGCCGACGAGGCTGAGCTCATCGCCGGTGTCGAGCGCGGGATCTACGTGACGCGCCTGTGGTACCTCAACCCGGTCGACGAGAAGCATGCGCTGCTGACGGGCATGACCCGCGACGGCACGTTCTGGATCGAGGACGGCCGGATCGCCGGCCCCGCCCGCGACGTGCGCTTCACCGACGGCGCGCTGCGGATCCTCGAGGCGACCACGGGGCTGACGCAGCAGCAGCGCCTGGTCAGCGAGGGTGAGTTCTACGGCCGGCGCTTCGCGTCCGGCGTGGTCTGCCCGTCGCTGCGGGCGGAGGGTTTCGCCGTCTCAGGCGCGACGCCGGGTTGACGAGGCCGGGACTACTCCCAGGGCTTCTTCAGCAGCAGGATCGTGTTGACCGCGAAGACGATCGCGAAGGCCACGGTCCAGCGGTTCAGGTTCTTCTCCATCATCGAGCCGCCGCTCTGGCCGCCACCGCTGCCGCCCACGCCGAAGGCGCCGGACAGGCCGGCGTCCTTGCCCGAGTGCAGGAGCACCAGGACGATGAGGGCCACGCACACGACGACCTGAAGGATGCTGAGAAGCGTCTCGATCACGGTTCGTGAAGGGTAGCGGGACTCAGGTCAGGCTGCTCCTCCGCCACCGCGGGGGCCTGGGCGGGATCGCTGCCCACGCCCAGGTCGTCGAGCTCGCGCAGGATGTCCACCGCCCGCGCGCGCAGCGCCCTGTCCTGCGCGCGGAAGTCGTCCTTGTCGAGCTTGCCGGTCCGATGGTCCAGCTCGAGCTCGCGGATCTGGCGGTAGGTCGACTCGCGCGCGGCCAGGAGGTCCTCGATGCGGGCGGCGTCGCGCTCGGCGCCCCGGCCGGCACCGGTGCGGATCAGCGGCCAGCCGACCAGCAGCACCACGCCCATCAGGGCGAGGATGACGAGCATCGGCTCCACGCCTACGCCCGTCCCAGGTCGCGGGCGACGCGGCCGGCGTACCCGGCGGTCGCGCGGCGGCGCAGCGCGTCACCGGTGGGCCACAGCGCCAGCAGGCCACCGCCGAAGACGATCAGCGCGCCGATCCAGATCCAGCTGACCAGCGGCGACTGGATGATCCGGAACGTCGCGGCGGGCGCCTCGCGCAGGTAGGTCTTCTGGATCTCCTCGAAGTACCGGTAGCGCAGCGCGCCGAAGCGGGCGGCGTCGAGCTGGCCGCCCTTGGAGTCGACCTCCTGGACCGCCTTGACCAGGACGTCGTTGCGGTTCTTGATCTCCGCCGACAGCCCGTTGAGGTCCGGCTGCATCGCAGTCCACCAGTCGTGGCCCAGGCCGGCGTCCAGGCCGACCTCCGACGTCGACTCGCCCTCGAACGCGGCCGTGATCGGCGCGAACGGCGCGTTGCCGGGGTAGTAGCCCTTCGTCGGCGCCAGGCGCGCGACGACGTCGCCCTTCTTGTCGGTGACCGTGAGCTTGGCCCCGAAATCCAGGCGCTCCAGACGCTGGTCGCGGGTGACGATCTTGGTCGTCGCCCGGTCGTAGGTGTAGGTGTAGCCGTTGACGACGGCCGCCTGCCCGGGCTTGATGCGGACGTCCTTGGCGTGCTGGAACGCCGACGACGCGGCGATGCCGACGAACAGCAACGTCATGCCGACGTGAACCGTGTAGCCGCCATAGCGCCGCCGGTTGCGGCCGATCAACGTGAAGAACGACGAGGCCGGGCCGCGACCGGTCATCGCCTGCCGCGCGCTCGTGCCCTTCACCAGCTCCTGGACGACGCCGGCCAGCACCAGCGCGCCGAAGACGAACATCAGCGCCGCGTACGGGCGGTCCCAGGCGCCCAGGGGCGCGACCGCGATGCCGGTGGCGACCGCCGCGGCGACCGGCCAGCGGAACGCACGCTGCAGCGAGGGCCAGGAGGCGCGGCGCCAGGCGATCGCCGGGCCGATGCCCGACAGCAGCACGAGCATCAGCGACAGCGGCACCGTGAACTTGTTGAACAGCGGCGCGCCGATCGCCCGCTTCTGGCCGGTCAGCGCCTCGCTGATCAGCGGGAAGAACGTGAGGAACAGGATCACGAACGCCAGCGCGACCAGCACGAGGTTGTTGAAGAGGAAGACCGCCTCGCGGGACATCAGCGAGTCGATCTGGTGCTCGGAGCGCAGCGCGTCGCGGCGCGAGGTGACCAGCCAGACGCTGCCGATGATCAGCAACGCCAACAGCAGGACGAACCACGTGCCGAGGGTGCTGGCGCCGAACGCGTGGATCGAGTCGAGGATGCCCGAGCGGACCAGGAACGTGCCGAGGATCGCCAGCGTGCCGGTTCCCAGGATCAGCGACGTGTTCCACGTCTTCAGCATCCCGCGGCGCTCCTGGAGCATCACGGAGTGCAGGAACGCGGTGCCGGTCAGCCAGGGCAGCAGCGACGCGTTCTCCACCGGGTCCCAGGCCCAGTAGCCACCCCAGCCCAGCTCGGAGTAGGACCAGCGGGCGCCGAGGATGATGCCGATGCCCAGGAACAGCCAGGCGGCCAGCGCGAAGCGCCGGGTCGCCGAGATCCACTCGGCGTCCACCCTCCGCACGATCAGCGCGCCGACGGCAAACGCGAACGGGATGGTGAACAGGGTGTACCCCGAGTACAGCATCGGGGGGTGGATCATCATCGAGGGATGCCGCAACAGCGGCGACAGGCCGACACCGTCCGACGCGGCGACCGCCGTCGTCTCGAACGGGGTTGCCTCGAAGACCAGCAGCGCGCTGAAGAAGGCGCCGAACCCGCAGAGGACCGCGGTCGCGTAGGGCGCGACGTCGCGCATCCGGCGGCGGGTCAGGAACAGCACCAGGCTGGACCACAGCGACAGCAGCCAGACCCACAGCAACAGCGAGCCCTCCTGCGAGGACCACGCCGCGGCGGCCTTGTAGAACGTCGGCGTCGTCGTCGAGGAGTGCGACGTCACCGTGACGAACGTGAAGTCGCTGCGCAGGAACGCGACCTCGAGGATCAGGAACGCGAGCGTCGTCAGCGCGGCCAGGCCGTAGACGGCCCGACGGCCGGACTCGACGAGGTCGGGCTTGTTGCGGCGCGCCCCGTACAGGGACGCCGCGACGCCCCAGAGCGCGGTGACCAGCGCGAAGATCAGGAGCGCGCGCCCCAGGGTGGCCATCAGGACACCACCTGCGGCCGCCCGGCCGCCCGGTGGTCGACGACAGCCGTGTGCGCGGGCTCCGGCACCCCGCTACTCGTCAGCCTGGTACTTCGACGGGCACTTCGTGACCAGCGTGTCCTTCTCGCCGACGAAGCCCGTGCCTTGCTTGTGGACCGTGATGATGATCTCGCGGCCGTTCTTGAACGTGTCCGGCACCGCACCCGTGTAGGAGACGGGGATGCTGGACGAGCCGGAGCGGTCCTTCACGCGGAAGTCGGTCGTCGCGCCCTTCTTGACGATCGAGCCGTCGACGACCTTGCCGGTGAGCGAGTAGCTCTTGCCCGCGACCGCGTCCTTGAGCAGCTTGGACGGGCTGACGGCCTCGGCCGAGCCGCTGAAGCTGAAGTAGATGAGCGCCGCCGCCAGCACCGTTGCGGCGCTGAGCGAGACGATCAAACGGACCTGGCGCTTACGAGAAGGGGCCATGCGCCCTTTCAGTATCCCAAACAGATCGTCCGCAGGCCGCGCCAAGATCTCAAGCGATCGCCAGGATTTCCGATTCAAAGAGAGAAACTCCTGGGACGTTCCGGAGTTCTTGAGGAACCGACGATGCGCGTCAGACTCCATCGCTCTTCTGCACCAGCCCGCCCGGCAGCCCCGCCGGCCCCGCGCCTGCGGGTGGTCGAGCAGGCACCGGTCGACCCCCGACCGGCCGAGGAGGATCCGTTCGCCGACGAACGCCGCCTCCGCGACGCCGGTGGGCCTGATGACCAGGCGACCTACCACTGCACGTGCGGCTACGTGTTCGAGGCCGACGTCACGACGTCCGTCGCCTGTCCGCACTGCGGCACCGGCCAGGCCTGGTAGCTACGCCCCCGTAGCTCTGTCGCCTCCGGTTCGCTACGATCCGGCCACGACATGCTCGGAACCGGTTCCAAGCCCCTGGCCATCTTCCTCATCGCGTTGATGGCGATCGGCTCGGTGGCGATGTGGTTGGGCGTTCCGTTCGCCTGGATCTACTTCGTCTCGCAGTCGGTCAAGTCCTCGCAGCCGTCCATGGGCCCCTACGTCCTGCTGCTGTTCGGCATCCCCGGCTCGATGGTGGTCGTGGGCAAGCTGCTCGGCAAGCTCAACCGCTACTACGGCGAGATCACGCACACCACGCCCGAGGTGACCGTGCGGATGCCCTGGCACCGCTCGATGCGGGGCGAGCGCGACTCCGGCCGCCCCCGCACCGTCCTCGACGTGGTGATGGTCGTCAGCGTCGGCGTCGCGCTGTTCCTCTTCGGCTGCTGGTTCATGTTCTTCGCCGGCAGCTCGCTGCCGACGTAGATCACTTCCGCTTCTTCTTGGGGGCCTTCTTCTTCGGCGCGGGCTTGACCTTCAGCGTCGCCTTGGCCCCCGGCCTGCCGTCGGCGCGGATCGCGGTGACGGTGACGGTGCCGGTCTCCTTGGCGGCGACCGACGGGACGGTCAGCGTCCGGGTCCGGCCGGAGACGCGGTAGAAGGTCCGCAGCCCGTTGCCGAGCAGCACCGTCAGCTCCTGGCGCTTGGCGTTGGCGCCCGGCTTCCAGGTCAGGACGAGCCGGCCGGCGCGATGGGTCGCCTTCAGCGCGCGGGCGCGACCCGCGGGCCTGGGCTTGGGCAGGACGTAGGTCGCGAGCGTCCGCTTGGACAGCGGGGTCTCGCCCTGGCTGACGACCGCGGTGACCTGGCGGGTGCCGCCGGTCAGCGTCTTCGGGACCCAGCGCAGCGTCCCGGTCGCGCCCTTGGCCGTGCCCAGGGCGCGGAACTCGCCGCTGCCCTCCTCGAAGAACTCCACGCGACGGCCGTCGAGGTTCGTGACCGAGTAACGCAGCTCGCGGCGGGCGCCGAGCTTGCGCACGGTGCCCTTCACCGTGGGCGCGGCGACCGGGCGGTCGAGCTCCAGGCCCGTGATGTTCGGCGAGCCCGCACCCGGTGTGACCGTGTAGGTGCCCGGCGCCGGGTTGGGGATCAGCAGCGTCTGCGTCTTGGACGCGGCGTCCGGCACGGCGATGAAGTTGTCGCCCTTGGTCACCGTGGCACCGGCCGTGTAGCTGACACCGTTGGGGCCGGCGACCGTCACCAGCGGCGGGCCGCTGTCACCGGTCACCTCGACGTTGAGCTGCTTGAGGCCCGCCCCCACCTGGAACGTCCGTGCGCCGCCGGCCTGCCGGCGTCCGGCGACCTTGTACTTCTCGGTCGAGCACTTGACGAGCTTCAGCTCGGTGCCGCCACTCCAGAAGTGACCGGCGCCGGCGGACACCGAGAACTTGCCGAAGCCGAACTCGCCGCACGCGGCGACGCCCTTGGACGACAGGACGCCGTCGACGCTGACCGACGCGCCGGCCAGGCAGGCCGTCGCCTTGCCCTCGGCGTTGAACTGCGGCGGGTTCGCGGCGTTGACGAAGCCCGACAGCTGCATCTTGGCGCCGACGATCGAGCAGTTGCCCAGCGACGCGTTGGCCTTGAAGGACACCTTGCCGGGGAACGTGTAGTGCAGCTCGCCGCTACCGAGCTTGTACCCGAGGATGTAGACCGGCGCGAACGCATCGAGCTTGAACGGCCAGGTCAGGGTCAGGTCGACCGTGCCGTAGTCGTCGAAGGGACGGCCGATGCTGAGGACCGAGGTGTCGCCGAAGGACGGGCCGGCGGTGATGATCGTCTGCCCGCCCAGGACCAGGTTGGGCTTGGTCTTCAGCGACAGCCCCAGGTAGCGCATGAAGACGAACGGCGGGTAGATCTTCTTGCCCGGCGCGCCGAAGGTGCCGGCGACCTTCACGAACTCCAGCGTGCCGTTGACGATCCGGATCGTCGCGTCGTAGTCGTCGCCCCCGATGGCCTCCTGACGCCAGTGCAGGGTGCCGGTGAACGTCGGCGGGTCGGCGATGTAGTCGAGCTCGAGATCGTGGAAGCCGAACGGCAGCTCCTTGGCGCTGACGTGCAGCCCGTCGAGCTTGATCGCGCTGAAGTTGTCGGCGACGAGGTCCACCCCACCGCTGTAGGTCTCGAACGGGGCCGGAAGTCGCAGGTTCGTCTTCAGCGTGACCTTGCCCTGCGAGAAGACGAGCTTGCCGTCACCGGCGAGCGCCAGCTTCAACAGCGTGCCGCCCAGCCCGGCCTTGTCGAAGTCGAACGTGCCCGGGTTGTAGGTCTTGCCGGTCGGGAACGTCCAGGTCTCCGCCGTCGTGCCGAGGTTGATCGGCGGCAGCGCCCGCGCGACGCCCGACGGCATCGTGAGCTTGTTGGTCGCCGTGTCCAGCGTGACGGTCTTGCCGCCCGGGGTCACGAGGACGCCGTTGACGCGGAACGGGTCGGTGGTCGTCAGCAGCTTGGCGTTGCCCGAGCTGGCCCGGAAGCACCCGCCGCTGAGGAACTGCGCGATGCCCGCCGACACCGTCTTGACGCACGCCGGGTCGACCGGCGGGTTGACCGGCGGCGGGGCGTCCGGCGGCGGGAACGCGCTGGCCGGGCCCTGGACGCGGGTCATGACGATCTGGTCGTCATCGTTGCCCAGGCCCTGGGCGCGGCGCCAGAACGCGGCACCGTTGCCGTCCGCGGTCGCGCCGATCACGACCGGGCCCGACGGCGTCTCGTGGCTGAGCACGATCGGCTTGGCCGGCCAGGTCGCTCCGGTCGGGGACGCCAGGTAGTCGATGTCGTGGGTGCCGCCGCTCTCGGCGATGAAGACGACGTGGACGTTGGACGACGGGTCCAGCGTGGTGTAGATGCCGTCGATGTAGTCGATGTCCGATGCCTGGACCGGAGCGCTGATCGTCTGCCCGTCGGAGCTGATCCGGCGGATCTGGACCGTCTCGTCGGTCGCCGCCTTCGGCCCCTTCTCGACGCTGGCCACCACGGGTGCACTGACGCCGTTGGCCGAGAACTCCAGCGTGCTGCTGATGCCGCCGACGCTGTGCTCGGGCTGCCAGTTGGCGGCGTTGCGCGGGTTGCCGTCCGCCGGCGACAGGCGCCACGCGAACTCCTTGGCGCCGTTGGCGCCGTCGAAGTCGCGCCGCACGACGATCGCGGTGCTCGAGTCCAGCAGGCCCATGCGCTGGAACGGGCCACCGGTCATGAGGTTGTCGAGCCGCACACGGCTGACCGGGCCGGTGGTGCTCGCGTACTGCACGTCGACCTGCGCGGTGTCGGACACCCAGCCGAACTGGTAGGCGCCGGGCCCGAACGTGACCGATTGCGGCGACGCGCTCGGGTAGAAGTTGGAGTCCGTCGGGCCGATGTTCTTCGGCGCCTGCCACGTGTTGCCCGCGGCCTCGTTCGCGGTCGACTGGATCAGCGTCGTCCCGAGGTAGGCACCCGCGTCCGCGTAGACGACGATGTCGATCTTGCTGTCGCCCTGTGCGCCGGGCTCGCGGATGATGTCGGCCTGCGGGAAGCTCGGGCTGGCGCCCCAGTCGAACTCCTTCTCGACCGCGCAACTGCTCTGCCCCGGATCGATCCGGCAGTAGTGCACGTACGAGCGATGGCCCTCGTTGTCGTCGCGGGTCCAGACCAGGTGCAGCGTGCCGTCCGGCGCACCGACCACGTGCGGTGTGCCGCCCGTGCCGATCTGGATCGGCGCAGCCTGCGCCACCCCCGTCGCGTTCGTCATCGCCGCGCACGCCACCAGCGCCGCGGCCACCACACCTCTCCTCACAAGGGCGACCATACGACGGTTCAACTGATGTTGGTAGTCGGAGTTACGCGGTTTGTCGCTAGCATGCCCGCACAGCGCGGGTGTAGCTCAGTTGGCAGAGCGTCGGCTTCCCAAGCCGAAGGTCGCGGGTTCGACCCCCGTCGCCCGCTTGTATGAAAGCCCTGCAATGCAGGGCTTTCGTGCGTTCTGGGTGCGGTGGCCTCCTCGAGGTCGCCGCGGTCGCCGCTTGAGAATCGGACGACGTGACTGTCCGGTGCGGCCGCGCGACCAGTGCACACACCCGCCCGACCCCAGACCGTGCGTGCACCCATTGGGCTCCCTGCCCAACCCATGCACACGCCCGCCCGACACCTGACCGTGCGTGCACCCATTGGGCTCCCTGCCCAACCCGTGCACGCACGTTCTCGCCGGCGGCGTGCGACGGTCCGACCGCACCGCTCGACAGTCGGCCCGCGGTGGAGGTCACAGCCACGCCTGTCACCCAGCAACAACCGAGACGGCGGCCGCTCGCCGCACCGGCTCAGGTCACGCGGATCGTCCGCGTGACCACCGTGCGATTGCCGCCGGCGTCGATGGCGACCAGGCGCAACTGCACCGTCGTGCGACGCGTGAGCTTCGGGCGAGGCCTGAGCGTGATGGTGCGCGTCCCCGCGGCGCGGGGCAGCGAGGCGCCGGCGGCGGTGAGGTTGAACGCCTTGGCGATGGTGACCTTCCGCGTGGCGAACAGCAGCGAGGCGTCCAACGAGACCGCCTCGCTGGGCGTCACCCTCATCTTCAGGCCCTTGTTGAGCGCGGCGCGCCGGATGCTCGCCGGGACGCCGCTGAGCGTCAGCCGCGCCGGCGTGGCATCGGTGACGGCCGGTGTCGGCGGCGCGGGCGTGGTGACGGTCTGCGTCGGGCTCGCCGGCGTCGTGGCGGTCTGCGTCGCGCCTGGCGGCGTCGGCGCGGGTGGTGCGGTGAACGGCGATTCGAAGGCGCCGATGTCGCAGGCGCCGCCGGCCGGACGCGCGGTGCCGCGCTGGTCGGTCGCGCCGCACTGCGCGCCGCCGGCGTCGATCGCGCGACTGGAGGACGCCAGTGCTCGCGTGTCGGTCGGCCCGCCGTTGTCGGCCAGCGCCAGCAGGCCGGGGTCGAGGCCGTTGACGTCGCTGAGGGCGTGCAGGCCGCAGGTGCCGTCGGAGTCGAGGTTGTGACCACCGGAGATGATGGGCCCGCCGCAGTTGGCGCCCGGGGCTCCCGCGACGATCGTTCCGGCGAGGTTCAGGACGGTGAGCGACGAGCCGTCGCTGAGCGACGTCAGGTTGTCACCGCCGAGCGCGGACGCGCTCGGGTCGATGTGGTTGTTCGCGATCGTCGAGTTGCTCACCGACAGCACGCCGGCGCTGACCACGCCGCCCGTGAACGCCACGGGCCGTGCCGGGTCGGCCGGCAACGCCGTGTTGTCGGTGATCGTCGAGTCGCGAATCGTCGCGAACATCGACGCGCCCTGCATCAGGCCGCCGCCGGCGCCCCGGCCGGTGTTGCGGGCGACGAGCATGCCGCTCATGTTCACGGCGCCCCCAGAGACGCCGAAGCCGGCTGCGGTGTTGTCGACGATGGCGACCCGCGACAGCGTCACCGGCTGGGCGTCGGTGATGGCGACGGTGGTGTGGATCGAGCTGTCGGAATGCGCGTTGGTGAGCTTCAGGTCGGACACGTTGACCGAGCCGCTGGGCGCATTGATGTTCAGCAGCGGAGCCACGGCGTTCCCGCCGTCGATGGCGGTCGTACGCGCGCCGGCGCCGGCGATCGTGGTGACGCCGGCACCCGTCACCGGCTCGGCGGCCGCAAGCAGGTGGTAGGTCGTGGCCGCCAGTGTGATCGTGTCGTCACCGGCAACGCTGTTGGCCTTCATGGTCGCGCTGCGCAGCGAGCAGTCGTTGGCAGCGGCGGCGCAGGCCCCGCCCCCGGCGTCATCGGTCGTCTTGTCGACGACGAACGTCGCCGCGTGAGCGTCGGCGGCACCGGCGAGGCACGCAGCCGTGATCGCAGCGGTGATCAGCTTCCATCCTGGCGGCGGTGTGCGCCGCGACAGTGCTCCCATGTGAGCAACGTAGGCCGGGCGGGAGCGGCCGACCACCCAGTTCTGGACTGTCCGGGGCGTCGGGCGTGCCCACACCCATCGGCACCGGCCCCGCCGGGCTCAGCGCCGCTTGATCGTGAAGGTCAGGCGCTTGGGCGCGCTGCGGTTGCCGGCGGCGTCGGCCGCCACGAGCGTCAGCCGGTAGCGACCGGGTGACAGGCGGCGCTTGACGCGCAGCTGTCCCTTCCCCGCCGCCAGCCGCGCGCCGACGCTGCCGCCGACGCGCTTCCAGCGCCGGCCGCGGCGCCGCTCCAGCCGGGCGGTGACCGTCGCAGCCTCCGACAGCCGCAGGCGCACCGTCACGCCGCTACGCCGGCCGCTGACGCGCAGCGCGCCGAGCACCGGTGCGCTGCGGTCGGTGCCGCGCGGCGGCTGGGGCGTGGGGACGGCGGTCGCAGCGCTCACGGTGACGGTGCCCGTGGCGACGGCGCTGTTGCCCGCGGCATCGGTGGCCGTCGCGCTGACCGCGTAGGTCCCCGGGGCCGCCCACGTGTGGTCGACGGAGGTGCCGCCGGCGGTGGCGCCGTCGCCGAAGTTCCAGGCGATCCCGGCGATCGGTGACCACGCGTCGGTGGCCTGGGCCGTCAGCCTCGCCGACGTGCCCGCGGAGGCGGTGGTGGCGCCGCCGAGCGCCAGCGCAGGCGGCGTGCCGTCGAGCACCCGCAATCCGAGCGCCAGGTTGGCCGGTGTGGTGCCGGTGACGATGCCGAGCAACGAGTCTCCGGCCGGGTCGACACCCAGCGAGGCCGCGAACGGCTGGTCGACCATGGTTCCCGCGTTCAACGTCTGGGTCACCGGGGCGGCGCGGAACTGCTGCGCGTCGATGTCACTCCACAGGGCCGTCAGCGGGCGCCCGGGCGGCGCCACCAGCGCGCCACCGCCGCTCGTGCGATCGGTCGCCCCGGTCAGCGGCCAGGTGCCGTCGGCCGCGCGCGTGCGGACCTCCAGTCGTTGGTCACCGCCCTCGCCGCCGATCCCCACGGCGACGCGGCCGCTGTCGTCGACGGCCGGCGCCAGGAACGGGCTGAGCGACGGCTGGCCCACGCGCACCGTCTCCAGTGCGCCCCACGCGTCACCGTCGCGTTGGACGGCACGCACGGCCTCCTTGCCGGCCATGTCGGGCTTGGACAGCCACACGACCAGCACCCGACCGCTCGGGCTGCTGGCCAGCGCGGGCGGCGTCGAGGCGATCGGGTCGGCGATGATCGGCTCGGGCAGCGACCAGCTGCCATCGGGCCCGCGGGTACTGCTGAGCAGCAGGTCATCCCCCGAGACGTCCTCGGTGAAGACCGCCAGCACCCGGCCGTCCGGCAGCACCGCGAGGTCCGGCGAAGCGCCGTTGATGACGGCGTCGGAGATGCGGACGGCGGGCGTCCAGCCCTGACCGGGCGCGTGGAAGGAGGCCTCGACGCGCTGGTAGGCCCCGTCGAAGCGTGTCCACACCGCGGCGGCCACGCCGCCGGCGTTCATCGCGACGCGGACCGGAAGGTTCTCGGTGACCGTGGTGGCCAGCGTGACCGGTGCGGACCACGTGCCGTCGGCGTCGCGGGAGACGGCCACCGCGTCGCTGCCCGCCGTGGTGCGGCCGACGACGGCGGCCTGCCCGTCCGGCGCAGCGGCGATGCCGGTCGGCGTGATCGACTGGGCGGCGAGCGCCACCGACGCCGCGGTGACCCCGCCGGAGCGGACGGTCGCGCGCAGCGTGCCCTGCGACATCGACGCCTGGTCGTTCCAGGCCATGATCGCCGTGCCCGGCCCGGCGCCCGCCACGACGACGGAGGTCGGCGCGTTCTCGCCGCGCCCGACCGGCACGGTGGGCGTCCAGTCCACGGCCTGCGCCGAGGCACAGCACGAGAGCCACAGCAGAAGCGTGGCGGTCAGGCGTCGCGTCATCGGCCGGACCTTGGCGGGTCATGGTGGCGATCGCATCAGGGTCGGTCCCCTGAAGATTTCTCGACTAGTCTGCGCGGCCGATGGTGCTGCAGCGGGAGGAGGAGCTCGCGGGCCTCGACGCCCAGATCGCCGGCTTGCGCGCGGGCGGGTCGTCGGCCCTGGCGGTCGTCGGAGAGGCGGGGATCGGCAAGACGACACTGCTGGCGCACGCCGTCGCGCGCGCCTCCGCGGCAGGGCTGCGCGTCCTGCATGCCGCGGGCAGCGAGCACGAGGAGGCGGTGACCTTCGGCCTGGTGCAGCGCCTGCTGCGCGGCGAGCTGGACGACCCCGACCGCCGGGCTGCCCTGCTGCAGGGCGCGGCCGCGCTGGCCGCCCCGGTGCTCGACGGCGCCACCCCCGGCCCGGGGGCCGTGCACGGCCTGAGCTGGCTCGTGGTGGCCCTGGCCGCCGAGCGCCCGACGCTGTTGGTGGTCGACGACGCCCACTGGGCCGACGAGAGCACCCTCGCCCTGCTGGCCGCGTTGCTGGTGCGCCTGGACGACGCGCCGCTGGGACTGCTCGTCGGCGCGCGCGACCGCGAGGGCGGGCCGGGCCTGGCGAGCCTCCTGGCCACGTCTCCGCTGCGCGTCCTGCGGCCCGCGCCGCTGAGCCGCCGAGCCGCCGCTGAGCTCGTGCAGCGACTGGCGCCCGCCGCCGACGAGGCCGTCGCGCTGGCCTGCGCGCGCGTGGCCGGCGGCAACCCGTTCCTGGTGGAGCAGCTTGCGCGCGAGGTCGCGCAGCGTGCGGACATCTCGGCCGATGGCCTGGATGCCATGGCCCCGGAGACGGTCGTGCGCTCGGTGCTCGCGCGGCTGTCGCGGCTGGGCGACCCCGCGCGGCCCATCGCACACGCGCTGGCGGTGCTGGGCACCGGCGCCACGACAGACCTGCTCGCGCAGCTGGCCGGCGTCGACGACGCCGCGGTCCTGCAGGCGCTGCCGCGCCTGGCCGATGTCGGCCTGGTGGACCCCGCGCCGCCGCCGCGCTTCGTGCACCCGGTGCTGCGCAGCGCGGTCGAAAGCGACGCCGGCCCCTACCGGACCGCCGAGCTGCACGCCCGCGCGGCCGAACTCCTGGCCGCGCGCCACGCGCCGGCGGGGCGGGTCGCCGAGCATCTGCTCGCCGCGCAGCCCGCCGGTCGTCCGGACCGTGCGACCACCCTCGCGGTCGCCGCCGGCGAGGCCGCCGAGAGCGGCGCGCACGCCACCGCGCGGGCGCTGCTGGCCCGGGCGCTGGCCGAGCCTCCAGCCCCGGACGCGGTGACCGGCATCGCGGTCGCCCTCGGCGAGCTCGAGTTCGCCGCCGGTCTGGCGGGTGCCGCCGTCGACGCGCTGCGCGCCGCGCTCGCCGCCGCGCCCGACGACGGCGCGCGCGTGCGCGCGACGATCGCGATGTCCAACGCCCTGATGCAGGCCGGCGAGCTCATCGAGGCCGTCGCCGTGGTCGACAACGCCGCTGCGGCGCTCGACGCCTCCCAGGAGGAGCTACGCCTGGCGCTGGCGGCGCATGCCGAGACGATCGCCGTGTGGGTGCCGGCGCTCGAACCCCGCACGCGGGTGACCGCCACGCCGCCTGCCGGCGACACGCCCGGCCGACGCGTCGCGCTGTCCGCCCTGGCCCTGCGCGGCTGGGCGACCGGCGACCGGCCCGCGGCCGAGGTCGCCGAGCTCGCACGTCGTGCCTGGGCCGGCGGGATGATGCTGCAGGACGTCCCTCCGTCGGACACCATCGTCGTGCAGACCGGCTACGCGGCGCTGCTGGCCGGCGAGCCGGACGCTGCCACCGCGATGTTCGCCACCGCGCGCGACGCGGTGGTCGGCTCGTCGATGGGCTTCGGCGGGTTGTCGGCGATGCTCGCCCACGCGCACCTGGCCGGTGGCCGACCGCGCGCGGCCGAGGAGGAGGCGGCCGTCGCGCTCGAGGCCCTGAGCATGGCGCCGCCGGGCCCCTACCGCCGCACCGTGCAGGCCGCGACTATGCGCGCCGCGATCCCGGCGGCGATCCTGCGCGACCGCGCCGACGACGCCCTCGCCACGCTGGCGCGCCTGGACCTCGACGGCGAGCTCTCCGGCAACGCCTACGAGATGGCGCTGTACCACGAGCGCGCGGGGCTGCGCCTGGCGCTGGGCGATGGCGCGCGGTGTGCCACGGAGCTCGCGGCGCTGGCCGCGGTCGCGCCGTTCGGCACGACCGGCTACCCGGCGGCACCGGGGCAGCTGCTGGCCGCGCAGCTGGCCGGCCGGCGCGGAGATGCCGAGTCTGCCCGTCGGCACGCCGACGACGCGGTGGGTCGTGCGGAGCGCTGGGGCGCCCCGGGTCACCTGGGCGCCGCGCTGCGCACCCGCGGAGCCGTGCTGGGGCAGGACGGCGACCTCGAGGAGGCCGTCGCCGTCCTGCGCGACGCGCCGGCCCGGCACGAGCTCGCGCTCGCGCTCTTCGAGCTCGGCAGCGCCCAGCGCCGCGGCAACCAGCGACGCCTGGCCCGCGACACGCTGCGCATGGCGCTCGACGTCGCGCAGACCTGCGGGGCCCGGGGCATATCGGTCCGCATCCACGCCGAGCTCGTCGTCGCCGGCGCGCGTCCGCGCAGGGAGGCGATCAGCGGGGCCGACGCGCTGACGGCGTCCGAGCGGCGCGTCGCGACGCTCGCCGCCGAGGGCCGCACCAATCGGGAGATCGCCGAGGAGCTGTACCTGACGCTCAAGACCGTCGAGTCGCACCTCACGTCGTCCTACCGCAAGCTCGACATCGGCGGCCGGGCCCAGCTCGGCGACGCGCTGGACACGGCGTCCGCGTCCTAGCCGGCGATCCGCAGGACGGGATCGATCTCGCAGCGGGCGGACTGCTGCGCACGGCGTCCTCGACGCGTCCGGCTGGGGGCACTTCGCGCTGAGCGGCTCGGATGAGCCGCTCAGCGGGTCTGTTCAACTGACTGCGGGAGGCTCGCGATCGAGCGACGTGTCGAGCTCGTCGTCGTCGGTCTCCCAGGGAGACCGGCCTTCCTCGCGGGCTCGATCGACGGCTTCACGCCGATCGCGCTTGCGAGCCTCCTTGGCGAGCTTGGCCTCTTGGACCTTCATCTCGCGCTGCATCTTGGCGACCGTGGTCCGGCCTTTTCCGCGCGGGCTCACGGTGCGCCACCTGCCGCATCAGGCCCGAGGTGGCGCAGACTGATCTCGATGTCTCAGATCTTCTCGACGTTGGTGGCGGACGGGCCCTTGGGCCCCTCGGCGGCGTCGAAGCTCACCTTCGCGCCCTCGGCGAGCGACTTGAAGCCGGAGCCGGTGATGGCAGAGTGGTGCACGAACAGGTCCTTGCCGGAGTCATCGGGCGTGATGAACCCGAAGCCCTTGTCGTCGTTGAACCACTTGACGGTTCCTGTAGCCATATGAAATCCCTCCTGGGACGTTGTGCTCTCGAAAACGCTGGGGAGCACTATGGCTTCGACTGCGAACGCAAAAACACTGCTTTGACCGGACGGGCGCCCGGTCCTCTTCGCACAGCGTACACGCTTTCTCGTGCGCCTGGGGTGTTCGCCTCCGGCACGGCCGACCGCTACCGTGGATCGAGAGCGGTTCCTACGGAAAGGGGTCACATGCCCCACGTTCATGAGGTGGCCACCCCGCGGCATCAGCGGGGACGCTGGGTGGGACGCCGGGTCGTCGAGGTCGACGGCACGAGGATCGGTCGGGTGCTCGAGGTCTACCTCGACCAGCCCGGGCCGAGCTGGGCGCTCGTCCGCGAACGGCGCTTCGGTGGTTGGCGGCGGGTCGTGCCGATCGACGCGGCGCACTCGTCGGACGTCGGCATCGTCGTGCCCTACACCCGCGGAGCAGTGCGCGGCGCACCGGCGATCGAGCGGGGCGAGCCGAGCCCGCAGGAGCAGCAGCGGCTGGTCGCCTACTACGACGGCCTCGACAGCGCGGCGGCCCCTTCACCCGCGCCGGTCAGCGGAGCTGTCGATCCGAACGACATGGCGCTTGCCGTTGCCGAGGCGCGCCACCAGCGCCAGAAGCTCAGCCTCTACCGGGCGCGCATCTACCGCGGCGCACCGACATCCGACGCGCGCCTGCGCGAGCTGGAACGCGACGCCGAGGGCGCTGCGGCGCAGCTGCGTCGCCTGCGCGAGCGCGAACCGTCGGCCGGCGCGCCCGAACCGGGCAGGGAGAGCTGAGATGCCCGACGATGTCGAGGACGTCGATGAGCTGGAACGACTGACGCGACGCGTCCGCCACCTCGAGCTCCTCGTGGAGGACCTGCAGGACGCGCACTACAAGCGCACGACCAGGTTCGAGGCGGAGCTGGCAGCGCTGCAGCGCGCCCTGCGCCCGGAGACCATCGCGCGGGAGCTCGCCGCCGACGAGCGCCGCCGCGGCCTGTGAGCGGCCGCGGTTCAGCGCCGCTGCTCGAGCGGCGGATCCTCGGGCGCGTCGAAGTACAGCTGTTGCCCCAGGACCTCGACGGCGTTCGCCGCCACGGTCAGCGCACTGAGGCACATCGGACACGCCGTCGCGTGCGAGGCGTAGGACGACGAGAAGCGCAGTCCGCAGCTTGGACACCACATGTGGGTCATGACGACCGGGCGCTGTTCGCGTGACGTCGTCGAGACTGGGCTACCCGGGTCATGGTGACCCTTTCGTTCGGGATCCCCACCGTAGCGCCCGCGCCGGGTAGACCTCGAGGCAATGTCCGCCACCGCAGGCTCAGCGCCGCCTTGTCCCCACGATGCGGGGTTCCATCACGGGGCGCTGTTCCACCGCGACGACCATGAGCTCGTCGCCCGCGCAGTCCCGTTCCTCACCGAGGGACTCGAGCGCAGGGAGGCGGTGCTGATCCGGCTGCCGGAGGCCCAGCGACGGGCGGTGGTCGAGGCGTTGCACGACCCACCCGAGCTCACGGTGTTGGACGTTCCCGACGACGTCGGCCCGTTCTCGCTGCTCGCCCACGATCGGGGGCTCGTGCGTGACCGCCTCGACGACGGGGCGACCGCCGTCCGGTTGCTCGCTGCCGCCCCGGTGCTCGCGTCGCGGCGCTGCCCGCGCTACGAAGCGGCCCTCGGGCATCACCACCGCGGTCTGCCCCTGTCGCAGATGTGCACCTACGATGCGGCCGCAGCGACCTGGGACGTGCTGCTCGACGCCGTCCACACCCATGACGCGCTCGTCAGCTCCAACGGACGGCGGGACACATCAGGGGCCGTCGACCCCGGCAGCATCCTGCACCGCTGCAGCGACGAAGAGGCTGACGTCCTGGAGCGCCGCCCTCCCGGGATCCACCTGGTCGATCCGTCCTACGCCGAGCTGACCCGCGCCGTGGAGCACCTGGGCAGGCAGACGAACCTCAGCACCGCGTCGGTCGACGCGATGCGCATCGCCGCCGGCATGCTCGACCAGAACGCCCACCTCCACGGCGCCCCGCCCGTCGAGATCCGCGGGTGGGCTGCGGACGACCGGCTCGTCCTGATCGTCAGCGATGGCGGCAAAGGGTTCGCCGACCCGTTCGTCGGCCTCACGCCGAGCCTGACCCATGCCGACGGAACCCACAACAGCCTCTTCCTCGTCAACGACATGATCTCGGTCGTCGGCGCCTTCACCGACCGCACGACCGGGTTCGCGGTCCGCCTGATCGAGTACGAGCACCCGCAGCGTTGAGCGTCAGTGGACGTGGTGGGCGTGGACGAGCGCGTGGCCCTTGCCGCGCGCGATCAGCCAGCGGTTGACGGGCACCGCAGCCCAGAAGGCGATGAAGAGCGCGCCCGCGAGCGAGCCCCAGAACAGCGGGTCACCCAGGCCGGCGCCCATGGCACCGGGGATCGCGATCACGGTCAGCGAGTCCAGGAGCTCCATCGTGCCGATCGAGAACGTGTCGGCACCGAGCGCGACCGGCAGGACCTGCCGCCACGGCAGCCCGCTGCGCAGCAACGGCAGCATGGTCAGGCCGTAGCCGAAGACGAAGGCAAGGGTCACCGAGGCCGCGATCGAGGCGACGTCACCCCACCCGAGCGCCGTGGCCAGCGCCATCCCGAGGATCTCGCCGATGGCGCAGCCCGTCAGGCAGTGCAGGGTCGCCGCGATCGCGGTGCTGGTCAGGGACTGCTCGCCGGCGTCCTGGCCGTGGGGGTGGTCATGCTCATGGGCCATATCTCCATCATATACCCCCCTAGGGTATATGGCAAACGTGCTCGCCCGATGCGGAGAGCGCGGTCGCAGCCTCGCGCGTACACCAGGTGTGACCCAGCACCCTGCAGCAGGACCACGATGAGCCTCGCCGGACGACGCATCCTCGTCGCGGGCGCCACCGGCGAGCTCGGCCGCACCCTCTGCGCCGCGCTGCAAGCCGAGGGTGCGCAGATCGGCGCGCTGGGCCGCGACCGCGGCCGCCTCGACGAGCTCGCCGGTGCCGTGGACGTCGCTGCCTCCGGCGTCTTCGACGCCCGGGACCCGGCCGGGTGCGGCCCGGCGGTCGACGCCGTCGTCGCCGGCCTGGGCGGTCTGGACGCCTGCATCGTCGCCGTTGGCGTGCCCGCTTTCGGCGACGCCGGCGAACTGCCCGCCGACGTGGTCGAGCTGCTGTTCCTCGTCAACGCGGTGGCACCGATCGCGCTGCTCAACGCGGCCGACGGCCACCTCGAGCGCGGCGGCGCGCTCGCTGCGGTCACCGGTGTGGTCGCGGCCCAGCCGACGGCCGGCATGGCCGCCTACAGCGCGGCGAAGGCCGCGCTGCGCGCCTACCTCACCGCCCTGCGCCGCGAGCGGCGGCGCCGCGGGGTGTCGGTGCTCGAGGCCTGCCTGCCCCATCTGGACACCGCCTTCGCCGACCGGGCGCTGGCTGGCGCTGCCCCGGCGCTGCCGGCAGGGCTGGCGGTCGAGGATGCCGCTGACGCGATCCTCAGCGCGCTGGTCGACGGCCGTCGTGAGCTGTCCTGGGACTCCGACCAGCGCGCCCTCCAGGCGCGCTGAGCCGACACGATGGACGCCATCGTCATCGGCGCCGGCCCCGCGGGGCTGACCGTCGCCCGCCGCCTGCACGACGCGGGGCGCCGCGTGCTCGTGGTGGAGAAGTCACGCGGTGCAGGCGGGCGGTGCTGCACCCGCAGGACCGACCACGGCCGGTTCGACCACGGCGCTCCGACCCTCGACCTCGAGGACCGGACCGTCGTCCCCGAGCCGCGCGTCAGCGCGTTCGGCCGAGAGCTGGCGGACGGGCTCGACGTGCGCTTCGGTGCGCGCGCGGCGTCCGTGCGGCCGGGAGTCGTGACCCTGGAGGACGGCACCCACTGGGTGGCCGAGCACATAGCCGTCTGCGCGCCGGCCCCCCAGGCCGTCCAGCTGCTGCCCGACGGACCCGCACGCGCGGCGGCTGCGCGCGCGGGCTATGACCCGTGCTGGTCGGTCATGGCCGCGTTCCCCGGCCCGCTGGCCGGCGTCGCCGACGTGGTGGCGGACACCGGACCGGTGCGGTGGGCCCACCGCGAGGGCGCGCGGCCGGGGCGCCAGGCCGCCCCGGAACGCTGGACGATCCAGGCGGACGCCGCATGGACCGAGGACCGTCTGGAGGCTGCGCCTGACGCAGTCGCCGCGGAGCTGCTCGACACGTTCCTCGGCGTGACCGGCGCCACCGGTCCCGCGCCGCTGGCGCTCGTCGCGCATCGCTGGCTCTACGCGATCGTGGCGACACCCGCCGGGGTCCCGTGCGTCCTGCAGGAGGACGGCATCGGCGTCGCCGGCGACTGGTGCCTGGGCCCCCGGGTGCAGGACGCACTCGACGCGGGCGAGGCGCTGTCCGCCCAGCTGCTCGGCCGCTCCTGGGCTGCGACGGCTGCTCGCCGCTGAGCCCGCGGCGCGCCGCGCCGCTCAGGCCGCCGTCGACGTCAGGCTCCGGTGGACGGCCGCGGCGGCCACCGGCGCATCCGGAGCCAGGCGGTCACGGGTGACCGCCAGCAGGGTGGGCACCGCCGCGGGGTCGGCCCGCAGGCTGCCCCAGCGGCGGGTCAGCCAGCCGGTGTAGTCCACGAGCACCTCATCGTCGACCAGCGTCGCCGCCTCGACGAACCGCATGAGGTTCTCGACATGGGCCCGCAACGGCCGCGCCGTGCGCAGCGCCCGCGGCAGCAGCGGCGTGGCGCGCCACAGCAGCCGATCGGTGATCTCGGCACAGAGCGGTGCGCGAGCGGCGACGAGGTCCACGTGCTGCAGGGCGCGGTCGTCATCGGGCCGGGCGCGCAGACCACCGTCCGCGGCGGCGCGAACCCGGTCGACCACCTCGGCGACGCGTACCGCATGCCCGTCGGCCGCCACGCGGTCGGCACGGGCTGCAAGCCCGCCGAACCCCTGTCCTCCGGCGATCACGGGCACACCAGCCTGGTGGGCGACGTCGGTGATCGCCAGCACGCCGGGCAGGTTCATCGCCAGCGAGCAGCTGACGACCAGCGCGTCGGGGTTGAGGCGCAGGAGGAGGTCGGTCAGCGGCTGCTTGGGCCGGGCGGCGCCGAGGAAGGTGACATGGTGGCCCTCGTCGCGCAGCAGCTCGGCGACCATGCGCGCCGGCAGGTTGTGGTGCTCGCGATCGGCGACGCACATCACGAGGTTCGCTCCCCCGCTGACGCTGCCGCGCCGGGCGGACGCCATCGTCAGCAGGATGTCGGCGACCTCGGTCGCCCGGCGCTCCTGCTCGGTGGAGATACTGCCCGCCTGCCAGCGCAGGCCCACCTGCAGCTGCACCGGCGCCAGGACCCCCAGGACGAAGTCCTCGAGGCTGACGCCCTGCTCCAGGGCGACGGCGGCCTCCTGCAGGGCCTGCCGGTACTCGCCACCGGCCAGCAGGCGCAGCTGGCGGTCGCGCAGGGCGTCCAGCTCGACCGGCGCGCTCACGCGGTCGGTCCTCCCGGAGGTTGCCGCATCGCGTTGAGGTGGCCGACGGAGTTGCGGGCGCGGCTCAGGGCCCGGTTGAACAACTCCGCCAGCTCGCCCACCGAGGCCTCCTCGGCCCGGGTGATCGGCTCGGTCACCGGTGCGATCGACCGGGTCAGCGCCGTTCCTTCGCTGACGGCCTCCAGCGCCTCCTCGATGTCGCGCAGGCAGTGGCGTTGCAGGCTCCGCAGCCCGGTGCGCAGGTCGTCGAGCGAGCTCTCGTCCCCCAGCGAGGCGCGCAGGTCCTCGCGCACGGCGTCGTAGCTGCGCAGCGCGGTGCGCGACCGGGCGAGCATCTCGTTGAAGAGCTCCCCGACCTCGCCGAGGGCGTCGCCGGGCGCGGACCGCAGCGGGCGGGTGTAGGGACGCGCCGAGCGGGTGAGGTCGCCGTCGGCCATGGCCTGCAGGCCCCGGTCCAGGTCGGTGAGGCAGTGATCGTTGAGGCTGCGCAGCGCGAGGACCAGCTCGGGCAGGCACGATCGCTCGCCGAGCGCCGCCGCCAGTTGGACCCGCAGCGACTCTGTCGCTGCGGTGATCGTGGCGAGCTGGGTGGCCATGGTGTTGCAGACGTCGACGATGGCGCGCACGTCCGGATGCTCGGACTGCACGCACAGCGGGTGGAGCTCGGGGATCGGGAGGGGCTCGGAGAACTCACCGGCGGCCATCGCCTGTATCCCGGCCTCCAGCGGCTCGGCCATGTCGCGCGCGACACCGCGCAGATGCTGGGCCAGCAGCTCCAGCTCGGTCAGCCCCGTCGGCTCGTCGAGCATGCTCACGCCTGAGGGTTCGGCACGTCGACGGCGCGGTACAGCATCGCGCGCAAAGCGGGCGCAGCGGCGTTCTGCGCCGGCGCGATCCCGCGCCGGTCATCGTCGCCGGTCCGGGGACCGTATCTGCGGTGTCCGTGACGTTCGGCCTTCCCTCCGCCCCGTGAACCTCCCCGCGCTGCCTGCCGCGACCGACGCGGACGCGGTCGTCGCCTGGGTCGCCGCCCACCTGGGCGACCTCACGGCCGAGGGGCCCGACGGCGTCCGCGCATCGCAGCGCTTCCGCGGCGGGCAATCGGCCGCCGACGCCGCGATCGCCGGGTATGACGTCAGCGGGTACGCCCGCGCCCGCAACGAGGTCTGGCCCGAGCATCGCCGTGGCGCCAGCGGGCTGTCGCCCTACATCCGTCACGGGCTGCTGCCGCTGCCGCGCGTGTGGGCGCACGTCGCCGGCGGGCCGGGACCCGACGTGCGCAAGTTCCGCGACGAGCTGCTGTGGCAGGAGTACGCGCGGCACGTCTACGCGCGCGTCGGCCCGCGCACCGCGCGGGCGCAGCGGCGCGACCCGGCGCGGGCCACGGTCGCCTGGCAAGACCCCTGGCCGGCCGACATGGCGTGCATCGCGCTGACCACGGGCGAGCTCGAGCGCGACGGCTGGTTGGTCAACCAGACGCGCATGTGGCTGGCCTCGCAGTGGACGGTCCGCGGCGGCGCGGAGTGGACCGCCGGCGAGGACCGCTTCTTCACCCACCTGCTCGACGGCTCGCGCGCGGCCAACCGCCTGGGCTGGCAGTGGACGATCGGAGCCGCCGGCAAGACCTACGGCTTCAGCCGCTGGCAGGTCAACCGGCGCGCGCCGGGGCTGTGCGACAGCTGCGCGCTGCGCGAGCGCTGTCCCATCGAGAAGTGGCCGGACGCCGCGGAGGGCGGTGCCCGCGACGACGTCCCGCCCCGGCTGCGCCGCGATCCCGACCCGGACGCCACCGCCGGCCCCTCCACCCCTGTCGAACGCGCGCGTCCGTCGGCGGTGTGGCTGACGGCCGAGTCGCTCGGCGACGCCGATCCTGCGCTGCGCGCCCACCCCGACCTGCCCGTCGTGTTCGTCTTCGACCGCGCCCGCCTGGCCCGGTGGCGCCTGTCGGCCAAGCGGCTGTGCTTCCTGACCGAGACGCTCGCCGAGCTGGCGGCGACGCGCGAGCTCGAGGTCCGCCTCGGTGACCCGGCCGACCTGCTCGCCGAGCGGGCCGTTGCGGCGACCCACGCGCCGGTGCCCGGCTGGCGGGCGCTCGCGGAACGCCACCCGCCCGCCGTCGAGCATCCCTGGCCCTGGCTGACGCGTCCCCACGGTGGTCCCGCGCAGTCGTTCAGCGCGTGGCGGCGCGCCGCCGGACTGCCGCGGTAGGACCGCCGTCCGACGGCGCCGGTCAGGCCGATGGAGGCACGTCCACCCGTGCCGCGACGCGCGCGGTGCGCCCGGAGACGGCGAAGTACAGCGCCACGGCGGCGAAGAGCGCGAAGGCCAGGTGCGCGCTGGCCAACGCGACCAGCGTGCCCGCGAGGTAGACCGCGGGGCCGACCAGCGAGCGGCGCACGGCGCCGGGGATGCGCGCACGCAGGTCCGGATGGGCCAGGTCGGCGGCGCGCGCCAGGCGCACCCAGATGAGGGTGAAGGACGCGGCCATCAACGTCATGACCAGCCCATAGGTGACCGCCGCCGCCGAGCTCTGATGGCTGTCGCGGAGGTACTCGGCGAGCAGGCCGGTGGGCCAGGGCACGAGCGCGACGAAGAGCAACAGGAGGAGGTTCAGCTCCAGCAGCGTGCGGTCGACGCGAAGGACGCCGTCCAGCAGGGCATGGTGGTTGATCCAGACGATCGCGACCGTCACGAACGACACGACGTAGGCGGCGTAGAACGGCCACTGGTGCACCAGGTCGTGGGCCAGGTCCTCGGACTCCTCCGGCACGGGCAGCTCGAGGACCAGCAGCGTGAGCGCGATGGCGAAGATGCCGTCCGCCAGCGCTTGGATGCGCTCCGTCCTCATCGCCCGCACACCTCCAGGTGGTCGACGCCGACGAGGACGGTCATGCGGGATAGACCGGCGTCGGCGGGATGGGGCGAGCGTCGGCAACCGCGTCGACGACCCGCTCGGCGTCGGCCCGGCGGTACTCCTCGCCGTAGACGGCGCCGGCGCGCCGGGGGGCCTCCATCACCGCGCAGCCTGCGACGTCGCCGAGGTCGACGGGCGCGTAGCCGGCGTCACGCACGAGGTCACAGGTCAGCGCGCGCGTCTGCGCGTCGCTGCCGGTGACCCACTGCACGACCCGAGGGTCGCGGTGCGCGGTGGCCGCCTGGAACGCCGCGGTGAGAGTGTTGAAGCTCTTGGCGTAGCGCGCCCCGGGCATCCGCGCGGCGTTGAACGCCGCTGCCGTCTGGCCCTCGGCGGGCTTCTCGCCCGGCCCGAACTGGTTGGTCGTGTCGATGACGACCTTGCCGGCCAGCGACCCGGCCTGTGCCAACGCCGCCGGGATGGCGCTCCATGGCACCGCGAGCACGACCACCTCCGCTGCAGCCACCGCGGCCGAGACGTCCGGCGTCGCCGTCACGCCGAGCTCGGCGGCGCGACCGGCCAACGCCGCGGGGTCGCGGGTGAACGTGATCGTCACCCCGTGGCCCGCGGCGGCCAACTGCCTCGCGACGTTGCCGCCGATGTGTCCGGCGCCCACGACGGTGATGTTCATCGCCCGACGGCCTCCAGGATCAGGCGGGCCGTCTCGGCGCCGCTGAAGTTCTGCTGGCCGGTGACGAGGTTGCCGTCACGGATGGCGAAGGACTTGAACGCTCCGGCCTGGATGTAGTTGGCGCCGAGCTCCTTGAGGGAGTCCTCGATGCGCCAGGGCATGATGCTCGTGCCCTCCGGCAGCAGGCCCATCTCCCAGGTCATCGTGTCGGCAGCGTCCTCCTCGACGTTGGGAAAACCGGTCACGGTCTTGCCCTTCACCAGCGGCTCGCCGTTGGACAGCTTGGCGAACGCGAGGATCGCGGTGCCGTGGCAGAGCGCGGCGGCGACCTTGCCGGTCTCGTAGAACGCGCTGAAGCGCTCGTGCAGGTCGGTGGCCTGCTCGAAGGTGAACATCGGCGCCTGCCCGCCGGCGACGACGAGCGCGTCGTACGCATCGACGTCCAGGTCACGGACGGGCCGGGTGTTCTGGATCTGCTCGATGAACCGCGGGTCGTGCTTGTAGCCGCGGCTGATCTGGTCCTCGGCCTGCCACTGGGTCTGGTCGTCGGGGTCGCTCATCGCGTCCCACTCGCAGGCGCCGCCCTCCGGGCTGAAGATGTCGACGTCCCAGCCTGCCTCGCTGAAGATGTAGTGCGGGTGGGTCAGCTCCGACCACCAGAACCCGACCGGCCAGCCGGTGGAGGTGGACGTCGCGCCGTTGGCGATGACGATCGCGGCACGCTTGGGCCTGTCGGGGTTGACCGGGTTGAGGTTGGAGTGCGTGTGCGGCATGGGTTCTCCCTGTGGTGATGTGTCAGGTGGTCAGAGCGCGCCGTCGATGAGGGCGTCGAGCCCCGTGAAGGCGCCGAGGGCGTAGAGGTCGTAGGTCGCCAGTCCGGCACGGACGGTGGGCAGCGCACCGACGAGGCGGTCGGCCTCGTCGAGACCTGCGGTCTCGAGCACGAGGACCGCGCCGGGCCGGTCCGTGCGGCGGTGGGCCTCACGAACGAGGCCCGCCTTCTGCAGCGCCCAGGTCTGGCGGGCCTCCTCCGGCAGGTGGGCGTGCAGGTCGGCGGCGTCGACGCCGTCGCGCAGGCGGTCCACCGCCAGCACGCGCTGGGTCCGCCGCCACGGCTCGGCGACGACCGGCGTCGGTGCGGCGTCGACGGCGCGCGACTGGGTCCCGAACAGGTCGACCAGGCAGGTGAAGGCGGCCACCGGGGCCACCTCGAAGCGCACGAGGCCCGCGCGCGCCATCGGCTGCGCGGCCAGGACATCGGTCGCCTCGGCGGGCGTGGCCTCCAGGGCGTACACGGCCCCTGCGCGGTCGGTGCGCAGCCAGAAGTCCCGGACGGTGCCGCGCTCGTGCAGGGCCCAGACATGGGCGGCCTCCAGTTGCATCAGCGTCTGAAGGTCAACGTCGGTCACCCCGGCCAGCGGTGTGGCGATGGCGAAGATCTTCTGCGTCGTGGTCACCTGCCGGCCACGCTACGGTCCGTCCTGGTGCCCACCTAGCGGGGTTGCTTGTGGCGCCATCATGCGTTGGTTGTGGCGCGCAGCCACAAGCTCAGCTTGTGACGCTCGGCTATCGTCGCGCCGTGGTCACGCCCGAGCTCCGCCAGCTGCGCTACGTCATCGCGGTTGCCGAGCACCGCAGCGTCACCCGTGCAGCAGAGCAGCTGCACATCGCCCAGCAGGCGCTGTCGCAGCAGCTCCGGGCCGTCGAGGACCTGATCGGCGTGAAGCTCTTCGAGCGCGGCAATCGCGGCGTCGAGCTGACACCGGCCGGCACCGTGTTCGTCCAGGAGGCGCGGCGGATCGTCAACGGCGCCGAGCGTGTCGTGCGGCGCACGCAGGCCGCGGCGCGCGGCGAGGTCGGCACGCTGCGCCTGGCCTACACCACGTCGTCGGCCTACGAGACCGTGCCCGCCATCGTCGACGCGCTGCGGGACAGCACTCCCGGCCTGCGCATCGAGCAGCGCGAGATGACCGCCGTCGACCTCGAGCCCGCGCTGGCCCGCGGCACCCAGGACGTCGCGGTCTGCCCGCGGATGACCGTCGCGGCGGGCATCGGCCGGCTGGAGGTCCGCCGCGAGCCGTTCGTCGCCGCGGTGCCCGCGGCGCATCCGCTGGCCGCGCGCGAGAGCATCACCGTCGCAGACCTGGCCGAGGAGGACTTCCAGCTGTGGCCCCGCGAGCTGACCCCCGGCTACCACGATGCCGTCGTCGCCGCCTGTCGCGACGCCGGCTTCGAGATCCGGCTCGGCGACCCGGCGTCCGGCTCGACGGTGTGGGGCAACATCGCGGCCGGCCGCGGGGTCGGCCTGGTGGTCGGATCCCTCCGCCAACAGCTTCCGCCCGGCATCGCGCTCGTCCCCATCACCCAGCCCGGACCGGCGCTGATCTTCGACCTGCTGTGGTCGCTGGACCACGAGAGCGCAGCGACCGCACGTGCCCAGGAGGCCGTGGCGCGCGCGCAGGACGCCAAGGGCTGGGGCGGCCCGCGCCGGCCCTAGCGTCCTGGCACTACACGCCGGCCAGCAGCACCGCCGCACCGGACGCGGCCACGGCGACGACGACCGTCGGGTACCACCGCGGCGCCAGCGTCGCGGCGGCCCGCGCGCCCACCACCGTCCCGGCCCACAACGCCGGCACCAGGGCCAGGGCGGAGAGGGTGCCCGGCCCCGACGCCGACCCGAGCAGCCCCGCGATCAGCAGCGCCGTGGCCGACAGCGCCGCCACGCCGAGCCAGAGGCGCCGGCGCAGCTCCATGCTGTCCTCGCCGTCGCGCGTGGCGACGACCAGCAGCGCGAGGAACGGGCCGGTGATGCCGACCAGCGCGCTGATCGCACCGACCACGGCGCCGACGGCAGCCGGGATGTCCCGCCCCTGCCGGCCCAGCGCCAGCACGCACGCCAGCAGCAGCAGGACCGCCGCCGCGATCCGGAGGGCGTGCGCGTCCAGCGGACCGACGATGGCCAGCGCCGCGACCTGGCCGGCGACCGCGGCGAGCAGCACGTTGCGCAGCCGTCCGACGCTCTCCGGAGCACCGTCGCGCAGCAGCAGCCCGCCGCACAGCAGCACGCCCACCGCCTGCACGCAGCTGGTGGCCCGGTCGTCGGGCAGGGCGACCACCGCGGCCGGCAACAGCACCACGGAGTAGCCCGCGCCGACCGCGCGCTGCAGGACGGCACCGAGGAAGGCGGCGATCATCAGGACGACCACGAACCGGGTTACGCGCCGGCCTCCGTGCGCCGATCGGACTCATGGCGCCCACACGGTCAGCATCCCCGCCGCGACGCGTCACCACGCGGTGCCGGCGCCGGTCGGGCAGCACGCGGTGCCGGGGCAGGCGGGCTGCGTCAGCCCGTGTGGCCGCCGCTGCGCCGGACGAGGTCGGCGGCGTAGAGACCCGCCGCATGGCGGGCACGTGCGACCGTCGCCGCGTCCCCTTCCGGCGCGATGGTGAACGCCACCCTGAGCAGCTGGGAGACCAGCGTGACGAGGAACCGCCAGTCGGCCGGGTCCGAGCGGGACGGGTCGGTGAGGTGGCGGCGCAGGCGCTCGGCGATCTCGTCGTCCGCCGCGCCGGCGTCCGCGGCAGTGCCGTCGTCCATCGCGTCGGCGAGCCACAGCGCGCGCATCGCCGGGGCGCCGGCCAGCATCGCGGCGTAGGCGTCGACCACGCGGGAGACGGTCTCCGACGGAGAACCGACAGGCTCGTCGAGCACCGCGTCGAGCACTCCGGGCGTCGCCTGGACGTAGCGCAACGCGACGGCCTGCACCAGCGCGTGCTTGTCCGTGAAGAACTGGTAGATGGTCGCGACGGGCACGCCGGCCCGGGTGGCGATCGCCCGCATGGTCAGCGACCCGGCGTCGCCGTCCGCCAGCAGCGCCGCGCCCGCGTCGAGGATCGCCTCGACGCGCGCGATGCTGCGCGCCTGCACCGGCCGGCGCTTGAGGAGCCCGGCGTACGCGACAGGCGTCACGTCGTGGCGGTCTCGCGGGCGATCACCGCCCCCATCGCGGCGAACACCACCGCGCCGCATGCCCCGCTGATCACCGCCCATCGGGACATGTTGCCGCGCCGAGCCTCGTCGAAGCCCGCGATGGCATCGACGGCGTCTATCGCGGCACCGGTGAGGGCCACCGGCCGCACCAGGTCGCGGGGCGCGGCGAGCAGGGCCGCGGCCAGCGCCAGCTCGCGCGAGGCGAACAGGCGCCCGATGAAGCGGTCGCTGCGATCGGGATCGATGCCGAACGCCCGGACGGCATGGTCGGGCGCCAGCCAGCTGCCGGCGCCGACGGCAGCGCGGGCGAGTCCCAGCGCGGTACGGGTGGTGCTCACGGAAACGGACCTCCTGGAATACGAATATGAACGGTGTTCATATTAGAGCCGACGCCGCGGATCCGCAAAGGCCCGGACGGCGGCTGAGCCCGGCATGGCCGGCCGCCGTATCCCGGTCGGATGCCCGAGGGCCACACCATCCACCGGCTGGCGCGCCGGCAGAACGCCGACCTGGCGGGCAGCGCCGTGGACGTCGTCTCCCCCCAGGTCGCCGCGGGGTCGACCGTCCGCGCCGCCGCACCCGCCGGCCGCGCCGCCGACGAGCTCGACGGGCGGCGGCTCATTCGCGTCGAGGCGTACGGCAAGCACCTGTTCCAGCGCTACGAGGACGACCTCACGCTGCACGTGCACCTCGGGCTGTTCGGCCGCTTCGTGCGCCGGCCCCGCCCGGACGCCACACCGGCCCGCGACACCTGCCGGCTGCGCATCACCGGCGACGCGGTGGCCTGGGACCTCAGCGGCGCCGTCGCGTCCAAGTTGCTGGAGCCGCCCGAGGAGGACGCGCTGCTGGCCCGCCTCGGACCGGACCCGCTGCGCGACGACGCCGACCCCGAGCTGTTCGCCGCCGCGCTGGTGCGGCGACGCAGCTCGATCGCGGCGGCGCTCATGGACCAGCGCGTCATCGCGGGCGTAGGGAACGTCTACCGCGCCGAGTCGCTGTTCGCCGTCGGGCTGGACCCGCACACCCCGGCGCGTGACGTCACGCGCGACCACGTCGAGGCGCTGTGGGTCACGCTGGCCCAGCAGCTGCGCGACGGCGAGCGCTCCGGGCGCATCATCACCGTCCCGGCCGACGAGACCGGAGGCGTGCCCCGCTCCAAGCTGCGCGGGCGTGAGCGCGTCCAGGTGTACCGGCGCACGAGCTGCCGCCGCTGCGGTGGCGACGTCGCCCACCAGCTGCTGGCCGGCCGCACCCTCTGGTGGTGCCCCGCCTGCCAGACCGGCTGAACGACCGGTCTGCCGTCAGGCCGTGCCGGACGCCAGCCGCCGGAGGTTCAGCAGCTGCCGGCGGGCCATCACCAGGTCCCCCACCCGGAGGGGCGCCAGCAGCCGGCGCGGCCCGGCAGCCGCGATGTGCAGCACCAGCCGCGATCGCGCGGCGTCGCGGGGCACGACCTCGTAGAGCATGGCCATCTGCACGAGCCGGCCCGTCGTCACCAGCTCCAGCCAGCGGTCGGGCTGCCAGCGGTGCAGCCGCAGGATGATGAGGAAGCGGTCGCCTTCGGTGAGGCGCTCGAGCCCCGGCGTCAGCTGCTGCGGCGAGCGCCGCCCGAGGTTGTCGACCCAGTCGTAGGAGTACGGCGCCGCGCGTAGCTGACACAGCCAGCGGAAGACGTGCTCCGCCGGGGCGTCCACGTCGACGGCGCGGGCCCAGAACTCGTCGACGGTGCGCAACGGGGGCGTCCCCGCCGGCCATGCGCGCCGCTCGGCGTCCGTGGCGTTCCAGAGCGCACCGGTGGGTGCGTCACGCGGCACGGGCCGCCCTCAGGAACGGGGCGGCGGGCATCGCGGCCGCGACCTGCAGGTCGTCGGCGGCGCTGGAGGCGTCGTTCATGAAGCGCGCCAGCACGTCGCCGCCCACGCCGGCCGCCAGCCCGGTGAACGCAGCGGCGCACACGGCCGGCTCGCGGCGGGCGACGCGGAGGAAGACGGCGTCCAGGGCATCGCGGCGGCGGTGGGCCAGCGCAGCGGGGCCCGACACGTGGCGGCCGCGGCAGACGGCGTCGGCCACCGCGAGGGCCTGGCGCTGGATGCGCACGAACGCGTAGCCGGAGGACGGCCGGGCCGCCCCGCCGGCCACGCCGACGACGGTCACGCCCGGTCGCTCGTCCGGTCGGACGGGCACCATCGGGATGACGCCGTGCTCCTCCCAGAGCACCTCGTGCGGGGTGTCCAGCCACCGGGCGATCGCCGATCGGCGCCGGGCCGCCGAGACGGCGGCCGTCGAGAAGGAGGTGTCCTCCACCAGCGCCTCGCGGTCGGAGAAGGGCAGCGCGTAGACGAAGCGGACCTCGTCGGCCTGGTCGCCGGTGAAGTCCATGACGGTCGCGACCTCGGCGTCGAAGCGCGGTGTCGCGGTGCGCACCACCTGCCCGCGGAAGCGCTGCGTCAGCCCGTCCCGCAGCGCCGCCCGTGCCGCCGGGTGCGCCACGCCGCGGGCGTCGATGACGTGCCCGGCGCGCACCTGGCCCGCATCGGTGACCACCGTGGGCGGGGCGCCGTGACGGATCGCCCGGACCCTGACGCCGAAGCGCACCTCCACGTGGGCCGCTCGGCGCAGCCGGCGCAGGGCCGCCGCGGAGAAGACGTCGGAGGGCAGGTGCAGGTAGGGATGCTGTTCGGCCGCCTGTTCCACGCCGCCGATCGTCCAGCGCCGCCAGGCGGCAGTGGCCAGGTGCGACCACGGCACCTCGCCGGTGTCCCAGAAGCACCACGTGCGGTCGCGCGGCAGCGCGGGCCGGGCCTCCAGCACGAGGATCGGCGCGTCGTAGCCCTCGTCCAGCAGCGCCACCACGGTCGACAGCCCGGCACAGCCCGCGCCCACGACCACCAATGGTGGCGAGGTCCGGCTCACCGCAGTGCTCGCAGCCCCGCGAGGAGCTTGCGCCGGGTCGGCACCACCGCGCGGCCGGCCCGCTCCCCCAGCCCTTCGCGCTCGAGCTCGCGCAGGATCTCGCGGTACATCGCGGCGGCCACGCGGATCGCGACGCGCCCCTGCCGCAGGCTGTCGATGCCCGCGATGCCCTCGTCGTAGAAGCGGTCGGCGATCGCGATCTGCTCCCGCAGCAACGCCGCGCGCCGCCCGGGCAGCGGCGGGCCGTGCCGCGCCACCGCGCTCGCTGCGATGTAGCTCCGTCCGGCCGCGCGGTCCTCGTCGATGTCGCGCAGGATGTTCGTCCGCTGCATCGCGATGCCCAGCGCGCGGGCGGCAGCGGCGGCCTCGTCGGGCCGGCCCCGCACCCCGAGCACCCCGGACATCACCAGGCCGACCGTGCCGGCCACGCGGTAGGCGTAGCGGTCGACGGCCTCCTCGTCGTCAGGCGTGGAGCCGTCCAGGTCGTCGCGCATGCCCGCGCAGAAGTCCAGCAGCGCCGGGCGCGGCAGCGGGTGGCGCTCGGCCAGCCCGGCCAGGATGGCGCTCTCGGGTGAGCTGACCACCCCCGATCGGCACCAGCGCTCGACCGCCGCGACGCGCTCGTCGGCGTCCGCCGCGCCGTCGTCGACGAGGTCGTCCAGCGTGCGGAAGACGAGGTACAGCATGTAGACGTCGTCGCGGATGTCGCGGGGCAGCAGCCGGCAGGCGAGGCTGAAGGTCCGCGCCGCGCGGCGGGTGGTGCGGCGCGCCTGCAGGCGCAGACCGGCAGGCAGCGAGACGTCAGACACGGGCCAGCGGCCGCACCGGCCGGTGGTCGGCGTTGACGAGCCCCGCGGTGACCTCGGCGCCGAGCAGGACGCCGGGGATGCCGGCGCCGGGATGCGTCCCGGCGCCCACCCGGTACAGCCCCCGGACACGGCGATCACGGTTGGGAGGCCGCAGCGCCGCCGACTGGTGCAGCGTCGGCTCCAGCGCGAAGGCGTTGCCGTCCACCGCGCCGTAGCGGGCGGCGAAGTCCCGCGGGTCCATCCGGTGCTCGACGGTGATGCTCGCGTCCAGCCCCGAAAGGCCGAAGGTCCGCTCGAGGTCGGTCACCAGCGCATCGCGGACGCCGTCGGCCTCGCGCTGCCAGTCCACCCGCCCGCGCAGGTTGGGCACCGGGAGCAGGAAGCACAGGGAGTCGCCGCGGCCGTCGGCCATGGCCGGCTCGGTGCGGTTGGGCGCGTGCACGTAGGTGGAGTAGGTCTGCGGCAGCCGCCCGCGCCGGGTGACGTCGCCGATGAACCGCCGGTAGCCGCCGCCCACCAGCAGCGTGTGGTGCAGCAGCTTCGGGAACGGGCGGTCCGTCCCGAGGTAGAGCAGGAAGCAGGACATCGTGGGACGCAGCGGGCGGCGCACCGGGGGACTGGGCCGACCCAGCAGCCGCGGAAGGTCGAGCGTGTCGCCGTTGGCGACGACCGCGTCCGCCGGCAGGCGCTCGCCGCCGGCGGTCCACACCGCGCTGACGCGACCGCCCTGCGTCTCGATGCGCTCCACCCGTTCGTTGCAGCGCAGGTCCAGCGGCCGGGCCATGGCCTTCACGAGGCTGTGCACCCCACCGTCGGCGTACCAGACGCCGTCGAGGAACTGCAGGTAGACCAGCGCCCCGTAGATCGCCGGCACGCGGTAGGGGTCACCGCCGATGAACAGCGAGTGGAACGAGAAGGCCTCGCGGATGCGCGGGTGCCGGAAGAACCGCGACGTGGCGAGGTGCAGCGGCAGCGCGGCCCCCAACCGGACCATCGTCGGGGTGAAGGCGATGAGGTCCTGCAACCGTGAGAACTCGCGGCGGCCGGCGCCCAGGATGCCCTGCTCGTAGATGCGGCCCATCGCGTCCATGTAGTCGCCGAAGCGCTCGGCGTCGCGGTGGTCGAACCTGGCGATCTGCTCGCGCATCGCCTCCCGGTCGCGGACGAAGTCGAGGTGTCGGTCCTCCCCGGCCCAGAAGATCCGGTAGAAGGGGTCGAGCTCGCGCAGCGTCACCTCCGATGCCAGGTCCAGCCCGCCCGCCGCGAACGTCTCCTCCAGGACCCACGGCATCGTGATCAGCGACGGACCGAGGTCCCAGGTGAAGCCCTGGTCGATGAGCTGCGAGGCCCGGCCACCGGGCTCGGGCAGCTGCTCGAGGACGGTGACGTCGTGCCCGGCGCCCTGCAGCCGCAGCGCCGCCCCCAGCCCGCCCAGGCCCGCGCCGATGACGACGACCCGGCTCATCGCGCCACCGTCCGCAGATGCTCGGGGCCGAGCGTGGCGGCTGAAGCCGCCCCGGTCGCCCATGTCGCGACGCGCAACTGCTGCAGCACGACGTCCAGCGTCTCTGCGACCCGGTCGGACTGCGCGGCCAGCAGCAGCGGGCGGGCCATGCCGACCGCCCGCGCGCCGAGCGCCAGGCAGGTCGCGACCTGCACACCGTCGCTGATGCCGCCGCTGGCCAGCAGCGGCAGCTCCGGCGCGACCTCGCGGGCCTCCTGCAGGGCGACCGCCGTGGGCACGCCCCAATCGGCGAACGCGGCGGCGACGTCGCCGGCCCGCGTGTCGCGCGCGCCCTCGACGAGCGCCCAGTTGGTGCCACCCGCGCCGGCCAGGTCGACCGCGGCGACGCCGGCGTCCGCGAGCGCGCGGACATCCTGGCCGTCCATGCCGAAGCCGACCTCCTTGACGACGACCGGCAGCGGCGCGAGCGCCCGTACGGTGGCGGCGATCCGCTCCAGGACGTCGCCGAACCCGGTCTGCCCCTCCGGCTGCACCGCCTCCTGCACGGGGTTGAGGTGGATGCTGAGACCGTCGGCGCCGAGCCGCGCCACCAGGTCGACCGCGGCGTCCGGGTCCAGCCCGACGCCGCCGAGGTTGGCCAGCAGCAGCGGTGGCCGTGAGGTCGATCGGTAGGTCGGCAGCAGGCCCGGGTTGTCCAGCAGCGCCCGGCCGGAGCCGAGGACCATCCCGAGCCCGCGCTCGGCGGCAGCTCGCGACAGCCGCTCGTTGATGACCCCGGCCTGCGCCGTCCCGCCGGTCATCGCCGAGACCAGCAGCGGCGCGCCGAGGCAGTGGCCCAGCAGCGAGATGCCCAGTTCCACGGCCTCCAGGTCGCGACCGGGCAGCGCCCGGTGGCGCAGGCGGTGCGCCTCCAGCCCGGGGCCGGACCGGTGGGTCACGTTCGCCCGCGCCGCAATGCGCAGGTGGTCGTCCTTCCGTGCTGGGACCGTCGCCATCATCGGAGGTACGGTGCCCGGGCCCGAGTCGCTTACCGCACGATTTCCGAACGGCCGCGCTGCCCGGCAGATCGGCGCGCGGTCACTGCGCTGCGGGCCAGGTCGCCTCGAAGGTCGTGTGGAGCGCGGTCGCGTCCAGGCGGAGGTCGCCGCCCGTGGCCCGGACCAGGTCCCGTGCCACCGGCAACCCGATCCCGGTGTGCCGGCCCACACCCCGGGCGAACAGCGCGCTGTTGGACGGCAGCGCCGTGCGGTCACCAGCATCGGCGACGCGGAGGGCGACCTCGCCGTCGTCGGTGTCGAGGTGCACCGCGACGTCTCCGTGTCCGTGCCGCAGCGCGTTGTCGAGCAGCACGTCGCCGACCTGCCGGACGGTCTCGGCGCGCGCGTGGGCGTGCGCACCGCCGGTCAGCTGCACCTGCAGGGCGCGACCGGCCGCGGTGTAGCGGGCCGCCCACTTCTCGCGCTCGATGTGCTCGGCCAGCGTGGCGCCGACGTCCAACGCGGCCGGTCGATCGTCGCGCAGGCGCGCCGCGGCCTCGACGTGCTCGATCGTGTCGACGAGGCGGTCGGCCTGCGCCAACGCGGCCTCGGCCTCGGCACGGGCCTCGGCGTTGCCGGCCAGGCGCAGCAGCTCCTCCAGGCGCAGACGCAACCCGGTCAGCGGTGAGCGCAGCTGATGGGACACGTTGCCGGTGATCTCGCGCTCGCGGCGCACCAGGTCGCTGATGCGCGCATCGGCCTCGTTGAGCGCCGCCTGCAGGTCGTCGATCTCGGGGAGGCTGCCCGGTATGGGACGGTCGTCGTAGTCGTCGTGGCCGACACCGGTCACGCGCCGGGCGACCTCCTCCAGCGGCCGCGACAGCCGACGGGCCTGGACGGTGGCCAGGACGGCGGCCGCCACCAGCGCGGCCAGCGCCGACCCCGCGACCGCCAGCCAGACGATGCCGACGTCGTCGTTGCGGTCGCTCGCCGGGACGATGAGGGTCACCGACAGCGCGCCCCCGTCGCCGGAGCGGATCTGCCACACGTCCCCCGCCGGCGGGGTGCCCAGGGCGACCGTCCGTGCCCCGCTGGTGAAGCGCACGGCCTGGTTGCTGCGCAGCAGGTCCGCCACGAGCGCGACCGTCAGCGGCCTGCCCGCCGCCTCGGCACGGGTCAGCCGCAACGCGATCGCGTCGGCGCGCCGCTCCAGGCGCGAGTCGGCCCGCTGGCGCAGCAGCGCCGACCCGACGATCGCCAGCGGCACCCCCAGGACGATGACGGCGGTCAGGGCGATCAGCGAGGTCGACAGCAGCAGGCGACGTCTCACGAGGACTCCAGGCGGAAGCCGTACCCGCGGACCGTCGTGATCAGCGGCGGTTCGCCGAGCTTGCCGCGCAGCCACCCCATGTGCACGTCGAGCGTCTTGGTCGAGCCCCACCAGTTCTCGTCCCACACCGCGCTCATGATGTCCTCGCGCCGCACGGCCTCCCCCGCGTGGGTGGCCAGCAGCGCCAGGAGGTCGAACTCCTTCGGCGACAGCTCGAGCTCCCGCTCGGCGCGGAAGGCCTGCCGCGACGCGATGTCGATCCGCAGGTCCGACACCTCGACCGTGGCCGGCGCTCCCGCGGGCACCTCGCGGCGCAGCAGCGCGCGGATGCGGGCGATGAGCACCGCGAGGCTGAACGGCTTGGTGACGTAGTCGTCGGCACCGGCGTCCAGGCCGACGACCTCGTCGACCACCGTGCTGCGCGCGGTGAGCATCAGCACGCCCGTGCGCGAATGGCGGGCACGCACCCGCCGGCACACCTCCAGGCCGTCGATGCCCGGCAACCCGATGTCGAGCACGACCACGGCGAACGGCAGCTCGGCGATCGCCGCGAGCGCCGCCTCGCCCGACGTGACGTGCCGGGCGTCGAAGCCCTCGCGCACCAGCGCCCGCAGCAACGGCTCGGCGATCGTGTCGTCGTCCTCCACGAGCAGCAGGCGGTCCACTGACGCCGATCGTAGGGCGCGGCGCAAGGTCTTTGCCAAACCTTGGCGTTGCGTTGCGCACCCTTGGCCGGTCGTCACGACGACCCCTCCCCCTCCCCGATCACACAGGAGCACCCCTATGAAGCGCAACGCGCTCGTCCTCGGCGGCCTGGCCGCCGTGTCTGTGACCCTTGCCGCCTGCGGCAGCAGCAACGACACGAAGAGCACCACCAGTGCCGCCGCGGCAGCCCCGGCCACGACCACCGCCGCGGCGACGGCCACCCCGGCGGCGACACCGTCACCGGCGGCCGCGACCACCGACCCGACCATCACGGCGAACGAGTACGCGTTCGCGCCGACCGACCTCACGGTCAAGGCCGGCAAGGTCAAGCTCACCCTGAAGAACAGCGGCAAGATCGTCCACGAGGTCGTGGTCCTCAAGACCGATCAGGCCGCCGACGCGCTGAAGGTCGGCAGCAGCGCCCGCGTCAGCGAGAAGGACTCCGTCGGCGAGGTCTCCGAGACCGCTCCCGGGGCGACGAAGACGTCGACGCTCGACCTCAAGCCCGGCAAGTACGTGCTGGTCTGCAACATCCCGGGCCACTACTCGCTCGGCATGCGCGGCACGCTCACGGTGAAGTAGCCGTGCCGCACCTCAGCGAACTGCACGGGGCGTCGACGCACCTCGCGGTCGTCGCCGGGGTGCTGTACGCCGTGCTGGTCGTCGTGCGCCGCACCCGGCATGACTCCCCCGCCGTCGCTGCCGCCGAGCCCTGGGTGCTCGGCGGCGCCATCGTCGGCGTCCTCAGCGCGGGGCTGACCGGTCTGCTGGTGCGGGGCGAGTCGCAGACCGAGCTGCGTGGCAGCGAGCTGCAGGTCGGCACCGTGCACTTCTGGCTGGGCATCGCGCTGGCGCTCCTGGTCGTCGGGCTCGGTGTCGCGGCGTGGCTGCGCCGCTCGCGGGTCGAGGCGGCGCCGCCGTGGGCGGCGGCGCTCGCCGTGACCGCGCTGGTCGCGGTGAGCGTCCAGGGCTACCTCGGCGGCCGCATGACCTACGAGCACGGCGTCGGCGTCCACGACGCCGGTGCGTTCGCCCAGACCGCGCGGGGCACCGCCGACCTCGAGCTCGCGCTCGCGCAGGGCGTGCCGGAGGAGCAGGCCGGCCGGATGGCCTTCTCCCGGAGCGGCCTGGGCTGCGCCGCCTGCCACGGCGACCTCGCCCAGGGCGACCGCGGTCCCGCGCTCGCGGGCGGCGTCCCGCTCGACGAGTTCCGCCACGTCCACGGCCACGGCCTGTTCCCCGCCAAGGTCGTCACCGACCGCGACTTCGCCGCCATCGTCGCCTACCTGCGCACCCTTCGAGGCCGCCGCGGCTGAATGCGGTGGGCGAGGACGCCGGCCGGGACCGACGAACCTTGCGGAGGCCCGCCGTGAAAGGGTGCAGCCATGAGCGAGCGCGCGCACGACGTCGTCGTCTACGGGGCCAGCGGCTTCGTCGGCAGACTCACGGCGATCTACCTGGCCAAGAGCGCACCGGCGGGGACGCGGATCGCGCTGGGCGGGCGCTCGCAGGCCAAGCTCGAGGCGGTGCGCGACGAGCTCGGCGTGGACTGGCCGATCGTCATCGCCGACAGCGCCGACGCCGCGGCGCTGAAGACCCTCGCGGAGAGCACGAAGGTCGTGGCGACGACGGTGGGCCCGTACGCGAAGTACGGCATGCCGCTCGTGCAGGCCTGTGCCGAGGCCGGCACGCACTACGCCGACCTCACCGGCGAGGCGCTGTTCATGCGCCGCGCGATCGACGCCCATGACGCCACGGCCAAGCGGACGGGCGCGCGCATCGTCCACACGTGTGGTTTCGACTCGATCCCGTCGGACATCGGGACGCTGCTGCTGGCCCGGGCTGCCAAGGAGCACGGTCTCGGCACGCTGAGGCAGACGTCCCTCGTCGTGAAGCGGATCGCCGGCGGCGCCAGCGGCGGCACGATCGACTCGATGCGCGGCATGATCGCCGAGGCCAAGGCCGACCCGTCGCTGCGCAAGGTCCTGACCGACCCGTTCTCCCTGGTGCCCGATCGCGCCGCCGCGCCCGCGGCCCGCGACCACCGCGACCCCGTCGGCGTCGTCAAGGACGACACGCTCGGCGGCTACCTGGCGCCGTTCTTCATGGGCGTCCTGAACTCCCGCGTCGTCCATCGCAGCAACGCGCTGCAGGACCACGCCTACGGCCCGGCGACGGAGTTCCGCTACCGCGAGCTGATGCTCGGGGGCAGCGGCCCGGTCGGCGCCGCGAAGGCCGCGGGCATCGTCGGCGGCATGGGGGCGTTCTTCGCCGGCATGTCGCTGCCCCCGACCGCCAAGCTGCTCGACCGCGTCCTCCCCGCCCCCGGGGAGGGACCGTCGGAGAAGGCCCGCGAGAAGGGGTTCTTCGACATCGAGGTCCATGCCGACACGACATCGGGCACGCACCTCGTGTGCGACATCCACGCCGACGGCGACCCCGGCTACAAGGCCACGGCGGTCATGCTCGGCGAGGCCGCGCTGGCGCTGGCGCACGACGAGGCGCAGCTGCCCGACGCCGCCGGCGTGCTGACGCCGGCCACGGCCATCGGCGAACACCTGGCCACCCGCCTGCGCGCGGCCGGCCAGCGCTACGACGTGCGCTGAGCACCGCGCAGCAGCACGACAGACGACGGCGTGCCGGGCAGGCCGCGCCGGGCGACCGCGTCACTCCACGGAGAGCGCGACCCGCAGCGGCGGCAGCTGGCGCAGCGCCCGCGCGAAGTCGAAGTCGGCGACGTGGATCTCGATGAGCGTCAGCGACTCCGGCACCGCGTCGCCGCAGGCCTCGCGCAGCAGCGCGACGGTGTCCAGTGCGCCGGTGTCGAACATCTCCAGCTGACCGGCGAGCTGGTCGACGAGCGCGCGGTCCACGGTGACCGGGACGACGGGCCGGTCGCGCACCTGCGGCACCGGCGGTGCGGCGTCGCCGAGCGAGGACAACGCATCGAGGACCTCGCGCAGCGCGTGGCTGGTCTCGTCCAGCCGCAGCCCCCAGCCCGCGTCGCCCTCGCGCAGCGACAGCTCCAGGTCCGACGCCGTCGCGAAGATGCGGTCGGCGCCCAGCGTCCCCGCCGTGCCCTTCAGCGTGTGCGCCAGGCGCACCGCCAGCTCGGTGTCCCCCGCGGCCATCGCCTTCTCGACCTCCTCGGGCACGCGACCCTGACGGGCCTGGAACAGCCGCAGCATCTCCATGTAGCGCTGGGGGCGCCCGCCCGTCCGCGCGATGCCCGCGTCGGTGTTGACGCCGGGCAGCTCCGGGATCACGACCGGGCGGTCGGCGCCGCGGGCGCGGGCCCGGCCCGCGGCGGACTCCCGCGCAGGCATCCACTTCATCAGCGTCTCGAACAGCAGCGCGACGTCGAGCGGCTTGGTGAGGAAGTCGTTCATGCCGGCCGCGGACGCGGCCTCACGGTCGGCCGCCATCGCGTTGGCGGTCATCGCGATGATCGGCAGGTCGATGTTCCGCGGGTCGGCCCGCAGGCGCCGGGTCGCCGTCAGTCCGTCCATGTTCGGCATCTGCATGTCCATCAGGACGGCCTCGTAGGGCTCGCCCTGCGCCCACGACTCGTGCATCAGGCGCAGCGCCTGCACGCCGTCCTCGGCGACGACGAGCGTCACCCCGATGTCCTCGAGGATGCCCTGCGCGACCTGCTGGTTGATGTCGTTGTCCTCGGCGAGCAGGACGCGCGCGCCGCTGAGGTGTCGGTGGGCCCGCTCGGTGAGATCGCCCGTCGACTGCCGCCGCGCGGCCGACGTGCCGATCACGGTCGCGATCGAGTCGAACAGCGAGGACGGCGAGATCGGCTTGACGAGGTAGGCGTCCAGCCCGGCGGAGTCCGCGCGCGACTGCGCGTCGGAGGACCACGTGATCATCATCGCCTTCGGCATCGGGCTGAGCTTCAGCGCCTGCATCCGCTCGAAGGTCTCGATGCCGTTCAGGCCGGCCATCCGGTGGTCGAGCAGCACGAGGTCGAAGCGCACGGAGACCATGAGGTCCAGCGCCTCCTCGCCGCTGGCGGCGGTGGTCACGTCGCAGCCGAAGGTCTCCAGGTACTCGCGGTAGATCTCCAGCGCCTCCGGGGAGTCGTCGACCAGCAGGACGCGCATGCCCTGGATCACGTCTGCCGAGGACGTGCGCGGCACGACGTGCTTGGCGCGCCCGAACCGTGCGGTGGCCCAGAACGTCGAGCCGACGCCGGGCTCGCTCTCCACCCCGACGGTGCCGCCCATGAGCTCGGCCAGCTGCTTGGCGATGACCAGGCCCAGGCCGCTGCCGCCGTAGCGCCGGGGCGTCGAGACGTCGGCCTGCGTGAAGCTCTGGAAGAGGGACTGCACCTGCAACGCGTTCATGCCGATCCCGGTGTCGGTCACGGCGAACCTCAACTCCACCTCGCGCTCGGACGCCGAGACCACCGACACCTCGAGCAGCACGCGGCCGGACTCGGTGAATTTCACCGCGTTGTTGGCGAAGTTCGTCAGCACCTGCCCCAGGCGCAGGGCATCGCCGACCAGGCCGCGCGGCACGTCCCTGGGCGCGCGCACGTGAAACTCGATCGCCTTGTCGGCCGCCTTCTCGCCGCAGAGGTGCACGACGTTGTCCAGGACGTCGGTGAGATCGAACTCGGCCCGTTCGACGTGCAGCCGCCCGGCCTCGATCTTCGAGAAGTCGAGGATGTCGTTGATGATGCCCAGCAGGTTCTGGGCGGCCCGTGAGATCTTGTCGATGTAGTCGCGCTGGCGGTCGTCGAGCGCGGTCTTCTCGGCCAGATGGGCCATGCCGATGATCGCGTTCATCGGCGTGCGGATCTCGTGGGACATGTTGGCCAGGAACTCGCCCTTGGCCTCCTCCGCCGCCTTGGCGCGATCGCGCGCGAGCGCGAGCTCGGCCTCGGTGACCATCTGCTCGGTCACGTCGAGGAAGAACCCCGACCAGACCGTGCGGTCCTCGTGGCGGACCGGGACGCCGGTCACGCGCACCCACTTCATCTGCGCCGTCGTGTAGTTCCACAGGCGCAGCCGCATCGACATGCGCGACCGGTCGATCGTCGCCTGGGCCAGCATCGTCAGGTAGACGTCGCGGTCCTCGGGGTCGACGCAGGCGATGAGCCTCTCGATGTCCGCCTGCTCGGGCGCCATGCCCAGCATGTCGTGCACGCGGCCCGCGATGAACGACAGCTCGATCGCCCCCGTCGCGTCGCGGACGATGAACTCGTAGAGCACCGCCGGCAGCGTGGCCTCCATGATGGCCTGCGCCTTGGCGGTCCGGGTCACGAAGCGACCGGTCGCACTCACAGCGACCCGTCCCCCCGGACGATGACTGGATGGTTCACCCGCTGGCGCACCCGCCGGTGATGATCGCACGCCGCCCCCGGTGAGCGAGTGCGCGAGCGTGATCCCGGCGCAAGAGTGCCCGGTAGGACGATTGTTCTGCGGCTGGCGGCCCGATATACCCCTCCCCGTGCTCCGTCGCCTGAACGTCGGACACAAGCTCGCCCTCATCGGGCTCGTGTTCACGATCCCTCTGGCGCTGACCACCTGGTTCCTGGTCCGCGAGCAGAGCATCAAGATCGACTTCGCCCAACGCGAGTCCTGGGGCGTGGAGTACCTGCGCCCCCTCGCGCGCCTGCAGCCGGCGTTGTGGGAGCACCGCATGGCCCAGCGCGCGCTGCTCGCGGGCGACAGGAGCGCGGCGGACGCCGAGGCGCGCTCCTCCCGGCGCGTCGAGGCCGCGCTGAAGGACCTCCGCGCCGTGGATGCCCGCCTCGGCGCGCGCCTGCACACCACCGAGACGGCGCTCGCCCGCGAGGACCGCGCCCGCGCGCTGCCGGCGGGCATCTACGAGCGCTGGCAGGAGTCCCGCAAGGCGACGTTGCCCGTCGACGTCGACACCTTCCACGTCGCCCTGCTCGACGCGGTCGGCGAGCTCTTCGAGCACGTCGGCGACACGTCCAAGCTCATCCTCGACTTCGACCTGAAGACCTACTACACGATGGACGCGCTGCTCTCGCGGGAGCCGCAGATCATCGACCTGCTCAGCGAGCTGCGCGACCTCACCGGGGTCATCCAGCCGGGCGGCGTCACGAGCCTGCCCGACCGTGACCGGCTGGTCACGTCCTCCACCCGCCTGGGCATCAACTACGACGCGTTGCGCACCGACCTGCAGACCGCGTTCCGCGCGGCGGACGACAGCAAGCTCCGGGACGCCCTGCAGCCGCTGCTGGACAAGGCCGGCGAGCTGACCAGCTCGGTGATCACCGATACCGACGCGCTGCGCGTCGGGCTGACCGCCAACGGCACGACACCCAACCGGCTGGGCGTGCTCGCCGCCAGCGCGTTGCAGGCCCACGAGCGCCTGTGGAGCGGCCTGCTCGACCAGGAGGCGCGCATGCTCAAGGAGCGGCGCGACGAGGACCTCACCCGCCGCTGGCGCGCGCTGGCCCTGATGTTGCTGGCCCTCGTGCTCAGCACGCTGCTGACGGTGTCGGTCGCCCGCCGCGTGGCCGGCGACGTCAGCCGGTTGGCCGGTGCCGCCCGCGGCCTTTCACGCGGCGACCTGACCCAGCGCGCCGAGGTGAAGAGCCAGGACGAGCTGGGGCGCCTGGCCGAGGACTTCAACCGCATGGCCGCGAGCCTGCAGGCGCTGGCCAGCCAGCGCACCGCCGCCGCCGAGCGCGACCTCGAGAACCTGGCCAACAACGTTCCCGGCGCGGTGTACCGGCTCGTCCTGCGCCCCGACGGCACCTGGCAGTTCGCCTTCGTCAGCGACGCCCTGCAGAACCTCATCGGCGTCACCGCCGAGGAGGCGGAGGCGGACTCGCTGGCGGTCTTCGGCCGCATCGACCGGGAGGACCTCGACGACGTCCTGGGCACGCTGAACCGCGCCGCGCGCGAGCACCGTACCTGGCACCACGACTTCCGGATCGTCCACAAGGTCACCGGCGAGAGGGTCTGGGTCAACGCGCAGTCGACGTCGCGCCTGGAGGCGGACGGCAGCGTCACCCACTTCGGCTACTTCTCCAACTTCACCGAGCAGAAGAAGCTGCTCGACGAGCTGGCGCTCGCTCGTGAGGAGGCCGAGGCGGCGTCCACCGCCAAGGGCGACTTCCTGGCCAACATGTCCCACGAGATCCGCACGCCGATGAACGCGATCATCGGCATGACCCACCTCGCGCAGCAGACCGGCCTGGACGACCGCCAGCGCAACTACGTCGACAAGATCGACGATGCCGCCAAGAACCTGCTCGGCATCATCAACGACATCCTCGACGTGTCGAAGGTCGAGGCCGGCAAGTTGGCGATCGAGGAGATCCCCTTCAGCCTGCAGGCGCTCCTGGACAACGTCGTCACGCTGTTCGGCGACCGCGCCCAGGAGAAGGGGCTGGAGCTGCTCTTCCGCATCGACCCGACGATCCCGGACGGCCTCGTCGGCGATCCGCTGCGGCTCGGGCAGATCGTCACCAACTACGTCAGCAACGCGCTGAAGTTCACCGAGCGCGGCGAGATCATCCTGTCCTGCGACGTCGTCGAGCGCGGCGGTGAGCACACGATCCTGCGCTTCTCCGTGACCGACACCGGCATCGGCATGGAGGAGCAGCAGACCGACAGGATCTTTCGCCCCTTCCAGCAGGCCGACACGTCGACCACGCGCCGCTTCGGCGGCACCGGGCTGGGCCTGGCGATCGCCAAGCAGCTCGCCACGCTGATGGGCGGCGAGGTGGGCGTGCAGAGCCGTCCGGGCCGAGGCAGCACGTTCTGGTTCACCGCCCGGCTCGGCGTGCAGGACGACGCGCAGTCGATCTCGCGCCTGGCCGCGCACGACCTCGCGGGACGCCGGGTCCTGGTCGTCGACGACAACGCCAGCGCGCGCGAGATCCTGACCTCGCTGGTGCGCTCGCTCGCGTTGGAGCCCACGGCCGTCGGCTCGGGTGCGGAGGCGCTGTCGGCGCTGAAGCAGGCCGACGGCGAGCGCCCCTACGAGCTGATGCTCCTGGACTGGACCATGCCGGTGGTCAACGGCGCCGAGCTTGCCCGCCAGGTCCGGGGCGACACGACGCTCGTCAGCCAGCCGAAGATCCTGATGATCACCGCGTTCAACCGCGATGACGTCTACGCCGACCTCGGCGACGTGGACGTCGAGGACGTCCTGGTCAAGCCGGTCAACGCCTCGACCCTGCTCGACGCCACGATGCTCGCCTTCGGGCAGGAGGAGTCCGCGCACGCCACCCGCCCGGCCGCCGCCGACATCGCGCGCACCGGCCTGCGCGGCGCGCGGGTGCTCGTGGTCGAGGACAACGAGATCAACCAGGAGATCGCCCGCGAGCTACTCGAGCAGGAGGGCATCGTCATCGGCGTGGCGGTCAACGGCCGGGAGGCCGTCGAGATGGTCACCCACGGCAGCGATCGCTGGGACCTCGTCCTGATGGACATGCAGATGCCCGTGATGGACGGCGTCGCGGCCACCGAGGCGATCCTCGCTGACGGGCGCTTCGCCGACCTGCCGATCGTGGCGATGACCGCCAACGTCATGGCGTCCGACATCGAGCGCTGCAAGGACGCAGGGATGATCGACCACGTCGGCAAGCCGATCGACGTCGACGAGCTGATGGACAAGCTCGAGCGCTGGGTGCGCATCAGCACCCCGCGCGCGGCCGCCCGGCGCGCGCCCGACCCGGACACGATCGCCGGGGTGTGGACGCTGCCGGACCAGATCCCGGGCATCTTCCTCAAGCCGGGGCTGCGCAACGCGGGCGGCAACGCGCCGCTCTACACCCGCCTGCTGGTCCGCTTCGCCGCGACGCAGGCCGGCGCGGCCCGCGAGTTGCGGGAGGCGCTCGACGCGGGCGAGGTCGACGTCGCCCAGCGGATGGCGCACGGGCTGAAGAGCGTCGCGGCCAACGTCGGCGCCATCGGCCTGAGCAGCATCGCGTCGTCCATCGAGGACCGCCTGCGCCAGACGGACACGGTCGGCCCCGACCTCCTCGCCGCGCTGGACGGTGAGCTCGAGGACGTCGTCGCCGCGATCCGGGCCGCGGGGCTCGTCGACGACGATGAGGCGCCTGCCAACGGGGCGCACGCCAACGGTGACGGGGACCTCGATGCGCTGCGCGCCGCCCTGCCGGACCTGCGCAGCGCGGTCGACAACTACGACTCGCAGGGGCTGGTGATCGTCGAGGGGCTCGGGGTCGGCGGCCTGCCCGGCGGCGTCCGCCGGGCGCTCGCCCACCTGCGGGCCACGCTCGAGGCGTTCGACTTCGACGAGGCCCGGGGCGCGCTGGACGCCCTGGACCAGAGCTTGGCCTAGACGGCCGGGCGCAGCGGCGCCGTGGCCAGCACGTCGGCCAGCTTGAGCTGGTCGGCGGGCGAGCTGAACTGGAACTCGACGGTGCTCGCGGCGGCCGTCGCGTGCGAGCAGATCGCGATCAGCCGCAGCGGCTCGTAGCCGGGGATCGCCAGCGTGACGGCGAGCTTGCGGCCGACCGGGACGCCGAGCTCGCGCAGCTGCGCCGACGTGGCGGCGAGCGCGATGACCTCGACACGCCGGGGTACCTCGTTGCGGCCCGTCGCGATGCTCATCACCTCGGCGATGACGCCGGTGCCCCTGACGGCACCCAGGCCCGACGGGACGGCGCGCCCGCTGCGCGGCGGACCC
>CAYUDT010000023.1:0-54193 GCA_964443695.1 uncultured Conexibacter sp. | reverse complement strand
CGCGATGCCCCACAAGCGCAACCCGATCAACACCGAGCGCATCACCGGCCTGGCGCGCGTGCTGCGCGGGTACGCGCAGACCGCCCTGGAGAACGTCGCCCTCTGGCACGAGCGCGACATCAGCCACTCCGGTGCCGAGCGTGTCGTGCTGCCCGACGCCACCATCGCGCTGCACTACGCCACGCACGTCGCGCTGCGGATCGCCAAGGGCATGGTGGTCCACGCCGACCGCATGCGCGCGAACATCGATATCACCCACGGCGCGCTGTTCAGCCAGCGGCTGCTGCTCGCGCTGATCGCGACGGGCCTCATCCGCGACGACGCCTACCGCATCGCCCAGGAGCTGGCCCAGGAGGCCTGGGGCAGCGGGACGCACCTCAAGGACCTCGCGGCGGCCGACGAGCGCTGCGCCGCCCTCGACCTCGACGCGGTGTTCGACCTGTCGCACTACACGCGCCACGCCGCGGAGATCGTCGGACGGCTCGACTTCTGAGGCACAGAAGTCCCCCAGCCCGGGTATAGCGTTGCCCTGGCATGACCGACACCCCCTGGCTCCCGCTCTCCAAGGATCAGCTCGCCCGGCTCGTCAGGGCCGTGGACGGCACGCCCGGGCCACGGATGCCGGAGAAGGCGATCCTCGAGCTGGTCAGGCTCCTGCGCGCCGAGCCCGGGGACGACGGCGCGAGCTCGCGCAAGCGCGCCCGCCGCGTCGGCGCACTGGGCGGCCTGGCCGGCGTCTTCGGCCAGGTGCCCGCGGAGGCGCTGCACCTCGTCGAGGAGGCACGCGCCGCGGTGGACATCGCCCCGCCGACCCGTGCCGACGAGGAGCTGGCCGCCGACCTGCTCGTCGTCTGGAACCTCGCGCCGGACCCCGGCACCGCCGCGGCGATCATCGCCGGGGACCAGTCGCTCTGGGAGACGCTCTACGCCCGCAGCGAGGGCTACGTCAAGGACGCCACGCCGGAGAGGTGGACGCCGCTGGGTGCGATCAAGTTCCTCTGGCGGATGCGCGTCGTGCTGGACGCGCGCGACGCGGTGCCGGGCGGCCTGGTCCGCAACATCCCGATCGTCGGCGCCGTCCCCACCGCGCTGCACGCCTCCCGGGACATGAAGCGCTTCGAGAAGGACCTTGCCGCGCACTACGCGGCACTCGCTTGACAGGGTGTCGACCCGAGCGCGAGAGTCGGGCGCATGTACGACTACGTGATCGTGGGAGCCGGGTCGGCCGGGTGCGTGCTGGCCAACCGCCTCAGCGAGGACCCTGGCTGCCAGGTCCTGCTCATCGAGGCAGGCCCCGAGGACACGAACGACTTCATCCACATGCCCGCAGGCGTGGGCGCCATCGGCCGCAGCGAGGTCGACTGGGACTTCAACACCGCCTGGGAGCCGCACCTCGGCAACCGGCGGGTCTACCTGCCGCGCGGCAAGGTCCTTGGCGGCTCGAGCTCGATCAACGCGATGATCTACATCCGCGGCGCGCAGTCCGACTACGACGAGTGGGCCGCGTCCGGCTGTGGTGAGGGCTGGGGCTGGGACGCGATGCTCCCGTACTTCAAGCGGTCCGAGGACAACGTCCGCGGCGCGAGCGAGTACCACGGCGCCGGCGGCGAGCTGCGCGTCCAGGACGGCCGCGCACGCACCCCCGGGGTCAAGCGCGTCCTCGATGCCGCGCTGGCGTCCGGCCTGCCGGCCAACGACGACTTCAACGGCGCCTCGCAGCTGGGCATGGGCTGGTATCAGGTGACCCACCGCGAGGGCAACCGCCTGTCCTGCGCGCAGGCCTTCCTCGCCCCCGTCCGTGACCGGCCCAACCTCCACGTGGAGACCTGGTGCCAGGTCCTCAACGTCATCTTCGAGGGCACGCGCGCGGTGGGCGTCACGGCCAAGCGCCTCAGCGAGCTCATGGAGTTCCGGGCCTCGGAGGAGGTCATCGTCTGCGGTGGCGCCTACAGCTCGCCGGCGTTGCTGACGCTTTCGGGCCTGGGCCGGCCTGAGGAGCTCGAGCTGCTGCAGGTCCCGGTCGTCGCCGACGTGCCCGGCATGGGCCAGAACCTCTCCGACCACGTCAACGCGGCGGTGCAGTGGAACTTCAACACCGAAGAGACGCTGTTCATGGCGCTCAACGACGACACGCTGGCCCAGTGGGCCGAGCAGGGCACCGGGCCGCTGACGTCCAACTTCGCCGAGGCCGGCGGGTTCATCCGCACCGTCGCGGCGACGAGCGAGGACGCCGACATCCAGCTGCACTTCCTCGGTAGCTTCCTGCTGGCCGAGGGCACCTACCCGGCCGAGAACCACGGCCTCGGCGCGATGGCCTGCGTGCTCAAGCCCGAGTCCCGCGGCATGGTCGCCGTCGTCGCGCCGGACCCGACGAGCAAGCCGATGATCCTCCACAACTACCTGGCCGAGGAGGCCGATCAGAAGTCGCTCATCGAGGGCATCCGCACGGTGGCCGGGCTGGCCGACCACGAGCCGCTGAAGAGCGCGATCGACTCCGTCGCCGCGGCCCCCGCGGACCTGTCCGACGAGGCGATCCTGGCCTACTGCCGGGCGACGGCCAACACGCTCTACCACCCGGTCGGCACCTGCAAGATGGGCACCGACGAGCTGGCGGTGGTGGACCCCGAGTGCCGGGTCCGCGGCGTCGAGGGCCTGCGCGTCGTCGACGGCTCGATCCTGCCGAGCGTCCCGCGCGGCAACACCAACGCGCCGATCATCGCTGCCGCCGAGAAGGCCGCGGACCTGATCAAATCCGCTGCCGGTGCCACGCCGTCCGCAGCTGCCCAAGCCCTCGCGTGAACGCCCGGCCCTGCCGGCGGCCCTGAGCCGCCGGCTGGCGCGCTCGCACCGGCGGGCGCGCAAGGGCCAGCCGTGGCTGCAGGGCCTGGCGCTGGCGCTCTTCCTGCCGCTGCTGGCCCTGCTGGCCCGGGTCCGCTTCCGCGGCCGCGGCCACCTGCCCGACGGCGGCTTCATCGTCGCGCCCAACCACCCCTCCCAGCTGGACGTCTTCTTCGTCGCCGCGGCCATCCAGCCGCGGCGGATGCTGTTCATGGGCAAGGCCGAACTGTGGAGCGGCCGGCTCGGCGGGCTGTTCAACCGCATCGGCGGCTTCCCGATCGTCCGCGGCACCTGGGACGGCGAGGCCTTCGCGACCGCGGGTGCCGTGCTGGAGCGCGGCCGCGTGCTGGTGATGTTCCCCGAGGGCGGCGTCAGCCCGGTGGGCGGCTACCGGCCGGCCAAGTCCGGCATCGGCCACATCGCCCACCGCTCCGGCGCGACGGTCGTGCCCGTCCACCTCGCCGGCACGCGCGGGCTCTACCGGCCGTGGACCTGGCCGAGGGTCACCGTCACGCTCGGCGACCCGATCGCCGTCGAGGCGATCGCCGAGCCCACGCGCGAGCAGCAGCAGGCCACCGCGGACCGCGTCCTCGACGCGATCCGCGCGCTGGCGCCGCCTACTGGTTGAACGTCTCGATGCCGCCGCCGTTGACGTCGGTGCCGGCGTTGCCGTCGGCCTGGTCGGTGCCCGTGCCGCCGGTGAACGTGTCGTTGCCCGGCCCACCGCGCATGAGGTCGTCGCCGTCGTCGCCGTTGATCGTGTCGTTGCCCTGGCTGCCGATGAGGATGTCCTCGTCGCCGCCACCGTTGACGGTCAACTGAACGCTGCTGGCCGCCAGTGCGTCGGCGCTGAACAGGTCGTTCCCGGTCGCGAGGTTCACGGTCAGCGTGTCGTTGGCCGGCTCGGCGTTGGTGATCGCGACGTCGAAGCCGTTGCGGATGGCCGTGACACTGCCGCTGCTGCCCGCGAGCGACATCGTCTCCACCCCCACCGTGCCGTTGAGGGTGACCGCATCGGTCGCCGCGTCACCGGCGCCGTTGACGCCGAGGTTGACGTTGACCTGCGCGATGTCGGTCGGGGTGAGGTCGTTGACGGTCGCGGTGTCGATGCCGCCCAGCGTGTTGAGCGCGAGGACCTCGAGGTCGTCGGCGTCCATGATGATGTTGCCGACGTTGCGGGTGAACAGCAGCCGCCCGCCGTTGGCGGAGGCGGTGAAGATCTCCGCGCCGGCCGCGCCGTTGAACAGCAGCGTGTCCGTGCCGGCCTGTCCCTCCACGACGTCGCTGGCGTCGCCCGGGTCCCAGACGAACGTGTCGTTGCCGTTGCCCAGGAGCGCCGTGTCGTTGCCGCCGTTGCCGTCGACCGTGTCGTTGCCGTCACCGCCGATCAGGATGTCGGCGCCGTTGCCGCCGTTGAGCGTGTCGTTGTCGGCGCCGCCGTCCAGGGTCAGCTTGGTGATCGCCGCCAGGCCGGCGGACCCGCTGAGCGTGTCGCCGCCGGCGAGGCCGCCGACCGTCACGCGGTCGTTGGCCGCCTCCGGCTGGACGACGGTCAGAAGGGTGGGCAGACCCGTCACCTGGACCGTGCCGTTGACCGCGATCACCTGCGCGACGTCCGCGGCCCCGGTGCCGTTGACGCTGACGGCGTCCACGGCCGCGTCCCCGGCGCCGTTGACGCCGAGGTCGGCGTTGACGGCCGTCGTGGGCGTGCCGGTGAGGTCGCCGACGGTGAGCGTGTCGGCGCCGCCGAGCGCCTCGAGGTCGAGCGTCTCCACGCTGCCGAGGTCCATCGTGATGTTGCCGATGTTCCGGGTGAACCGCGTCTGGCTGCCGTTGGCGTTCGCGGCGAAGGCCTCCGCTCCGGCGGAGCCGTTGAAGTCCAGGGTGTCGGCCCCGCCCCCACCGTCGACCGCGTCGCTGCCGTCCCCCGGGTCCCAGCGGAAGCTGTCGCTGCCCTCGCCGAGGGACGCGGTGTCGTTGCCCTGGTTGCCGTCGACGACATCGTTGCCCGCGCCACCCGTCAGCGTGTCGGCCCCGTTGCCGCCGTTGAGCGTGTCGTCGTCGGCGCCGCCATCGAGCGTCAGCGCGATCAGGGCCGCCAGCGTCGCAGCGCTGAGCGTGTCGTTGCCGCCCTGGCCGAGGACGGTCAGCCGGTCGTCGGCCGGCTTGGAGCCCGTGACGGTGACCGCGGTCCCCGTTCCCGACACCTCGACCGACGCCGCGGCCGGGCCGACGGCGACGGTCTGGTCGCCCTCGCCGGCCTCGACACGCACCTGGTCGGCGGCCGCGTCGTCGCCGAGGTCGACGCGCACGGCGCCGACGCCGGCCGGCGCGAGCGGTCCGAGCGTCACCTGGTCGGCCCCGCCGCCCAGCGACAGCGCCAACGTCTCGAAACCGCCGACGGAGCTGCCCGCCACCAGGAGCCGGCCGCCGCTCACCTGCGGGGCGACCGCGTCGTCGGCGGACGTGCCTGCGAGCTGCAGCGTGTCGCTGCCGCCGCCACCGTCGACCGACAGGGCGTCCGCGCCGGTGAGCCCGCTCACCGAGACGGCAGTCGCCAGGCCCGTGACCTTCCGGGTCGTCTCGGTCGCCTCCAGTCCGACGCTCTGGTCCCCGTCTCCTGCACGCACGTCGACCGCGTCGGCGCGGTCGTCGCCGCCGAGATCCACCGCGACGTCCGTGACGCCCGCCGCGCCGAGGCCCTCCAGCGTGACCGTGTCGGCGCCGCCGCCCGGCGACAGCGCGAGCTTCTCGACCCCGCCCGCGTCGAGGCCGGCGACGGCCAGGCGCCCGGCTGCTGCGGCCGGTGCGATCGCGTCGTCGGCGGCCGACCCCGTGACCGCCAGCGTGTCGGTGCCGTCCTGGCCCTCGAACGTCAGCGCGAGCGGCGCACTGCCGGAGAAGCTGTCGTCGCCCCCGCCGCCGCTGACCGTCAGCCGGTCGGCAGCGGTACCGCCGCGGATGCTGACCGGCAGCGCGGCACCGCCGACGTCACCCGCAGGCGTGGCCGCCAGGGTGTCGTTGCCGGCGCTGCCGGCGACGCCGACGGTGTCCGCGCCCCCGGCGGCGAGGTCGATGAGCACCCGCTCCACGCCCGACGCCGCGGCCCCGGAGCCCGGCCCGGCGACCGTGGCTCCGGCGACGGAGAAGGCGCCGTTGCCGCCGAGTCGCAGCGTGTCGTTGCCGCCCTGCCCGTCGACGGTGTCGGTGCCGTCGCCCGGGTCCAGCGAGATGGTGTCGTCGCCCGCGCCGCCGCGCACGCCGTCGTTGCCCGTGCCGCCGCTGAGCGCGTCGTCGCCGTCGCCCCCGTCCACGGTCAGCGCGACGGGCACGGCGCCCACCGCGACCGTGTCGTTGCCGCCCAGGCCATTGAGCGTCAGCCGCTCCAGCCCGCTGACGGTGACCGGCACCCCCAGGCCGCCCAGCGCCACCGCACCGGCGGCCGCGGGGCCGGCCTGCAGCGCGTCGGCGCCCGGCCCGCCGTTGACGGTCAGCGCGTCGCTACCGGCCCCCAGCGCCAGGCTCAGCGCCTCGGCACCCTTGAAGGCGACCGCTCCCCCGGCCCGTCCCAGCGTCCCGGCGGCCAGCGTCACCGCGTCGGCACCCGCCAGTCCGCCGACCTTGACCGTGTCCCTGCCGGCCTGGCCGTCGAAGCGCACCCCGCCGCTGCGGCCCACGTCGACCGTGTCGTTGCCGGCGCCGCCACTGACGACGTTCCGGGCCCCGCTGCCGGGCACGAGCACGTCGTTGCCACCGCCCCCGATGAGCGTGTCGTTGCCGCCGAGCCCGAGGATGCGGTCGTTGCCGCAACCCCCGCGCAGGACGTCCGCCTTGGCCGTCCCCCGGATCGTCTTGCCCCGGCAGGCCGCGTCAGCGGTTGGCGCCCCCACCGCCAGCACCGCTCCACAGGTCAACACGACGCGCCGCGCAGTCATAGCCCACATGGCTACTCCAGACGCCGGTCCGACGCCAGACCTTCCCGGCGAGTTGCGCCTACTCCACGACGGTGCCCTCGACGCCCTCGGGCGCCGGCGGGTACTTCGGGTCCATCTCGCGCAACGTCTCGACGAGGATGGTGAGCACCGCCCAGTTGCGGTACCAGTTGCGATCGCCCGGGACGATGTACCACGGCGCGTGGGTGGTCGAGGTCTCCGCGATGGCGTCAGCGAAGGCCTGCTGGTAGTCGCCCCAGCGCTTGCGCTCGGCCAGGTCGGCGGCGTTGAACTTCCAGCGCTTCTCGGGCAGGTCGACCCGCTCCTGCAGCCGCGCGCGCTGCTCATCCTTGGAGATGTGCAGGAACAGCTTCACCACGCGGGTGTTCGCATCGTGCAGCAGCGTCTCGAAGGCGCGGATGTGCTCGTAGCGCGCCCGCCAGACGTCCTCGGGGACCAGGTCATGCACGCGCACGATGAGCACGTCCTCGTAATGGCTGCGGTTGAAGATCGTGATCTCGCCCTGCGCCGGCGTCTCGGCGTGCACGCGCCACAGGAAGTCGTGCTTGAGCTCCAGTTCGGTGGGCGCCTTGAAGGAGTGCACGCGCACGCCCTGCGGGTTGACGCCGCTGAAGACGGCGCGGATCGTGCCGTCCTTCCCTCCCGCGTCCATGGCCTGCAGCACGATCAGCAGAGACTGCTCGGACTCCGCGTAGAGGCGGGCCTGCAGGTCGACGAGCTCCGCCCGGAGCTCGTCGAGGGCCGCCTTGGTCTGCTCCTTGTCACCGGGCGCGCCGTCGGCGCTCTTCGTCGGGCGGTCGGCCAGCGAGACCTCCTTGCCCGGCTTGACCAGCCAGCGTGCGCCCGGCGCGCCCATCAGAGCAGGCCCTTGACCTTCTCGGCGATCGCCTCGCCCGTGAAGCCGAAGCGCTCCAGCACCTCGGTGCCGGGGGCGGACGCCCCGAAGCGCTCGATGGAGATGCTCTCGTCGACGTACTTCGACCAGCCCTGCGCGATGCCGGCCTCGACGGAGATCTTCGGGAGGTCGGCCGGCAGGACCGAGGCGCGGTAGGCGTCGTCCTGCGCGTCGAAGAGCTCCCAGGAGGGCATCGAGACGACGCTGACCGGGATGCCCTCGCCGGCCAGGACGTCCGCCGCGGCCAGCGCCGTGGGCACCTCGCCGCCGGTGGCGACGAGCACCGCGCGGGCGTCCTGCGCACCGCGCAGGACGTAGGCGCCGCGAGCGACCTCGCACGGCCCGTCGATGACCGGCAGGTCCTGCCGCGACAGCACCAGGACGGCGGGGCCGTGGAGCTCGTAGAGGATCACGCGCCACGCCTCGGCGGTCTCGTTGGGGTCGCCCGGGCGCAGGACCGTCAGGTGCGGGATCGCGCGCAGCGCGGCGAGATGCTCGACAGGCTGGTGGGTCGGGCCGTCCTCGCCCAGGGCGACGGAATCGTGGGTGTAGACCCAGGCGACGTCCAGCTCCTGCAGCGCCGAGAGGCGGATGGCGCCGCGCATGTAGTCGGCGAACTGCAGGAACGTCGAGCCGTAGGGCCGGACGATGCCGCCGTGCGCCGCCATGCCGTTGACGATGCCGCCCATGCCGTGCTCGCGCACGCCGTAGAAGACGTTGCGGCCGGGGTCGGCGGCGTCGTGGAAGCGGTCGTCCGCATCGGGGAACTCGGTCTTGGTCGACTCGCTGAGGTCCGCAGCGCCGCCGACCATGGTCGGGACGAACGCGTCGAACGCCGCCATGGTCTTCTGACCGGCGACGCGGGTCGCGAGCTTGTCCTTGCCGCCCCAGTCGACCTTGCCGTCGAAGCCGGGCAGCGGCCGGCCCTGCCAGGCCAGGTCCCACTCGGTGCGGCGGTCACCGTCGAGCTTGCCGAAGCGCTCCTCCCACTCGGCGCGCAGCGCCGGGCCGGGCTGGGCCTCGCGGAAGGCCTCGTAGACCCCGTCGGGGATGAGGAAGTGCGCGTCGGGATCCCAGCCCATGACCTCCTTGGTGGCCCGGACCTCGTCCTCACCGAGCGCCGCGCCGTGGGCCTTGGAGGTGTTCTGCTTGTTGGGCGAGGGGTAGCCGATGATCGACTTCACGCGGATCAGCGTGGGCTTGCCCGCCTCGGCCTTGCCGGCCTCGATCGCGGCCTCGAGGGCGACGAGGTCGTTGGCGTCGTGGACGGACAGCACGTGCCAGCCGTAGGCCTCGAAGCGCTTGGTGACGTCCTCGGAGTCGAACGACAGCGACGTCGGGCCGTCCAGCGAGATCGAGTTGTCGTCGTAGAGGTAGACGATCTTGCCGAGCCCCAGCTTGCCGGCCAGCGACGCGGCCTCTGACGCGATGCCCTCCATCAGATCGCCGTCGCTGACGATTGCGTAGATGTGGTGGTCGACCAGATCAGCCCCGTAGTGGTCCCGCAGGAAGGCCTCGGCCATCGCCATGCCGACGCCGTTGGCGAACCCCTGCCCCAGCGGGCCGGTCGTGACCTCCACGCCCGCCGTGCGCCACTCGCCGTTCTCCAGTCGCTCGCGCTCCGGGTGGCCGGGCGTGCGCGAGTTCCACTGGCGGAAGCTCTTGATGTCGTCCAGCGTCAGCGGGTAGCCGGACAGGTGCAGCGCCGCGTAGAGCAGCATCGAGCCGTGGCCGGCGCTGAGGACGAAGCGGTCGCGGTCGGGCCAGTCGGGATCGGCCGGATCGTGCTTCATGAGCTTGGCGTAGAGCAGGTACGCGGCAGGCGCCATCGCCATCGGCATTCCGGGGTGCCCGGAGTTCGACTTCTGGATGGCGTCCATCACGAGCGTGCGGATCGTGTCGATGCTGAGCTGGTCTCGGGGTTCTGTCATCGCTGCCTGAAGTATCGCTGCCGCACCGTCCGGGCGTCAGGGCGTAGCCTTCCGGTCATGGGGAAGGGCCCGCGACCCGTGGTGCTCGCGGCGTTGGTTGCCGTGCTGGCCGGGCTACCCGGCACCTCACAGGCAGCCACGTCAGCGCAGATCGTGTCTGCGCTCAACCAGCAGCGGGCCTCCGCCGGTCTGCCCGGCGACATCACCGAGAACGCCTCCTGGTCGGAGGCGTGCGGCAGGCACAACGAGTACGAGCATGCCCACGACGACCGGCTCAGCCACGGCGAGCCGGACACGGGCAGCCCGACCTACTCCGAGGCCGGCGACAAGATCTCCAAGGGCGCGGTCCTGGCCTTCGGGCAGACCTTCGACAACGGCAACCCGTTCGTCAACGCGCCGATCCACCTGCATCAGCTGCTGGCGCCGCGCCTGAACGTCATGGGCGCCGACGAGCGCCTGGGCTTCACCTGCGTGACGACGTTCGGCCCACCGCCGGGTGCTCCCGGCTACGACCGCGGCGCGTCGGGGCAGATCACGCTCTACACCTACCCTGCCGACCAGGCCACCGGCGTGGTGCCCACCGAGATCGCCGACGAGGGCCCGTTCACCCCCGGCGAGCTCCTGGGCATCCCCGAGGGCACCGCATCCGGGCGCTACCTGCACGTCTTCGTCGACGGCCCGTGGGCGACGGCGCTGCCCGACGTCGACATCACGCGCGCCTCGCTGGCCCCGGCCGGCGGCCAGCCACTGGAGCTGAAGGTGGCCGACAGGGACGTCAAGACGCCCGACGGCCGCGACCTCGGCGACTACCTGCCCGAGGGTGGGCAGCTCATCCCGGTCAAGCCGCTGCTGCCCCACACGACCTACCAGGCCCGCGTCGACATCACCGTGATGGGCCTGCCGCTCAGCCGCTCCTGGTCGTTCACCACCGGCGAGGACCCGCCGTCCGGTCCGCAGCCGACGACCATCGATCCGCCGCCCGCGAAGATCGTCGCCAGGCTCTCCATCGCCAAGCCGGTCCGCTCCGGCGGCCGCTGGCGCTTCAAGGTCCGGGCCAACAAGGTGCTGCAGGGCCACCGGGCCACGCTCACGCTCCGGGTGCCGGGCCGCAGGGACCGCGCGCAGTCGATCACGCTCACCTCCGAGCGCACCGTCACCATCAAGGCCAGGACGGCCCGGCTGACGGTGGTGGTCGCGAGGTTCACGACGAGCGGCGCCAGCGTCGGCCCGCTCACCGCGAGCCGCGCGACCGGCCGGCGCTGACCGCGGTCGCTAGCGCGAGACCTTCCGGCGCTTCTTCTTGGAGGCCAGCAGCTTCTTCTTGGCGGCGGCCTTCTGCTTGGCCGTCAGCTTGGGCTTGCTGCCCTGGAGCGTCACCGCCACCGCCGCGCCGTTGGCCAGCTTGGCGCCGACCTTGCTGCCCTGGGTCACCACCCGGCCCTTCTTGTGGACGACGGTGATGAGCTTCTTGTTCTTGCGGACCTTGCGCGGCGCGTAGTACTTGGTCCTGACCTTGCCCAGCGTGCAGAGCCTGGCCTTCAGCGCCGCCGCCGCCTTCGTCCTGGTCAGGCCGATGACGTTGGGCACGACGCACGGCGCGCCCGGCACCGCGTAGGTGATGGTGATCGACGCCTGTGAGCTGTTGCCCTGCGTGTCGGTGGCCTGGATCGTCAGCACGTTGGGCCCCGGCTTCAGCGTCGTCGCGGCCGACCACGCGCCCTTGTCACCCCAGGCGATCGGGATGCCGTTGAAGCTCAGCGTGCGCAGCCCGCCGTTGTCGGTCGCCGTGCCGGTCACGGTCAGCTGCGGCGAGGTGACGACGGAGCTGGGAGCGCTGATGGAGACGAACGGCGACTCCAGCCGGTCCTCCGTGCGCGCGGCGATGCTGCGGACGTTCTCCAGCGACGTGCCGATGCCGTAGGTGTGCTGGATGGTCACCGTGCCTCCCGCCGGGACCGTACGCACGTAGTGCAGCTGCGCATAGCGCGAGGTGGTGCTGACCTTGTCGTCGAAGAACTCGACGGTGTCGGGCGCCGTGGACATCGTCACCGAGCCCACCGGGGCATCGGCCGCGTCGCTGCGGGAGATGTTGCTGCGCACGAACAGGCTCGCCGGCGCGCTCGCCGGCCCGGCCAGCGACGCGGTGCCCGGGTACTGCAGGAAGTCCGGTCCCAGCCACGGCAGCTGCAGGCCGTAGGAGCCCTCCAGGTCGACCTCGTAGAGGAGGTCCAGCGCGTGCGCGGCGCCGTCGGTGGAGCTCCAGCGGTCCGTCACCGTGATCTGGCGATCGTCGCCGCTGGCCTCGGTGGTGCGCGCGTAGGCCACGCCCGTGCCGGCCAGCGGCGCGCACTTCCTGCCGTCCTCCTCGGTGGCGGGCGGGTAGGCCGGCAGCGTGCCGCCGCACGTCACCGCGGGGCTGGACTCCTCCAGCGTGTAGCGGCCGCTGCCCGGGTCGACCGTGCGCCGCGCGCTCAGACCCGGCTGGCCGGGGACGTTGTAGAGCTTGCCGGTGTCGGAGGTGAACTGCAGCATCCCCGAGACGAAGGCGTTGCGGCCGTCGATCTGCAGGCCCGAGCGCGTCGCGACGTCGTTGTCGGCGACGTCGTCGAGGAAGCCCGCGCAGAGGAAGGTGTCCAGCGTGCCGATCGCCAGGTCGGCGCCCTGGTCCAGCGGGCGCGCCTGGAAGATGCCGCAGCCGCCCAGCGAGTCGACCGCGAACGCCGTGGTGCGGTCCGGGGAGATCCAGCGGTCGAAGACGTCGTACAGCGTGCCCGCGTTGGGCGAGTCGATCGCGGAGACCCGCTGGTCGGTGAGCACCGACGGGTAGAAGCGCACGCCCTTGTACTTGGCCAGCGCGTCGCCGCTGGGCGTGCCGTTCTGGCTGACGGCGCGCAGCAGGCACGGCCGCGTCAGCGCGTTGGGCTGGATGTAGCCGCTGAACGTCTTGGTCGCGTTGTCGACGTTGAGCGTCGCGAGCGTGTCCGCGACGTCACCGCCGTCGCCGTTGGCGTAGCAGCGGATGTCGACCTTGTTGGAGCCGCTGTTGACGACGACCGTGCCGGCGACCTGGATGCCGTAGGGGCCCTGGCCGGCGGAGAGGTCGAAGAACCGCGACGTCGCTTCGGCCGGCGTCGTGATCTGCGACTCCGTCACCGTGGCACCGGCGACGGGCGCCGCGAGCAGCAGCGTCAGCAGCGCGATCAAGGGGGTGGCGCGCATGCCCATCCCCCCGATCATGCCACTCCGATGGGTCCCTCCGTCGCAGCCGGACGGAGGTACGAGCGCCGGCGCGTACCTCCACCGGCCGACGGCCGGCCCCTAGGAGGAGGATTCGGTCAGCTGCTTGGTCTCCGCACCCGGCTCGAGGCCCGGCTCGGAGTTCGCTGCGCGCAGCTCGTAGGCGGCGCGCGTGGCGTCGTCGCGGTTGAGCAGCACCTGATCGGCCTTCATCGCGCGGCCGATGGCCTCGCGGCCGCGGCGCGGGACGACGTTCATCACCGCGGTGATCCGGCCGACCGAGCGCGGGACGAACACGTCGAAGCGCGGCACCTGCAGCGCGTCGATGATCTCGTTGGCCACGTCCTCGGGCTGGATGTGCTTGATGCCCCGTGTCTGCTGCAACCCCGACGCCAGCTCGGTGTTGACCACCACGGGCATGACGACGCTGACCTCGATGGGCGTGTCCTTCAGCTCGGCGAGGACCGCTTCCGAGACGCCGACGACGAAGTGCTTGGTGCCGCAGTAGACGGCGCCGCCGGGGAAGCCGCCCTTGCCGGCCGACGACGCGACGTTGACGAGGTGACCGGAGTAGCGCTGCTGGAAGCGCGGCAGGATCGCGCGCATGCCGTTGAGCACGCCGTGGATGTTGATGTCGATCTGCCGCGTGTCGATGACGGCGTCCTGCTCGAGGAACAGGCCCAGCTGCATGATGCCGGCGTTATTGTTGTAGACGTCGATCGGGCCGAGGTCGGCCTCGACGGCGTCGATGAACGCGACGGTCGAGTCGAAGTCGGTGACGTTCAGCGGGTACGCCTTGATCTCGCCGTGGACCGACAGCTCCTTCGCCGTCTCCTCGGCGACGGCGAGGTCGAGGTCGCCGATGGCGACCTTCATGCCCTGCTGGAGCATCGCCTTGGCGGTGGCTTTGCCGATGCCACGGCCGCCGCCAGTGATCGCAGCGACCTGTCCGGTGAGAACGCGAGGAGTCTTGGCCATGCCCTCACCATACAGGCCAAGCTGAATCAGACTCACCTTTGCTCGACGGGGTGTCAGGCGTCAGGTCCGGAACCATGGCCCCGGCCCGGGTCCAGCCCCCGGACCGGAGCACCATGGTTCCGCGATCGCACGGGAATCGCGTGGGGCCAAGCGTGCCGTGCCGGCACGCATCGCGAATCGGGGCTGTCCCCCATTCCTGATCTGACACATCCGGGCACCGGCGTGCCGCGTACATACCGGCATGAGCACTGCAGCGGCGCCCCTGCTGGACCGCGTCATCGAGCGCGTGACCCTGCCCGATGCGGTCATGCGTCCCGCCGTCCGCACCGCGATCGCCGCGCGCGTCCACAAGGAGCGGCGGCGCGCCTCCGCCGACCCCGTCGCAGACTTCGCCGCCCGCCGCGCGCAGGGCGCCATCGCGATCGAGACCGACGCGGCCAACGACCAGCACTACGAGGTCACCCCGCCCTTCTACGAGCTCGTCCTCGGCCCCCGCCTGAAGTACTCCTCCTGCCTGTACCTCGACGACCACGCCACGCTGGCCGACGCCGAGGACGCGATGCTGCAGCTGACCGTCGAGCGCGCCGGCATCGAGGACGGCATGCGCGTGCTGGACCTGGGCTGCGGCTGGGGTTCGCTGACGCTGTGGCTGGCCGAGCACATGCCGGGCGTCGAGATCACCTCGGTCTCCAACTCCGCGCCGCAGCGGCAGTTCATCGAGGCCCGCGCCGCCGCCCGCGGCCTGAAGGTCGACGTCCACACCGCCGACGTGAACGCGCTGGACCTCGGGCGCCGCTTCGACCGCATCGTGTCCGTCGAGATGTTCGAGCACGTACGCAACCACGCGGCGCTGCTCGACCGCCTGCGCGCGCACCTCGACGACGACGGCGCGCTGTTCGTCCACGTGTTCGCCCACCGCGAGCACGGCTATGAGTTCGAGGACACCTGGATGACGCGGCGCTTCTTCAGCGGCGGCGTCATGCCCGTCCAGGGGTGGCTGGGCGCGCTGCCGGCCAGCCCGTTCAGCGTCGACCGCGAGTGGTGGCTGGACGGCACGCACTACGCCCGCACCGGCCGGCACTGGCTGGAGAACATGGACGCCCGCCGCGAGGAGATCCTCGCCGTGTTCGCCGATGCCTACGGACCGGGCGCCGCGAAGGCCCGCTTCCGCGACTGGCGGCTGTTCTTCCTGGCCTGCGAGGAGATCTTCGCCTTCCGTGGCGGCCGCGAGTACGGCGTCTCCCACACCCTCCTGCGCCCCATCCGATGAGCCGGCGGAAGGTCGCGATCGTCGGCGCAGGAGTCTCGGGCCTCACCGCCGCGCACCTGCTCCACGAGCGTCACGACGTGACGATCTTCGAGGCGGAGGGCCGCCCGGGCGGCCACGCCCACACGATCACGACGCCCGACGGCCACGACGTCGACACCGGCTTCGTGGTCCTCAACGACCGCAACTACCCCAACTTCACGCGCCTGCTCGAGCGCCTGGGCATACCGACCCAGGTGAGCGACATGAGCATGTCGGTGTCCTCCGACGACGGCGCGGTCGAGTACTCCTCCACGAGCGTCAACGGGCTGTTCGCGCGGCGCGCGGCGCTGGGCGAGCCGTCCTTCTGGCAGATGATCCGCGACGTCCGGCGCTTCCAGCGCAGCGCGACCGAGGTCCTCGAGCCGGGCTTCGACCCGAGCGTCTCGCTCGGCGACTACCTGGAGCGCAACCGCTACTCCCGGGCGTTCATCGACCGGCTGCTGGTGCCGCAGGCGTCGGCGGTGTGGAGCGCCGACCCCCGGCAGATGTGGGAGTTCCCCGCGCGCTTCCTCGTGCGGTTCTTCCAGAACCACGGCATGCTCGGGCTGAAGGACCGCCCGACCTGGCACACCGTCACCGGCGGCTCGCGCAGCTACGTCGAGCGGCTGCTGCTGCCGCTGCGGCCGCACCTGCACCTCGCCGCGCCGGTCGCGCAGATCTCCCGGCACGGCGACGGCGTGACGGTCACCCCGCAGGGCCACGCGCCGCTGCGGTTCGACGACGTCGTCCTGGCCTGTCACGCCGACCAGGCGCTGGCCCTGCTCAGCGACCCGACCGAGGACGAGCGCCGCATCCTCGGCGCCTTCCCCTACCAGGCCAACGACACCGTCCTGCACACCGACGCGAGCCTGCTGCCGCGCCGCCGTCGCGCCTGGGCCTCGTGGAACTTCCACCTCCTGGACCGTCCCGCCGGCCGCACGACGATCACCTACCACATGAACCGCCTGCAGTCGCTGCGCACGCCGCGCGAGTACTGCGTGACGCTGAACCTGTCCGAGCGGATCGACGAGTCGAAGATCCTGGCCGAGCTGTCCTACGCGCACCCGATCTTCACCCCCGACGGGGTCAAGGCGCAGGAGCAGCACGGCCGGATCAGCGGCGGGGCCAACGGCACGCACTACGCGGGCGCCTACTGGCGCTGGGGCTTCCACGAGGACGGGGTCGTCAGCGGCGTCCGCGTCGCCGAGGAGCTGGGCGCCTCATGGTGAGCGCGCTCTACACCGGGACGGTCCGCCACCGGCGCCACGTGCCGGTGCACCACGAGTTCACCTACCGCCAGACGTTGCTCTACGTCGACCTCGACGAGGCCGCCGAGCTGTTCGGCGCCGCCCGGCTGTGGTCGATGCGGCGGCGCGCGCCGGGCGAGTTCCGGCGCAGTGACTACCACGGCGACCCGGCGACGCCGCTGAAGACCGCGCTGCTGGACACCGTCGAGCGCGAGCTCGGCCACCGGCCCGCCGGGCCGGTGCGCCTGCTGTGCCGCGCGCGCACGTTCGGCCACGTGTTCAACCCGGTGACCTTCGCCTACTGCTGCAACGCCGACGCGTCGGCCGTCGAGGCGGTCGTCGCCGAGGTGGAGAACACGCCCTGGGGCGAGCGGCACGCCTACGTCATCGACGGGCTGCACTCGACGATGGACAAGGTCTTCCACGTCAGCCCCTTGATGGGCATGGAGCACCGCTACGACGTGCGCGCCACGACGCCCGACGGCCGCCTGGCCGTGCACATCGCGTCCTCCGCGCCGACCGGCGACCCCGTCTTCGACGCCACGTTGCTGCTGCAGCGGCGCGAGCTGGACCCCCGCGGCCTGGACCGCGCGCTGCTGCGCTGGCCCGCCGAGTCGCTCAGGGCCATGGCCCTGATCTACACCAACGCGCTGAAGCTGAAGCTGAAGGGCGCGCCCTACCACCCACACCCGGATCGCGCATGAACCTCTCCCGCTCACTCGTCCACGGCATCTTCTCCCGCGTCCGCGGTGGCGTCGTGGAGATCGAGGACGCCCACGGCGTCGTCCGCTACGGCACGCACCAGCCCGGCTGGGAGCCGCTGACCGCGCGGATGGTCATCCACGACCAGCGGGCCTACCGCCGGCTGCTGCGCACCAGCGTCGGCCTGGGCTCCTCCTACATGGACGGCATGTGGGACAGCGACGACCTCGTCTCGCTGATCCGGATCGCCGCGCGCGACGCGCCGCGCTTTGACCGCCTGCGCCGCGCGCTGGGGCCGCTGGCCCTGACGCCGCACGTGCTGACCAAGCGCCTGACCCGCAACACCGTCAAGGGCTCGCGGCACAACATCAGCGCGCACTACGACCTCGGCAACGACCTCTTTGCCGCCTTCCTCGACGAGACGATGATGTACTCGGCCGCCATCTACGAGCGGCCGGACATGACGCTGCACGAGGCGCAGCTGGCCAAGCTGGACCGCATCATCCACAAGCTCGCGCTGACCGAGGACGACCACCTGCTGGAGATCGGCAGCGGCTGGGGTGCGCTGGCGATCCGCGCGGCGCAGACCACCGGCTGCCGCGTCACCACGACGACGATCAGCCATGAGCAGCACGCCCTGGCGACCCAGCGCGTCATCGAGGCCGGGCTGCAGGGCCAGGTCGACGTCCTGCTGTCCGACTACCGCGACCTGCGCGGCCAGTACGACAAGGTCGTCTCCATCGAGATGATCGAAGCGGTCGGCTGGCAGTACTTCCCGACGTACTTCGCGCGGCTGCGCGAGCTGGTGGCCGACGACGGCCTGGTGCTGCTGCAGGCGATCACGATCGACGGCAGCGCCTATGAGGTCGAGAAGCGCTCGCCGTCGTTCATCAACACGTTCATCTTCCCCGGCGGCTGCCTGCCGTCCAACGACGTGATGACCCGCTGCGCCGCCCGCGCCGGCCTGCGCACGGTGCAGCTCGAGGACATCACCGCGCACTACGTGACGACGCTGCACGAGTGGCGCCGGCGCTTCCACGCCGCCGCGACCGAGCTGCACGGCCGCGGGTACGACACGCCGTTCCAGCGGCTGTGGGACCTGTACCTCGCCTACTGCGAGGCGGGCTTTGCCGAGCGCCGCATCCAGGACGTGCAGGTGCTGCTGGCCGCACCCCAGCATCGGGCCGAACCGCACGTCTCGCTGGACGCGTGGCACCCTTTGGGCCGTGGACGGGATCGATCCCCAGCGCCTGCAGGACGCAATTGACGTCATCAACGAGGCCGCCGCACTGCCGGTGAGCCACCCGGACCAGCGCGCGCTGCAGCGCGCGACGTCCTCGCTGTTCAAGACGGTCCGCGACCAGCGCAAGAAGGACCGCATCGCCAAGATCCGCGCCAACGACGCCGCCGTCCTGGCCGCGACCGCCACCGCGGCCCCGGGGCGCATCGACGACGAGACCGCCGGCATCCCGCTGGCGTCGACCACGGTCGGCGACAGCGCGGGCGAGCTGATGCAGCCGCACGCCTGCTACGTCTGCAAGACCTACTACACGCGGATCGACTGGTTCTACCACCAGCTCTGCCCGGACTGCGCGGCCCTGCACCACGCCAAGCGCACCGCCCGGTCCGACCTCGCCGGCAAGCGCGCGCTGCTCACGGGCGGGCGCGCGAAGATCGGGATGTACATCGCGCTGCGGCTGCTGCGCGACGGGGCCCACACGACGATCACGACGCGCTTCCCGAAGGACGCGGCGCGCCGCTTCGCCTCCCTGGAGGACAGCGCCGACTGGCTGGACCGCCTGAAGATCGTCGGCCTGGACCTCCGCGACCCGGGCCAGGTCGTCGCGCTGGCCGAGGACGTCGCCGCGGCGGGCCCGCTGGACATCCTCATCAACAACGCCGCGCAGACCGTGCGGCGCACGCCCGGCGCCTACGCCCCGCTGGCGGAGGCCGAGCACGCGGCGCTGTCCGGCCCGGAGGCCGTCCCGGAGCTGCTCTCCTTCGGCGAGACGCACGCCGCGCTGCCGTCCCACCTCGGCGACACGTTCGCCGATCCGACGCGGCTGACGCCCGCCGCGATCAGCGCCCGTGCGATGGCCGCCCGACAGGCCGACATCGCGACCGTCGGCGCCAACGGCACGCTCATCGACGCCGGCGGCCTCGTCCCCGACGAGCTGCACATCAACAGCTGGACGGAGGTGGTCGGCGGCATCGACCCCGTCGAGCTGCTGGAGGTGCAGCTCTGCAACAACGTCGCCCCGTTCGTGCTGGTCAACGCGCTGCGCCCGGCCCTGGCGGCGGCGGCGCGGGCCGCGAGGTCCCAGCGGGCCTACGTCGTCAACGTCTCCGCGATGGAGGGCGTCTTCACACGCGGCTACAAGGGCCCCGGCCACCCGCACACCAACATGGCCAAGGCCGCGCTGAACATGCTGACCCGCACGTCCAGCGAGGAGCTGTTCCTCACGCAGAAGATCCTCATGACGGCGGTGGACACCGGCTGGATCACCGACGAGCGCCCGCACTTCACGAAGCTCCGGATGGCCGAGGAGGAGAACTTCCACGCACCGCTGGACCTCGTCGACGGCGCGGCGCGCGTGTACGACCCCATCGTCCGCGGCGAGGCGGGCGAGGACCTCTACGGCGTCTTCCTCAAGGACTACGTCAAAGGCCGCTGGTGAGGACGAGCGGCTCGTCCTCGGTGACCATGATCGTGTGCTCGGCGTGCGCGGCCCGGGCCCGGTCGATGGTGCGCAGCGTCCAGCCGTCGCCGTCGGTGTAGATCCGCGGCGAGCCCGCCGCGAGCATCGGCTCGATGGTGAAGACCATGCCCGCGGTGAGCGTCTGCGACGGCCCGGGCGCCGGGTAGTTGTGGACCGTCGGCGCCTCGTGCATCGCGCGGCCGATGCCGTGGCCGGTGAGCTCGCGGATGACGTGGAAGCCCCGGGCGTCGGCGACCCGCTCGACCGCGGTGCCGATGTCGCGCAGGGTCGCGCCGGCACGCGCCGCGCGGATGCCGGCCTTCAGCGCGGCGTCGGTCGTCGCGATGAGCCGCTCGTCGGCGCGGGACGCGGCCTCCCCGACGATGACCGTGACGGCGCTGTCGGCGTGGTAGCCGCCGAGCTCGAGGGCGACGTCGATCTTCAGGACGTCGCCGTCCTGGAGGATCCGCCGGCCCGGGATGCCGTGGACGACCTCGTCGTTGACGCTCAGGCAGATCCAGCCGGGGTAGTCGTAGGTGAGGATCGGTCCCGACGCGCCGCCGCGCTCCTGCACCAGCCGGCGGGCCACGTCGTCGAGCTGCTTGGTCGTGACACCCGGCCGGACCGCTGCCCGCACCGCGACGATGGTGTCGGCGACCAGCGCGCCCACGGCGCGCAGACCTTCGAGCTGCTCAGGCGTGTCCGCGGACATCACCCGACGGTAGCGCGACCGACGAGCCTTCACGAATGAGCTGGGCCACCGCATCGGGGTCGTCGTACATCGGCACGTGCCCGCAGTCCTCCAGGACGACCTCACGGGCCGCGATGACCGGCCGGCGCGGCGGTCCGACCAGCCGGTCGTGGCGACACCAGCCGATGGTCACCGGCACCTCGATCTCGTCGCCGCGGGTGAAGTGCGACGCGCGCATGGCCTGGTTGACCTCGGCGAACCCGGGCGCGCTCGCGTACGCACGCGCGATGCCCAGGGCCGCGTCCAGCGGCACGCGCTCGGGGTGGGCGACCGAGCCGCCGAGGACGAAGTGGCGCAGGCCGTCGGAGCGCAGCAGGGCGGGCAGCGCCGGCCGCAGCACGCGGCTGAGGTTGCGCATCACCATCGGCTTGGGGCCCAGCGGCCGCGGCCAGAAGCCGGCGGGCGCGATCGCCGTGACCGACGCGGCCCGGCGGGCGCGGGCCAGCTCCAGCGCGACCCAGCCACCCAGCGAGTTGCCGACCAGATGCGGCGCCTCCCAGCCCAGCTCCGAGCGCAGCGCCGACGCGACGGTGGCGGCGAGGACCGGCGGGGCCGGCGTCGCCTCCAGCGGAGGCGATGCGCCGAAGCCCGGCAGGTCGATGGTCACGATGTCCCGCTCGTCGGCCAGCCGCTCCACCACGGGCGCCCAGATATGACGGTCGCCGCCCAGCCCGTGGATCAGCACGAGCGGCGGCGCACCCTCGCTGCCGTCGCGGTCGTAGGCGATCGTGGTCACGTCATCAAGGTACGCACGGAGGACGCGCGCGGATGCCTCACGCCAAGGGCAGGCGCGCGGAGATCCGCGTGCCCTGCTCCGGCGCGGTGATGACCTCCAGCGCGCCGCCCAGCGCGGCGACCCGCTCGGACGCCGCGGCCAGCGCGACGCCGTTGCCCGCGGGACGCTCGTCGCCGGTGAAGCCGCGGCCGTCGTCGCGGACCGTCAGCACCAGCGAGCGGCCGATGACGCCGACGTGCACCTGCGCCAGGCCCGCGCCCGCGTGCTCGGCGACGTTGGCCAGCGCCATCCGCGCGAGGTCGACGATGACCTGGTCGGCGATGCCCACGGCGCGCTGGTCGACGGTGACCTCCGAGCGGAAGCCGCCGTCCTTGGCCGCCTCGTCGGCCACCGCCTGCAGCGCGGCGCCCAGGCCGCCGTGGTCCAGTGCCACCGGGTGGACGTAGGCGATCGCCTGCCGCAGGGACGCCACTGCGTCGATGAGGCCCTGGTGGGCCATCTCCAGCAGCTCCTCATCGTTGGTCTCGCGCCCCTCCTCGAGGTCCTGACGCGCGCAGAGCAGCAGCTGCAACGGGCCCTCGTGCAGCACGGTCGCCGTGTCGCGCCGCTCCTTGGCCTCGATCTCCAGGACGTCGGCCAGCAGCTGCCGGCGCTGCTCGACGGCCTGCTGCAGGCGCGTGCGGTTCTCGGTGCGCACGCGCGCGAGGATGACGCAGACCACGGTGATCCAGAGGAACGCCGCCTCGGTGATGGCGAAGGACCGCAACGAGTGGCCCTCGTGGAACTCCGGGATCGAGACCAGCGCGAACCCGACCACCGCGCTCACGCAGACGTTGACGGTCGCCCGCGGCGGCAGGGCCAGCACGGGCGCCAGCAGCAGTGCCGGCAGGAACGGGGCCAGGCCGTCGTAGGCGCTGTCGGAGACCAGCATCAGCACGGCCAGCGTCGTCGTGTCGCCGATGGTCATCACCAGCGGTGAGATGGGCCGGCGCTGCACCCACAGCGCGGACGCGACGCTGCCCAGGTTCCAGGCGACGACGGCGGCCAGGGCGACCGCGCCGCTCGTCCCCAGGCTGCGCGGCTCGGTGATGACGAAGGTCAGGATCGCGGGCAGGGCAGCCAGGCGGGCGATGGCGAAGGCCCGTGCGTTGCGGCGTCTGCGCGCTCGCCCTGATTGCGTCTGCGGACCTGAGTTCACGGGCTCTGCCCTTACCGATCGCCACGTGCAATCTACTCTGGAGCGCAGGCGCACCGCCTGGCACGCAGGCCCTATACCCTTCCGGGTCGCATGAGCAGCCGTCAGGAGGAGAAGGCTCGCCGCAAGGCCGAGCGCGAGGAGCAGGAGCGCAAGGCCGCCGCCGCGGCCACCAACTCGCGCCGCCTGCAGATCGTCGGTGGTGTCGTCCTCGGCCTGGCCGCCATCGCGGCCGTCGTCGTGGTCCTCGCCTCCGGTGGTGGCGGGGACGACGACAAGGGCACCGGCAAGGCGTCGGCCAGCTCCGGCGCGAAGGTCTCCCTGCCGGCCGTGAAGATCAAGGACCTCGACGCCGCGGCGAAGGCGGCGGGCTGCGTGCTCCTCAACCCGCCGTCGGAGGGCCAGGACCACGTCGAGGGCGAGGTCACCTACAAGAACTCCAACCCGCCGGCGTCCGGGCCGCACAACCAGATCCCGGCCGACGACGGCATCTACGCCGTCGGCAACGAGCCGACCAAGGAGCACTGGGTCCACTCGCTGGAGCACGGCCGCATCGAGATCCAGTACGCGCCCGGCACCCCGGCGAAGACGATCGACCAGCTCGAGGCCGTCTCCGACGAGCCGGTCAACGGCTCGGAGGGCTACCACCGCCTCGTGTTCCAGAACAACACGGACATGAAGTACAAGGTGGCCGCCGTCGCCTGGACCCACATCCTGGGTTGCGAGGCCATGAACGACAAGGTCTTCGACGCGATCCGCGCGTTCCGGACGACCTACACGGACAAGGGCCCCGAGCTCATCCCGTAGCCCCGTCCTGGTGGTCGGCCTCTGCCGCAAGCTCGCTGCATCACCGCGCTTCGACGCGGTGATGCTCGTCGTCATCGGGCTGAACGCGGTCATCCTCGGGGCCGAGACCTACGACAGCGTCGAGCGCGACTACGGCACGACGCTCCACCATCTCAACGACCTGTTCCTCGGCATCTTCGTCGTGGAGCTGGCCATCCGGCTCACCGCGACCCTGCCCCAGCCGCGGGATTTCTTCCGCAACCGCTGGAACGTCTTCGACTTCCTCGTCGTGGCGGCCTCGTTCCTGCCGGGCCTGCGCGAGAACGCGACGCTGCTGCGGGTGCTGCGGCTGGCCCGCGTGGTCCGGGCGGTCCGCTTCCTGCCCGACCTGAAGGTCCTGATCGCGGCCGTCGGGCGCTCGGTACCGGGCGTCGCCTCGCTGGCCGCCGCGACGCTGCTGCTGGTCTACCTCTACGCGATGGTCGGCTGGGTGATCTTCGACGATCACGACCCGGGCAACTTCGGGACGGTCGGGCAGGCGATGATCACGATGTTCGTCCTGCTGACGCTGGAGAACCTGCCGACGTACATCGAGAAGGGCCAGGAGCTGTCGGACTGGACGATCCTGTTCTTCATCAGCTATGTCCTGGTGGCCTCGTTCCTCGTGTTCAACCTCTTCATCGGGATCGTGCTGAACTCGATGGAGGGCGCCCGCGAGGAGGAGGCCCGGCGTGACCGGATCCGCGAGCGCGAGGCGGCCGCGGCCTCGGGGGACACCGAGGACGACGCGATCGTGGCGCTGGAGGACCGCATCGACGAGGTCCGCAGCGCGCTGGATGCGCTGACGGACGAGCTGAAGCTCCGCCGCGGCACGTAGCGCTCCGCGGCGCTAGGGCACGCCGGGACACGAAGTCCCAACGCACCGTTGCGCCCCACGGAACGGGCGACGCTCGCAGCCGCCGTCAATGGCGAACCGGGAACGTCGTCAGGGACGGTTCCCCGGGCGCAGCCGCGCCAAACGCGCTCGCTCCTCCGGGGTGAAGAAACGGCCAGCCAGCAGACCGACCGGGATGAGCAGGAGCATCGCCGAGCGGCCCGCGAACCCGGCCACGCCGTGGGTCGGCATGAGCAGCTCGCCCGCGACCGCGACGGCGGCGAGCAGCGCGCAGGCGAACGTCAGGCGCCGCCATTCGAAGGGCACCGGGAACAGCTGCTTGGTCAGCTGGTGCAGCACGACGAGCATCACGATGTAGGCGGCGCACAGCGCGATGCCGGCACCCGCGATGCCCAGCGGTCCCACCAGCAGCACCATCGCGACGACGTTGACCACGACTCCCGCCAGCGCCGCCGGGAAGTTCTTGGTGGTGACCTGCGCACGACCGGCGATCGTGATGAACAGCTGCACCAGCCCGTAGAGCGCCCAGCCGAGGGCCAGCCAGGGCACGGCCTTGTAGGCCTCGTAGTACTCGGGTGCGCCGAGCAACCGCACCATCCAGCGCGCGAACAGCGCGATCGCCGTGACGCCGATGCCGGTGAGCAGCACGTAGAGCGTGGTGACGAACGCGTACAGCCGGCCGGCCTCCTCGTCGTCGCTGACGCTGTAGGCCAGCGGCGGCCAGGCGGCCTGGAAGCCGCGCGCGACGACGATGATCGCCGTGCTCACCTTCACCGCCAGGGCGTAGACGCCGGCGGTCGCGGCGGACTGCGCGCGCAGCAGGTACGCGCGGTCGATCACGTTGAGCAGGAACACCGTCGCGTCGGCGGGGATCGTGGGGGCGCCGAAGCGCAGCAGCGGCATGAGGCGCTGCTGGGTCCTGAACGCGACGCGGTCGCGGTTGATCCACCACAGGCCCAGCAGGATCACCGTCGACGCCGTGTAGTTGCCCGCGACGTAGCCGCGTGCACCCTGGTCGAAGACGACGACCAGCGTGACGCTGAGGCTGATCGTCAACAGGACGTTGGCGATGCCCGCCATCGCGTAGGTACGGCGCCGCTCCTCGACCCGCAGCAGCGCGTAGGCGATCTCCAGGTTCGTGAACGCCCACAGGCCCAGCAGGCCGAAGGACATCAGCGTGGCGTCCTCGTGCTTGAACAGCAGGCGGCTCAGCGGCGCCGCGAAGACCAGGCCCACCAGCGCCGCGACGGTGCTGCTGATCGCGACGAACGCCACCGCCGTCCGGGCCAGCGTGAGCTGCCGCTCGCGGTCCTCGTCCTGCGCCCAGTAGCGCACGAACGCCTCCCCCATGCCGGCCCGCAGCAGGATGCTCGTGAAGATCACGAACGTCAGCAGCGTCTCCGCGTACCCGTACTGCGCCTTGGGCAGGTGCTCGGTGTAGACGCGCACCGTCACGATGGCCAGCCCGGCACTCAGCACGCTGGGCGCCTGGTAGGCGGCGCTCGACGCGAGCAGCCGCTTCAGATAGCCGGTCATCCGGCCCGCACGCTACTGGAGGCCCAGAACCGGACCGGCGCCCGTGCGCCGAGCCGACGGCGATGCGTGACGCGCGTCAACGCGCGCAGGCGACCGGGTGGGCGCCGTGGTCGCCGGTGCCGGGCCGGCAACAGAAAACCCCGGCCATTCGGCCAGGGTTTTGAGTGCCTCCACTAGGAATCGAACCTAGAACCTTCGGATTAAGAGTCCGCTGCTCTGCCAGTTGAGCTATAGAGGCGAGACAAGGAAGTCTAGCGCAGCGTGTGACGCCGCGCCGTGACGTCAGCCGGTCGGAAGCTGCTTGGCGTTGGGGTCGACGCCCGACTCCTTCTGGGCCTTCTCGAGCGCCTGCTGGGCACCGAGCTGCTTGAGCTGGGCGACGTTGGCCTTGATCGTGGCCTTCTGATCCTTGTTGGTGGCCAGGGACTCGGCCTTCTCCCCCGCAAGGTCGCCCTTGCGGTTCTGGCCGGCCAGGTAGGCGAGACCCGCGTAAGTCACGTAGAGGCCGGCCGCGGGCGGCGAGCCGTCGAGCACCGCCTCCTGCGCGGCGACCGCCTTGTCGTAGTCCTCCAGCGCACCGGAGCCGAAGGCCTGGACCATGAGCTTGGCGGTGGAGACGTCGACCTTCTCGGGCTTCAGGGACAGGTACTTGTCCCACGCCGACGCGACGCCCCGCAGCTCCTTCTTGCCGGAGGCGGTGAAGACGCCGTTGACGCTGTCGAAGCCGTTGCCGGCGGACGCGGCCTGGTACTTGACCTTGGCGAGGTTGGCCCAGTTGGCGGCGACGGTGGGCGCGGCGTCGGCCCGCTTCTGCGCCGCGGTCACCTTGTCCTTGAAGACGTCGGACGTCGACTGCGTGTCGTTCTGGAACGCGTCGAGCAGACCGCCGGACACCGAGCCGCCGATGCCGAACAGGATCAGACCCGCTCCCATGAGGATGGCCAAGCCCGAATAGATGAACTTGATGGCCGTACGACGGCCACGACTGCGCAGATCGAACAGCATTGCTGCAGCTCAGGTTAGAGCGTCTTCGTCGTCTTCGTCGTCGTCCTCGAGGGCCAGGAAGCCGTTCTCGTCGTCCTCGTCGTCCTCGTCGTCGTCCTCGTCATCGTCGTTCCAGGTCCACAGACCACGCCCGGTCTCCGGCTCGGGGCCCCCGAAGAAGCGGGCCAGGACGATCGACATCTCGAACAGGAGCAGCAGCGGCACCAGCTCGATGATCATCGACACCGGGTCCACCCCGGGCAGGAGCGCGGCGATGACCGTCAGCGCCAGGTACGCGTAGCGACGGTTCTTGCGCAGCATCGTCACCGTGAGGACGTTGAGCCGCGTGAGCGCCAGGATCCCCACCGGGAGCTGGAAGACCAGCCCCATGGCCAGGAGCACCAGGGCTGCGAACTTGTAGTAGTCCTTGGCCTGGACCAGGACGTTGAACGAGTCCGAATTGAAGTTCTGCAGGAAGTTCGTCGCTGCTGGCAGGACGACGAGGAAGCCGAAGACGACGCCGACGATGAACAGCACCGGCACCAGCGACATCAGCGGCAGCGCGACCCGTTTCTCCTCCGGGCTGAACGCCGGCAGGAGGAAGCCGTAGAGCTGCCAGAGGATGATCGGGCCCGCCAGCAGCAGCGCGAAGTAGAGGGCGACGGTGGCGGTGGTGATGAACGGCTCGCCGACCTGCAGCGTCACCGGCTTGTTCGGTGGTGGCTCCTTCGGCAGCTCGGCCAAGGTCTGCTGGGCCGCGGCGAGCTGGGTGACCACGACGGCCCGCGTGGCCGCGTCGATCTTCTTGTCCTTCGACAGCGCCGTGAAGACCGCGACGTTCTGCTTGGCCAGCTTCAGCGCCCCGCGCTGGGCGAAGTAGATCTGCCCCAGCGGGCCCTTGCCGTCGAGCGTCCGCTCCTTGGTCGTGTCGGCCAGCGGCTGGCCGACGAGGTCCAGGAACGTGTTGTTGAACGCGAAGCAGACGCAGAACGCCGCGACGAACGCGACGACGCAGATGATCAGGCGCGAACGGAGCTCGTCGAGATGCTCGACGATCGACAGCCGGTCCTCATGACCGATGGGTCTTATGGCAGTAGCCATGCCCCTCTATGCGCGCCGGACTAGGAGTTGGATGACGGAGACCGGTCGGTCTCTGCCTCGGCAGGCTCGGCGACGGGCTCGGCGACCGGATCTGCCACGGGCGCCGGGGGCAACCCGGCGATCCCGTCGTCCTCGTCGTCGTCGTCCTTGCCCTTGTTCTCCCCGGTGATGGACTCCTTGAACTCGCGCATGCCGGTGCCCAGCTGCTTGCCCAGGCCCGGGAGGCGCTTGGGGCCGAAGATGAGAAGCACGATCACGAGGACGATCGCGATCTCGAGCGGTCCGATGTTGCCCATGTCAGCAAAAGGCTACTCCGTGCTCTCAAGTGGGGTGCACAGGACGCCGATGAATGGGATGTCCAGCCAGGACGACACCCCGACACAGACCATGACTCCCGATCCTCAGCACTATGTCCGCCGCGTCGTCCTTCCCTCGGGGAAGACGATCGAGGTCGTCTACTTCGAGGACCAGCTCGTGACCGGCGGCACGCCGGCGCCGGCGGCCCTTCCGGCCGAGGCCCCGCAGCGCGACGAGCACACCTCCGACGACCTGCACATCTGCGGGACCTGCAGCTCGGACCTCGTCTACCCGGTCGAGTGGTCGGAGGCGGGTGCGCGTCACTGGGAGGTCACCCTCCGCTGCCCCAACTGCGAGTGGTGCGGCACCGGCATCTTCGAGCAGCACGTCGTCGAGCGCTTCGACGTCGAGCTGGACCGTGGCACCGAGGCCCTCGTCGGCGACCTCAAGCGCCTGATGCACGCCAACATGGAGGACGAGATCGACCGCTTCGTCGCCGCGTTGGACGCCGACGCCATCACGCCCGACGACTTCTAGGCCGTCCACGCCACACGGAACGTCGTGAGGAGCCGCCCGGGGGGCGGCTCTTTGCGTTCCGAGCCCGTCCAGCGACGGGTCGGTCGCGCCTACGCGTAACGCGCGACGACGCCGTCGGCGACGAGGTCCAGCGCGGCGCGCTGGGCGGCGGGCAGGCCGGGCGGCAGGAGCTGCTTGGCCTCGGTGACGAGGTCGAGCGCCTGGGTACGGGCGTCGTCGAGGGCGCCGGTCGCGGCGATCTCGTCGCAGACCTCCTCGGCGATCTCGGGCGTGGCGATCGAGCGCCCGTCGAGCGTGGCGAGCCGGTCCGACCGCGAGCGGGCCAGGATGAACGGCAGCGTCACCGTGCCGTCGAGCAGGTCGGTGCCGCGATGCTTGCCCGTCCGCTCGACGGGACCGGAGACGTCGAGGACGTCGTCGAGGAGCTGGAAGGCCAGGCCGATCTTCATGCCGAAGCCCGCGAGCTGCGCGGCCTGCTCGACGGTGCCCCCGCCGGCCAGGACGCCCAACGTGCAGGCGGCCTCGAACAGGCGGGCGGTCTTCAGCTCGCAGCGGTGCAGGTAGCGCTCCAGGGTCACCTGGGCGTCCCAGGCGTCGGCACGCTGCAGCAGCTCTCCGAGCGCCAGGGCCGAACCCGCGCGGGACAGCGCGCGGACCTGGTCGGCGTCGCCGGACGCGCAGAGCTCGGTGAAGGCCGCGGCGAACAGCAGGTCCCCGGTCGCGGTCGCGGCGTCGCGGCCGGCGGCGGCGAAGACGGTCGGTGCGCCGCGGCGCATCGGCGCGACGTCGAGCACGTCGTCGTGGACGAGCGTCGCGCTGTGCACCAGCTCGACGGCCACCCCGGCGCGCACCAGGGCGGTCTCGGCATCGGGCGAGGTGATGTCCCCCGCCGCGACGATCACCAGCAGCGGGCGCAGGCGCTTGCCCCCGGCGGCGATCGTCGCCGCCGCGTGCTCGGCGAGCGCCTCACCGTGGGCCGCGGCGATCTCCCCCAGGCGCGCCTCGACGCGCGCCATCAGCGGCGCGACGTGCGGCCCCGCGGCCGCAGCGATCGGAGCGGCCTCGGGTGCCAGCGTGGACATCGCGCGTCAGGCGGTGGGCTTCTCGCCGACGTGCATGGCGATGATGCCGCCCGCCGTGAGGATGTACTTGATGTTCGTCAGCCCGGCGGCGTCCATGTGGGCGGCCAGCTCGTGCGGGCCGGGCCAGCGCTTCACCGAGTTGGGCAGGTAGGTGTAGGCCTCACCGCCGCCCGTGATCCTGCCGAGCAGCGGGACGACGCGGTCGAACCAGGCGCTGAAGAACAGCGACAGCGGTGGCTTGGTCGGCGTCGTCATCTCGAGGATGACCACCCGGCCACCCGGCTTGACGACGCGCGTCATCTCGCGCAGGCCGGCGTCCAGGTCGGCGAAGTTGCGGGCCCCGAAGCCGACGGTGCAGGCGTCGAAGGCGGCGGTCTCGTACTTCAGCGCCATGGCGTCGCCCTGCTCGAACGGCAGCTGCGGCGCCTTCTTGCGGGCGATGTCCAGCATGCCCTCGCTGAAGTCGCTGCCGATGACGTCGGCGCCGCGCGAGGCGATCTCGACGGCGAGGTCACCGGTGCCGGTTGCGACGTCGAGCACCTTGGTGCCGGGCCCGATGCGCGCGAGGTCGGTCGCGCGGGCCCGCCACTTGTGGTGCAGCCCGGCGGTCATGACCGAGTTCAGCAGGTCATAGACACCGGCGATGCGGTCGAACATCGCCGCGACCTGGGGCGCCTCCAGCGTTCCGCTGGCGGCGCCCGGCGCGGCGGGGTCCTGCACCGGGCTCACAGCTACTTCTTCAGCTCGCCGAGGAACGCCACCATCTGGGCGAACTTCTCGGGGTCCTTCTCCTGCAGCGCGCGGAAGGAGGGCATCGGGGCCGTCGGGTTGACCAGCGTGCGCGCAATGGCCTGCTTGGGCAGGCGGTCGGCGATCTCCGTCAGCTCGGGGCCGGGACCGTCGTTGCCGTTCTCACCGAACTTGTGGCACGCCTCGCAACCGGACTGGGCGACGATCTGCTTGCCCGCCTCGTAGTTGGTGAGCGTCGCGCCGCCCTCGGCGATGATCCGCGCCGGCGTCGGCATGTCGATCTGCGTCGGCGGGCCGGCGGCCGCACCGAGGTAGGTCAGGTAGCCCATCGCCGCGATCGTGAACAGGCCCGCGGTCAGCGCGATCGGACGACGCTCGATGCGCCGCTCCGCGCCGCGGTCGTAGAACGGCAGCAGGAACAGCAGGATCATGCAGATCGTCGGCACGCCGATCGTGGCGAGCGGGACGAGCTCCGGCGGCTTGATGATGCGCAGCAGCTCGAAGAGGAAGAAGAAGTACCACTCCGGGCGGGGCGTGTACGTCGTGGTCGTCGGGTCCGCCTTGGGGCCGAGCTCGGCACCCAGGAAGATCGACATGAGGATGATCGCCAGCATGACGACGCAGGCCATGCCCGCGTCCTTGGCCACCGCGTAGGGGAAGAACGGCTTCCCCTGGGACTTCAGGATCGAGTACTCGCGGAGGTACTGCTCCTTCTCGCGCTGGTTCATCTACGCGTCTTCCTTCGAGAGCTCGGGGTTGGCCTCGGCCTTGATCCACGGCGGAGCCGTGGTGCCCAGCTTGGTGACCAGGTACAGGTGCGCGCCGATGAGCGCGAAGATCAGCCCGGGCACGAGCATCATGTGCACGGCGTAGAAGCGCGACAGCGTGGTGGCGCCGAACTCCGGGCCGGCGCGCAGGAAGTCGCTCAGGTACGGGCCGACGAGCGGACCGGTGCCGTTGATGTTCACGCCGACGACCGTGGCCCAGTAGGAGCGCTGGTCGAACGGGAGCAGGTAGCCCGTGAACGACATCGTCATGGTCATGATCAGCAGGACCACGCCGAGGATCCACGTCAGCTCGCGGGGGTACTTGTACGCCCCGAAGAAGAAGGTGCGCGCCATGTGCAGGAAGACGAGGATCACCATGACCGACGAGCCCCACTTGTGCATGCCGTGCACGAACTCGCCGAGGAAGACCTCGTTGTTGACGTAGCGCATCGACTCGTAGGCTCCGCCCGCGGCGTCGGGGCGGTAGTACATGGCGAGGAAGACGCCGGTCACGGCCTGCGACAGGAACGCGAACAGGCAGGAGGAGCCGAGCGTGTAGAACCAGTTGGTCCCCTTCGGGACCTTGCGGAACATCGCCCAGCGGCCGACGCCGGACAGCGACGTGCGCTCGTCGATCCAGTCGACGGCGGTGATGCCGCCCTCCTTGAGGACGTCGAGCGGCTTCTGGGCCGGCTCGTCCGGGCGCCTGGGCGCAGGCTTGAGCGCGGGCGGGACGGGCGGAAGGGGGAGCTTGAGCTTCGGCATGTCGATTACTCCGTGCCGGGGATCTTGCGGATGGACGGGCGCGACGGGTACAGGTACTGCCCGATGCCGTCGAGCGGCTCACCGGGGTCGCGCGGCGAGAAGCGACGCAGCTCGGAGTTCACCGAGTAGCGGGGGCCGATCTCGATGCGGCCGTTCTTGATGCGCGTGTAGAAGCGGTCGAGCGGGCGGACCGGCGGCCCACCGCTGACCTTGCCGAGGAAGTCGTAGACGCCGCCGTGGCACGGGCAGATGAAGCGCTGCGCCGCGTCGACGAAGCGGACCGGGCAACCGAGGTGCATGCAGCGCGTGGAGATGGCGACGTGCTCGTCGTAGCTGTCGCGCAGCTTGCCGTCGATCGCCTCGTTGTGCTTGCGCATGTAGACGGTCGACTTGCCGGTCTCGCCGATGCCGGCGGAGATCTGGATGGTGACCGGGACGTAGGTGTCGTCCGGGAAGTCCCCCACCGCACCGACGTCCTGCCAGTGCTGCTTGTGCTCCTCGAAGATCGGGCCGAGGGCGAAGCCGAGGGCCGGGAGCAGGAACGCAGACGCCGCGATGGCACCGGCGCCGTGGGCGGTCCCGACCATGAACCGGCGGCGGGTGACCGTCTCCCCTTCGAAGGCGCCGGGGATCTGGCGATCGAGCGTGTACTTGCTCTTGGTCTGGTGGCGGTCAGGCATACGAAATCGGAACCTTATCGGTCAGTAAAGCGCACGCGCGTCGTGGTGTCCGGCGCATCCGATATTTGGCGCGCGCCCGTGAGTCCTTAGCTGCGTACGTGTGATTTGTGCAGCGTCTTGGCGGCCTCGGCGAATGCCCGTCGAGCGACCTCCGGACGGCCTTCGACCCTGGCTCTGGCGGTGGTGGCGATCACATCCGTCAGTACGGCGACGCTCTGCAGGTCGCCCAGCTCGGCCAGGCGCGCCAGTCCGAGGGCGTACAGGCGATCGCCGGCCAGCAGCGCCAGGTCGGGGTCGTCGGTCAGGACCACGCGCGGCGGGTGCTCGGGGTCCTCGGCGTGCAGGCGCCAGCCCTCGTTGACGGCCTCGATCACGTAGCCGAGCTCTCCCTGCGCGACGTCGCCCAGCGGCGTCGGCTGGGTGCCGAGGTCGTCGGCCAGGGCATCGGCCAGCAACCCGCCCTCCTCGCGGAGGGCGGCAGCGATCCGCTCCAGCGCGTTCAAGCCGCGATCTCCGTGAACGCCGCCGCGGCGGCCTCGAGGGTGCGGGTCAGGTGCTCGGAGGTGTGGGCCAGCGAGGGGAACCAGGCCTCGAACTGCGCCGGCGGCGGATAGACGCCACGCGCCAGCAGCGCCCGGCACCAGGCGCCGTAGGCCTCGGTGTCGCAGGCCTTGGCGCCCTCGTAGTCGTGGATCGGCTCCTCCGAGAAGAACGTCGTCACCAGCCCGGGGACCGAGACGACCTGCACCGGGCGGGTGCCGGCCGCCTCGCGCAGCCCGGCCGCGAGCGCCTCCGTCGTCGCCGCGAGCCGGGCGTAGGCGGCGTCGTCGAGCAGGCGCAGGGTCGTCAGGCCCGCGGCCACCGCGAGCGGGTTCCCGCTCAGCGTGCCCGCCTGGTAGACGTCGCCCGCCGGCGCGATGCGGTTGAGGAGGTCGCGGCTGCCGCCGTAGGCCGCGGCGGGCAACCCCCCGCCGATGACCTTGCCGAAGACCGTGAGGTCCGGCGCGACGCCCGCGAGCTCCTGGGCCCCGCCCTCGTGGACGCGGAAGCCGGAGATGACCTCGTCGAAGACCAGCAGCGCGCCGTTCTCGGTGGCCTGGTTGCGCAGCAGCTCCAGGAAGCCCTCGTGCGGCGGGACCAGGCCCATGTTCGCCGGGAACGGCTCGGCGAGGATGGCCGCGAAGTCGTGCTGCCGGCAGGCCTCGACGACCGCCTCGCCGTCGTTCCAGGGCACGATGATCGTGTTGGCCGTCGCCGCCTGCGGGACGCCCGGCGACGCGGGCAGCGCCGCCGTCGCCAGCCCGGAGCCGGCCTCGGCCAGGAGCCCGTCGACATGCCCGTGGTAGGCGCCCGCGAACTTCAGGAGCTTCTCGCGGCCGGTCGCGGCGCGGGCCAGGCGGATCGCGCTCATCGCCGCCTCGGTGCCGCTGCTGGTCATCCGCAGCATCTCCACCGACGGCACGCGGCGGACGACCTCGTCGGCCAGGTCGATCTCCTGCGCGGTCGGGGCGCCGAACGAGGTGCCGTTCTGCGCGGTCGCGCTGATGGCCGCGAGGATCTCCGGATGCGCGTGACCGTGGATCAGCGGACCCCACGAGCAGACGTAGTCGACGAAGCGGTTGCCGTCGACGTCGACGATCTCGGCGCCCTCGGCCCGGTCGATGAACAGCGGGTCACGGCCGATCGCACGCATCGCGCGGACCGGGGAGTTGACGCCGCCCGGGAGGCGGGTGACGGCCCGGGCGTAGAGCTCGGCGGACTTGGAGTCAGACAGCGAGACAGGCATAGGCGGCCCACGCAGCCTAGTGGTCATCGGGCTCGGGGCCGGACCCGGGGAGCACGCTGACCGTGGCGGTCCACCGGCGACCACGGTGCGGTGCCGGCCGCGGGCGGATGACCACCGCTCTGCGCAACCTTCGTGGAGAGCGTGCGGAGATCGGTCTGATCGGGCCGTGGCGTGATGACGTCGCGGCCATGTGGATCGGACTGACCTACGTCGGCGTCGGCGAGGCGGAGGATGCGATGGCAGAGCCGCTGGCGCTCGTGTCGCTGTTCCGCCCCGACGGGACACGACTGCTGCGGGTGCGGGCGGGCCTGCCGGCCCTGCCGGAGCTGCTGCGGACGTTGCGGGCCTGCAGCGAGGGCGCACCCCGCGGCCAGCCGCCCTGCCCGCGCTGCGGCGGGTCCCTCGGCGTGCCGGACATCGACACGTCGCTGGAGGCCGCGGCATGAGGTACTTCCTGGCCCATCTGCACTCGGAGTCCGACAACGACCCGCGTGAGGAGGCCTACCTGTTCGTCCCCGGCCTGGTCGAGAAGACCGTGTTCCCCGTGCCCATCGACGGCCTGGGCGAATGGCTGGAGACCTTCGACGCGGTGCTCGACGAGGTCGGCGAGCAGCGCTGCCCCTGCTGCGGTGAGGCCCCTGTCGACGAGACGATCGCGGGGCGCTTCAGCGGTCGGGGCTGACGCGTGAGCGTCAGCCCGCGTGGGCGGCCTCCCAGTTGCGGAAGGCGTCGGTGAAGTACAGGAGGCGGACCTTCTTGAACTCCGTCGACGAGTAGAGCGTTGCCCGCTCCTGGACGTCGGGGATCTGTGCGGCGATCGCGTCGAGGACGGCGTCGCACTCCTCCTTGGAGCGCCCGTGGGCCATCGTGAAGATCTGGTACTTCCAGTCCTCGTAGGTCGGGCGTTCGTAGCAGTGGCTGATGCCGCGGAAGGCCGCCATCTTCGGGCCGATCTCGTCGATGCGGTCCTCCGGCACGCGCCAGACCCCCATGCCGTTGGCGCTGAAGCCGGCGCGGCGGTGGTACAGGATCGCCGCGACCCGGCGCAGCAGGCCGCGGTCCTGCATGCCGCGCAGGTGCTCGAGGAGCTGGTCGACGGTCATGCCGACCTTGGCCGCGGCCTCGCGGTAGGGCTCGCTGACGACCGGCAGGTCACCCTGCGTGGCGCGGACGACCTCGACGTCGGTCTCGTCGTACTCCTGCCGGTCGAGCTCGATCGGCGCCTTCTCCTCGGTCTGGCTGGACAGCGCCTTGGTGTCGCCCTCCATCTCGAGGTCCATGCGGATCTTGAAGAGCTGCAGGGTGGGCAGCTGCCGGATCGACTCCGCGCCGGTCAGCTCCTGCAGGACGTCGAGCGTGCCCTGCAGACCGAGCTTGGAGTCCTCCTCGACGGCCAGCGTGAACCACATGTTGAACTCGTGGTTGCGCAGGTAGTTGTGGCTGACACCCGGGTGCTCGTTGATGATCTTCGCGGGGCGCCAGGTGTTCTCCGGGTCGACCTTCGCCGCGACGAGCATCGAGCCGTAGCCGAAGGCGCGGGTGTCGTAGATCGGGGTGACCTGGCGGATGATCCGCTTGTCGATCAGGTGCCGGACCCGCGCGAGGACCTCGTCCTCGCTGGTGTTCGCCTCCCGGGCGACGGCCGCGTAGGGCTTGGCCTCGATCGGGAACGACCCCTGCATGAGATTCAGCAGCTTGCGGTCGAGGTCGGTGAGCGGGATCGCGGCGCCGTCCTTGCGCTCACGGATCTTGGGGGTCGCGATGCCCGCGTCGACCGTGCCGACGTCGTCTAGCGAAGCCATTGCGCAGCCTCCTTGGCGTGGTAGGTGATGATCAGGTCGGCACCGGCGCGCTTCATCGAGGTCAGGGCCTCGAGCACGACGCGCTGCTCGTCGATGTATCCGGCGGCCGCGGCCGCCTTGACCATCGCGTACTCGCCGCTGACGTTGTACGCCGCGGTCGGCAGGCCGAACTCCTGCTTGGTCCGGTAGAGGATGTCGAGGTACGGCAGGGCCGGCTTGACGATCAACATGTCCGCGCCCTCGGCGACGTCCAGCCGCGTCTCGCGCAGCGCCTCCTCGGCGTTGGCCGGGTCCATCTGGTAGCTGCGCCGGTCCCCGAAGGCGGGGGTCGAGCCCGCCGCCTCGCGGAACGGGCCGTAGAAGGCGGAGGCGAACTTGGCGCTGTAGGACATGACCGGGATGTCGTGCGCGCCCTCGATGTCCAGCGCGGCGCGGATGGCGCCGACGCGGCCGTCCATCATGTCGCTGGGCGCGACGATGTCCGCGCCGGCGCGGGCCAGCGACGCGGCGGTCCGGGCGATGAGCTCGACGCTGGTGTCGTTGTCGATCGTGCCGTCGGCGGTGATCAGACCGCAGTGGCCGTGGTCGGTGTACTCGCAGAGGCAGACGTCCGCGATGACGACGAGGTCCGGGTGCGCCTGCTTCAGCGCGCGGGTCGCGAGCTGGACGATGCCCTCGTCGTCGTAGGCGCCCGTGCCCTCGGCGTCCTTCTCGGCGGGGATGCCGAAGAGCAGCACTGCAGGGACGCCGAGCTGCTCAAGCCGACCGGCCTCCTCGACGAGGTGGTCGATGCTCAGGCGCGCCTGGCCGGGCATCGCGTCGATCGGCGCCCGGCCGGACTCGGCGTGCACGAAGAACGGCGCGATGAGGTCGGCCGGCGTGACGTCGTGCTCGCGCACGAGGTCGCGCAGTGCCGAGGTGCGGCGCAGCCGTCGCAGACGGGTTTGGGGAAACGCCATCCCCTCAAGCGTAGGGATGGCGTTCGCGACAGGAGTCTCCAAGCTGCTCCTGGCACGTTCGTTCGCCGCCTGTGGGCGGCGCGGCGCGAGCGCGGCGCCGGGTCAGCCGTGCGCCGGGGGGCGGGCGTCCCAGTCCTCGCGCGTCATCGCGTAGATGTCGTGGTCCTGCCAGATCCCGTCGATCTTCAGGTAGCGGATGGCGCGCCCCTCCAACCGGAAGCCGGCCTTCTGCGCGACCTTCTGGGAGCGGATGTTGTGCGGCATGATCGCCGGCTGGACGCGGTGCAGGCCCGCGTGCTCGAAGGCGAAGCGGCACGTCAGCAGGACGCCGCGCGTGCAGTGGCCGCGCGCGTTGACGGCGCTGTCGACGAAGTAGCCGAGCGTCGCGTTCTGCCAGACGCCGCGCACGACGTTGGACAGCGCGATCCGCCCGATCAGCCGGTCCTCGTCCTGCGCGTCGAGCACCGCGAACGCGTATCCGGTGCCGTGGACCCAGGCCTCGCCGTCGAGCGTGATCTCGCGGGCCTGCGCGGCCCGCGTGTAGAAGGACTCGTCGCGGACGGGCTCCCACGGCTCCATGAACTCGCGGTTGCGCAGGCGGATCTCCAGCAGCGCGTCGAGATCTCCGCGGGCGAACGGGCGGATGGCCGTGACGCCGTCCTCCAGACGCAGGCGTGGGACCCCGGGGCGCATTGGCAGTGACCCTACTTTTTTAGAAGCGCCGGAGGGCGACGCGCGCCGCCACGGCGTACGCGAGGACGATCGCAGCGAGGTTCAGCAGCGCCTCGGTGAGGCTGGCGCCGGTGTCGTTGAGGGCGGCGTCCAGCGCGTTGAGCGTGGGCTTGAACGGGAACAGAGCGCCGGTGACGCGGATGATGTCGTAGGCCGTCTGGCCGACGGTGCCCGACGGGATGAGCGCCAGCGCAGCGATCGGCAGCGACAGCAGGAAGGCCAGCAACGACGCGGCGCGGACGTCCCGGGTCAGCGCGCCGATGACGACGCCGAGCGCGCCGAAGCCCAGCGCGCCGAGGGCCAGCGCGGCCGCGATCTGCGGCGACCGGGCGAAGTCGACGTGCCGGAAGAGCGCGAGCAGGAACAGGAGCAACGTGCCGGTCGCAAAGGCGCACACCCCGCCGAGCGCGACCTTCTCCGCGACGAGGTTCGTCTTGGAGACGAGGCCGCGGACGAGCCGGCCGAAGGCGTGCTCCTCACGTTCCAGCGCGAGCATGCCGGCGGCCACGAGGACCCCGGTGAACATCAGCGCCACGGCCAGCGCGGCCGCGATGGCGTAGCCGTCGAGGCTGGACTGCGGGCCGTCGACGGTCTTGGCGTTCACGCGGATCGGCTGGCTGATCGCGTTGAGGACCGGCTGGCTGAGGTCGAGGTTGTCGATCGCGAGGCTGGCGAACTTGCGGACCTCCTCGATGGCGTTGCGCTGTGGGTCGCCCGGCGGCAGCGACCGCTCGGCGGCCTGGAGGATCGTCGCGCTGCGCTGCAGGCCGAGCACGGTGAAGTGCTGGTTGAGCAGGTTGACGTCGCCGCCCTTCAGCAGGATGTTGAGGTACTGCGCGGCGACCTTCGTCAGCTCCTTTGAGAGCGCGGCGTTGGCCTTGGCCACCTGGCTCTCGATCGTGTTCTCGACGTAGTCCTGCTTCAGCGGGTTGTCGCCGTTGTAGAGGACCTCGAGCGTCGGGAGGTCGGCGTCGCCCGCCAGCGTCACCGCGTTCTGCAGCTTCTGGGTGACGTCGGCCGGGACGATCAGCGCGCCGAGCGCCTCCCCGGACTTCACCTTCTCGATGGCCTCCTCGCGGGAGGACACGCGGATCGGGGTGACCGCGTCGAACAGGCGGTCGGCGTAGTCGGCGGCGTCGAGCTGCTTGCCGCCGACGCTGAACTGGCTCGTCCCCGGGATCACCTCGTTGAGGAACGCGACCTTCGGCTTGGTCGGGGGCCGGCTGACCGCGAAGCCGACGGGCAGGCCGATCACGAGCGCGTAGGCGACGAGCAGGCCGACCAGCAGCGGCGAGCGCTTGAGGATGCGGAGGTCCTTGACGAGCAGGTGGCGCATCGGGTCAGTGGCCGTGCTCGTGGAGGAACGCGACGAAGGCGGCCTCGAAGTCGCGGGCGTCCTTGACGAGCGCCTCGGGCGTGCCGCTGAACAGCAGCTCACCGTCGGCCAGGACGAGGACGCGGTCGGCGTAGCGCTCGGCCTCCCCCACGTTGTGGGTGGAGAACACGACGGTGGTCTGCCGCTGCCTGGCCAGCGCGGAGATGAACTGCCACAGCAACTCGCGCTGGCGCGGGTCCAGGGAGGACGACGGCTCGTCGAGCAGGAGCACCGGCGGGTCGGCGAGCAGGCCGACCGCGATGTTCACGCGCTGCTGGTTGCCGCCGGAGAGCGAGCCGAGCTCGTCGCCGGCCCGGTCGGAGAGGCCGGTCTGCTCGAGCATCGCGGCGACGGTGCGCTCCGGGTCGTCGACCTTCTCCAGCCGGGCGAACAGCTCGAGGTTCTCCTGGACGGAGAGCTTGCGATACACGGCGGCGTGCTGCGGAACCCAGCCGACCTCCGTCGCGGGGGTGTCCAGCGCGCCCTCGGTGGGCGCGATCAGGCCGCCGAGGATCGACAGCAACGTCGTCTTGCCGGCGCCGTTGGGACCGATGATCGCGACGATCTCACCGGGGCCCGCGTCGAAGCTGACGCCGCGCAGCGCGGTGCGGTCGCCGTAGCGCTTGACGAGCCCGTCGGCCTTCACGCTTCGCAGGCTATTGGCAGAGTGTCCGCCGTGGCGTCACCTTCCATCCTGTTCTGCGGCGATCTCGTCGGCTCCTGCGGCCGGCGGACCCTGCTCGGACTGCTCCCGGCGCTGCGCGCCAAGTACGCGCCGACGTTCGTCGTCGTCAACGGCGAGAACGTCGCGGGCGGTGTCGGCATCACCCCGAAGATCGCCGACGAGCTCCTCGCCGCCGGCGTCGATGCGATCACGCTCGGCAACCACGCCTACCGCCGCTCGGAGATCCTCGCCTACCTCGGGGGCGACCGGCCGATCGTGCGGCCCGCGAACTACCTGCGCTCCCAGCCCGGCCGGGGCACCTGCGTCGTGGAGAAGGACGGCCTGCGACTCGGCGTCGTGAACATGAGCGGCAACCTCTACATCAAGGCCGGCCACCCCGCCTTCCGCGAGATCGAGACCGCCGTCGGCGCCGTCGAGGACTGCGACCTGGTCCTGGTGGACATGCACGCCGAGGCGACCAGCGAGAAGGTCGCGATGGGCTGGTATCTCGACGGTCGCGTCACCGCGGTCGTGGGCACCCACACCCACGTCCCGACCAACGACGCCCGCGTCCTGCCCAAGGGCACCGCCTACATCACCGACGTCGGCATGACCGGCGCCCGCGGCGGCGTCCTGGGCGTCAAGCGCGAGCAGGCCATCGAGTCGCTCGTCACCCAGATGAACGTCCGCTTCGAGCCCTCCGACGAGGACCCCTGGCTGCAGGGCGTCCTCATCACCGCGGGCGACCGGCCGCGGACCGCCTCGGCCATCGAGGTGGTCCACGAGCCGTACGCGGGCTAGAGCAGGCCCTGGATGACGAGGAACGACGGCGACTCCGTCGACTCGTTGGTGTGCCCGGCCTCGTCGGTGATCTGGACCCGGAAGCTGTAGGTCCCGGGCAGGACGCCGTGGTTGGTGTCGTCCTTGCCGTTCCAGGTCACCTGCTTGGCCCCGGCCGCCGGCACGAAGCCGGTCGCGTCGGCGCCGGTGGTGAACGGCATGTGGCGCACGACGTTGCCCAGCAGCCCGTAGATCACGACCGTCGCCCTGACCTTCGGCGTGAGGTCGTCCGCCAGCGTGAACTTCAGGTCGGTCGTGCCGAAGATGCCCAGCAGGCTGATGAGGATCGGCGACGGGGTCGACGACGACGGCTGGGCCTGCGGCACCGTCAGGTCGACCTTCGCGGTCTGCGAGACGGTGCTGCCGACCAGCCCCGCGCGGTCGCGCGGCTTGACCTTCAGCGTGTGGGTGCCCGCGCCGATCAGCTCCGGCGGCCCGAGCGGCTGCTCGGCCAGGCTGTCGAGCTGGGACGTTCCCCCGTCGGCACCCGACGACCCGCGCGCGTCGCTGACGGCGACCGCCACGGCGCGGGTCTGGCGCAACCAGCCTCGCGTGTTCGGCCCGGCCGGGTAGGGCACCTGCACCGCGACCGGCTTGGTCAGGTCGACGGCGACGTCGCGCTCGGTGATCGCCGAGACGTTGCCCGCCTGGTCGATGGCCCGGGTGCGCACGGTGTGCACGCCTTCGGGGACGAGCACGGAGGCCGCGGACGTCCAGGCGCCCTCGTCGAGCTGGACCTGGACGGTGTCCACGCCGGAGCCCGCGTCGGCGCCCGCGTCGGCGCCCACGGCGCTGACCGTGGGACGGTGCACGTAGAACCCGTTGGCCCCGTCGGGCTGCGCCGGCGCGATCGTGTCCGACGCCGTCGGTGCCGTCGCATCGACCTTGATGTGCTCGACGCAGTGGTCCTGGTCGCCCGCCACGGCGGGATCGGCGTCCTCGCGGTTGCCCGCCACGTCGATCGCGAACCAGCAGATGGTGTGCTCGCCGTCGCCGAGGAGGTTGGGCGCCTCGGGATCGAACTGGGCGAACGTGCCGCCGTCGACCGACACCCGGATGCCGGCGTGCACGCCGTCGGCGTCATCGGCCGGGTTGACGCCCGAGCCGCCCGGACGGTCCTGCGCGGACAGCGCGAAGAACGGCTGGGTGAGGTAGAAGCCGTGCCCGCCGTCGGGCTGGGCCGGGCTCAGCGCCAGCTGGGACGACGGCGCCCGCGAGTCGACCTTGATGACCGCCTCCGGCGCGGGGGTGGCCTCCCGCCCGACGCGGTCGGTCGCGGTGGCGGTCAGCACGTGCCGGCCCTCCGCCGGCAGGTGCGCGGCCAGCTCGCCGGGCTCGCAGCGGGCCTCGATGAGGCCGGCAGAGGCGCTCGGCGCGCCCGCGCCGCACGGCGTGTCGTTGCCGTCCACGCGCAGGTGCAGGTCGTGCGCGGCGAACCCGCTGCCCGGGGCCGGGTCGACCGCGCTGACGCGGACGTCGGGCTTGATCCGGTGCCAGCCGTTGACGGCCGCGTCGTGCTCGACGACGTCGATGCGCGGCTGCCCCGGGGTCTGCACGTCGGCGAAGACGCGCAGCACCGCCTCCTCGGTGTGGGCGTTGCCGGCCAGGTCGGTCGCGGTGACGTCGATGGTGTTGCTGCCCTCCGCCAGCGGCAGCTTCATCGGCCGCGCGTTGCAGTCAACGTCCTGGCCGTCGGGTGCAGCCGCGTTGACGACATGGCAGGAGAGCGAGCCGATGCCCGACCCCTCCTCATCGCGGGCGTCGATGTCGATCGTCGCCTCGCTGCCGATGACGCAGGTCGCCACCGGGCCGGCCGGGCTGTCGCAGACCTTCGTCCCGCCGTCCTCGACCTGGGCGGCGTTGACGGTCGGCTGGTCCTTGTCGACGCCGATCTTGGCGGTCGCGATCGTGGGCATCACGTCCTGGGGCGTGAGGATCGGCTGGGACGGCGGCACCCCGGAGGCCCCGGAGAAGCAGAGCTCGCCGCTGAGCGTCGAGCCCGGCGGGCAGGACACCTCGTAGGCGATCGTGAAGAAGCCGTACACGCCGCTGGTGAGCTCCGGCTGGATCGTCACCGAGTAGAGGTTGTCGTCGTGGTTGGGACCGGCGAAGAAGTGGTGCGAGCACGTCGCGTTCTGCTCGATCTCGGCGGCCGTGGACCCGGACGGGTCCAGGGCGGGCGTGGTGAACGCGTCGCTGCCGAATGCCGTGAGGCGGCGGCACAGCGACAGGCGCAGCGGGCCGCCGCGGTGGCTGACCGCCCGCATCGACACCTTCGGGTTGCCGTTGGTGAACGGTCCCGGCGTGGCGCTGTTGAGGTCGACCGTCGAGATGAGCTCGGGGTGCTCGCCCTCGACCGTCCCGGGCGCGCCGTCGGCGCTGGACTTCGTGGGATGGTCGTCGGCAGGCCCGTCGCAGAAGTCGCGCTGCGGGTGGTAGCCGCGGCCGCCGAGCAGCACGTGATCGGTCGCGTCGACGATCGCGTTGATGCGCAGGATGCCGCCCTTGCCCGCGGTGCCGCCGATGCCACCGGGGCCGGCGTTGCCGCCGTGGACGGACAGGGTGCCGCCGTCGGAGGCGATCTGGTTGGCCGCGATCTCGACCGTGCCCGCGTCGCCGCCGCGACCACCGGTCAGGCAGGCGCCGCCGGTGTCCTCCGGCTTGGTCTCGCCGATCGCGCCGTCCGCCGTGACCAGGCCGTCGACGCGCATCGCGTCCTTGGCCACGAGGCTGACGGTGCCGCCGGCGCTGCCCTGCTGCGGGTCACCCGCGGCTGCGGGCAGCGCGCCGGCGGCGCTGACCACGCCGTCGTGGGAGACGTTGATCGTCGTCGCGGCGACGGTGAGGTGGCCGTCGCATTGGTGGCCGGCCGGGTCGGTCTGCCCGGGCGCGCCGACCGCGGCGAAGCCGTCGACCTGGAGGGTGTCCAGCTCGTAGCTGCCGCAGAGCAGGTGCGGGTTGGCCTCGGTCGCGTCCGCGCCGACCGTGACGCTGTCGAGGTCGTCCTCGGGCAGGTCGTCGGGCAGGTCGTCGGGCGGGTCGGTCGGCGTCGGCTCGACACCCGTGGCGCCAGGCACCGCGTGGCCGGCGAGCTCGTAGCCCGGCGCCGGATGCTGGGTGGTGACCAGCCCCGGGGTCCCCGGGTCGAAGCGGCACTCGACGACGCTGGCCAGGTCGGTGATCCTCGACAGCACGTTGGTCACGCCCGAGGTCAGCGCCGCCGGGGTGCCCAGGCCGATGCCGGCCTTGCGGTCACCCGGTCCGGCGTTGAGGAACACCGAGCTGTCGCCCGTCCAGAACTCGTCGAAGGACGGGAAGATCTGCGGGCCGCAGCCGTTGAACTGCACCGGCAGGTGGAACGGGGGTGTGCGCGCGTCGACGAGGTCGACGCGACCCAGGCCGAAGAACACGCTGGCGGTGACCTTCAGGCGCTCCTGCTCGCGCAGGTCGGTGATCACCCGCGAGAAGTCGTTGGGGTCGGCGCCGCCGGAGGACTCCAGGCGCAGGGTGCCGTAGGTGCTGTCGATCCGGGTCTGCTCCACGGCGTGGCCGGCCACGCCGAGGGCCAGGTCGCCGAGGAGCTCCCATGAGCCCTCGACGCCGAGCAGGCCGATGCCGCCGCCGACGCGGAAGCCGAAGTTGAAGTCGCGCAGGTCGACCGTGGCGACGGGCGTGATGTCCGCCGGGGCACCCTTGCCCTGCGGGCCACCGCTGCCGTCGACGTCGCGCCAGCCGCGCAGCTCGACGTGGTTGGTCGAGCCAAACGGCCCGCCGACGACGTCAATGGTGCGGGCCGCGCCGGTGCGGCCCGGCTGCGGGTCGGTCGAGGAGCTCCCGTCGGAGAACGGGTCGGCGTTGAGCTGCACGTCGACGTAGCGCGGGCTGGCCTGCTGGGGCACCACGACGCAGGCGCGCAGCCCGATGTTGCCGGGCAGCAGCTGGCCGTCGGCGTCGCAGAGGAAGAAGCCCTTCAGCGCGTCGCCGATGCCACCGCCACCGCCGGTGGACGCCGGCGAGCCGCGCAGCTCGCTGCGGATCCGGAACGTCGGCTTGTCGTACTCGTCGCGGTTGTTGGAGCTCGCCGCGTTGCGGATCGTCAGCTGCACCCTGGGCACCAGTTGCTGCGCGCGGTTGGTCGACGGCACGAAGTCCTCGGCGTCCTCACCCTCCGGCGCCCGCGCGTTGAGGCGCAACGTCAACGAGAGCGGCACGTTGACGCGGCCGTCCACCTGGGTGAAGTCGACCTGGTTCCTGCTCCCCCCGCCGAGCTTGGCGGTGTTGTAGTCGGAGCGCAGGAAGATCCGCGCGTCGAGGTGGGCCGGCGCGTCGAAGCCGTCGTCGGCCTCGGAGCGAGGGCCGGGCGACTCGGCGTAGTGCGAGTCGGCACCGGGCGTGGCGCGGTGCACCAGCGGGTCGACGCCGTCGGGCGCGCGAGCGCCGGTGATGACGAACTGCTGGTCGGTCGGCTTGCCCGCCAGCGGGGTCACCATGACCGCCACCCGCCCCAGGCGCGGATGGTCCGCGGCGGGGTTGCCGAAGTGGTGGTCGTCGGCGGCGACCAGCGCCAGGCCGATGTCCCGCGAGGCGAAGCCGTGGTTGGTCGAGGAGCCGACGCCGTGCGCGTTGCACCCGGCACCGGAGCCCACGTTCTCGTGGGTGCAGTCGAAGCTCGTCGGCGGGTCGATGTCCAGGAAGCGCGGCACCTCCAGATGCGCAGCGACGCGCAGCGCCGAGCCGTGCGCCCCGGAGCCGACCTTGATACGCGCCCCCAACGGCATGGCACCCGGCGCGGCCTCGTAGTCCAGCCGGCGGGAGACCGCGTCGTCGGGCGTCGCGGCCCGCAGCTCGCGGACGTCGCCGACCGAGCCGGTGCTGAGTCGGGCGTCCAGCCGCGGCGCCTCACCACCCGAGCGCGGTGCCTCGAGCGACAGCAGCGGCGGCCGGCACGGCACGGCGCGCGCCGCGCTGCAGGTGGGCAGCGCGTCGGCCCCGTCGGGCGACGTGGCAATGGTCGCCGCCAGCTCGTCGGGCAACGCGGTCAGATGCGCGCCGTCGATCGCCAGCATCTGCTGGCCGTCGTCGAGCGTGCGCACCGAAAGACCCAGCGGACGGCCGGCAGCTGCCGCGACGCGAGCACACGTGTACTGCGGCGCCTGTCCCGCCGGGAAGCCGCCGACCGGGAACAGCGTGGGATCGTCGGGGCAGGCCTGCTTGCTGATCGCCAGCCGCCGGATCGCCGGGATCGAGCCCTGCGCGCGGAGGCGGTCGCCGTCGTGGTCCTGGGCCAGCTGCACGTAGTTGCGTGCGCCCGCGTCGTCGTTGGCCGCGTCATCCTTGGGGTCGGGCACGCCGTCCAGCGACTGCCAGGGGAATCCGACCAGGCCGTTGGCGTCGGCGAACGTGCGCAGGTCGAAGGTCACCCGTCCGGAGACGTCCTTCGCCGGCGCGCCGGGCTGGTCGCCGCGGTCGTGGCCCTCGACGAGCACCTCGCCGTTGTCGCCGTTGACCAGCGCGTCGACGCGCTGGGCGAGATCGTCGATGCTCAGGCTGCCGGCCAGGACATCGGTACCGCTGTCCTTGCCGACCGTGAAGGAGCGCACGTCGATGTCGGTGTGCGCGTCGTTGCCGGCATCGACGCCGGCCTGCACCGCGGCGCCCGCCGTGTCGTCGGTGCCGTTGCCGTCAGCGTCACGCTTCTCGCAGAAGCTGCCCTGCTCCGGCAGCGCGCCGGCGGTGGCCGGGCCGCGGAAGCAGATCGAGGTCTGCTGGGGCGCGTCGCGGAGGACGATGTCGGCGCGCTCCTGCTCCTCGCCGGTGTCACGGTCGATGTAGGCCCGCAGCGGCGAGCCGTCGCCGAACGCCGCCGTCAGGCGCGTCGCGGGCGAGGGCCGGTCGTCGGCGCCGAGCCTCTCGTAGCCGATCTGCTTCAGGTTGCGAACCTCGCCCTGCGCCCGGAACAGGTCGTTGGCCTGCACGAAGGTGAGCTGCTGGCCGATGAAGCCGGGGATCGCGGGCACCGGGTCGGGCACTGCCGGCAGCGGGTCGCCGATCGGCGCGTTGGTCGCGGTGAAGGCGATGCGGTCGATGCCGGCACACGTGCCGCCCTCGGGGCAGGCGTCGAAGCGCAGGCGGGCCGGAGACGCGGCGGCCTCGCCGTCCAGCGGCAGCGACTGGATGCGCGCGACGAGGTGCGGCGTGATGCCGTCGATGGCGCCGTCCAGGCGCAGCGGCGTGGCGTCCGGGTCCGGGTCGACCTTGCTGACGTGCAGCGGGTCGATCGAGAGCTTGTGGGCCGCGTCCCGCGGGACGGCCGAGGTGAAGTCCAGCGCGCCGGTCGCGTCGTCGGGGTCGTAGCGGACGCCGACCTGGGCGGGGACGTGGGCCAGCGTGCCGCTGAGGCAGACCGCCTTGCGCTGGGGGCGCGGGTCGGCGCAGACCGACGTGCTGCGTCGCTGCTGCACGTCGAAGTCGATCGCCGTGTCCGGGCCGTTGGCGTCGGGTTGCCCGCCCGGCGGCGTGGAGGTGTAGTCGATGCGCAGCGGGCGGCCGGTGCCCTGCGGCACGACGTCGGTGTGCAGGAACGCGGGCAGGCCGCTGACACCGAGCTTCAGCGCGGTCACCGCAGGGAACGGGTTGCCCAGCGCGTCGCGGTCGTCGGCGTCCGGCTCGCTGCCGCGGTAGTCGACCTGCAGGTCCGTCGGCGCAGGCCTGCCCGCCGCGTCGGTCGCGGTGTAGGTCGCGCTGAGCGGGGTGACGTCGTCCTCGTGGGCCGCCTCGCAGGAGCCCAGCAGTGGGTCCTCCCCCGGGTCGCCCGCGGCGGCACCGTCGGCGTTGGGCCGCACGCAGGCGCTGAAGTTCGCAGGCAGCTTGACGACGTGCACGCCGACCCGGCTGGTCTTCGCGCCGATCAGATGGCCGTCGGCGTCCTGGGCGTCCTCGTCGGTGTCGACCGCGACATCGAACGGGTCACCGCCGTTGCCGACCTGGACCTGCGCGCCCAGCGCGCCGCCCTCACCGGCGTCCTCGTCGCGCTTGCGGAACACCAGCGCGCGCACGCCGCTGACGTGGCCGGCGGCCTCGAAGCGCTTGGGCCCCGGCGCGTGGTCGCGGCTGATGAAGCTCACGAACTGCTGCGCCGTTCCGGTGCGCGAGGGCAGCCCGGCACGCGAGGGCCGGTCGCGGACGGTGAACGCGACGTCGCCGATCGCGTGGACCGCGTCGCGACAGGTCGCGTGGTCCAGATCGAAGTCGCAGCCGTGGAACTCCGCGTCACGCAGCACCCCGCCGCGGGTGTCCAGGCGACCGCGCAGCTCGACGGGGATGTCGTCGATGCGGGCGTTGGCCCACAGGCGTGCCGACGGCGACGTGGCCGTGCTGTCGGGCCCGATGTCGACGGTCGCGCGAAGATCGGGCGCTTGGCGGCCGTCGCCGTTGTGGCTGATCGAGATGTCGGGTTCGTCCGCGGAGGGCAGGCGCACGTCGATCGCCGACGGCAGGTGGTCCAGCCCGGCATCGGCGCAGATCACGCGGTCCTGGCCACAGCCGTCGGCGCTGCCCTCGGCGATCAGCGCGTCCACGTCGACATCCGCCGGGGCGGAGGCCTCATAGCGCAGGTGCTGGTTGTTCTCCGGCTCATAGAGCGCGTGCAACTGCGCCGGGAGCGGTCTGACCGTGCTGGCCAGGCGCAGCCGCTTGCCGTCCCGCCCGGTGGGCCGGTCGTCGATGTCCAGCACCGCCTGCAGCGGCAGGACGCCGTTGCCGATCCGGCTGGTGACGTCGAGCGCGTCCCGCGCGCCCCCTGTCCGCGCGAACGCCACGCTGCGCACCTGCTGCAGCCGACCGGTCGCCCGGTACTTCGCGATGCCCGCCGTGTCGGTGCGCGACACGACGGACACCGCCTGCTCGGGCCCGTCCGGTTCGGCGGGGAGGGATCCACCGGGACCCGAGAAGTTCTGCGCGCGGAAGTCCACGGCGTCGATGACGCCGCCGTCCAGCGCGTCGAAGGCCACGCCGTCGATGTCGGTCGATGCGCCCGGACCGGGCTTGGTGTCGACCGTCCCGCGCATGTGCGCGGGCAGGCCGGTGATCCTGACCCCGGCGTCCGTGACGATCGTGCCGTCCGCCGCCGTCTGGCGGTAGGCGGCCTCGAGGTCGGGCTTGCCCAGGTCGGCACCCGCCTGGTACTCGAACGCGGTGGCGTCGCCGGTGGTCGTGTCGGTGAGCTGCAGGTGGTTGGGCAGCCGCTCGACGTTGGCCCCGATGTGCCGGATGGTGCCGTCGCCGGCGGTGAGGTCGGCCGTGGCCTCCAGCTTGACGTCCGTCGTCGTCCCGGTGTGGTCGTAGGTGAACTGCAGACCGTCCTGCCCCGGGTCCTCGTTGATCGTGATGGCTTCGGGCAGCGGGTCGAACTTCAGCGCGAAGCTGCCCTTGAAGTCGTCGGTCTGGGCCTTGAGGTTGAAGGTCAGCGGGCCGCTGTAGCCCGGCGTCTGCAGCTTGGCCTTCAGCGGGTCGACGAAGCCGGACGTCGCCGGTCCGACGAGCTTGGCGACCACCGACGGCGGCATCCGGGTGCCGGCCGGCGTCTCGAACCCGTAGTCGATCGTCGCCAGCTTCCTCAGGTTGGCGACGTCGGTGATGCCGATCCGGGCGTTGAGCTTCAGCGGCGGCGCCGGCGCATGGCGCAGCACGGCCGTGGCGTCGCGGGTGACGACGATGTTGGGCACCAGCGGGCTGTTGGGCAGCTCATCCAGCGCGACGAGGCCGACGCTCACGTCGACGTCGGGCGACAGCACGCCCAGGAGGCTGCCGTTGTCGACGTCGATCGGGATCGGGACGCCGCCGATCGGCACGGGGGTGTCGCGCACCACGCCGCCGGACTCGGTGTGCACGATCACGATCGGATCGGGCACCGGCACCGTCGGCAGGGCAGACGTGTGCGGCACGAACGCGGTGACCGTGATCGTGGCCAGCGTGACCCCGAGCGCCACGATCGCGCCGTGGACGCCCTTCAAGATGCTCCCTGAACCCATGGCGCGGCACCCCATCGCGTGGGGGCCACCCTGAAAATCGGGAACGACCCCCTAGATTTGGCGCGGCACCCCTGAGGGCCCAGCATCAGCGCGACGGACCATGTTGCGGGCCGTGAGCCCGAGGGCCATGAGCAGGCAGAAGTTGCGGAGGGCGACGAGCGTGATGGTGTCGCTGTCCTCGGCGACGAGGTCGAAGTAGTGCCCGGGGAACCAGGTCTGGGTGAGCAGGAGCGCGGCGAGGAGCCAGAGGGCCGCGGCGTGGTTGCGCTGGTGTGCGAGCAGGATCGCGAACGGCGCCAGCCAGATCATGTACTGGGGTGACAGGACCTTGCCGAGTCCGACGAAGGCGAGCAGGACCAGGACGGTGCAGGCGACGAGGTGGTCGAAGGACCCGTTGCGGGCGGCGAGCAGGATCGCGACGACGATGACGGTGACCATGAGCAGCGTGCAGAGCGCGAGGATGAGCCCGGCGTGGCCGCCGTCGAGGCCGTTGGACCTGAAGTCGTCGGGGTGCGCGTCGGTGCCCGTCACGTAGGAGCCGCCGAGGCCGAACAGCAGGGAGGCGGGCGTCGACTCGATCTGGATCGGACGGTCGAGGTGGAAGCGCAGCATCGACGGCAGCCCGCCCATCACGAGGAACGGCAGCACGCCGACGGCGATCACGCCGAAGCACCAGAGCAGCCCGTCGCGCGCCTCGTCGTAACGGCCCCGGCCCCAGAGCCACGCGAAGGCGACCGGCGCCAGCAGGACCGGGAAGAGCTTCACCAGCGTCCCCACCCCCAGGAGCGCGAACCCCCAGCGCGGGCGCTCGGAGCCCAGGCACCACAGCGCCCCGAGCAGGACCGCCACCGGCGCGAGGTCGAAGTGCGTGCGCACCTGCGCACCGACCGCGACGGGCATCAGCACCCACAGCCACGCCGCGCGCGGGCCGGCCATCCTCCGCAACATCTCCTGCGCGACCAGCGCGAAGAGCAGCATCTCCACGGCGAACCACGTCTCCAGCGAGCCACCAGCCACCGACGGCAGCCAGATCGGCAGCAGCGCCAGCGGCGGGTACTCGAAGCCGAAGTCCCGGTAGGGGACGCCGTGCTTGAGCTCCGCGATGAACACCGAGTAGACGTAGAGGTCGTTGACCTTGATCGACGACGTCGGCCCGACCGTCGTCGCCAGCCAGTAGACCGCCACCAGCGCCAGCGCCGGCGGCGCCCAGCGCTTCACGCCCCGGGCTCAGGCGCAGACACCGGCGGCACCGGCGCCGACGGAGGGGGCGCAGGCGCGACCGGCACCGCCGACGCCACGCCCCCGGCACCCACCGCGGGCGCATCGGGGTCCGCGGACCGCGCCAGCAGCGCGAACATCGCCAGCGGGAAGAACCAGACGATGTAGAGGTAGAACCAGTAGGTCACCCCCATCTGCAGCGCCAGCGTCACGGCAGCCGCCAGCGCCCCGAGGCCGACGATGTCCCGCCGGCGCGGCACGAACGCGACGACCACCGCCAGCGCAACGGTCAGCGCCTGCCACACGTGCTGCAGGCCGACAAGGTCGTACAGCCCCCAGATCGAGAACGGCGCGGAGCGGTCGGCCTGGTAGGTGATCGTCCGGTCATACAGCGTCGACAGCGAGTCGCCGTTGAGCAGCAGCGGCGCGAACGCCACCAGCACGGCCGCCGCGAACGCGGCGAGGAACACGGCGACACCACGCGCCCGGGTCCTGTCGAACGCGTACATCGTGAACAGCGGCGCCAGCCCCAGCGTCGCGAACTTCGTCAACCCGCCCAGCGCCGCGAACACGCCGCGACCGGCCGGGGACCCTGCGAAGTACATGGCCAGCAGCACCATCGCCGCGACCAGCGAGTCATTGGCGTTGCACGCCAACGAGTACAACGTGAACGGGTACGCCGCCCACGCGAACGCCAGCGCCACACCCAGCGACGGTCCGCGCACGCGCCGACCCAGCAGGAAGCACATCACCAGGCACAGCAGGTCGAAGAAGATCGCCGCGGCGTGGGCGGCGGGCAGGTCGTCCCACTTGCCGCTCCACCCGAACGTCTTGACGAACGGGATGTAGGCGAGGTAGTTGACGGGCCCGTAGGTGTCGCCGTGCTCGTTGTCCTTCGGGAACGCCCCGTAGATCTTGTCGCCGTCGGTGATGCGGTCCGCACCGATGACGCCGGCGTACCCGACGTCGATGACGTTGGAGTCGGTGATGTTCAGCCCGACGCGGAAGCCGACGAGGAAGATCACGACCACCGCGATCCACGGCGTCGGCAGCAGCATCGTCAGCGGGCGGCCGCGGGCGGCCTCGTCCCCCGACTCGCGCGACCCGAACCCGATCCACAGCATCCGCGCCAGGACGTACCCCAGCATCGGGTAGATCACCGGGACCGACATGTCGATGTTCGCGTCGTTGAAGTAGGCGACCGAGATGCCGAACGCGGCGAACACCAGCACGTCGAGGTGCAGGAGCCGAAACGGCCGCCGCGGGTCGAAGAAGCCGAGGATGAAGACCACGGTCAGCGTGATCCAGACCCACGGCGAGTTGACCTTCCGGCCGAACGCCCCCGGGTAGCCGCGCGCCATCGTCCACGGGACATGGAACCCGGTCCACGCCTCGGTGACCTTGCCGCTCGCGTCGTCGATGTAGAGCTGGGCGATCTCCTTCGGCGGCTTGTCGCGGCTGAACCACGACACCTGCCAGCGGCCCGGGCCCTTGGTGTAGACCCCGGGGTAGGCGCCCTTGTACTTGCGCACGACCCGCCGGACGCTCTCGACCTTGTCGGCGATCTGCTGGACCTCCTGGCCCTTCAGCCGGTACCCGGGCTGCGCAGCGGTGAGGTCGGTGACGCCGACCGGCTTGTTCGGATCGACCGCCGTGGGGACCGTGGTCGTGGCAGGAGCCGTCGCCGCGGGAACCGTCGTCAGCGCGCTGGAGACCGCGGCGGTCGTCGTCTGCGCCGGCGCCGAGGAGCACTGCACGAGCAGCGCCAGCGCCAGGGCGAGCGTCAACGCGACGAACGCGGGACGAGACCCGCGCCCGGCACGCCTCACGCGCCGAAGCTCCAGAGCTTGTTGCCCAGGAAGTTCAGCGGCATCGCGGCGGCGATGGAGATCGCCTGCGCGGGGACCTTCTCCAGCCCGGCGCCGTCGACGAGGACCGTCAGGAGCAGCAGCTGCACGCCGAACGCCACCAGCGACACCACGAGGAAGCGCACCGACTGGAACCCGGCATGCCCGTCGCCCGCGTCGAACGTCCAGTGCCGGTTCCACCAGAAGTTGTTGACGATGGCGACGAGGAAGCCCGCCACCGCCGCAATGCGGTAATCGACGCTCGCGGCATGCACCAGCAACGAGTAGACGCCGAGGTTGACGACGTAGCCGGTCCCGCCCACCACGCCGAAGCGCACCAACTGCATCCAGTTGGCCGGCTTCTTCAGCCCGGCATGCACCCGCCGGTGGGTGGGGAGACGTACAGCCGCCTCCTCGCTGGTGGACATGGCCGAAAAGGGTACGGCCTCAGCCCGAGAAGTGGGCGAGGGCCATGGGGGTGATGTCCGCGATGGACCACGACCCGTCGCGCCGACGCTCCTCGGGGGCCTCAACCCCCGCGAAGATCAAGGCACCCAGCGAGTCATCGGCGTGCAGCGAGCCGTGCGACCCCCCACCGACATGGGCAAATCCACCCCAATCGGGAAACTCACAGCCGGGCCCGGCGCTGAGGAGCACGTCGCCCGACGTCGGGCACCGCAGCGCCGCGTCGACCCGCGCCAGCGCGTCCGGATAGGCGCCGGACACGAACACGCCGTCGACGATGGACGCGTCCAGCACCGCGAGGTCCCCGGCGACCGTCCACCCCACGCCCCGCGCGTCGAGCACCGGATCGGAGACCGACGCCGAGGCCCGCCGGAAGCGCAGGACCCCGCGTCGCGAGGAGATCACCGAGTCGCCGTTGGCGGCCACGTGCATCGTCAGGTCGACGCCGTCGATGCCCAGCGCCGTCTCCACCAGACGCGGCACCAGCTGCGCACGGCCCTCGGGCACGAGCACGTAGATCTGCGCCGCCCGCTGTGACGGGCACAGCGCGATCTCCGCCTGCCGCGCCGCCCGCCCCGACGGCAGCAGGATCGAGAACGCCGGCGCGAAGGCCCCCTCGAGATCGACCACCTGCGACACCAGGGTGTGTGAGTGGTCGGCCACGACGATCAGCGCATGCGTGTCCAGAAACGCGTCGACGCCGCCGGCCGGGTGCATCATCCGTTCCAGCTGCCGGTCGGCCCGGTGGATCGACTCGACCTGGGCATCGGGACCGTGCTCGTGGGAGTGCGTGTCGTTGTCGGGCAGCGAGAACAGCAGGAAGTCGAAGAGGTCGTGCTCGACGAG
>CAYUDT010000022.1:0-54985 GCA_964443695.1 uncultured Conexibacter sp. | reverse complement strand
TCAACCGATCTCTCGACCAGTCAGATCAGGTGTCACCTATCCCTGCAGCAGACCCAACTTCCTCTCCGGTCTGGAGGTCTATGACATCCGCGACCCCGCGCATCCGCGCGAGCTGGCCTATTACCGTCCTGGAGCAGTCGGCACCGCCGCGCTGCTGCACCCGCAGTGGGCGGCGACGCCCTTGAGCGTCGACCCGGTTGCGTCCCGTCCGGTGGTTCTCGCCGACCGCGGGGAGATCTGGTTTGCCTCCGCTTATCGCGGACTGCACGTCGTCCAACTGCCGAAGGACGTCTACCCCTTCCGCGAGACGCTGACCTGCGCCAACGATTACCTCTTTGACCAGTACAACCCGGGGCTCTGCCCAGCCGTCACCAAGCCGGGGAAGACATGCGTCAGCCGCCGTGAGATCACGATTCACGTCCGTGGCATCCCGCAGCGCCGTCGGGTGACGTCGCTCACGCTCTACGTCAACGGCAAACGCGTGCGAGTTCAACGCGGGCGCTCCCGCACGCTCCGCGTCTCGCTGCGAGGGCAGGCGTCGGGACGCACGGTCGTCCGTGTCGTCGCAGCAATCCGCGGGCGGAAGGCGATCAGCGACCGCCGCACCTACCGGCTGTGCGTGCGGTCAAGGTCCTGAGCTGATCGACGGGACCTGCGACGAGTTCCGCAGCAACGAGGACGCCAAAGGCGCCCCTGACGACAGCGGCCAACTCATCACCGATCAACGCTTCGATGACTCTGCCTTGGTGGACATGGCCTACGAGCGGTTGCCCTTCAACAGACGGTGCTGCCGCGGCACGGTCGCCCCCTCGTCCTCCGGATGCTCGTCGAGTCGGCGAGCAAGGCGGGGAACTCGCTGACGAGAAGGTCGACGTCGTTACCGCCCGAGCGGCGGCTGGCGTGGTACACACGCGGCCGCGCCGATCGTGACGGTGAGGATGCCGTCGATGGAGTCGGTCTCGATCAGGTTCTCCATGATCTCGGCAGCCTTATCGCGGCGCACCGACCTGCAGGCCTGGTCGGTGTCGTAGCCGGCGTGGAGGCGGTGGGCCAGAGGCTCACAGCCGCCAATGGTCAGGTCGGGAGCGACGATGCGGGTGGGGACGCGCGCGGGGTGGTGGAACCACTGCGTGTCGGCTTGGGCGATGGCGCCGCGGTTGAGGTGGGCGGCGAAGGCGTCATCGCCGGCGCGGGTCGGGCCGTCGTCCGGCTCATCGATCCACGCGCCGACGATCGCGTGCGTCGGCGACAGCGCCATCCGCATTTCGAGGACGTCGATGATGCCGGTCGCGGGAAGCGGCGTGATCGGCGCGGACGTGCGGCCGGGCGTCAAGAGCGGGACGAGCGTCACCGGATGGTCCGACGTCGCCAGCAGCGGTTCGTCGAACGTGACCAACGTCCAGTGCATCGACCCGAAGTAGCTGGCGAACTTGAGGACCTGGCCGAGGACGAGCTTGGCGTAGAAGCCGTCCCCGGTGACCTCGCGCAGCAGCGACTCGTGCTGTGCAGCGCCGAGGTCTGCGGCGTATTGATCGCCCTTGCGGGCAAGCACGTTGGACTGGTCTCGGATGAACCGTGCCCGGTGTGCCGTGTTGCGCGCGAGGTGCATCGCCACGAGCGCCATCAGCATCACGCGCGGCTTCGCCTCACGTGGCGGGAGCGCGTCGGTCGCGACGACGTCGCGCAGCGCCGGAATGGCATCGCTCTCGAGCCTGTTCAGCTCCGTCTCCATCGCAGCGCGCAGCGCCGTGTTGCGACCCCAGAACCTGTCTCGGTGACCGACGCCCTTAGGCTTGCGTGGTGCCGATTGGTTCGTCGCGACATCGACCATGATCAGCTCGCCGAGCTCGTTGGTGAACTCGCCCAGGTAGCCGGCCGTGGCGATGTGATTGTGGAAGAAGGCGGGGGAGATACCCGCGATGATGCGCCGAGCATCGGACGGCGACTGGCGTGCCGATCCCGCCCCGACCCATACTGAAGACAGGGTTCGATTCCGGGCTCGAGGCAGCGCCGTAAGAGCTCGAACCCGTGTACCAATCGTGTACCAATTTGAGTGAATCGAACGGCACCGTACTGAAGCGAAACGCCAGTAACGGTGCCGGTTTCGGCCCAATCTAGCCCCCTCTGATCGGGCTGGGGGCCGGGCGGTCGCAGGTTCAAATCCTGTCTCCCCGACTCAAGAAGGCCTGCCTTTGCAGGCCTTTTTGCGTTGGTTGGGCAGGCACGAGTCGGTTCCAGTATGGAGCCAAGATCAGCGATCTGTCGGATTTCCAGGCCTTTTCGGGCGAGGTTCGGGTTCGGGGCCGGGCAGTCAGTCGTTTGGACAGGGCCGCCCAGGAGGCCGGCGGGGACATCCTGATGTGGACCAACCGACGGCGCTGCCACGCGAATGCAGAAGGGTGCGAGTCACTCGTCGGAGGCACCAACAGCCGGCCGGCCACGGGGGTGTGTCGATCCCGGTCCGCACGCCAGTGGGCAGATCGACGTACGTCAGCGAGTCGCTCTCCGCGCCGGGACGTGCGTTGATCTCCACTCGCACGCCCGTGCGGGGATCGACACGGGTCAGCGAGTCGCTCTCCGCGCCGACACGTGCGTCGATCTCCACTCCCGCGCGCCCGGCGCGCGCCTGTCGAGGCACACCCGCACACGCGTCAGCACGGACACCTTTCGGTGTGGTGCTTCGCAGCCCCGAGATGGGGAGGCCCGCGGCCGGCGGCGAGCACGTAGGTGCTGACACGGACCTTGGTGTGTCGTGTGCGCCACCGCACCCTCGCGTCGTGCCGGCGTACCTAGCCTGCCCGCATGGGATTCAGGTCAGGGAGGGGTCGGGCGGCGCTCGGCGTCATGGTGGCGGTCGTCGTCGCGCTCGTTGCACCGGCGGGGGCGGCGGCGTTGAGCTCGATCGCGTTGCCCACTGCATGGGACGTCAACGGTCCCGTGAACGCCGTCAAGCGCGTCGGTGACACGGTGTACGTGGGTGGGGACTTCACGATGGTCGGTCGCCACACCGGCGGCGGAGCGGTGGTGGATGCGGACGCCGGGTCGCTGACCGGCGCCCTGGAGATCGATGGGACGGTGCTCGCATCCGCGCCCGACGGCGACGGTGGTTTGTACATCGGGGGCGAGTTCTCCAACGTCGACGGGCACCGACGGTCGAACGTCGCGCACCTGCTGTCCGACGGCTCGGTCGATCCCGATTTCCGCGTCGCGGTCGGCGGCGGCACGGTGACCGCGCTGGCTGTGCTGAACGGCGATCTCTACCTCGGCGGATCGTTCGTGACCCTCGACGGCGAAGTGCGCCGTGCCGTCGGCTCGGTCACCCGGATGGGCGTGGTCCGCGGATGGAGCCCGCAGCTGAGCGACGCTCCCGTCGGCAACCCCAGGGTCACGGCCATGGCCGCCGGCTTCAACGACGTGATCTATGTCGGCGGCGAGTTCGGCAAGGTCAACGGGCAGGTGCGCACCAAGCTGGCTGCTCTGGACACCGGGGGCGCGCTCACGGGGTTCGCCCCGGTCGTCGACGGCAGCATCACCCACATCGAGGACGCGTTCAGCTACGTCTACTACAGCGGCGTCCACAGCGTCGACGGCCAGCCTCGTGGCGGCATCGCGGCCTCCACGCCCGACGGCACGCTGAACGCGACCTTCCGGCCGGACGTCAACGGATCGGTCCTGACGTTCGACATCGTGGGCAGCGCGATCTACCTCGGCGGCACGTTCGACGCTGTCGCGAACAACCGCATCTCGGCGGCTCGCAACAACCTCGCCGCGGTGGACACGACCACGGGAGCCACGCGTCCGTGGAACCCTGACGCCAACGGCACGGTGCGCGATCTGGTCGTCGCGGGAGACACGGTGTACGCAACGGGCTCCTTCACCAGGTTGGGTGGCCAGCCGCGCCAGTACGCCGGAGCCGCCGGGGTGGACGGCGCGGCCACGGCGTGGTCGCCGTCACCGGACGTCGCCACCGACCACGTCGCCGTGCTGGGTGACGGCGTCTTCCTCGGAGGAGCCATGCAGCTCGTGAACACCGAGCCGCGCCTGAGCCTGGCTGCCTTCGACGCCACGACCATGCAACCGACGTCGTGGAACCCGCGGGCCGTCGGTGAGGTGCTGACGCTCGAGTCCGGCGGGGGGCTGCTCTACGTCGGCGGCAGCTTCAGCTCCGTCGCGGGCCAGACGCGCAACGGTGCGGCAGCGGTCGATACGTCCGGAGCGGTGAGGGCGTTCAACCCCAACGTCGCGGGCGGCACGGTCAATGCCGTCGCGTTCACGGCCGGCGGGGTCTACCTCGGCGGCACGTTCACCACGCTCAACGGCGCGGCGCGCAAGGGCCTGGGGGTCGTCGACGCCACCACGGGCCTGCCGACGGCCCGCACGCTCGACGTGCTCGGCTCGGTGACCAAGATGGCCACCGACGGCATCAACGTCTACGTCGCGGGCACCTTCTCCAGCGTCGACGGGCAGCCCCGCAACCACGCCGCGATGGTCAGCGCCACCGGGGTGTCGGCATGGAACCCCAACCCCGGCGCACCGGTCAGGGCGCTTGCGCTGTCCGGGTCGACGGTGTACCTCGCCGGCCAGTTCAGCACCGTCGGCGGCCAGACCCGCCCGCCGCTGGCGGCGGTCTCGGCCGCGGGCACGGGCGCCGTCACCAGCTGGATCCCGACGCTTCCGAACGCGCCGTCCGCGGTGGCCGCGAACGCCTCGACCGTCGTGCTCGGCGTCGCAAACACCGTCACCGGCCAGGACCGCGACGGCCTCGCCGCCGTCGACGCCGTCACCGCGCAGGCCACGTCGTGGTGGCCTCGCTCAGCGTCCGGCGTCACGGTCAACGACCTCGAGCTCAACGGCCAGACGGTGTACGTCGGGCTGGAGTCCGGCAGCCTGGCCCAGGGTGGTCGTCGCAGGCTCGCCGTCTTCGGGGTGCCGGCACCGGCGAACTCCGTGCGTCCGGAGATGAGCGGGCAGGCCCTGGTCGGCCAGAGCCTGGGGTGTAACCCCGGCACCTGGTCCGGAGCGCCGTCGCTCGCCTACGCGTGGACGCGCAACGGCACGCCGATCGCCCTGCAGACCGCGCCGTCCTACACCCTGACCGGCGCCGACGTCGGGCAGCTCCTGCGCTGCGTGGTCACCGCACGCAACGACACGGGCGTCCGCAGCGCGACGTCGGCGCCGGTCGTCCCGGCGTCGGCGCCGCAGGGGCCGGCCGGCGAGCCGGGGCAGACCGGTGCAGCGGGCCAGCCGGGGACCCCCGGGCCGGCCGGCGCACCGGGCCAGCCAGGCATCCCCGGGCCGGCCGGCGCACCGGGCGAGGCAGGTGCTCCGGGCCAGGACGGCGCCGTGGGGCCGCAGGGACCGGCCGGCGTCGCCGGCACGCCCGGCGTCAAGGGGGACCGCGGGCAGGACGGCAGCGACGCCGCCCCGTCGGACATCGACGTCACCTGCAAGGCCAAGGCGATCACCATCCCGAAGGCCGGCAAGCGCGTCACGCCCAAGCTCACCTGCACCGTCTCGACGAACGCGTCGCGCGCGAAGTTGCTGAGCAACGGCCGGACCATCGCCAGCGCCGCCGCCCGTCGCGGACGCGTCGTCCTGCGCGCCCCGCGCGGGACCTACCGGCTGGTCAGCTACGACCGTGCCGGGCGCAAGACGCAGACCATCGTGCGCGTGCGATGAGGGCCTCACTCGGTTTCGGGGGAGGGCGCGGGCCGCGGAAGCGCTCGGGCGACCGCCAGGAAGGCGTCCCGGGCGGGGGCCGCGTGGGCCGGGCTCCACATGAGGTCGATCCGCTCCTCCAGCTCGTCGCCCGCCAGGGGGACCCAGTGAAGACCGAGCGGAAGCGAGGCCTGCACCGCGGCTGACGCCGGCAGGACGCCGAGGCCGTCGGCGACGTCGGCGAACGTGGGGTCGAAGGGCAGGCGCGGCGTCGCGATGCGCGGCGTGAAGCCCGCCGCGACGCAGGCGGCCACGATCGCGTCGTGGCGGCCGGGCAGCGCAGCTCGCTCGTGGAGGAGCAGGGTGCGCTCGGCGAGCTCACCCAGCTCGAGCTCGGCGCGGTCGGCCAGCGGGTCATCGGCGCGCAGGACGATCCCGGCCGCATGCCGGGCCAGCTCATGGACGAAGAGGCCGTCGGTGTCGTCCGTCCAGCGCGCGAGCGCGACATCGATGCGGCCGTCGCGCAGGGCCCGGGGCAGGTCGGGGGTCGGGATCTCGCAGATCTCCATGCGCACGCCGGGATGCGCCTCGGCCATGGCGGCGACGAGCTGCGGGGCGGTGGTGAAGGCCGCCGAGCGCCAGAACCCGAGGCGCACGATGCCCGCCTGGCCGGTGGCGTGGCGCCGCACGTCCTCCCACAGCTGCTGGACGTCAGCCAGCAACCCGCGGCCGCGCTGGGCCAACTCGGCGCCGGCGTCGGTGAGCCTGACCTCGCGGGTGCTGCGGTCGAAGAGCGTGACGCCGAGCTCGTCCTCGAGCTGCCGGACCTGCGCGCTCAGCAGCTGTTGCGAGACGCCCTCGCGCGCGGCGGCACGGGTGAAGTTCAGCTCGTCGGCCACGGCGACCGCGTAGCGAAGGTGGCGCAGCTCAGGCACGGGTCGATTGTGACGTGACAACCGCCGGCTGTTTCTCTCCGGGAGCCGCGGCACGTACCGTCGACGACAATGTCCCACTTCGAGGTCATCGCCCTGTTCACGCCCGCCGACGGGCAGGCCGCCGCCGTCGAGGCCGGGCTCACGGAGCTCATCGCCCCGTCACGTGCCGAGCCCGCCAACCGGAGCTACGCGGTACGGCGGATCAGGTCGGCGCCGCCGCGCTACGCGGTCTTCGAGAGCTACGAAGACGCTGCCGGGTTCCAAGCGCACCGCGTCACCCGGCACGTCACGGCCTTCCTCTCGCGATCCGGTGAGCTTCTCGCCGGGCCTCCCGACGTCCTGGTCCTCGAACCTGAGGCGGTTCGCTGAGCGCCCGGCGCCGGCAGCCGGGCCCGGCCACGCCGCGTCAAGGGCTAACCCTCGAGACGGTCCGGGGCCTGCCCTCTGTCTGGTCGGCCGGCAGGAGCGCAGGCTTGCGCCATGCCTCGACATCAGCTCTCCAGGCGCCTGCATCTCACCGGCGCCGCCGCGTCATTCGCCGCGCTGCTGGCGGTCGGTTGCGGATCGGATCCGGCGCCTCGTCAAGCGGCCGCCGAACGGCCGACGAAGGTCGCCGACGCAGGACGGATCCTCTTCTCGCGCGAGGTCGACGGCCACTTCGCGCTGTTCACCATCGCGCCCGACGGCCGCGCCGAGCAGCGCATCACGAGTCTCGAGGGCGACGCGATCAACGGCGACTGGTCGCCCGACGGGCGGCGCATCGTCTTCGAGTACGACCGCCCGAAGGAGCAGGGCTGCAAGCTCATGCTCGTCAACGCCGACGGCAGCGGGCTGCGCGACCTCTCCGGCCCCGACGCCGATTGCGACGGGCAGCCGGCCTTCACGCCGGACGGCGGGAGCGTCGTCTTCGTGCACTACGACGAGGCCAAGGACGAGGAGACCCTCCGCCGCATGGACCTCGCCGACGGGCGGGTGAGCGTCATCGGCGGTCGGCTCGGCGACACCGATCCCAACGTCTCGCCGGACGGCCGCACCATCACGTTCGTGCGGCGGCCCAAGGAGCACGAGCGTCAGGCGCTGTGGGCGGTCGACCTCGACGGGACGCACACCCGCCGGCTCACGCCGGACAGCTTCGAGGTGGCGACCAAGCACGCCTGGTCGCCCGACGGCACCCGTATCGCGCTGACCACGAACGCCGACTGGGTGCGGCCGGATGAGGGGGCCAACGTCCTCACCATCGCTGCGACCGGCACGCGGGCCCGCACCGTCACCCGGTACCGCGGCGGGGAGACCGGCGGTGACAACGCATTTGTCGGGTCCTTCTCGCCCGACGGGCGCCGGCTGGTCGCCCGCGTCGAGCGCAACGGCAAGGGCGCGCTCGCCGTCCTCAACGCGGATGGCACCGGGCTGCGCGAGATCACACCGCGCAGCGAGGACCGGCCACGCTTCATCGACTGGGGGCCGGGTGCCGCCCCGCGGGCGGTGACGCCGGCGACGCTTGCCGCCGAAGGCGTGCAGCCCCGGCGATCCTCGACCACGGCGGCCCTGCCGCCGGGCACCTACACGACGACGATCTTCGCGTCGGACCCCGGTGCAGACGAAGGCACCATCGGCGAGCACCGGATGGTCATCGCCGACGGCGAGCTGCGCATCGAGGACGGGCTCAGCCACGAGACCGGGTTCGACGCGACCTTCCGCGTCGACGGACACCGGATCGTCGCGGAGGGCGGACCGGACCGTGTCCGCGCGCGCTTCTCCGTGCGCGACGGGGTCCTGCGCTTCACCGACGTGAAGGCTCCCTTGCCCTACCGCGTCGTCTGGGGTTCGCATCCCTGGCGCCTGATCGCCCGCTGAAGCGATGCGCGACGTGTGCTCACGCCGAGGTGCGCGGCAGCGCGACCCAGCTCGCGCTGCCTGCGCCGGAAGCGGCGGCCGCGACGCTGCCTCCCGGCCCGCGGGCACCCGGGGCCGCGGGCGGGCCGGACACGGCGGGCGCAGCCTTGCGCGCCCGTGGCTCCCCCGGCACCGGGCGCGGGTGCGGGTGCGGGACACCGTCCTGCGGAGGTCCAGTCGGCCGTCGCCCGCGACCCGGGGCGGGGCGCCGGCGGCGCTGCGCTTACCAACCACCCTCCGAAAGGAACCACTCATGTCGACCCACAGCTCCGCCGTCTCCGACCGCAGCGCCTCCCAGGGGATCATCGCCCTCGTCCTCGGCATCTTCGCCGTGCCCGGCTCCACCGTCGCGTGGGACCTGCCCGCCGGCGGCCTCTGGATCGGCCTGCCGCTCGGCATCGCAGCGATCGTCATCGGGCAGCGCGCCCGTGCCGCCGGTGACCACCCGCGTGCGGCGATGACGGGCATCGTGCTCGCGTCGCTGAGCATCGCGCAGATGGCCATCTGGACGCTCGTGTCCGCCGTCTCCTGAGCGCCGAGACACCGTGCCGCGGGCTCGCCCGCCCGAGCCCGCACCACACCCCCGAGGAGGATCTCGATGACCCGCACGACCCGGTTGACCGCTCTGGCAGCGAGCGCCGCCGTGCTCATGCCGGCGCGACGACGAGGGCGTGACCGCGCTACCGGTGCCCGTCGGCGTCCCTGACCAGCAGGGCGATCTGGACGCGGTTGTCGACGTCGAGCTTGTCGAGCAGGCGCGAGACATGGGCCTTGACGGTCGGGACGGAGAGGTGCAGCGCCGCGGCGATCTCGGCGTTGGAGTGGCCGCGACCGACGGCGAGGGCGACGTCGTGCTCGCGGGGGCTCAGCGTGGCCATGCGGTCGCGCGCCTCGTCGGTGCGGGCGCCCGCGTCGGAGTCGCCGGCCACGAGGGAGATGAGCCGTCGTGTGACCGTGGGGGAGAGCATCGCGTCGCCGGCGTGGACGAGCTCGATCGCGCGGACGATCTCGGCCGGTGGGGTGTCCTTCAGCAGGAAGCCGGCGGCGCCGGCCTGCAGCGCGCGCAGGACGAGCTCGTCGGCGTCGAAGGTGGTGAGGACGACCACGGTGGGCGGGGCGGGCTGGGCGGCCAGCAGGCGGGTGGCCGCGATGCCGTCGAGCTGGGGCATGCGGATGTCCATCAGCACCACGTCGGGCCGGTGGCGGTCGACGGCGCCGAGCACCTCGCGGCCGTCGGCGGCCTCGCCGACCACCTCGAGGTTCGCGGCGCCGGCGAGCATCAGCCGCAGGCCGGAGCGCACGAGCGCGTCGTCGTCGACAAGCAGGACGCGGATCATCGCGGCAGCCGGGCGCGCAGGACGAACGCGCCATCGGGGTCGACGCCGTGCTCGAGCTCGCCGCCGGCCAGCGAGACGCGCTCGGCCAGGCCGATGAGGCCGGTCCCCGCGCCGGGCAGGGGCGCGGCGGCGACGACGGCCACCGGCGCGAGGCTGCGCACCTCGACCTGCAGGTCGCCGACGGACGCGCGGACGGTGAGCGTCACCGCTGCGCCCGGCGCGTGCTTGCGCGCGTTGGTCAGGCCCTCCTGCACGATCCGGTAGGCGGTGCGGCCGACGGCGGCGGGTGGTGCCACGTCGCCCGGCTCGATCCGGGCGCTGACCCGCATCCCGGCCGCCTGCGACTCCTCGACGAGCGCGGGCAGGTCGGCGAGCGTGGGCTGCGGTGCCTGCGTGAGGCTCTCGCCGCGGTCCTCGCGCAGGACGCCGATGACGCTGCGCAGCTCCTCCAGCGCCGTCCTCGCGCTCTCGCGGATGACGCCGGCCGCCTCGGCGACCTCCTCGGCCGGGGCGTCGGGATGGAACTCCAGCGCGCCGGCATGGACGGACAGCAGCGACAGGCGGTGGGCCAGGACGTCGTGCATCTCGCGGGCGATCCGCCGCCGCTCGGCCGCCCGGGCCTCCTCGGCCGCATGGTCGGCCTGCGCGCGCAGCGACCGCACGAGCTCGCGCCGGGCGCGCACGAAGAGGCCCCAGCCGAGGACGACGCCCGTGAACAGCACGCAGGCCCCGGCGTCGGACCAGTAGCTCCCGGACATCGGGTAGAGCAGCGGGCTGGCGAAGGCCCAGGCGACCAGGAGCCCGGTGATGACGGCGAGATCGCGGCCCCGGGCCCGGACGGCCGCGTTGAAGGCGGCGACGAGGTTCGCGCCGCCGGTGGGGAGGATCACGAGCGAGACCGCCCCGATGCCGATCCCGACGGTGCCCGGGTGGGTGCGCCGCCAGCGCAGGGAGACGACCGCCCCGATCCCGACCACGATGGCCACGGCGCGCAGCCAGGGCGGGTGGATCGCCCACGTGCCCGCGAGGGTCGCGGCGCCGACCACGAACGCGCCCAGGTACACCGCGGCGTCGACGACGCGATCGCGGCGACCGCGCGCCTCCTCGACGACCACCGCGGGCAGCGCCGAGCGCAACCAGCCGGACAGGCCGTCGGCAGAGCGTGCTGTGTCCGTGCGTGCCATTGCTTGAGGGCGAAGCCTAGGCCAGCGCGGCGGCTCCGACCCCCTACCAAAGTCGCGGCCCATCACCGCCGCAGGGCCCGGCGGGCGTAGCCCGCGGACCGTGGCTGCGCACCCTGCCGGACACGAGTCTGTCGGCATGATCCACACCGACGCACTCACCAAAGAGCTCGGCGGGCGCACCATCGTCTCGGACGTCACGTTCCGTTGCGAGCCGGGCACCGTCACGGGGTTCCTCGGCCCCAACGGCGCCGGCAAGACGACCACCATGCGCATGCTCGTCGGCCTGTCGGAGCCCAGCAGCGGCCAGGCCCGGGTCCTCGGCGGGCGCTACCGCGACCTGCCCAACCCCGGGCGGCGCGTCGGCATCCTGCTCGACGCCTCCGCCCAGCACGGCGGGCGCCGCGGCCGTGAGGCGCTCGCCGTCTCCGCCCAGACCATGGGCGTGCCGGCGCAGCGCGTCGACGCGCTGCTGCAGCTCGTCGGCCTCGACGAGACGGCGGCGAAGGCGCGGGTCGGCACCTATTCGCTCGGCATGCGCCAGCGGCTGGGCCTCGCCCACGCGCTGCTCGGCGACCCCGAGGTCCTGATCCTCGACGAGCCCGCCAACGGCCTCGACCCGGAGGGCATGCGCTGGATGCGGGGCCTGTTGCGCACCTTCGCCGACCGCGGCGGCACCGTGCTGCTCTCCTCGCACCTGCTTGCCGAGGTCGAGGCTGTCGCCGATCGGATGATGATCATCAGCGGCGGGCGGATCCGGGCGCAGGGCACCCGCGCCGAGCTCATGACCGGGTCCCTGACCCTCGTCGAGGCGGACGACCTCACCGGGCTCGACGCCGCGCTTCACCGTGCGGGCCTCGTGGCCCACGTCGCCGAGGGCGATCGGCGGCTGGTCGAGGCCGAGCCCGAGGTCGTCGCCCGCGCGGCGATGGCCGACGGCGTCGCCCTGCGCCGGCTCGCTCCGGCCGAGGACGCCGGCCTGGAGCGCCTGTTCTTCGAGCTCACGAGCTCCGGCGGGGGCACACCGCCGACCGTCGAACTGGAAGGAGCCACCGCATGAGCACCACGACGCTGGTCGCACCGATCCGCCCGGACACCGCCGGTGTCCACACGCGCCCCGGCCTGGGTCGCCTCGTCGCCGTCGAGCTGCGCAAGATGGTCGACACCCGGGCCGGTTTCTGGGTCCCGGTCGCCATGGTGGCGCTGACCGTGGTCGCCGTGGCGGTGCGCCTGCTCGTCGGCGACCCGGCCGGCCACACGTTCCAGCCCGTCCTCGACGTCGGGCTTCAGCCGTCGGCCGTCCTGCTGCCGGTCCTCGGCATCCTGCTCGTCACCTCGGAGTGGTCCCAGCGCACCGGGCTGATCACGTTCGCGCTCGTCCCGGCGCGCCCGCGCGTCCTCGGCGCCAAGCTCATCGCGAGCCTGCTGCTGGCCGTCACGATGCTCGCGGTCTGCGTCGCCATCGTCGCCGCCGGGGTGGTCGTCTCGTCGCCCGGCGTCGCAGGGACCTGGTCGGACGCCGCGCCGCTCATCGGGCAGTCGGCCGTCAACCTCACGGCGGGGATGGTCGTCGGCATCGCGCTCGGCGCGATCCTGCGCGCCCCGGCGCCCGCGATCGTCATCCTCCTCGTGCTGCCGACGACCTGGCTGGCGGTCCTCTCGCTGCCCGTCTTCTCCGGCATCGCCCCGTGGGTGGACTACGCCGGCGCCCTCGGCCACGTGACGGTGAGCGTCATGAGCGCGACCCAGTGGGCACACCTCGGCACCACGTTGCTCCTCTGGATGGTGCTGCCGCTCCTGATCGGCGTCCGGCGGCTCACGCGGGGCGACGTCACCGTCTGACGCTCGGCGTACGGGCGGGCCGGACCTGCGCCGCCTCAGCCCACCGCGTGGTCGGCGAGCTTGGCGAGCGCGCGATGCTCGAGCTGGCTGACCCGCTCGGGGCTGAGGCCCAGGCGGGCGCCCACCTGGCGGAGGCTGAGCTCGGGGCCGTCGAGGCCGTAGCGCAGGCGCAGGATCTGACGCTCGCGCTCGGAGAGGCCGGAGAGGAGCCGGCGGAGCTCCTCGGTGGCGATGCGGGCGATCGCGTCCTCGTAGGCGTCCTGCGCCAAGGGGTCGGTGAGGAGGTCGCCGAAGGAGCCGAGCTGCTGGTCGTCGTCGGTGGCGGGACGGTCGAGGGGGACGGGGGCGCGCTCGGCGGCGAGCAGGTCCTCGACGTGCTCGGGGCTCATGTCGGCGGCGGCGGCGAGCTCGGCACGCGTCGGCGCGCGGCCGTGGGACTGGACGGCCGCGTGATGGGCCTGCTTGAGCCGGGACAGGTCGCGCAGCGCGCGGTCGGAGAGGACGAGCGGACGCGTCAGCTCGGCGACGAGCTGTTGCATGGCCTGGCGCACCCACCAGGCGGCGTACGCCCAGAACGGCACCCCGCGCTCGGCGTCGAAGCGCTCCAGCGCGCGCAGGACGCCGACGACGCCCTCCTGCAACAGCTCCTGGCGCTCGACCTGGCCGCTGCGATAGGTCCGGGCCACCCGCGAGATCTGCGGCATGAGCTGCTCGATGAGGGCGGCCCGCGCCGCGAGGTCCCCGGCCTGGGCGCGGGCGACGAGCTCGGTGCCCGGGGCGCTGGGTTCGCGCTCGAGGCGCTCGAGGTAGGGGCCCGGGCTGGCCGCGTGCCGGGCGCGCGGGCGGTTGAGGTCCCGCGCCAGGCGGTCGTCGGCCGTCCGTCCGGCGGCGATCTCGCCGCGCAGGGCGGCGGCGTCCTGGAGCTCTTCGCGAGGCGTCATTGTTGGCGCGTTGGCGCTAGACAAGCGAGGTGGTGCGGCCTATTTGATCAGGCGAAGGGCGCGCCGCGAGCGCGTCGCCCGAATCGTCACTGTTCAGCCCTTTCACACGAGGTGGTTGCCCATGATGCTTTGGAACCTTCCGGCCTTCGTCCCGACCGCCGACGTCGCGGTCAGCGACACGGACATGCTGTTGACCTTCGACGTGCCCGGACTGGCGCAGGAGGACCTGGCCATCGAGCTGGTCGACGGGTTCCTCTACCTGCGCGGTGAGCGCAAGCGTCCCGAGCCCATGGACGACATGCGGCTGACGCACCGCGAGCGCAGCTACGGGCGCTTCGAGCGCCGCATCGCCGTGCCCGACGGCATCGACCCGAGCGCCATCACCGCCAGCCTGGACAACGGCGTGCTGTCGCTGATCATCCCCAAGCCCGAGCGCATGAAGCCCCGCTCCATCGAGATCAGCGGGCCGTCCGCGCGGCAGCTGGAGACCGTCAACGCATAGAGCCCGAGTGGTGGGAAGCCGGCGCGGGCGGCACGAGCAGGGTCGCCCGCGCGCCTTCACCACCGCATGACCCGGAGACCCCCATGAACAACCGTCCGCCCTTGCCGACACCGCGCCCGTTGGACCAGCCCGGCATCTGCATCGAGCAGATCGTGCGCTCCCCGGTCCCCGACAGCACCCAGACGGGCGCGCTGCCGCCCGACCTCGACGGCTACGTCGAGCGCATCCGCTGACCGCCGGCGACGGGAGCCGCACCGGCAAGATCCCACCTCGGTGGTCTGAAAGGTGCGATAACTCCCGTTCGTGGGGGACACGCAGCGGCCTGGGAGCCTGCCGCATCAACTGACGCGTTTCGTCGGACGTGACGCCGAGCGCGAGCAGATCAGGGCTGCCCTGCAGTCCTCCCGGCTGCTTGCGCTGACCGGCCCGGGGGGCGCGGGGAAGACGCGGCTGGCGCTGTGGGCGGCGGAGGACATCGCGGCCGAGGTCGCGGTGTGGTGGGTGGAGCTGGCGCCGGTGACCGACGCGGGCCAGGTCGGCGCGGCGCTTGCGCGTGCCCTGGGCGTGCGGGCGCTCCCGGGGCGCACGGACGCGGACGCGGTGGTGGATCACGTGCGCGAGGCGCGCGCGCTGATCGTGCTCGACAACTGCGAGCACGTGCTGGAGGCGGCGGCCGACCTCGCGGAGGCGCTGCTGCGCGGGTGTCCCAACACCACGGTGATGGCGACCAGCCGCACGCGGCTGGGCGTGCCGGGCGAGACCGACTGGTCGGTGCCCGCGCTGTCCCCCGAGGACGCCGCGACGCTGTTTGCAGAACGCGCGTCCAACGTGGGGCGCTTCGAGGTGGCGGCGGACGACGCGCCGGTCATCGAGGAGATCTGCCGGGAGCTCGACGGCATGCCCCTGGCCATCGAGCTCGCGGCTGCGCGCACGCGGATGTTCTCGGTCGCGCAGATCGCCGACGGGCTGCGCGACCGGTTCCGCTTGCTGACCGACGCTCCGCGCGGCACGCTGCCGCGCCAGCAGACGCTGCGGGCCTCGGTGGACTGGAGCCATGACCTGCTGGCCGACGATGAGCGCCGGCTCTTCCGACGGTTGGCCGTCTTCGTCGGAGGCTGGACCCTCGAGGCTGCCGACGCCGTCTGCGGCGAGCATGGCGACGGCGTCCTGGGTTCTCTCACGGGGCTGGTGGACAAGTCGCTCATCGAGCCGGAGCCGCACGGTGGCGCGGCGCGCTTTCGCATGCTCGAGACGGTGCGGCAATACGCGGCCGGGCTCCTGGAGGAGAGCGGCGAGCTCGGCGATGTACGCGACCGGCACCGTGACCACTTCGCCGGCCTTGCCGCCGAGTCGGCACGCCAGCTTGAGATGCCGCGCAACCTCGGCTGGCCGGCGACGCTCGAACCCGACGCGGCCAACCTCGCGGCTGCGATCGACCACGCGCTGGCGACCCAGCCCAAGACGGCGCTGCGGATGGGCGTGGCGCTGACGTCCTGGTGGGAGGTGGGCGGACGCTTCGGCGTGGGCCAGACCGCGCTGACGCGAGCGCTGGAGGCGGCCGACCCCGCGCCGAGCGCCGAGCGCGCCCTGGCGACGTGGAGCGTCGCGCACCTGGCGCGGTTCGGCGGAGACCTCCCGGCGGTCAGGGAGCACGTGCCGCTCTCGCTGAAGCTGGCCGAGGAGGTCGGCGACCGGCCCACGATCGCCCGGGCGCTGGTCACGCTCTCGCACCTGACCATGATGCGCGACCCCGATGGCTCGCGCGCGATGCTGCAACGGGCGATCGGGCTGGCCCGCGAATGCGGGGACCTCTGGCCGCTGGTGCACGGGCTCTCGACCCTCGGCCGGCTGCACATCGTCACGGACGAGTTCGACGAGGCCGACCGCCTGTTCGGCGAGCTCGTCGGACTCGATGACCGGGCGGGCGTCGAGGCCGTCAGCTGGGGCGCCTCAGGTCTGTGCTGGGGCGCGATGGTGCGCGGCGACCACCGCCGGGTCACCGAGCTCGCCGAGCAGTCGCTGGCGGCATCCCGCGCCGTGGGCGACCCCACCACCGAGGCCTTCGTCCATGCGGTCGCCGCGCACGACGACGTGCTGCAGGGCCGCGCCCAGGACGCGCTGGCGCGCATGCAGGAGAGCCTGGTGCGCATCGCCGCCGCCGGGGCGGGCTTCACATTCCCGCTCGCGCGCACGGAGCTTGCTCGCGCGTACGCCGCTGCGGGGGACCTCGACCGCGCGGACGAGCTGCTGGAGGTCGTGATCGCCGGCGGCGCCGACGGTGGCTGGTTGCTGGGACGGGCGATCGTCCTGCTCGCCGACGTGCGGCGCGTCCAGGACGACGGCGCAGGTGCGCGAGCGCTCGCCGAGCAGGGACGCGCGCTGGGGCAGAGCCTCGGGCCGGGCGCGATCCACGCGTCCGCGCAGGAGGTCCTCGCGCGGCTGGCGGTCGCCGACGGCGACCCGAGGACCGCCGAGACGTTGCTGCACGAGGCGCTCGTCGCACGGGTCGACCGAGGGCTGCTGCCGTGGCTGCCGCCCACGCTCGAGGCGCTGGCGTTGGTGGCCGCAGACCTGGAGTCCCACCCCGACGCGGCCCGCCTGCTCGGCGCCGCGGCGGCCGCGCGCACCGTGCTCGGCACGGCACGCTGGGCTCCCGACACCCCGGCCATCGAGGCGCTCGAGGCCGCGCTGACCGCACGCCTCGGGCCCGAGGCCGCCGACGCCGCACGTCGGGCCGGTGCCGCGCTGGACCTGGACGAGGCGGTCGGGTGGGTCCGCCGGGCCCGGGGGACACGCAAGCGCCCGGCCGACGGCTGGGCGTCGCTGACCCCGACGGAGCTCCAGGTCGTCGAGCTCGTCTCCCAGGGCCTCACCAACCCGCAGATCGCCGAGCGGATGTTCGTCTCCCGCGCGACCGTCAAGACGCACCTCATCCACGTCTTCCGCAAGCTCGGCGTGCAGTCGCGGGCCGAGCTGGCGGCGTCCACCGTGCAGCGCGCGAAATAGACCACCTGGTTGATGTTCTGACCGCGGGGCGCACGTAGCGTCCCCAGCGTGGAGGACGGGGTGATTCAGGGCACCTGCCGGTGCGGCGAGGTCGTGTTCCGGGCGACACCGACATCACGGCACCGGCGCGACGCGTCCGTCGTGGTCGCCCCCGAGCTGTTCGTGGTGCTCAGGGGTGCCGACTTCGTCGCCCGTTATCGCGGTGACCGAACACCGCTCCAAGCGTTCTGCAGTCGCTGCGGGACGAGCCTCTACACGGATGCCGGGCTCACCTATCGCCTCAGCGACGACGTCCTGCCGAAACGAGGAGGAGCAGCATGACCATCGTCATCGACCGTCCCGGGACCTCCGTCGACGAGTTGCGTGCCGCGTGCCGGCAGGTCGAGCCCGGCTCGTTCCTCGCGTTGCTGTCCGCGGAGGACCGCAGCGCCCTGGGGGCGTGCGGTGCCGTCTGCCGGTATGAGCCCGGGGAGCGGCTCATGCACCGTGGGGAGCCCGCGGAGTCCGTGATGGTGCTGCTCAGCGGCCGCGTCAAGGTCGGCCGCGTCGACAGCCGCGGCTGTGAGGTCGTGCTCGGCTTCCGGGGTCCCGGGGACCTGCTGGGTGAGCGCACGTCGATCCTCGGCCCGTCGCGGGCCAGCGACGTCGCGGCCCTCGAGCCGGTCACGGTGCATCGGGTGGCCGTCTCGGCCTTCGACGCGCTTCTGCTGCGGCGCCCGTCGGTGGCGCTGACGCTCGTCGATGTCCTCGGCGGGCGGCTGCGCGATGCCGACGACAAGCTGACCGAGCACGGGGAGCTCGGCACCTCCGGCCGGATCGCCGCCCGGCTGCTGGAGCTGTGCGACCGCTACGGCGAGGTGACCGAGGCCGGCACGGCGATCCAGCTGGCGCTCACCCAGGAGGACCTGCGCGGGTGGACCGCGTCGTCGCGGGCAGGCGTCGCGAGCGCCCTGCGCACGATGCGCCAATGCGGCTGGATCGCGACCCAGCGCCGGCGCATCGTGGTCCTCGACCGCGACGCCCTCACGCGGCTGGCCGCGTAGCGGCCCCGAGGGCACGGGTGAGCCCTTCGTCGCGCCGGAGGCGGGGACGCCCGTACGGGCCTGGCGCGGGCTGGGCACCGGGACGCGGCAGGAGATCGAGCACCTCGTCCCGCACGTGTCCGTGCAACCGGCCGCCGTCGGGACGCCCGTGCGTCAGGCCGACTCGGCGAGGCGTCCCGCCGGCGGCGGCCCGTAGTAGCGGAACGTCGAGCCGTGCCCGAGCCGCTCGATCTCGTGGCCCCGCAGCTGCAGCTCGTAGATCGTCTGCGCGGGCGCCATCACGCCGGCGCTGCGCAGCTCCGTCAGCGAGGCGGTGCCGTCGGGGCTCCTGGCGAACGCCCGCAGCGTCAGCATCTCGTCCCTGCTGGTGCCGGCGTCGGGCGCTCGTGCCCGGTCTGACGGGGTGCCGCGAGCGGCGCGCGTCGCCGCCTGGACCTGCCGCACACGATCGACGAGCGAGTTCATCATGACCACCTGAGGGTTGCGGTCCGACCGACGGTCGGCATCCGCAGGAAACACGGATGTGTGCCGCGGGACGTGCCGGATGACAGGTGGCGGTCGTCATGCCACGGTGGACAGATGCTTCGCACTCGCTGGTTCCTCGGCATCCTCGCGGTCGGCCTGGTGGCGACCTCGCGCGCGGACGCGGCGACGTTCATCACGCGTCCGGTGACCGAGCCCGTCTCGGGCGGGCTGACCGTGACGGGCCCGCTGTCGGGCTATGTCGTGACGTCCAACGCCCGGGTGCTGGTGCCGACGGCGTGGACGGTCCGCAGCCAGAAGACGTCGCTGCGGCTGCGCACCACCCAGAACCCCAGCTGCCACTACACGGTGACCTACAGGGCCTCCTCGACGCTCGACGCGCCCGAGAACGCCGCCGATCGTGCGGCGCGGCTGCTGCCCGCGCAGGGCGCCCGGTACGTCTTGGACTCCGGCGTCCGGGGCAGCCGGGCGTTCCGCGTGATCCGGACACCCGGCCTGAACGGCCGCGTCCGGGTGCGCGCGCTCTGGACCGGTGTGCTCACCAAGCGCGCCGACATCGCCCCGGCCGGCAAGGTCGCCTGGACGCAGATCGCGGTGGACGCCGTGTCGACCGCCGGGGACGAATGCCATGCCGGCACCTGGCGCGAGTCGCTCGGTCCGTCCATCGGGGACTCGCTCGCGACCGCCCGTGTGCGTCTGCACTTCACCAAGCGATCGGTTTGACCGTGACCGGTGATCGATCGCGGCGAGGGGCGGCGCACCCGCGGAGCTAGTTCCGGGATAGCCGCTCGCAACGCGCCAGCGTCGCAGCGAGCCCGTGCAACGTCACGGGCTTGGCCACGAAGTCGTCCATGCCCGCGGCGAAGGCGATGCGGCGGTCCTCCTCCAGCACGCTGGCGGTCAGCGCGACCAGCCGGGGGCGCTCGCCGTCGGGCCAGCGCGTGCACAGCTCGCGCGCGGCCTCCAGCCCGTCGAGCACCGGCATGTGCATGTCCAGCAGCAGGACGTCGTAGGCCTGGCGCTCGACGGCGTCGACCGCCTCGCGCCCGTCGCCGACGGTGGCCACGTGGTAGCCCAGGCGGCCGAGCATGCGCTGGGCGACGAGCTGGTTGATGGGGTGGTCGTCGGCGACGAGGATGCGCAGCGGGTGCCGTTCGGCGAAGCCGTCGAGCATCGTGTCGCGGGCAGCATCGTCGCCGTCCTCCCGCACCGGCTCGGCGACCGGCAGCACGACCGTGAAGGCGAACACCGAGCCGAGGCCCGGCGTGCTGTCGACCGTGATGGTCGCGCCCATGGCCTGGGCCAGCCGCTGGGAGATCGTCAGGCCGAGGCCGGTGCCGCCGTAGCGCCGGGTCGTCGACGCGTCGGCCTGCGCGAAGGCCTGGAACAACCGTGCTTGCTGCTCGGGTGCGATGCCGATGCCGTTGTCGCGGACGGTGAACGCCAGTGCCACCTCGCCGCCGGCGGGCCGGGCGGCGACGTCGACGTTGACCGTCCCGTCCTCCGGTGTGAACTTCACCGCGTTGGACAGCAGGTTCAGCAGCACCTGGCGCAGGCGTCCGGCGTCGCCGGAGACCCAGCACTCCCCGGGCGGGTCGGTCGACATGAGGACGGCCACCTTGCCGCGCGAGGCTGCGTCACCGACGAGCTCCACGGCGGAGCGGACGCACGCACCGACCTCGAAGGGTCCGGCCTCCAGCTCGATCCTCCCGGCCTCCAGCTTGGAGAAGTCCAGGATCTCGTTGATGACGTGCAGCAGGTGCTCGCCGCTGCTGCGGATGACGTTCGCGGGCTCGCGCTGCTCCTCGGTCAGCGGGGTGTCCAGCAGCACGCTGCTCATCCCGATCACTGCGTTCATCGGCGTGCGGATCTCATGGGACATCGCCGCCAGGAACGCGGCCTTGGCCCGCGCTGCCGCCTCGGCGTCCTCGCGCGCGCGGGCCAGGACGACAGCCTGCCGCGACAAGCGCACCGTCTGCCGCGACAGCAGGACGAACAGGAGCGTCAGCACCAGCCCGCCGGCCAGCACGTACCACGGGGCCAGCCGGGAGGACATCGGGACGAACCCGTCCGGCGCGGCGTACCGGACCAGCCAGGCCCGGCCGGCCACCGGCACGGTGGTCGTGCGGGTGAACCGCGCGTCGCCGGTGCCGGCCAGCGGCCGCGGGGCGCGGGTGCCGGGGTCGACGCCGTCGGTGCTGGCCATGAGCGTCCGCGTCGCCGCGTCGGCGACCGCGAACCGCAGCGGCGACGCGGCAGCGCCGCGGTTGAGCCCGCGCAGGAAGTCGTCGGCGAGGAACGCGGCGATGACCCAGCCGCGACGGCCGGAGCGGTCCTCGGCGGGAAACGCCGCCGTGAAGCCGGTCGAGCGGCGGTCGCTGTCGTTGAGCTTCACCGGAGCGGTGATGATCGCCTCGTCGCCGCGTCGCGCGCGGAGCATCGAGACGCGCCGCTCGGGGGAGAGCGAAAGGTCGGTCCCCAACGCCGCTCGGGTCGTCGCGTCGTACGGCGAGATCAGCGTGATCGGGGCGTGGAACGACGCGGTGCCGGACGCCCCGGGTGGCGCCTGCAGTTTCAGGTCTCGCGTCCGGGGCTGCGCGCGCACCTCGCGCAGGTATGCGGGGAGTTGCGCGTCGGACACCTCCGGCGCGAAGGTCAGCGCGCGGAAGCCGGGATAGCGCTGGCGCAGGCGGAGCGTCTGCGTGTAGGCCAGCCAGTCCTCGAAGGTCACCTCGTCGGAGGCGTCGAACAGCCCCGCGCAGCCGCGCAGCACCTGGTTGTACGCGCGCATCCGCTCGATGATCGCGTTGTCCAGCCGTCGGACCTCGTCGTTGAACCGGGCCTCCTGGCGGTCGTCCACCACGTGCTTGGTGAGAAGCGCGCCCGCGATGGTCGCGAGCACGAGCAGGGCGAGGCCGCCCCACCTCACGATCGCCCCGCGCGCCGATCTCACGCAGGGCAGCATAGGCGCCCGGCCGGTGACCTCCGCGCCGACTTGCCCGCTGGGCCGGCGCGGTCAGCGGCCGGAGCCGATCAACGCCAGCTCACCGCGCAGCGCGGCCCGGGCCGCAACCTGCGACAGATCCTCCGCCGCCGCGGCGTGCAGCGCCGCGAGCACGTGCTCGGAGGGCACCGGGCGCCCACCATCGCGGCCGCCCAGCCCCCAGAGGGCGGCGGGCCGGCCGTCGGCGTCCTCCAAGGCGACGGCCACCCACCAGAGCAGGCCCAGCCGGTCGCCGGTGCCGCCCGGCGACCGTGGCGCCGTCGGGTCGTGCACCACCAGCCGCGCACCGCCCTCCCGCAGCGCCGCCCAGGTCGCGGTGCCCGGCCGGGCCGGGGGCGTCGCAGCGCGCAGCCATCGCGTCAGCACCTCGTCGCCGCGCACCTCGGCTGCGGCCCGGCGCAGCACGCCGTCGCGGGCGACGTCCACGCACGAGACGTCGGCGATCGTCTCGACGGCCAGCGCGCAGAGCGGCACCAGCCCCGGGGCGGCCGGTGGCGTTCCTCGCGCCGCGAAGGACATCGTGACGCGGGTGCCGCGGCCGGCCGGTCCGAGCGTGACCTCCAGCGTCTGCGCCAGCGCACCGACCGTCGCCAGGCCGTGCCCGAGGCCCGGGGAGTCCCGGCGCGGCGCGATGCCCGCGCCCTCGTCGGCGACCAGCACCTCGACCTGCTCACCCGCGGCGCGGCAGCGCAGCAGCACGCGTCCGGGCTCGCGCCCCGCGTACCCGTGCACGATCGCGTTGGTCACCATCTCCGAGACGCCGAGCATCACCGCGTGGACCGTCTCGTCCGCGGCGCCGCTGTGCCGCGCGAAGTCCGCCGCGCACCGCCGCAGCACGCCGGCCGCGCGCGGCTCGGCCCGCATCGCCCACACAGCAGTCGACCCGAACGGTCCCACGGCACAGGACCCTAGCCAGCCGGGTGTCAGACACCCGTCGTCACCTGCGACTCCTGCGGCATGGGAGGACACAGAACAGCCAGGCTCCGGCTCGCCGGCACCGTCGCGGTGCTCGCCTGCCTCGGGGCGGTCGGATGCGCGGACTCGAGCAGCACCACGACCACGGGCGCGGCCGCTCCTGCCGTCGCGCCGACGACCACCGCCGCCGCGCCGGCGCCGGATCCGACGACCTCGCTGCAGGTCGACGCGCCCCAGGACCAGCAGATCGTGCACCGCTCGCGCATCACGGTGAGCGGCCGGACCGACGACGGGGCGGAGGTCACCGTCGACGGCAAGGCCGTCGACGTCGCCGCCGGCCGCTTCCGGACGACGCGCAAGGTGTCGCTCGGTGACAGCACGGTCGTCGTGAAGGCGACCGCGCCGGGAGCGGCGCAGACGACGCAGACGCTGGCGGTCACCCGCGAGCGCTCGGCCGCCGAACGCCAGGCGCTCGAACGCCGCCGGGACCAGCGACGCGCGGCGGCGAAGCGCCGGCGCGCAGAGCGGAAGGCCCGGGCGCGAGCGAGCTTCATCGCGTCGGCCGGCGCCGTGCCGTACAAGGCGCTGCAGAAGGACGCCGGCGCCCACAAGGGCAAGCACGTCGTGTTCCGCGGCCAGGTCTTCCAGATCCAGCAGGACGGCGACCTCGGCGGCATCATGCTGCTGTCGGTCACCGACGAGGGCTACGGGTTCTGGGACGACAACATCTGGGTCGACTACGACCACGCGATCGGCGCCAACGAGGACGACATCGTCACCGTGTACGGCACGATCACCGGGTCGAAGTCCTACGAGACGCAGGCCGGTGGCGAGACGTACGTGCCGCGCATGCACGCCCGCTACATCGTCTCCGGCTGACCCCGCGACCGGCGGCGCGCCGTCAGCTGAGCACGTCGAGCATCCGGTCCACGTCGGCGGCCGTGTTGTAGAGGTGGAAGGACACCCGCAACCGGCCGCCGCGGACCGACGCCACGATGCCCGCGTCGGCCAGTTTCTCGAGCCCGCCGGGCACCTCGGCGGTGACGATCGCGCTGTCGCCGCGCGCGATGCCGATGCCGTCGGCGAAGCGGTGGGCCAGCGCCAGGTCGTGCGCGTGGATCTGCGCGATCCCGACGTCGGCCAGCACCTGCAGCGCCGGCAGCGTCGCCACCCACACGAACCACGCAGGAGAGACGTCCAGCCGCCGCGCGGACGTCGCCAGCGCCAGCGGCGGCCCGTAGAAGGAGCGCATCACGTCCTCCGCCGCGTACCACCCGGCCGCGCCCGGCACCGCGCGCTCCAGCAGCCGGTCCGACACGGCCATGAACGCCGAGCCGCGCGGCGCGGCCAGCCACTTGTAGGCCGCGCAGCACAGCGCGTCGAACCGGGACGCGTCGACGGGCAGCCAGCCGACGGCCTGCGTGCCGTCCGCGAAGACCCACGCGCCGACCGCCTCGGCCGCGTCCAGCACGGCGGCGACGTCGGTGACCGACCCGTCGCTCATCTGCACGACGCTGAAGGCGACCGCGTCGCACCCGGCCGCGACGGCGGACGCCAGGTCGGCCGGTGCCACCAGCACGACGTCCAGGCGCGACTGCACCAGCAGCGGGTAGAGCGTCGAGGTGAACTCCACGTCCGGCACGACGACGCGCGCGCCCGGCGCCAGGGCGCTCACCGCGGAGCCCATCAGCTGCGACACCGCGCCCGCGACGGCCACCCGCTCGGTGGCCACACCCACCAGCGCGGCGAACACCGCCCGGGCGTCGTCGGTGGTCTGCTGCCAGCCCTCCCAGGACGTCCGCCCGGCCCGCCAGGCGCCGAGCGCGGCTTGCAGCGCATCGTAGGCGGGGGTGGGCGGCAGGCCGAAGGACGCGGTGTTGCAGTAGACGCCGTCGGGCTGCCACAGCGCCTGCGCCTCGGCCACGGTCATCGTCACACGGTCAGCCTACGCCCGCGGGTAGGATGGCCCGCGTGAGCACGACGCCGCGCGCCAGGTACACCGTCGGGGCCTACGTCGTCTCCCAGCACGGCGTGCTGCTGCTGTGGCACCTGGCCCTCGGGGCGTGGGTGCCGGCCGGTGGCGACATCCGGCTGCCCGACGGGGAGCTGCCGCACGAGGCGGCGCTGCGCTCGGTGCGCGAGGAGGTCGGCCTGGAGACGACGATCCTCGACCCCGAGGACGACACCTCCTACGGCGAGCCCGGGGTGCGCCCGCTGCCGCGGCCGGTCGCGGTGCAGGAGCTCTCCGGCGATGCCCAGCGCTACGTCGACTTCGTCTACTTCTGCCGCAACAGCGAGGCGCCGCCGGCGCTGAACTACGAGCAGGCCCGCGCGTTCCACTGGTTCGACGAGCGTGACCTCGAGCGCTTCCCGCTGCGCGACCACGTCAAGCACCACGGCCTGATGGCGCTGCGTAGCTACGCGGCCGCCACGAACTAGGCAGCCACCGGCTGCAGCCCGCACATCCCGACGATCGCGTCGATCGTCTCGTCCAGCGACATGCGGTCGGTGCAGACCACGACGGCGTCGTCGGCGATGCGCATGGGGGAGTGCGCGCGCGAGCGGTCGAGGTCGTCGCGCTCCTCCAGGGAGCGCTCGACATCGGCCTGCGTGATCGAGTGCGCGTCGGTCCGGCTCCACAGGCGGCGCGCGGCGCGCTCGGCCAGGGAGACGTCGAGGTAGAGCTTCAGGTCCGCGTCGGGCGCCACGACCGTGGCGATGTCGCGGCCCGCGACGATGGTCGGGCCGGAGTCGATGAGGTTGCGCTGGATGAGCTTCACCTTCGCGCGCACCTCGGGGAACTTCGCGACGTGGGGCACCGCGCCGGAGATGGCGTCGGTGTGCAGGTCCATGCCGTCGATCGACTCACCGTCGAGCAGCACTGCGCGCTGGCCCTTGAGCTCGCCCACGTCGATGTGGTCGACCACCGCGCTGGCCGCGGAGACGGCCGTCGCCTCGTCGGCCGGGTCGCCGCCGTTCTGCAGGACCTCCCGCGCGACCAGGCGGTAGAGCAGGCCCGTGTCCAGCATCGCGTAGCCGAGGCGGGCACCGAGTGCGTGGCCGACGGTGCTCTTGCCGCTGCCGGCCGGGCCGTCGATGGCAATCGTCTGAGGCTGCATCGGCGGCCAGCATAGCCGTCGTCACAGCCGGGAACGGTCGACGTCAGCGCGCGGGCGGATCCAGCCGCTTGGGCGGCCAGGGGGCGTTGTCCAGCTCGGTCGAGCGCGGCCGGCCGGCGTTGTCCCAGGTCAGCACGCTGCCCGTCAGCGACAGCGAGGCGGGATCGATCCGGCCGGGTGCCGCGCTGTCGATGACGTAGCCCTGCCCGTCGCGCTGGAACAGGGCCAGCTGCGAGGCCTGCGCGTTGCGGAACACCGCGGCGACGTGGCCGGCGGGGGAGACGAACACCGCCTCCGCGCCGTCGGTGGGGCCCGGCTCGTAGGTGCCGAAGCCGGCGTTGTGGCCCTGGGCGCTGCGCCACAGCAGGGCCGTCGTGCCCTCGTCGAGGTCGGCCAGCGACAGCTGCTTGTCGGTGATGGCCCCGAGGTTGGACGTGTAGGTCAGCGCGAACGCGATGCGATGGCCGGCGACCCGCGCGACCCGGATGTCGCTGCCGCCCAGGGATGTCGACCGCGCGGTCGCGATCTGGCGCACCGGGCCGTTGGGCCGGGCGCAGGCCACGTAGCGGAACGCCGTGCCGTCCAGCGAGGAGCGGAACACCGGGACCGCCCACGCGGTCTGCGTGATCGTGACCCCGCCGTACTGGTCGTCGGGGTCGGAGGACAGGTCCTTGCAGGTGCGCCGCGCGGTGACCAGGTCAGCCTCGCGCCTGGCGCCCCCGCGGGTCCATCGGGCGTCGGTGCCCCGCAGACGCAGCGACCCGGCCGGGATGATCCCGCTGTCCAGCGTCACCGGGATCCCGCGGGCCGAGAACCCGACGACCAGGGCGCCCCCGCTGCCGCGGAACACCGTGACGGCCTCGCCGCTGGGCGTGATCCGGGTCGGCGCCAGGCGTGCGGACCGGCCGTGCGCGACGTCGTAGCGCGCGCCGGTGGCGAGGTTCCAGACGCTCTGCGCACCACCGGGTGCCTGCACGACGACGATGGCGAGGTTGCGGGCGGGGAAGGACAGCTTGCGCCCCGCGCCGGCGGCGATCCGCACGACCGGGCCGTCGGACCCGGGGACGCAGCCGTAGTAGCGATGCGTCGGGCCCACCGGGCGGTCGACGACGTGGACCTGTGCGTTGCGGATGACCTTCTTGCCGCCCAACGTCGCGCACCCCAGCGCCGGGGGTGCCGCGTGCGCCGTGAGGGTCGCGCCGCCGGCGAGCGCCGCGAGGGTCGCAGCGGTGGCGAGGGCACGGACGGTCATGGGCGGCATCCCAGCACACGCGGCCGTCGCAGGGCGCAGCGCCGGGTCGGGGGTTGCATGTCGCGCCCCGACCCGAGTACCTTTGATTTCGCGCGATCACCGGATGCGCCAGGTCCAGACCTGTCGTGGTGGTCGCCGCAAGGGGGCAGGAGTCCGGCGCGCGGGGATGCCGGGCCTGCAGGGATAAGGCCGGCCGCCGCCGCAGCGCGGGGCAGGGGATGGGGGCAATCAGGGATGCGAGATTGGGTCAAGCGGGCGATCTGGGTGATCGCGACCTGCGCGACGGCGACGGTCATGGTGGTTGCGCCGGCATCGGCGCAGTTCCGCGACTACGGCGACGCGGCTGCCGATCAGTACGGGACGACGACCACGACCACCGCGCCGACGACCACGACCACCGCGCCGACGACCACGACCACCGCGCCGACGAGCACGGTCGTCACGCCCTTGCCGTCCCCGACCGTGACCGGCGCCTCGACGACGCCGGCGCCGAACGTCGAGCCCGTGGTGACGATCCCCGGCAACGCCGGCGGCGACACCGGCGGTGACACCGGCGGCGATACCGCTGACGACGGCGAGACCAAGGGCACCGGCGACGCTGGCGGTCAGAAGCCGGCCGTCGACAGCGGGGGCCAGAGCGGCTCGCCCGGATCCAAGGGCCTGAAGGAGCTGCCGTTCACCGGCTGGGCGATCATCGGGATGGTCCTGCTGTCGCTGCTGCTCGTCGCACTGGGCGAGACCGCCCGGCGCGTCGACCGGGCGCGCCACCGGGGAGCCTGAGGCCCGTGGCGGGCGCGCCGCATACGATGCGCCTGCCTTGACCGTTTCGCTTCCCGCCGCGCTGGCCGCGCTCCGCGGCGCCCGCTGGGTCGACCTGACCCATGCCTTCGGGCCGGGCATCCCGCACTACGTCCACTTCCCCGACGAGGAGCGCGCGGTCGTCTTCGACTACGCCGACGGCTTCGTCGTCCACCGGCACTCGCTGGTCGGGCAGTGGGGGACGCACGTCGACCCGCCGTCGCACTTCGTCGAGGGCGGCCGGACGCTGGACGAACTGCCGGTCACCGACATGCTCCTCGAGCTCGTGGTCCTGGACGCCACACAGCACGTGGCGGCCGACCCGGACTACGCCGCGGACCGCACGCTGATCGAGGAGCACGAGGCCGCCCACGGACCGATCCCGGCCGGCGCGTTCGTCGCGCTGCGCTCCGGCTGGGGTGCGCGCTGGCCGTCGCCGGAGGACATGCAGAACCGCGACGCCGACGGTGTGGCCCACTACCCGGGCTGGGGCGTGGAGGCGCTGCGGATGCTCGTCGAGGAGCGCGACGTCGCTGCGGTCGGCCACGAGCAGACCGACACCGACCCCGGCGTGGAGATCTCCGGCGGACGCGTCGCCGCCGAGGACTACATCCTGCGCGCCGACCGCTGGCAGATCGAGCTGCTGGCGCGGCTGGACGAGGTGCCCGAGCGGGGCGCGCTGATCTGGGCCTGCTGGCCCAAGCCGGCCGGCGGCTCGGGATTCCCGGCCCGCTGCGTCGCGATCGTCCCCTGATGGCCACGGCGTCCGCCGCGGCGCACTCCTGTCCGCGCTGACGGTCGTCGACACGCCCGGCACCTGACCCTGTGTGCATGTGTTGGGCTGCCTGCCCAACCGGTGCACGCGGGGTGGGGGTGGTGTGGGCGTGCCGGAGGGTGTGTGCACGTGTTGGGCTGCCTGCCCAATCAGTGCACGCGGGCTGGGGGTGGTGTGGGCGTGCCGGAGGGTGTGTGCATGTATTGGGCTGCCTGCCCAACCAGTGCACACGGGCTGGGAGTAGTGTGGGCGTGCCGGAGGGCGTGTGCATGTGTTGGGCTGCCTGCCCAACCAGTGCACACGGGGTACGGAGCCTGGGCAGCGCAGGCGACGTCGCCGCGCTGCCTACGCCGGGCGGTGACGCCTGACATCCGGCCGCCGGCCGCCGGCCGCCGGCGGCGGTCGCGGCGCTCAGCTGCGGGCGGCGGACGCGAGGTGCGGTGAGGTGGCCAGCGAGGCGGTCTCGCCGCGCGCGATGTCGGCCGCACGGCGCCGGGCGTAGTCGGGGCCGGTGACCTTGAGGTGCTGCGGCAGCAGCGGGGTCAGCGCGCGGCTCATCGCGCCGTTGAGCTGGAACTCCGCCTCCTCGGCGAGGTTCCAGGAGAAGCCGAGCGCCTTGCGCACGTGCGCGGGCATCATGCCGACGGTGTTCTGCCGGGCGCTGCGGACGAGCACCTTCTGCAGGATGTCCTTGACCGGGCCGGGCAGGTGCAGGCGGCGCGTGACCAGCGGCGTGTCCATCGCCTCCCAGAGCTCCTCGACGCAGACGGTGCGGCTCAGGCGCGTCGTCGTCATCTCGGTGAAGTACTCCTCATATCCCGCCCACGTCCTGGGCAGGTCACGGTCGCGGATGCCCAGGAAGCGGCCGACGCCGCGCCACTCCCGCCAGAACTGCTCGCGCTGCCGGGCGCTGAACGGGGTCCCGAAGTGGTCGTGGCCCTTGACGATCGCCTCGGCGCCGGTGGCATGCACCCAGGCGTAGGCCTCGGGTTCCAGCGCATGGAAGGGCGTGCCGTCGGCCTTGGTGCCCTTGACGTGCTTGTGCAGCTCGCGGACCCGGCGGCCCATGTCGGCGGAGCCCGCGGGCCCGCCGTAGACGATCTGGTTGGTGAAGTCGCTGGTGCGGTTGGCCCGCCCGATCGGGTCCTCGCGGTACTGGCTGAGCTGGCTGACGCCCTCGCCGACGGTGGGGTGGCTGACCTGCAGGAACAGCGCGTACCCGGATGCCGCGAGCAGACGGATGTCGCTCGCGCGGCGCCAGGTGATGGACGCGGGCGTGAGGGCCAGGCCCTTCCACTCGTCCTCGGCCGGCAGGATCGGGGAGCGCATGCGCGCCACCATACCCCGCCGTACGGTCGCGATCAACGCCGATCGCGACGCGCGGTGGCCAGTGGGTTCGACCGCCCGCGCGGCCGCCGAACACGCTTTTGTGCCGCCCATCCGTGGTGGAAAAGCGTGTTCGGCGGGCTAGGGTGGGCGCCGGATGGACGAGCCGGTGCGCATCGACAAGTGGCTGTGGGCTGCGCGGTTCTGCAAGACGCGCGCCGTGGCTGCGGAGGCGGTCAACGGCGGGCGCGTGTCGATCAACGGCGTGCGCGTCAAGCCGTCCAAGGACGTGAAGGTGGGGGACCACATCGAGTTCTCCATCGGGCCGGTGCGCCGCGATCTGACGGTGCTGAGGACGCTGGGCAAGCGCGGTCCCGCCAAGGAGGCGGTGCTGCTCTATGAGGAGTCCGAGGAGAGCATCGCGCGGCGCGAGGAGTACGCGGCGATGCGGCGGTTGGACGTGCAGCCGACGGCGCTGCAGAAGGGCCGCCCGACCAAGCGCGACCGTCGCCGCTTCGAGGCCGACCGGCAGGCCCGTCGCCAGTCCGACCGCTAGCCGTAGCCGGCCGGGCTGCGTCGATCCCCGCCCGCGTCCGCGCGCAAACCGACACGCCCGGTCGATCGCGCGCGGTCCGCCCGTGCTCGTTCGCCGCAGACCAAGACGCCTGCGCGTGCGGTCCGCCGGTGCTTGTTCGCGCGCAGACCGCAACGCCTGCCGGGCGCGCGGTCCGCTCGTGCTCGTTCGCCGCAGACCGACACACCTCGTCGGGCACACGCGGTCCGCCCGGCCGCGCGTCAGAGATCAACCGGCGCGGACGCGCCGCAGGAAACCCACCTCGCTGACGCTCTGTCAGGTCATTTTCATCTTCGAACCCCCATGCTGTGGGACGGATGCCCCCATTCATCCGTCTCGAGAACTCCGACCTCGGGCTGCGCCTGTACGTGCTCGGCCGCCGGATCCACGAGGCCCATGCGGGCCTGGCCGGGCTGGTGGTCGCGCTGCTGGCCGCGGCCGCGGAGGTCGGTGCGGTGCCGGTCGCGCTGCTCGCCGCGCTGAGCATGTGGATGGTCGTCAAGGACTGGCGCGACCTGCACCCGGCCACGCGCGACACCGCGTCCTGGCGCCTGGGCATGCACCGCCGGCACGGCGCACCGGCGCACGGCTGGCGCGGCCAGCTGCCGTCCGTCGCGGCGCTCGCCACGGCCGCCGTCGGCCTGGTCAACGTCATCGGCGCGCTGTCGCCGAATGCCGCCTCGCGGCTGCGCCTGGTCGACGAGGTCGTCTCGCGCAGCGACATGCATGCCGCCGGCGCGATCGCGCTGCCGCTGGGCCTGGCGCTGTTCGTCGCCGCCGCCCAGCTGGCCCGCGGCCGCCGCGGCGCCGCGATCGGCGCGGTAACGCTGCTGGCGCTGCTCGGCGCCGCCGACCTGCTCGACGGCTTCCAGCTGGAGGCCACCGCCGTCACCTGGACCCTGGCGCTCGGTCTCTTCCGCGTGCGCCACGCGTTCTGGGTCGCGCCGCCCGCCAGGGTCAGCGCCCGCGCCTGGCTGCTGTTCTGCGCCGCGGCCGCCGTCCTCGGCCTCGCGGCGACGTTCGACGAGACACCGCGCCTGGCGCTGCTCTGCGCGCTGGCCGGAGCGTCGCTGCTGTGGCTGGCCTCGACCGCCGCGCTGGTCCCTGAGCTGCAAGGCGAGGAGGAGGACCGCGGGGCCGAGCTGCGCCGCGCCGCCACGCTGATCCGCACCCACGGTGCCGACACGCTGAGCTCCTTCAAGCTGCGCCGCGACCTGGTCCACCGCTTCCATGCCGACGGCCGCGCGCTGGTCGGGTACAAGGAGGTCTCCGGTGCGCTGCTGATGTCCGGCGACCCGGTCGGCACACCCGCCGACCTGGCCGCGGCCCTCAGCGAGGCCCGGCAGGACGCCCGCGACCACGGCCTGGTCTTCGGCGTCGTCGGCGCCTCGGAGCGCTGCACGGAGGCCGGTCATGCCATCGGCCTGTCGCGCATGTACCTCGGCGACGAGGCCATCCTCGACACCGGTCCGATGGACCTGCGTGGCCGCGGCAACGCCTCGCTGCGCAAGGCCGTCAACCGCGTCGCCCGCGAGGGCTACACGGCGGAGCTGCACACCGTCGGCGACCTCGACAACGCGACCGTGGCCGAGCTGCGGGCCGTCAGCGACCGCTGGCGTGACGGCCAGGACGAGCGTGGCTTCTGCATGGCCCACGACGCGCTGGTCGACATCCTCCTGCCGGACGCCCTGGTCGTCCTGGCCCGCCATGAGGACGGCCACATCGGCGGCTTCCTGCACTTCGCGCCGGTCTTCGGCCGGCCGGCCGCCTCGCTGGGGTTCATGCGCCGCGACCGCGACACGCCCAACGGCCTCACCGACTTCCTCGTCGTCCGCTCCGCCGAGCTGCTCGGGCAGCGTGGCACCGAGGAGTTCTCGCTGAACTTCGCGGCGTTCGCCCGCTGGCTGCGCGCGCCGGAGAACCTCGCCGAGACGCTGCTGGCCAAGCTCCTGCGCGTCGGCGACCGCTGGTTCCAGGTGGAGCGCCTGCACCGCTACAACGCGAAGTTCCACCCGCGCTGGCAGCCGCGCTACCTGCTCTTCGAGAAGCCGTCGTGCCTGCCCCGCATCCTGCTGGCCGCCATGCAGGCCGAGGGCCAGCTGCCCTCCGGCCCGCGCATCACCCGCCCGGCCGAGGAACCCGCTTAAGGCGTGTCGGTTTGATCGCGCCGCGCGCGATCAGATCGACACGCCATCAGCGCAGGGCGCCGGCGACCTGGGCCCAGCGGTCGAGGTCGGGGCGCTCGCCGACCAGCGAGACACGGTCGGCCAGGTCACCGATGCGCTCGCGCACCTGCGCCGCAGCGTCGGCGCCCGAGTCGGCGCGGATCGCGAACAGCGCCAGGACGTCGTCGTCGACCAGCGCGGGCATGGAGGCCCACTCGCCCGCGCGCGACTTCGCATGCAGCGCCTCGAACAGCCCGCCCAGACCGTGGTGGTCGAGCACCTGCCGATAGCCCGGCGTCGATCCGTAGAAGGCGACGCGCGTCCGGCAGGCCTCCCACTCCTCGTCGCTCAGCGCGACGAACTGCGCGGCCACGACCTCGACGTCCGACCGCGACCGGCCCGACAGCTCCAGGCCCCGCTCCAGGGCGGGCAGGGTGACCGAGCGCAACACCTCCGGGGTCTGGAAGGCATGGACCAGCAGCCCGTCGGCGACCTCGCCGACGACCTCGAGCATCCGCTCGCGCACGGCCGCCAGCAGGACCGGCGGACGCCCGAAGGCATGCACCGGCGGCCGGAAGTTCGGCGGCATCAGCGTGTGCGACCAGAACTCGCCCTCGAAGGACAGCTCGCCGCCGGTCTCCCACGCGTCGAAGATCGCCCGCAACGCCAGCACGTGCTCGCGCATCCGCGCGGCCGGCCGGTCCCACGCCGCGCCGTAGCGGCGCTCGACGTGCGCGCGCACCTGCGACCCGAGGCCCAGCGCGAAGCGCCCGCCCGACAGCGCCTGCAGGTCCCACGCGGTGTACGCGACGTCCATCGGCGTGCGCGGCAGCGCCAGCGCGATGCCGGTCGCGATCCGCATCCGGGAGGTCGAGGACGCCGCCAGGGCCGCCGAGATGAACGGGTTGCCCGTGGACTCCGTCACCGCCAGGGCGTCGAAGCCCAGCGCCTCGACCTGCGCCGCGGCGGCGGCAACCTCGGTGATCGGCAGGGCGCGGAGCGGCAGGTCGACGAGCATCGGCGGCGGCAGGCTACACGCCGGTCAGGGCCGCGGCGCGATCATCATGCCGACGGTCGCCAGCATCACCGGGCCGCCGTCGTCGCTCAGCTCGACATCGCAGGTCAGGACCGCGCGGCCGTTCTCCAGGCGCCGCACACCGGCCACCGTGACGGTCCCGCTGATCGGCGTGTCCGGCCGCACCGGGCGCGGCAGGCGCATCCGGTCGGTGCCCAGCCCGGCGATGACCGCGGTGTCCTTCACGAACGCCTCGTACTGCAGGCGCTGCAGCAGCGCGATCGTCTGCACGCCGGACGCGACGAGCCCGCCGAACGGCGAGAGCGCCGCGGCAGCCGGGTCGATGTGGAACGGCTGCGGGTCCCACTCGGTGGCGAAGGTGATGATCTCCTCCGAGGTCAGCGCCCGCGTGCCGAGCGGGAACACCTGTCCGACCTCGAAGTCCTCGGCGTACCGCACGGCGGGCACTCCATCAGAGAGCCTGCGAAGAGGCCCTCGCGCCTACTGGACGCAGCCGCGCGCGGCGACCGGCCAGCGCTCGACGATCTCCTCGCCGGAGACGACGACGAGCTCGTCGTGCAGGTTGATCGTCGTGTCGATGTGCGAGGGCCGCAGCACGACCCGGTCGCCGACGATCAGCCGCTCCCCGCCGGTGAGGACGCCGTGCTCGTCCCCGGCGTGGCGGTAGCGCCAACCCGCGGGGGAGACGACCACCGCGTCGCCGCTGTCGTTGCTCAGCGCCTTCAGGCCGGCATCGATCACGACGCGGTCCGGGAAGGAGGACACCACGCTGGCCACCAGCGACAACGCCGGCGCGTAGGGCACGTCCTCGGTGGCGCCGTAGTCGACGTCCATGAACGCGAAGGACCCGGGCTGCACCTCGGTGACGTGTTCGTGCTCGGCGCACCAGTGCGCCGTGCCGGTGCCACCCGTCGACACGACCGGCGTGGCGACACCCGCGGCGACCACGCCGTCCGCGGCGACCTTCAGCTGGCCCATCGCCTCGTCGACCTTCGCACGGCGCTCCTCGGCGCTGCGCACGTGCTGCAGGTGCCCCTCGTAGCCCTGGACGCCGACGACGCGCAGGCGCGGGCACTCCTCGGCGATCGCGGCCGCGAGCTCGCCCGCGTCGTCCGGGTTCACGCCGCAGCGGCCCTGGCCGACGTTCACGTCCACCAGCACCTCGACCAACCGGTCCAGTGCGGTGTCGAGGAACAGCGCACCGGCCAGGGAGTCCACGACCACCCGCACGCGCGCAAACTGGTTCTTGGCCACCATCTCGGCGAACCGCCCGGCCTTGACGTCCCCGGTGATCTCGGTCGTGATCATCACGTCGCGCAGCCCGGCCTCGAGCATCACCTCGGCCTCGGAGACCTTCGCGACGCAGATGCCGACGCAGCCGGCCTGCTGCAGCAGCCGGGCGACCACCGGTGACTTGGCGGTCTTCAGGTGGGGGCGGACGGTGGCGCCCGAGACGCGCGACAACAGCAGCGCGACGTTCGCGTCGAACGAATCTCGGTCGACGACGAGCAAGGGTGTATCGAGGTTTTCAGTCGCTGTCCGACACATACGTGGTACCTCCGTCCCAGTTGCCGGTAGGCTGCCCGGCCACAGGGGAAGGATGTCGCAGGGGGCTGCTGACAGCACGACAGGGGGACTCGGCCCGATCGGCCGCATGGCGATCGGGGCCGCCGTCGTGCTCGCACTCTTCGGCGTCATCATCGCGCTCGTCTCCGACGGAGGCGGCTACCGCGTCAAGGTCCGCTTCGAGGCGGCCACCCAGATGGTGAAGGGCAACCAGGTCCGCAGCGGCGGGCGGACGGTCGGGACGGTGGAGAAGATCCGCCTCACCGACGACGGCCAGGCCGAGCTGGAGCTCAAGCTCGACGACGACGTCGCCCCGCTGCGCTCGGGCACCCAGGCGACCCTGCGGCTCGCGTCGCTGTCCGGCGTCGCCAACCGCTACGTCGACCTGCGGATCCCGGCGGCCGGGGGCCGGGCCATCCCCGACGGCGGGGTTATCAGCCCCGACCAGACGACCTCGGCCGTCGACATCGACCAGCTCTTCGGCCTGTTCGACCGGCGGACCCGCAAGGGCCTGCAGGACGTCATCCGCGGTCTCGGCGCGTCCTACGACGGCCGCGGCGCGCAGGCCAACGCCGGCTGGCGCTACCTCGACCCGTCACTGCTGGCCAGCCAGGCCCTGTTCGCCGAGGTCAACCGCGACAGCGGTCTGCTGGAGCGCTTCGTCGTCGCCTCGTCGCGGCTCATGACCGACCTGGCCGACCGCAACACCGACCTGTCGGCGCTGGTCGACCGCCTGGCCACGACCACCGGCGCCATCGCCAGCCGCGAGGACTCGCTGAGCCGCGCGATCGCCCGCCTGCCGCTGTTCATGCGCCGGGCCAACACGACCTTCGTGAACCTCCGCGCCACGCTCGACGCCGCCGACCCGCTGGTCGAGGAGTCGCTGCCGGTGACGCCCAAGCTACGCCGCGTCCTGGCCCAGCTGCGCCCGCTGGCCCACGACGCCCGGCCCGTCGTCCGCAACCTGGCCGACACGGTCCGGCGCACCGGCAAGGACAACGACCTCATCGAGCTGGGCCGGGCGACGCTGCCGCTGCGGACGGTGTCGGTGGGTCCCGTGGTCGACAACGGCGCCTCGCGTCCCGGCTCGCTGGAGACGGCGATGAAGGCGTTCGCCGGCCAGCGCCCGCAGTTGGCGTTCCTGCGGCCGTACTCCGTCGACCTCACCGGCTGGTTCGACGACTTCAGCCACTCCGGCATCTACGACGCCAACGGCAGCGCCAGCCGCAACGCGCTGAGCGTCAACGCCTTCACGCTGCTCAACGGCACGTTGCAGCCGATCCCGCCGGAGCTGCGCAACGCGGTCTTCGACCAGGTCGCGATGCACGACCAGCGCGACCGCTGCCCGGGCAGCGCCGAGCGTCCCGGGGGCGACGGCACCAACCCGTACGTGCCGGACGGCTTCCGCTGCGACAAGACCCAGGTCCCGGTGGGCGGATGAGGCGCGCGCTCTCGGCCCTGGTCGTCGTCGCGATCGCCGTCGGCGCGATGTTCGCCACCGGCGCGGGCAGCTCGACGAAGTCCGGCACCGACTACTGGGTGCAGCTGGACAACGCGTTCGGCCTCATCGAGGGCGCCGACGTGAAGGTGGGCGGCGTCCGCGCAGGCAAGATCACCGAGATGGACATCGACCGCTCGCAGATGCGGGCGCTCGTGGGCATCGACATCACCCGCAAGGGCTTCGACGACTTCCACACCGACGCGTTCTGCGAGACGCGCCCGCAGTCGCTGATCGGCGAGTACTTCGTCGACTGCCAGCCGGGCAGCGTGGGTGCCCAGACGATCAAGCGCGGCGGCATCCTGCCGGTCGAGCGGACCGCGTCCACCGTCCCGGTCGACCTGGTCAACTCGATCATGCGCCGCCCCTACCGGGAGCGCTTGAGCATCCTGCTGTCGGAGCTGGGCGCCGGCCTGGCCGCCCGTGGCGAGGACATCGACGTGACGGTCCGCCGCGCGGTCCCGGCCCTGCGCGCGACGGACGTCACGCTCGCGAAGCTGGCCCGCCAGCGCCGCACCATCCGCGACCTCAACGACGACGCCGACAAGGTCCTCAAGGCGCTGGCCGATGCGCGCAGCGACGTCACGCGCTTCGTCCACGAGGCGGGGGACACCGCAGAGGTCAGCGCGTCCCGCTCCCGTGAGCTGAAGGCCCAGTTCCAGCAGCTGCCCGGCTTCCTGCACGAGCTGCAGCCGACGATGCGCGCGCTGGGCACCGCCGCCGGCGAGCAGGCACCGGCACTGCGGACGCTCGCCGCCAACAGCGCGCGCCTGCAGACGTTCCTCGGTGCGCTGGGTGACTTCAGCATGGCGTCGCGGCCGTCGGTGAAGACGCTCGCCGCCGCCGCCCGCCAGGGCCGTCCGGCGGTGCTCGCCGCCGGGCCGCAGGTGCGCCGCCTCAACCGCGCGGTGAAGCCGCTGCCGGAGCTCGCGGGCAACGCCGCGCCGACCTTCGAGGCGCTCGACGACCCTGCGCGCGCTGTCGAGAAGGACCCGCGCAGCCCGCGCAACGGCGCCGGCTACACCGGCCTGGAGGCGCTGCTGCGCTACATCTGGGCGCAGGGCCAGGCCACGAACATCTACGACGGCGAGGGCCACATCCTCAAGGTCTCCGCGTTCATCGACGCGGTCTGCGCCTTCTACGCGGACGCCGCCGCGGCCAAGAAGCCCGACCACGACCGGTGCGCGGCCACGCTGGGCCCGACGCGCCCGGGCATCAACACGCCCGACCCGACGGCCACCGCGCAGCCGGCCGCGCGCAAGGCCAAGAGGAAGCCCGCGCAGGACGCGCCGGCCGCGCCCCCGGCGACGGCGCCCGCAACCACCACGCAGCCGGCGCCTGCGACGGCCGACCAGCCGGGCGGCGGCATCATCGACGAGCTGCTCGACGGCGTGCTCGACAAGCTGAAGCCGATCACGGGCGGTGGCGGTCAGGGCACACCCCCGCCGGACGTCACGGGCCTGCTGGACTACATCCTCGGCAACGGGGGCGGTCGCTGATGGAACGCCGCCCGCGCGCCTCGATCATGGCCAACCCGGTGCTGGTCGGCGCGGTCACCGTGCTGGTCCTGGTGGTCGCCGTCTTCCTGGCGTACAACGCCAACCAGGGGCTGCCGTTCGTCCCCACGCGCGCGCTGCACGTGCAGATCGGCAACGGCGCCAACCTGCTGCCCGGCAACGAGGTGCGCGAGGGCGGCCAGCGGATCGGCATCGTCGACGACATGCGGCCCGTGCGCCTGCCTGACGGCAGCACCGGCGCCGACATCTCGATGAAGCTCGACGCCGAGGCCGGCAAGGTGCCGGTGGACTCGTCGATCAACCTGCGCCCGCGCTCGGTCCTGGGCCTGAAGTACGTCGAGCTGACGCGGGGCACGTCGAAGGAGGTCTTCCCGGACGGCGGCACGCTGCCCGCCGACCAGGCGACCTTCCCGGTGGAGCTCGACCAGCTCTACAACACCTTCGACAGGAAGACCCGCGCGGCATCGCAGACCAACCTGGAGGGCTTCGGCAACACACTGGCCGGCCGCGGCGAGGCGATCAACCGCACGCTGCAGCGCACCGGCCCGCTGTTCACCCACCTGGCGCCCGTGATGCGCGTCCTCGGCGACGACCGCAACGACATCGAGCGCCTCTTCAAGGAGCTGGGCGACGCCGCGCGCATCGTCCGCCCGGTCGCCGGCCGCTACGCGCACTCCTTCCTGGCCGCGGCCGACACGTTCGAGGCGTGGTCGCGCTACCCGGACCGCCTGCGGCAGACCATCGAGAAGAGCGCCCCGACGCTGCGCGTGGGCACCGCGTCGCTGAAGGTCCAGCGTCCCTTCCTCGTCGACCTCGCGGGTGCGTCCAAGGCGCTGCACGCCGCAGCGGACAGGCTGCCGGGCACGCTGCCCGCGATCACCCCCGCGCTGCAGACCGGCGCCCGCGTCCAACGCCGCGCGTCGGCGCTGAACACCGAGCTGGGCAAGACGCTCAAGGCGCTCAACGCGCTGGTCCGCGACCCGGGCACGACCCAGTCGCTGAAGGGCCTGCGTGACACCACCGAGACGCTGAACCCGCTGCTGAAGTACCTCGGCCCGTACATCACGGTCTGCAACTACTTCAACTACTCCTGGACGCACGCCGGTGAGCACCTCACCGAGCCGGATGCGACGGGCACGTCGCAGCGGACGATGCTCAACCAGGCGTCGCGCACCGTGAACCCGCTGGCCTCCAGCCCGGGCTCGCTGGGCGCCCGCACCCCGGCCAACGGCGACCAGACGGTCACCGGCGCGAAGATGAACCTCCACAGCGGCGCGTACGCCGCCGCGGTGGACGACGCGGGCAACGCCGACTGCGAGTCCGGCCAGCGCGGCTACCTCGAGCGCCTCGCGACCTACTACCCGGACAACTACAAGATCGCGGTCGACCCGCACATCCCCGGCAACCAGGGCCCGACGTTCACCGGGCTGGCCAAGGTGCCGCCGGGCCAGACCTTCACGCGCGCGCCCAACAGCGGCCCGCCGATCCCGAAGGAGCTGGGCGGATGAGTCGGCTTTCGCCCGCGCAGGCCAAGCGGGCCAACTTCAAGGTCGGGGCCATCGTCCTCGTGGTCTTCGCCGTCCTCATCTACTTCGGCTTCACGAAGTCCAACCCGTTCGCGTCGCACTTCGAGGTGCAGGCCGCGTTCGACGACATCGTCACCCTGAAGGCGGGCGCTCCCGTGCGGATCGCCGGCGTCAACGTCGGCAAGGTCACCAAGGTCGAGGCGCCCGACGACGCCTCGCGGCGCGGCGCGCTCGTCACGCTGCGCATCGACGACAACGGCCTGCCGGTGCACAAGGACGCGACGGTCAAGATCCGGCCGCGCATCTTCCTGGAGGGCAATACCTTCGTGGAGCTCAAGCCCGGCTCGCCGAGCGTGGCCAACCTGCGCGACGGCGACGTCATCCCGGCCACGCGGACCAGTTCGCCCGTGGGCTTCGGCCAGCTGCTGGAGGCGCTGCAGTCCAACACGCGCGAGGACCTGCAGACCGTGCTGAAGGAGTACGGCATCGCGGTGACCGGGGCGGGCGCGAAGGGCATCAACGGGTCGATCAAGTACTGGAGGGGCGCCTACCGCGACTCGGCGATCGTCAACGACGCGCTGCGCGGGGTCGACCCGCACGACCTGTCGGACTACATCGCCTCCGCCGGCACCGTCGCGGAGGCCCTCGACCGGGATCCCGAGGCGCTGAAGTCGCTGGTCACGAACTTCGCGATCACCGCCGGTGCGTTCGCCTCCGAGCAGGACAACCTGCGCCTGGCGGTGCAGACGCTGCCGCAGACGCTGGACCAGGGCTACTCGGCCCTCGGCGCGTTGAACGCCGCGTTCCCGTCGTTCCGGCGCCTGATCAACGCGCTGCGCCCGGCCGTGCGCTCCAGCGGCCCCGCGCTCGATGCGCAGCTGCCGCTGCTGCAGCAGCTGCGCGGGCTGCTGTCGGCCCCGGAGATGGGCGGCCTGTCGACCGACCTGCGCCGCGTCGTCCCGGACCTCGTGGAGCTGAGCAAGGGCGGCGTGGCGCTGCAGACCCAGGCCCGCCGGCTGGCGTCCTGCCAGGTCAACAACGTCATCCCGACCGGCAACGCGACGATCCAGGACGCCAACTTCCCCGCGACCGGCCGGGTCTTCGAGGAGGGCGTGAAGTGGTTGCCCGGCATCTCCTCGGAGTCGCGGTCCTTCGACGCCAACGGCCAGTACATCAAGACCTCGGTGCGCGGCGGCCTGAACCTCGTCTACCAGTTCGGTGACGATCGCTTCTTCGCGACGTCGCGCCCGCTGCTGGGCGTCAACCCGCCGAAGTCCAAGGAGCCGGCGCTGCGGCCCGACGTCGCCTGCGAGACGCAGGACAGGCCGGACCTCCGCTCGCGTCCCGGGCAGGTGCCCGCGGGCCACCGCATCAAGCGCAGCGGCGCGCTGTATGACAAGCGCTACGCGAAGGCCGAGAAGAGCGCGCTGACCTGGCTGCGCCGTCAGCTCAGGGCCGAGGGGCTGTCCAAGACGCTGAAGACGACGCTGGACCCGATCACCAAGCAGGACCTGCCGCGGCTCGCGGCGGCGGCCCGGAAGGCGCAGCGCTGATGCCCCGCGTCCTGAGGATCCACGCCAAGGACTTCGCGGCGCTGGTCGGGCTGTTCGTCATCGCCGCCGCCGTCGCGTTGTACGTCCTGGACCACCAGCGCCTGCGCTTCCCGCTGCTGGATCCCAAGCCGTTCACGCTGAAGGCGGAGTTCTCCACGGCGCAGGCCGTCACGCCCGGCCAGGGCCAGACGGTGCGCGTCGCCGGCGTGCGGGTGGGAGACATCTCCAAGACCGAGCTGGTCGACGGGCGGGCCATCATCACGATGGAGCTCGACAAGAGGTTCGACGACCTCGTCCACACCGACGCGACGGCGACGCTGCGGCCCAAGACCGGGCTGAAGGACATGTTCGTCGAGCTCGATCCGGGCACCGCGGGGGCGAAGCTCGCGACCCGCAACTGGACGATGCCGATCAGCGCGACGCTGCCGGACGTCAACCCCGACGAGTTCCTCTCCGCGCTGGACGCCGACACGCGTGACCACCTGAAGCTTTTGCTCAACGGCGCGTCGATCGGCCTGAAGGACAACGGCGACGACCTCCGCGAGGTGCTGGCGCGCTTCGAGCCGACCTACCGCGACATCGCCAAGGTGTCGGGGGTCGTCAAGCAGCGCTCGCACGAGTTGCGGCGGCTCATCGACTCGCTCGAGAAGCTCAACCGCGCGCTGGCCGGCCGCGACGACGACCTGGCGCGGCTGGTGCAGTCGTCCTCGGGCGTCTTCCGCGCGCTGGCGAGCGAGCGCGGCAACGTCCAGGCAACGGTCCGCGAGCTGCCCGGTGCGCTGGCCGCGACGCGCGACGCGCTGGCCAAGGTGCAGCAGTTCGCGACGGTCCTGCGTCCCGCGGCCGGGCAACTGGTGCCGGTCGCGCAGGCCCTGCGCGAGGCCAACGCGGCGGTGACGCCGTTCGCGAAGGAGGCCGCACCGCTGCTGAAGCGCGACGTGCGGCCGTTCGTCCGCGCGGCCCGGCCGACGGTGCGCCAGCTGCGCCCGGCCGCCGACCGCCTCGTCAAGGCCGAGCCGAACCTGACCCGGACGTTCGTGGTCCTCAACCACCTCTTCAACATGCTCGGCTACAACGCCGGCGGGGCGGAGGGGCCCGACAAGGCCGACCGCAGCGAGGGCTACCTCTTCGCGCTGGCCTGGCTGGGCCACCAGTCGACCTCGCTGTTCTCCTCCGGCGACGCGCACGGCGTCGCCCGGCCGATCACGCTGGGCGGCACCTGCGCCACGTTCAAGAACATCGTCAAGAACGCCGGCGACCAGGCCGCGTTCCTGATGGACCTCGTGGGCATCCTCACCGACCCGTCCGTGTGCGGCGGAGGAGGCAACGGAGACTGATGCAGAAACAGGCTCCGACCCCGGGCAAGATCGCAACGATGGTGCTGTTCGCCATGTCGTGCTTCGGCCTGCTGCTGTTCCTGTGGGTCTCCTTCGGCGGCGCGTCGCCGCTGAAGTCCGAGGGCTACCGCGTCCTGGTGGCCTTCCCGGAGGCGACGCAGCTGGCCAAGGAGGCCGACGTGCGCGTGGCGGGCGTCACCGTCGGCACCGTGGTCTCCAAGAAGCGCGACCCGCGCGGCAATCACACGCTGGCGACGTTGGAGCTCAAGCCGGAGTACGCGCCGCTGAACGCCGACGCACGCGCGTCGCTGCGCACGAAGACGCTGCTGGGCGAGACCTACGTCGAGCTGACGACCGGCTCCTCCGGCGCGGGCGCCGTGCCCGACGGCGGACGGCTGGACGAGAAGCAGGTCCAGCCGACCGTGGAGCTCGACGAGATCCTCAACTCGCTGGACGACTACACCCGCAAGTCCTTCCGGACCTGGCAGCAATCGCTGGCCCAGGGTGTCAAGGGACGCGGGGCGGACCTCAACGCGTCGCTGTCGACCCTGCCGCAGTTCGTCGATGACGGCGCCTCGCTGCTGGAGGTCCTCGACGAGCAGCAGGCGGCGCTCGGCGGCGTGGTCCGCAACACCGGCGTCGTCTTCGACGCGCTGACCCGCCATGAGGGGCAGCTGCGCGCCCTCGTGGAGAACAGCGACACGGTCTTCAGCGCGATCGCGCGCGAGCGCGAGTCCTTCGCGCAGACGTTCAACGTCTTCCCGACGTTCCTGGACGAGTCCAAGGCGACGTTCACGCGGCTGCAGTCCTTCAGCGCCAAGGCCACGCCGCTGGCCCGCGACCTCAAGCCGGCGTTCGAGGACCTCGCGCCGACCCTCGACGAGGTGCGCCGCTTCGGCCCGGACCTGCAGCGGCTGTTCCGGGCGATGGACCCGCTCATCACGATCTCCAAGAAGTCGCTGCCTGCGACGCGGCAGATCTTCGAGAAGCTGCGGCCGATGCTCGGCGAGCTGGGCCCGTACCTGTCCGAGCTCAACCCGGTCCTGACGTGGCTGAACTACCACCAGGCCACCATCAGCGACCTGTTCGCCAACCTCGGCTGGAGCACGTCCGCGAGGACCGGCTCGACGGTGCCGGGCGCGCCCGGCCACTACCTGCGCCAGTTCGGCCCGGTCGGCACCGAGACCGTCGGCGTCTATCCCAACCGCCTCGGATCCAACCGCGGCAACGCCTACCTCAACCCGCTGGGCACGATCCAGACCAGGAAGGGCGCGTCGCTGGGCGGCATCCTGCCGTCCTGGGACTGCAACAACACCGGGGGTGAGCACCCGGAGGGCGGCGTGCCGCCGGCGCCTGCCTGTCACGTGCAGGCGCCGTACAACGGTCAGCGCTTCCCGACCATCAAGGCAAAGCCGTACGGCTGAACCCGGCGGCCTCCGCGGCCCGGTCGGCGTCGGCCATCAACGACAGCTGCGGGGACGGCGTCCCCGCGAGGACCGCGGGGGTGTGGGGACGTGGCTCGTCGTCGTGGGCCGCCATGCGGCGCGCGGCCATCCAGCCGCTCGCGGCGCCGAGGCACGTGCCGGCGCCGAGCAGCGTCGCGGTGCGCATCGGGCGACGCCGGGCCTTGCTCATGACGCCGTGGGCGGAGTGCCGGGCCACCGCTGTGGCGCCCTTGCGGGCGAGGAGGCGCTTGGAACCAGTCATGGTGTTTTGCATCCCCGGTCGGGCCGGATGCAAACGCGGCTCAGCGGGGCGCGGCGGTCCCCGCGATGAGACGGGCGATTGCGGCCCCGGGCTCGGGGATCGCGGTCACCGAACCGTCGTAGTCCAGCAGCAGGAAGCGGTCCAGCCCGCGCAGGAACGCCCGGTCGTGGGAGACCGCGACGACGGTCCCCTCGAAGGACGTCAGCGCCTGCTCGAGCGCCTCGCTGGAGTCGATGTCGAGGTTGTCGGTCGGCTCGTCGAGCAGCAGGAGGTTGTGGCCGTCGAGCTCCAGGCAGAGGATCTCCAGCCGCGCGCGCTGGCCTCCGGAGAGGGTGTCGGTGGAGCGCCGGTGGGCGTCGGCCAGGCCGTAGCGCGCCAGCGCGCCCATCGCCTTCTCGAAGTTGCCCGTGCGTCTCTGGGCGACGTCGATGACGACCTGGCCGGCCAGGTCCGCCGAGGACTGCAGCTGCGTGAACAGGCCGGGGGAGACGCGCGGGCCGAGCACCAGCGCGCCGTCGTGGGGGACGTCCTCGCCGTTGAGCAGCCGCATCAGGTGCGTCTTGCCGGAGCCGTTGGGGCCGATCAGGCCGACGCGCTCGCCGAAGTGGATCTCGTCGGTGATGGGCTCGGTCAGCCCGTGGACGGCCAGCGCGCGGAAGTCGATGACGCGGCGCGCCGAGTCCCCGCCCCGCAGCCCGACCTTGATCTGGGTGTCGGTCACCGGGGGCGGCGGCGGGCCCTCGTCGACGAAGCGCCTGTGGCGGGTCTCCATCGCGTCGGCCTTCTTGGCCCAGACCGGGGAGTACTTCGCGCGCTCCTTGAACAGGCGGACGAGCTCGCGCAGGCGCTTCTCCTCGTCCTTCCAGCGCTGCAGGGCATCTCCGAGCAGCTTCTGCCGGTGCTCACGCGCCTCGGGGTAGGTGGCGTACGTGCCGCCGTGGACCCACGCGCCGTTGCCCTCGAGGGTGACGATGGAGCGCACGCCGCCGCTGAGCAGCTCGCGGTCGTGGCTGATCAGGAGGACGGTCTTGGGCGTCCGGCCCAGCCGCTCCTCGAGGGCGAGCTTGGCCGGGACGTCCAGGAAGTTGTCGGGCTCGTCGAGCAGCAGCACGTCGGCGTCACCGGTGAAGAGCAGCTCGAGGACCAGGCGCTTGCGCTCGCCGCCGGACACCTGGGTCGTGGCGCGGTCGCCGACCTCCGACAGCGGTGCGCCGACGATCGAGCGGCAGACCGCGTCCCAGCGGCCCTCCAGCTCATAGCCGCCGGCGGCGCTCCAGTCACCGATGGCCTCACCGAGCGCCATGCCCGCCGCGGCTGGGTCCGCCTCCGGATCGGCCATCGCCGCCTCCGCTGCGAAGAGCCGCGTGCCGGCCGCCCGCAGGCCCGCGGGCGCGCAGCTCAGCAACAGCTCGCGCACGGTCTGCGTGCCGTCCTGGCCGACGTCCTGGGACATGTACGCGACGACGCCGCCGAGCCCGATCTCGCCGTCCTCCTGCTGCAGCTCCCCGGCCAGGATCCGCAGCAGCGTCGACTTGCCCACGCCGTTGGCCCCGACCAGCCCCGCATGCTCGCCCGGCTTCAACCGGAACGAGACGTTGCTGAACAGCAGGTCGCCGCCCGGGTGCGCGTAGGACAGCTCGTTGACGCCGACGTGGCTCACAGCAGGCTGACGCTATCGACCGCCCGTGCGTTACGCGTCCGGAACCGAACCGCCCGCGGTCCGAACCGGCTCTCGTGCCGCCGGCGCGGGGGCGGCCCTTCAGCCGGCGAGGACGCGCTTGAGCAGCGCGGCGAGCTCGGCGTGGAGCTCGGGCAGCTGGTCGAGGCGTCCCTGGCGGACCTCGGCGGCGACGACGTCGGTGATGCCGCGCATCAGCACCGCCAGCTCGGTGTGGTTGGCCTCGCCGAGTGCGGCGAAGAGCGCGGTGTAGCGCGCGATCACGGCGTCGCGCTGCTCGGCGGCGCGCTCGCCGACGGTGGGCAGCTCGACGAGGTAGGCGCGTGAGACCTCCGGGCGCTCCTGCCACCACTGCAGGTAGATGCGCATGCCCTCGTCGACGGTGCGGTCGAGGTCGCCGCGGTCCAGGCCGGCCAGCAGCCCGAGGAGCTCGTCGGCCTGCTCGTCGCAGAGCTGCAGGAAGCAGTCGGCCTTGTCGCTGAAGAAGGCGTAGAAGCGGTTGGGGGAGACGCGTGCCGAAGCAGCGACCTGCGACACGGTCGCGGCGGCGTAGCCGGACTCGGCGACGACCTCGAGCATCGCGCGGAGCAGGCGCTCGCGCTGGCTGTCGCGGACGGTTTCCGGCGGCAGCTTGTGGCGCCCGCGCGGCAGCGGCTCGGCCCAGTTCTCGGTTGGCTCGGAGGACATTAGATACGCGTGTATATTCTAAACAGGATGTCCAGGGTCTTGAGGAGAGGCCCCGCGCTCGGACTGCTCGTCGCGCTCGTTGCAGCGACGTCGGCGTCCGCCGCGGGGCGATGCGGCCAGTACCCATGGTGCAACACCAAGCTGTCCCCGGACAAGCGCGCCGGGCTGCTGCTGAACGCGCTGACCACCGACGAGAAGATCTCCCTCCTCGGCGGGGAGAACCCGCTCGGCGTGGCAGGCGGCGAGCACACCCACATCGGAACGGGCACCGGGGTCGACCGCGTCGGCCTGCCCACCGTCTACTACTCCGACGGGCCCGTCGGCCCGCGGCAGGGCAGGTCCACCGCGATGCCCGCGCCGATGGCGCTGGCCGCGACGTTCGACCCGAGCCTCGCGCACCTGGCCGGCGAGACCATCGCGACGGAGGCGAAGTTCAAGGGCAACGACGTCGTCTACGCGCCGACGGTCAACGTCATGCGCAACCCGCTCAACGGGCGCACCTTCGAGGCCTACGGGGAGGACCCGTGGCTGGTCACCCAGCTCACGGTGCAGTGGATCAAGGGCGCGCAGGCGACCGGCGTCATGGCCAACGTCAAGCACTTCGCCGCCAACAACCAGGAGGGCTACGACCCGACGGGGCAGCTCGGGCGGCCCGGCCTGCCGCTCGGCGTCGGCCTGGTCGGCAGCCGGCTGCTGCAGAACTCCGAGGTCGACGAGCGCACGTTGCGCGAGGTCTACCTGCCGCAGTTCGAGGCGGCCGTCAAGGACGCCGACAGCGCGACGATCATGTGCTCCTACAACCAGCTCAACGGCCAGTACGCCTGCGAGAACGAGCATCTGCTCGTCGACATCCTGCGCCGTGAGTGGGGCTTCAAGGGCTACGTCATCGCCGACTACGCGGCGGCGCACAACGTCGTCGCGTCGCTGAACAACGGGCTGGACTTCGAGCCGTTCCCGCCGCTGGCCTACCAGCCGGCCGAGGTGAGCACCGCGCTGGCCACCGGCCTGGCCTCCACGGCGACGCTGGACGACCATGTCCGCAACCAGTTGCGCACGCTCTTCGCCTACGGCTTCTTCGACCGCGACGCCTACAAGGACGACGACGCCCAGATCGACAAGCGGCGCGACGCCGACGCCGCCCAGCGCATCCAGGAGTCGGCGATCACGTTGCTGAAGAACGACGGCGGCCTGCTGCCGCTGGACGCCGGCACGCTGAAGAAGGTCGCCGTCATCGGCGTCACCTCCGACCTGTTCGTCACCGGCGGTGGCTCCGGCAACGTCTCGCCGTTCGCGTTCGCCAGCCCGCTGCGGGCCCTGCGCGAGCGCCTCGGCAACGACCGCGTCGTCTACGACGACGGCAAGGACCTCACCAGCGCCGTGGCCGCGGCCCGGGCGGCCGACGTCGCCATCGTCTTCGCCGGCGACTACTACTCCGAGGGCGCCGACCGGCAGTGCCTGTCGCTGGAGTGCCCCAACGTCCACGGCGACCAGGACGCGCTGATCTCCGCCGTCACCGCCGCGGCACCGAAGAAGACCGTCGTCGTCCTGCAGACCGGCGGCCCGGCGCTGACGCCCTGGCGCGGTCAGGCCACCGCGCTGCTGGAGGCCTGGTACGGCGGCCAGCAGGGTGGTCCGGCCCTCGCCCGCGTGCTGTTCGGCGACGTCGACGCCTCCGGGCGCCTGCCTGCGACGTTCCCCGACAGCGAGGCCCAGCTGCCCACCGCCGGCGACCAGGAGAAGTACCCCGGTACCGGCCTGCCCTTCCCGACCGTCAAGTACAAGGAGGGCGTCTTCGTCGGCTACCGCTGGTATGACCAGCAGAGGTCCACGCCGGCCTTCCCGTTCGGGTTCGGCCTGTCGTACACGACCTTCGCGCTGTCGGGGCTCAAGCTCGACCCGTCGGGCCGGGTCAGCGTGGTGGTGAGGAACACCGGCAGCCGCGCGGGCATCGCCGTCCCGCAGCTCTACCTCGGCCTGCCCGACGCCGAGGTGCCCGAGCCGGTCCGCCAGCTGCGCGGCGCCGCCCGCATCTCGCTGGCGCCCGGCAGCGCGCGGCGGGTGACCTTCCGCCTGAGGCCGCGCGACATCCAGCACTGGGACGTCGACGCCGCGTCCTGGCAGACGACGCCCGGCTGCATCGCGGTCACGGTGGGCCGGCACTCCCGCGACGCCGGCGTCACCGGGACCTACGCGGCGGACGGCGCAGGCTGCCCCAAGGCCACGCCGCTGACGTTCACGTCCTCCCGCAGGGCCTGCACCTCGCGGCGCTCGGTCACCTATCGCCTCGGCGCCACCGCCACCCGCGTCACGCTGCGGGTCAGCGGCCGCAGGACGCGGACGCTGACCGGCCGCCGCTCGCGCGTGAAGGTCGACCTCAGCGGCAGCAGGAGGTCGGCGGTGACCGTCCGCATCACCGCGCGTACCGCGAGCGGCAGGACCATCCGGCGCACCAGCGTGCTGCACCCGTGCACCGCCCGGCGCGCCTGACCGTCGCGGTGGCGGCGGCCGCGGTCGCGCTCGCTCTGGGCGCGCCCGCCGCCGACGCCGTCGTCCCCCGGACCTGCACCGAGACCCTCGTGCCCATGGACGACGGGGTGCGCCTGCACGCCTGGGTCGCCAAGGCCGAGGCGGGCGGTGAGGCCGCGCCGGTGCTGTTCATGATGGACAGCTACGCGCGGGGCGGGCAGCCCGACCACCCGCCCGACTACAACAACGCCTGCCCGCAGGTGCAGCCCGACGACTACGTGCCGATGTACGTGTCCGAGCAGCTCAGCGACCGCTTCACGCTGGTGCAGGTCAGCTACCGCGGCACGGGCTCCTCGGAGGGCCTGTTCGACATGACGGGCCCGCGCACGCAGGAGGACGTGCGGGCCGCGGTGGCGTGGGCGCGCACGCAGGGCAACGGGGACGTCATCGTCGTGGGGGAGAGCGGCACCGGGTTCGCGGGCTTCCACGCCCTGCGCGAGCCGGGCGTGAAGGCGGCGCTGCTGCTGACGTCCTGCCCGGACATGTACCGCTGCGTCCGGCGCGGCGGCGGCTACAACGCGCTGGCCGACGTCTACCTCGTCGGCACGTCGGCCGGCTATGCGTCCGGCCTGCGCGCCCGCAACGCGCTGGGCACCAACGCCAACCCACCAGCACCGCAGCAGCTCGCGGCCATCGCGTCCGCGGCGGTGCAGACCAAGGTGTCCGACACCTATGACGCCTGGTGGAGGCAGCGCTCCGCCCTGGACCTGCTGAAGGACGTGAAGGTGCCGGTGATGGTCACCACCGACCTCTACGACATCGTCGGGCCCTTCGACGTGCTGCAGGAGCTGCCGAACGTCCGCTTCAACTTCGGGATGGGCCACCTCGCGCGCGACACCGCCGTCCCCGCCGCGGGCGACCGCTGGGTGCCCATCGCCAGGACGCCCGTCGACCGCTTCCTGGAGCACTACGGCTTCGGCGTGGACAACGGTGCCGAGCGGGATCCGCGGGTGACCCTGGTGACCAACACCGGCGGCTTCCCGGCCTTCCGGCAGGCGCGGCTGCTGGTGCGCCCCGAGGCCGGCTGGCCGTTGCCGCAGACGCGCTGGACGACGCTGAAGCTCGGCGCCGGCGGCACGCTGGACACCGCGCCGGGCACCGGCTCGGACACGGCGCTGCTGGTCTCCGGCGTCCGCACCGACACCCGCTCGGACATCTACCTCCTGGGCAGCGTGCAACCGACCGACCTGCGCGACGACGAGGGCTCCGGCCTGACCTACACGACACCCGCGTTCAAGCGCGACGTCGAGCTGTCGGGGCCGATCGGGCTGCGGCTGTTCGCGTCGGCCACGGCGGCGGACCTCGACTGGGGCGTGCGCATCACCGACGTCCACCCGTCGGGCACCAGCGAGTGGATCACCGACGGCTACCTGCGGGCGTCGCTGCGCGCGGTGGACCGGCGGCGCTCGGTGTGGGGTGGCGGTGCGATCGTGCGGCCGTGGCTGACGTACGCGCGGCACGAGCCGCTGACGCCCGCCCAGATCACCGAGTACGAGCTCGACGTGATCCCCACGTCCAACGTGTGGCAGAAGGGCCACCGGCTGCGGCTGGACATCCTGCCGGTCAACAGCGCGACGGTGGACAGCGTCCGCACCCTGGGCGCGGGCGCCCTGACCGTCGTCCACGACGCGACGCACCCGTCGGCGCTGACCGTGCCGCTCATCCCCGATCGCTGCGCGGCCGGGCGTCCGCTGTCGCCGTCCACGCCGGCGGTCGGGCCCTGCGCCCGCGACTGGGGTGAGGCGCTGACCGGCGTGCGGACGGAGACGGTCAGGGCATGCGTGAGCCGCCGCACGGTGGCCATCAGCGTGCGCGTGCCCCGGGGCGGGCGGGCGAGCGTCAGCCTGCGCGGCCGGACGGTGGCCCGGCTGCGCCGCAGCGGCCGGGCGCCGGTGTCGCTGCGGGGCCTGCCGCGGGGGCGCTTTGCCGTCCGCATCACGGTCACCCGCCGCGACGGCCGCCGCGCGGTCACCGTCCGCCGCTACCGCACCTGCGCCTAGAAGACCGAGTGTGCACTCATTGGGCTGCCTGCCCAACCAGTGCACACGGGGTCCTCAGTCGAGCGTCCAGTAGGCGTCGGCGCCGGTCGGGATGGCGCGGGCCTCGCGGGCCAGGGCCGCCCGGACCTGCTGCTCGTCCCCGTCGAGCAGCGCGACGACCTCGACGGTCGCCAACGGCGTGCCCGCCCACTCCAGGACCTCGGTCACGTCCTGCGACCAGGGACGCCGCCGAAGCGTGGGGTCGAGGTTGGCCAGGGTGATCGAGTGCGCCTCGAAGGTGTTGCACCCCGGCACCGCGACGCCGTCGCCGTAGACGTAGCTGCCCGCGGAGTATCGCCGCTCCTGCGGCGGGCCGCCGAGGCGGTGGTCCTGCGCGCGGGCCGCCCGCACCGGCGACCGGGCCTGGCGCGCGTCCTCCTCCAGCGCGGTGGTGATGTCCTCGGCGTCCAGCGGGGGCAGCGTCCAGCCGACGTCCGCCGCGGCGGCCGCCAGCAGCGCCGGGTCGTCGATCAGGCCGCGGTCCATGACGCGCACGCGCAGCGCCCGCAGCAGCGGCTCCTCGTGCTCCGGTGCCCGCAACCGCGCGGCGATCACGGCCCGGCAGGCGTCCTCGCACGACGCGGTGCGCGGGTAGGGCCGCGGGTCGATCGGCATGCCGTAGGTGCGCTGCAGCCCCGGCGCGCCCTCGGCGAGCTTCTGCGGCTCGCCCTCCTCGCGGGTGAGGACGATCATCGTGTGGCGCCAGCGCAGCTGCTCGCCGAAGCACCACTTCAGCTGCCAGCGGACCGGCTCGTTGCTGAACGCGAACGGGCAGGCCGGGTCGGTCATGTGCTGGACGTCGACGGAGGTCACGCCTGAGGAGCCACCCGGGGCCCGGGGATGCCGCTGAAGCGGAACGCGGCGGGCTCGCGGCCGGCCTGCACGAACCAGGCCTCACCGGTGACGTCGTTGGTGAACAGCGACAGGACGCCGCCCGCGACGTGCTCGGCGGGGATCATGGGGAACCCGGCCTCCAGCAGCTGCTCGCGCACCGGCGCCGTGATCGCCGACTCGGCGAAGCCGGGGCAGATCGCGTTGAAGCGGATGCCCCTGCCCTCCAGCGCGACGCCCATCGCCCGTGCGAAGCCCACGACCGCGTGCTTGTTGGCGGTGTAGATCGGGTCCATCGCCATGCCCATCAGTCCGGCCAGCGAGGCGGTCGCGACGATCGCACCTCCGCCACGGCGCTCCAGCTCGGGCACGACGGCGTTGGTCCCGAAGACGACGCCGTCCAGGTTGACGCCCATCGCGCGGCGGTACTTGTCGACGTCGAAGTCCTCCAGGACGCCACAGCCGGAGACCACACCCGCGTTGAGGTAGGCCAGGTCCACGCCGCCGGCCAGCTCGACGGCCTCGGCCACCATGCGGCGGTTCTCGTCGAGGTCGCTCACGTCGACCTTCAGGAAGTGGCCACCGATCTGCGCGGCCACCTCGCGGCCGGCGTCCTCGGTCACGTCCACGACGACGACCTCCGCACCCGCCTCCGCGAGGGCGATCGCGGTGGCGCGCCCCAGCCCGCTTGCGCCACCCGTGACCAGGGCGACCTTGTCCTTGAGCTCCTCCATCGGCCGATCCTCGCAAGTCACGGGCCTCGGCGTCGTTGGGGCTGAAATGCGTCGGTCCTTGACCCTTCTGTCCCTTGCCGCCAGCCTGCTGGCCCCGGCCGCGGCCCACGCCGGCCCGGTTGCCACCAGCGATGCGCTCTACAGCGCCTACGGCCGCGTGATCCCTGACCCGCAGGGCGGCGTCTGCGCCAACGCGGGCGTCGGGCCCTGCTCCCCGAAGGCCCAGGGGATGGTGCCCGCCACGACCTTCCTCGGCTTCGGTGAGCTCGAGCAGGCCCTGACCTACCTGAACAGCAAGTCGGAGTGGCAGCGCTACATGGAGGTCCTGCCGCTCTCCACGGGCAAGTTCCCCGGCAACAACCGTGAGCCGGAGTTCACGCCGGACCCGTCCTACATGTCCGCCGGCACCCCGACGTCGACGCTGGGCCGCGCCAAGCACCAGCTCTACATCGTGCGGGTCACCGACGAGAACGTGCCCGACAAGGACAAGGTCCGCTACGCGCTGTCGCTGTCCATCCACGGCATCGAGCGCGCCGGCGTCGAGGGCGGCGTCCGCGCGATGGAGGACCTCATCACCGCTGCGACGACCACCGTCGACGGCAAGCCGCGCACCGAGCAGCCGATCCTCACCACGAAGAACCTCGGCGTCGGTGAACCGACGTTCGGCGACGTCCTCAAGAAGGCCATCGTCTACTTCACGTTCCCCAACCCCGACGGCTGGGCGCGCGGTTCGGTCGCCGACGGCGGCATCAACTTCCAGCGCTACAACGGCAACGGCGTCGACCTCAACCGCGACTTCGAGGACATCGGCTACTCCTTCCGCCAGTACTCCTCGCTGTCGGAGCCGGAGTCCCGCGCGCTGACCAGCGTCTACCGCGAGATCGCCAGGAAGGGCGGCCCGTTCAGCGGCGGCGACGACCTCCACGGCCAGATCTCCGCGGACTCGTTCTCCTACACGCTGCTGCCGCACGGCAGCCACGACTTCGCCAAGAACGCCCGCCTGCTGCAGGCGGCCAAGACCATCAACAAGGTCCAGTCCGACGTGCTGTCGTGGTCGCCGCTGATCACGCAGGGCGACCAGGCCGTCGGCTGCCAGGACGCCGTCGCGGCGCAGGTCTGCGCCCAGGTGCCCGGCCAGACCTACGGCACCGTCTACGACACCATCCAGTACACGGTCACCGGCGCCATCGGCGACTTCTTCGACTCGACGATCGGCCTGAACGCCGACGGCGTCGACAACGAGATGTCCTTCTCACACCTGGTGCCGGACATCGTCTTCTCCGATCAGATCGAGCAGCTGCACGTCGACGGCAACGCCGGCCTGATCTACGCGCACCTCGCCGAGCTGCTGGGCGGTCGCAAGTTCCCGTTCCCGGCCAAGGGCCGCAAGGGCTACGTCGCCAACTCGCGGGTCGCCGGTGCCGAGAAGCCGCTGCCGGCCTTCCCGCCGGGCACCAAGCCGCAGGCGGACATCGACATGGACCTCACCGGCACGCCCGACCAGCTCGTCGCCGAATTCCCGGTCAAGCAGGACGCGTCCACGTACAACGGCGGCATGCGCATCACGATCACCCACGTCAACGCCCAGGGCAACGCGCCGACGGCCGCGCTGGCCACGCTGAAGGTGCAGTGCAACGGTTGCGACAAGCACCCGGGCGTCAAGGACGACGGGGGCTGGGTCGACGTCGCCCAGGACTTCAACCAGTCCCCGGCCTACATCCAGGGCGGCATGGTCGCGACGGTCAACTCCCCGCAGGCCGCCCCGGTGAAGTGGCGCGTCGTCGTCTCCACCCCGGGCGTGCCGGTCGCCCACCTCAAGGTGGAGTTCTCCTCCGGCCCCGCCGCGGTGACGGGGGACACCGGTGGCGGCGCCGCCCCCAAGCAGCGGGCGTTCAACGTCGCCTCCACGGACTTCTGGAGCGCGCTGAACACCTACGCCCCGGACGGCAACCAGTACGAGGAGATCGACCCGGCCAAGGCGCTGCCGCCGCTCGACACGCT
>CAYUDT010000021.1:33381-55774 GCA_964443695.1 uncultured Conexibacter sp. | reverse complement strand
CCCACCCCGACGCCGACGACGACCCCGCCGCCACCCACGTGCGGTGCGCGGGGCTTCCGCCAGAGCTGCCCCACCGGCGACTCGGCCACGGTCAGCGGGGTCTCACGCAAGGTCGAGCTCCAGCTCGACCAAGGCGCGTGGACGCCCGGCGCCAACGGCATGAAGCTGAAGAAGGGCGACCGCATCCACACCGGCTTCAAGGCCGGCGTCGTCATCACCTTCCCCGACGGCAGCCGGCTCGCGATCGCCCCGATGTCGCTCGTCGAGCTGGGCGACATCAGCGCCGGTCCGCAGGGCGTCAAGGCCCGGGTCCACCTCCGCCTGGGTGAGGTGGCCGGGGAGGTCATCAAGTCCGCGGGCTCGGCCGCGGACTTCCAGATCAAGACCCCGACCAGCACCGCCAGCATCCGGGGCACGAAGTTCTCCGTCGGCTACGACGGCAACGCGACGACGGTGAAGGTGACCGAGTCGAGCGTTGCGGTGACGGCCAACAACGGCGTCACCCAGCTGGTCAGCGCCGGCCAGGAGACGCGCTCCACGGCGACGACGGTGGCCCGGCCGGTACCCATCGGCAAGGGCTTCAGGAGCGGAGGCCTGACCTCGGCTCAGGCCCTGGCCCGCGTCACCGCCGTCCTCTCGCCCCGGCTGACCCGCTGCCGGCTCACGCCGTTGTCGACCTCGCTGGCCCCGGCGCCGGGCGGCTGGAAGGCCCGCCTGCCCCTGGTCGGCGCGACGCAGGGCATCGCCGCCAGGCTGCGTGGCACGGCGAGCTTCCGCCTCAAGGGCCGCAGGTTCACCGCCGGCAACCCCCTCGGCAAGCGCGTCCTCAGGGGTTGCGCCAAGCGGTGACGTGCGCGTCAGGCGACGCGGAGGTGGCCGCGGGAGGTGGTGGTCGCGGCGGTGTGCAGCTCGGCGACCGCGGCGTCCAGCGCGTCCGGCAGGGTGCGGACCTCCGGCAGGGCGGTCGGGTCGGCGTAGGCGGCGAAGGTGAGCTCGTCGCGGTAGCTGAAGATGCCGATCGCCAGCGCGTGCTTCTCCGGCAGCGGGATCACCGGCGCGGCCTGCTGGAGCTCACACCCCAGCAGGTAGACGGGGATGCGGGGCCCGGGCACGTTGGAGACCGTGAGGTTGTACATCCGCGGGTGCGCGGCGAGCTTGGCCGCGCGGTCCTTGAGCGGCTCGGGCAGGACGCCCAGCGCGTTCAGCAGCGCCTCGCCACCGGACGCCCGCTGCTCGGCCTTGAAGCGCGCGGTCTGGCGCTGGATCGAGACCAGCCGGTCCAGCGGGCGCAGCCGGTCGACCGGCAGCTCGACGAACACGAACGCGATCTTGTTGCCGACGTCGGCGGTCTGCTCGCTCGTGCGGGTCGAGACGGGGACCATGACCTTCAGCGGCGTCGGCGCCTTCCCCGCGGCCATCGCCAGCGAGCGCATCCCTCCGGCGACCACGGCCAGCGCCGCGTCGTTGAGCGTCGCGCCCGGAACGGCGCGCTTGGCCTCGAGCAGCCTGGGGATCGGCGTCGCGTGGCTCACCAGCGTCCGGCGCGGGCCGATGTCCGCGTTCATGTAGGACGACGGCGCGGGCTTCAGGACGTCTTCGCCGACCGACAGCGCGGTGCGGCGCAGCGTGTCGGCGATCCGGACGCTCCGGGAGGGCGACATCGCCAGGCGCGCCCCCATGCGCATCATCCGCAGGGAGTCACCGCCCGCGTCGGCCAGCGCCTCGACCGCGAGCTGCCGCGACGACGGCGCCGGGGCCGGCTCCCAGTCGTCCTGCGGCTGCAGCGCCGCGTCGGGGGAGAGGTCCAGGAGCAGCAGGGCAAGCTCCACCGCCGACTTGCCGTCGACCATCGCGTGGTGGACCTTCATCGCCAGGCCGACGCCGCCACCTTCGAGGCGCGGAGCGAGCTCGATGCGCCACAACGCACGATCGCGTGGCAGCGGCCGCGAGAGGAACAGGTCGACCAGCGAGTCGAAGCGCGCACGCGGCAGCGTTTCGCCGGGGCCGGACATCGCGACGACGTGGCGATCGATGGCGAAGTCGCAGTCGTCGACCCAGACGGCCTCACCGAGTCCGGCCGGCGGGAAGGCCAGTCGCTGACGGAAGCGCTCGGCGTGGCGCAGCCTCCCGGCGATGGCCCGGCGCAGTTCCTCGATGCTGATGTCCGTGCCGTCGGGGCGGGGGGTGAACACCCCCTTCCACGCGACGTGCATGTGGGCACTCGGCGTCTCGACGCGCAGGAACGAGGCGTCGAGCGGGGTCAGTCGGGCTCTCCTCGTCATACCTCAGGACATTGCCGATGCGCCAACTCTGAAACCACGGACAACAGGTAGGAAACAGGGTGGCCACAAACTCGACACGTCGTCGGGTGGCGCCGTCCCCAGCGGGGTGGGCCCGCGGGTGATCTTCGTCTGTCAGACGGGTGGCGGAAGTGACCCGTCGGCCGCCGTCGGAACAGCGATCGAGTACTCCCAGGACCCGTCATCGTGACGCCAGGCGAAGCGGTAGTTGGCGGGGCCGTAGTTCGGCGCGGACCGCAGGAAGAAGCCGGCCTTGTCCGTCGTGAACGTCCCCGGGTCCTGCGCGCAGGTGGGGCCGTAGGTGTCGATGACGGCCCAGGCGCCGTTGGCCGGATCCTGGCGCTCGACCTTCACCGTCCGCTGTCCCTTGCCGGGGCGGACCTCGCCGAAGAGCATTACCGACTTCTGGTCGCCGGTGCCCAGGGCCTGGGCCCAGAACGGCAGCTTGAAGGCCTGCAGCGCGGGCTTCGGATCGCCCTTGGCGTCGTAGAGCCCGGTCTGCCAGTCGCGGTAGAAGGAGCGCGTGCCCTTCTTCTTGCCGGACTCGCGCGGGTCGATGTCGCGCAGCAGGAACTGGGCGAACATCCGCGTGTCGGGGTCCTTCCAGGCCAGAAAGGTCGACCAGCCGATGAAGCGGGCCTGCTGGTCGCGCGAGAACGGCTGGAACGGATCGTCCTGGTTGGACTCGTAGCCGTACTCGGTGTTGTAGATCTCCAGCCGCGAGTCGATGCGGTGCAGGCGGTGCAGCTGGTCGAGCAGGCCGCCCAGCCGCGAGAGGTCGGCGATCGGCGCGTCGTCGCTGAACGCGTCCGAGGTGCCCGGCGTGACGTAGCGGGAGTAGGGATGGTGGGCGTAGCCGTCGGCCTTCAGCGGCTGGAAGCCGTCGCACTCGGGCACCTTCAGCGGCTGCAGCTTGTCGTCGACGCAGGCCAGCGCGCGCAGGAACGACAGCGGCGGGACGCCACCCTTGCCGGGCACCTGGGAGCCCGAGGATGCGGTGCCCCCGATCAGGACCTGGTCCAGCGGGGAGACCTTCTTGATCGCGTTGTAGGCGGAGTTGTGCAGGGCGCGGTAGATGTGCGGGGACTCCGGGCGCCAGCCGCCGTCGGAGGTCCGGATCCACTGCGGCGCCAGGAACGACGGGTGGTTGGGCTCGTTCCACGTCGTGTAGGTGCGGACGGCCGGCAGGGCCTTGTCGCCACTCGGGTCCTTGAAGGCGCCGGAGTAGCGCCGGGCGACCGCGGTGGCGAAGTCGCCGAAGGCGGGGGCGTCGACCCAATAACGCTCGCGGTTCTTGTTCGCCGCCGGACGTCCGACCGCCCAGCGCGGAGCCCAGAACGCGAGGTCGATCATGACCTTCAGGCCCTTGGCGTCAGCGGCCTTGACCGCCGTGTCGAGGGTCTTGAAGGCGTCCTTGGGGTAGGTCTTGGAGTCCGACGCGTCGAACGGCGCGCCCGGGATCCGCTTGGACTTGGGCTCCGGGGCCAAGGTCGCCCAGGAGGCCGTGATGCGCACCCGATCCACCCCGAGCGCCGAGAGGCGGTCCATGCTGTCGCGGACCTTGTCGGCGGGACGATGCAGGAACTGCGCATCGTCCTGGACGACGGTCTCCATGTATTTCGGGCCGTTGTCGCCGCCGGCGAACAACAGCGCGATCAAAGAGCACGCAAGTGCTCCAAGCACGCCTACCTCCCTGACACTCCGTTGTCCTACCTCGCGCCTCTCAACGCCGGTCAGGACAAAGACTTGCGGCAAAGTCGCCTGGGGTCAACCGGCCAACGGGTCAGACCTTCCTCCTGCGATCGGCCGGACCGCCGAAATTCCTGAGCCGGGACGTCTATACACGCGCGCGCGCCTCCGCGCCGCGCCGTCAGCGCGCGGTGACTATTGTTCGCCGCCGCCATGGCCGCTGCTACCGCTTCCAAGAAGATCCGCGTCGTCGTCGCCAAGCCCGGTTTGGACGGGCATGACCGCGGCGCCAAGATCATCGCTCGCGCCCTCAGGGACGCCGGCATGGAGGTGATCTACACGGGCCTGCACCAGACGCCCGAGCAGATCGTGGAGACGGTCATCCAGGAGGACGCCGACGCCGTTGGGTTGAGCATCCTCTCCGGGGCGCACATGACGCTCGTGCCCCGGATCGTCGAGCTGCTCAAGGAGCAGGGCATCGACGACGTGCTGGTCACCGTCGGCGGGACCATTCCCGCCGACGACATCCCCGAGCTGAAGTCGCTCGGCGTGGCGGAGGTGTTCACCCCCGGCGCGCCCACGCAGGACATCATCGATTTCATCACGGGCGCCGTAACGCGTCAGTAACCGACTCGTCCCGGCCGGGTACGAGTCGTCTCCGAACGTGCCCGATTGACTCATCAGTCAACACGCCCGGTATAACTCCGAACGTTCGTTTGCCACAGGAGGCCTGAAAGTGAAGATCGCTGTCCTCGTCAAAGAGGTTCCGGATGCGGCGGTCCAGAAGCGTCTGGACGCCAACGGCCGCATGGACCGTTCCGGTGAGAAGAACCTGAACCCGTACGACACGCACGCCATCGAGGCGGCCATGCAGATCAAGGAGGGCGGCATCGACGTCTCCGAGATCGTGGCCATCACGATGGGCCCGGACTCTGCCGTCCGCGCCCTGCACAAGGCCGTGTCGCTCGGTGCCGATCGCTCGGTGCACCTGAGCGACGCCGCCGTCGCCGGCTCCGACGTCGCGGCCACGGGCTACGCCCTGGCCCAGACGCTGAAGCGCGAGAGCCCCGACCTCGTCCTCCTCGGCCAGCAATCGGCCGATGGCGAGTGCTACACCATCGGCGCGGTCGTCGCCGAGCACCTCGGTGCGCCGTCCCTGACCCAGGTCATCGACCTGAAGGTCGAGGGCGACAAGCTCCGCGCCGAGCGTCAGGCCGAGTACGGCTACGACACCATCGAGATCACGCTGCCCGCCGTCATCTCGGTCGGCGACGCGATCAACGAGCCGCGCTACCCGTCGCTGAAGGCGATCATGGGCGCCAAGAAGAAGCCCCTCGACACGGTCACCGCCGCGGACGTCGACATCGACACGTCCAAGGTCGGCGCGGACAACTCCGCCGCCCAGTGGACCGCCGCGAAGGCGCCGCCGGCCAAGGCCGCAGGCACCATCATCGAGGACGAGGACACCGCCGAGACGGTCGAGAAGATCGTCGCCTGGCTCGACGAGCGGAAGCTCATCTAAGGACAGGGAGAAACGCAATGAGCAACATCCTGGTCTACGCGCTCCACTACGAGGGCGCCATCAACAAGAACTCCCTCGGTGCCGTGAGCGAGGCCGCCAAGCTGGCCGAGCAGATCGGTGGCGAGGCCCACGCGATCCTGGTCGGTCAGGGCGTGGACGCCGGCCTGGCGGGCTCGCTGGGCAACTACGGCGCCAAGAAGGTCTACACCGCTGAGGGCCCGGACGGCCTGGCTCAGCCGGTCATCGACGCGGCTGCGGCCGTCATCGGTGGCGGCGGCTACAAGTACGTCCTCTTCGGCGGCGGCCTGCTCGGCTTCGAGATCGGTGCCGGCCTGGCCGCGCGCCTGGGCGCCGGCGTGGCCATGGAGGTCACGAAGGTCAACGTCGAGGGTGGCGAGCTCGTCGCCGAGCGCCCGATCCTCGGCGACACGTCGATCTCGGACATCAAGTTCCGCTCGGACGTCGGCATCATCATCGGCCGCCTGAACGCCTTCGAGGCGAACAACAGCGGCGCGGGCGATGCCCCGGTCGAGACGGTCGACTTCGAGCTGTCCCCGTCGGTCGCGCAGACCACCGTGGTCACCCGCGGTGAGCAGCGTGGTGCCGACATCGACATCGAGGGCGCGGACGTCCTCGTCGCCGGTGGCCGTGGCCTCGGTGCCGCCGAGGGCTTCAAGCTGTGTGAGGACCTCGCCGCTGCGTTCGGTGGCAACTCCGCCGTCGCCGCGACCCGCGCGGTCGTCGACGCCGGCTGGTACCCCTACGCCGCCCAGATCGGTCAGACCGGCAAGACGGTCGCCCCGAAGCTGTACCTCGCGGCGGGCATCTCCGGCGCGATCCAGCACAAGGTCGGCATGCAGTCCTCGGAGAACATCGTCGCGATCAACAAGGACGCGAACGCGCCGATCTTCGAGTTCTCCGACCTCGGCATCGTCGGCGATCTGAACAAGATCGTCCCGAAGCTGACCGAGGCCATCAAGGCGAAGAAGGGCTAAGAAGACATGGCCGGCACCACCAAGGTCGCGCCGGCGGCATACCCGCCGCCGGTCGACCCCCAGGGCGAGTTCATCAAGCGCACCGTCGACCCCGAGGACGAGGTCATCGAGGTCGGCGTCGCGATCGTCGGCGGCGGTACCGCGGGCCTGGCCTGCGCCAACCGCCTGCTGCAGCTGCTCGCCGACGATCCGGAGACGATGGAGCGCCTGGGCGAGGTGCCGGTCGCTGTCATCGAGAAGGCCAAGGCCTGCGGCGGGCACGCGCTCTCGGGCGCCGTGGTCCGCCCGGGTCCGCTGCAGCAGCTGTTCCCGGACATGACCCGGGAGGACTGGCGCAAGGAGGGCTTCGCCTTCGGCGAGGTCACCAAGGAGGCGGTCTACATGACGCCCACCGCCAAGCGCTCGCTGCGCATCCCGACCCCGCCGCCGTTCAAGAACCACGGCAACGAGGTCATCTCCGTCGCCGCGCTCGGGCGCTACCAGCAGCGCATGGCCGAGGAGGCCGGTGCGTACATCCTCACCGAGACGGCAGCGACCCAGCTGCTGGTCGAGGACGGCCAGGTCAAGGGCGTCCGCTCCGGCGACAAGGGCCGCGGCAAGGACGGCGAGGAGCTCGGCAACTTCGAGCCCGGCACCGACATCGTCGCCAAGGCGACGGTCCTGGCGGAGGGCAACTGGGGCCACCTGACCGGTCCCGCCATCCGTGAGTTCGGCCTGGGCGAGGGCCGTGAGCCCCAGACCTGGGAGCTCGGCGTCAAGGAGATCTGGAAGGTCGCCAAACCGCTGGACCGCCTGATCCACACGATCGGCCCGTGGCCGGTCTCCACCTCGGCCAAGTACGGCCAGGTCGGCGGTACGTGGATCTACCCGATGAAGGACGAGAAGACCGGCGACGACCTGGTCTCCATCGGCTTCGTCATCGACCTCGACTACGCCGACGCCACCACGTCGGCCCACGACCTGCTGCAGACGTTCAAGATGCACCCGCTGGTCAAGGAGATCCTCGAGGGCGGCGAGCGCGTCGGCTGGGGTGCCAAGGCGCTCCCGGGCGGCGGCTACTGGTCGATGCCCAAGCTCTCCATGCCGGGCGCCGTGCTCGTCGGCGACGCCGGTGGCATGGTCGACACGGTCTCGCTCAAGGGCGTGCACCACTGCATCAACTCGGGCATCCTCGCCGCCGAGGCGATCTACGAGGGTCTGAAGAAGGGCTCCAACGACTTCTCCTCCTACGAGGAGAAGATCGAGGAGTCGGTCACCGGCAAGGAGCTGTGGGAGGTGCGCAACACGCGCCAGCCCTTCAGCAAGGGCTTCTTCATCGGTGGCCCGCTGGTGAACTTCTTCATCGCCACCAAGGGCAAGCTGCCGGTCCGCCTGCCCTGGCACAAGCAGGACCAGAAGCCGATGTTCATCGGCAAGACGAACGCGAAGTACCCGAAGCCGGACAACAAGTACACCTTCGACAAGCTGTCGTCGGTCTACATCACGGGCAACGCGACCCGTGACGACGCGCCGAACCACATCCGCGTGCAGAAGCACGTCCCGCGCGAGGTCGCCGAGACGTGGAAGTGGATGTGCCCGGCCGGCGTGTACGAGATCCCCGACGACGCGCCCGAGACGGGCCCGGTCGACGTGGTGGTCAACTACACCAACTGCGTGCAGTGCGGTGCCATCACCGCCAAGGGCGGCCGCCTGACCACCCCCGAGGGTGGCGACGGCCCGCTGTACCAGCAGACCTGAGCCGACCGCTCTCCTCGCGGGAGCATCAGCCGCTGTGCCGAAGGGGCGCTCGCACGAGCGCCCCTTCGGTGTTCAGTTGCCCAGCCAGGTGAGCGTCATGCGGGGGGAGTCCTCCTCGCTGCCGCACCCGATGTTGCTGGCGCACTTCAGCGCGACGCGGTCGCCGGGCTGCAGGCGGTCGACGGCGGAGACGTTCAGACGCCAGCCACGGTAGAGGTCGGGCTCGAGGTCCCAGCCGTCGTCGAGTTCGTCGGAGGCGACCGTGCGCGTCGTGCCGTCCGCGTCGTAGACGGTGATGCGGATGCGCGGATCGAGGTCGGCCCGTGTCGAACCCCGGCTGCCGGATCCGCCGTTGGCCTGACCGGGACAACCGCCGGACCCGGCAGGGGCAACCACTCGGGGCCAGACCATGTGGCCCGTGATGAGGTACAGGCCTGACCGCGGGATCGGGATGCGGCTGCGCGTCGCGGTCAGCGCGACACCCCAGTCGCCGGCGTCGTGGGCGAAGTGCTGGTCGTTGAACTCGCCGCAGTACCACGGCTGGTTGGCGCCCCGGCCCCACAACTGGAGGTTGGGGACGTTCGCCAGCGCGTTCGGTCCGACGACGCGCGCGCCGAAGTCGACCTTGGAGATCGTGCCGTCGACGATGTCGGCACTGGTGACGGTGGCGACCGCGTAGGCGGTGCCACCGAGGCTGATGAACAGGGCCAACGCGCCCATCCACTGGCCGCGCACCGTGGCGATGAGACGCTGCATCAGCGCTTCCTCCTGGGCTTGAGGGTGATTGTGGTCCGTTTGCTGGTGGTCCTGCCGTTCACCACGGTGGTGTGGACGAGGGTGGCGCGGACGGCCTTCTTCAGCTTGCGGCCCGCCGGCGTGAGCTTCAGCTTGATCCGCTTCCTGGCGCCCGCGCCGACGGAGTAGGTGGCGCCCGCGTAGGTGGTGACCTTGGCCGCGCGCGCTGCGCGCCTGGTCGTCCTCGGGACGACCCTGACCGTGCCGACGCACGTGCCCACCGTCAGCGCGCAGGACACGTCCAGCGGGTAGTACGGCACCGGGCCGGCGGATGGCGTGAGCGCGAGCGACAGCGCGCTGCCGAAGCCGAGCACCGTGTCGCCGAACTCGATCGAGCCTGGGCCGACCCCCTTGAACCTGCCGCTGGGCGGGTCGACGCTGCGGGAGCTTGCGACCGCCTTGGCTCCGGACGCTGAAGTCGCGGTGACGCGGCAGACCAGCGACGCCTCGAAGTCGGCCGCGACCAAGGTGTAGGCCTGCCTGGTCGCTCCGGGGATGGGCACGCCGCCGCGCAGCCACTCATAGGCGAACGACGCCGGCGCGGGCTCCCAGGTGCCCGGGTCGCACGTCGCACGGGCACCGGCGCCGGTGCCGGCGATGTCGATGCCGGGAAGGAACACCACCTCAAGGCGGCTGCCGGCGATCGGCGTGGCCGGCGGAGGCGCGTCGTCGTCGATGATGGTGACCGTCGCCGTGTCGCCGGTGGCCGTGGCCCCGCCGAGCTTGACGACCTTCAGCGTCAGCGTCTCCGTCGGCTCGGGCGCGGTGTCCTCGCGCGTGTAGACGGTCAGGGTGCCCGATCGGGAACCTGCCGGGATCAGCAGGCCGGTCGAGTCGATCGGGAAGTAGTCGTCGGTGCCGGTTGCCCCGCCGTCGACGAGTTGCACGGAGAGCCGGACGTCGCGTGGCGAGATCGCGTCCAGCGTGACCGGGATGCGCCCGATCTCCCCCTCGCCCACGGTGACGTCGCCGAGCGAGAGACCCGGCCCCGGGGGAGCGCCCGCATCGTCGTCGGCGATCACGCCGGTGACCGTGGTCGTGCCGCCGGGGCGGAACACCGACAACACCAACGTCTCGTCGGGCTCGACATCCAGGTCGGGGTCGATCGGGACGGTGAACTCGGTGCGCGAGCCGAGCGCGGGCAGGGTGAACGGGACGTACGGCAGACCGGAGCCGTTGTCGCGGACGTCCGCGGGATACCGGGCGTCGCCTCCGGTGCCGAAGGTTGCCGTGCCGCCGGTGCGCCGCCACTCCATCTGCAGCGGGTCCCGGACGGGGATGCTCGCCCGCACCACGACGGTCATCACCGGCGCGCCTGCGGAGCCCTCGGGGGTCCGCGCCGCCGTGGCCGTGATCGTCGGCGTCGGCTCGTCGTCGCGCACGTTGATGTCGGACACGTCCGCCAGATAGGCGGCTCGAACAGGTTCGCCGAACGCGTCGGTGAGCGTGACCGGGATGTCGACCTCGCCCTCCCACAGCGCGTCCTGCCCGATGGTCACGTCGACCGTCTTCTCGGTCTCGCCCGGTGCGAACGTCAACGTGTGGCGCGACGGGATGACCCGGGAGTCGTTGATGTCGACGTTGAGCACCACGCGGGCGCGCTGCACGTGCTCCAGCGTCACCTTCACCTGGGTCGTGTCGCCCTCGACGATCGGCGGGTGGGGATGGGCGACGGCGACGGTGACGCCGAGGTCCGGCGCGGGTTCGCCCGAGGCACGAGGGCAGCCGCCGGCCCGGGGCGTCCCGTCGGTCGCGGCGCCGTTGCGCAGGACGAACAACCCGTCGGCGTCGCCCCGGCTGAAGACGACGTCGAGCCCACCGTTGTCGTCGAGGTCCCCGAGGGCGAGATCCCGGACGGTGGCCCCTGACGGCCCGAAGGGCGCCAGTGGGGAGAACAGGGGATCGCCACCGCCGCCGATCAGCGCGCGCAGCAGCGGTGCCGGGCCGCCGGCGGCGAGCAGGTCGAGGCGACCGTCACCTCCGAGGTCGCCGGCGGCGAGGGCGGCCACCGCAGCCGGCGCGGTGACCCGGATCGGAGAGCCGAACCGCCCGTCACCGTCGTTGAGCAGCACCGACAACGCCGAGCCGGTCGACACGATGAGGTCGGGCGCCGGGTCGTCGTCCACGCAGGCGACGGCGAGGGCGCCGGCGTGCTCGGCGTCGCCGGCTCCCAGCGCGTAACGCTCAGCGGGCAGGTAGACGAGGTTGCCGCCGGTGGCGACGTCGCGCAGCACTGTGACCGACCCGCCCGCGGGCCCGGCGTCGCTGATGACGAGGTCATCGCCCGCGTTGTCGTCCAACCGCGCGACCCGGAGGGCAGCCGGCGCGGCGGCGGCCGCTGCCTGCTCCTGCACCGCAGCCCCACCCGGCACCCTGTGCAGCAGGACCCCGGCGCTCGTCAGCGTGATCTCGACGTACGGCGTTGCCGGGTAGCGCGTACGCGCTCCTACGCCGAGCGTCGTGCCTGCGTTGTAGGTGTTGAAGGTCGGCACGAAGGTGCCGTCGCCGTTGCCGAGCAGCCGCGTGATCACGCTCCTGCCGTTGACGTTCAGACCCGACGAGCTGACCACGAGGTCGACGTTGCCGTCGTCGTCGAGGTCGGACGCGGTCACCATGGTCGCCGGCGGCGGGATCGTGCCGACCTGCGTCGCGCCGCCGAGCGTGCTGGAGCTGCCGCGGCGGAGCACGATCGCGCCCGTGGATGTCGTCGAGACCACGTCGCGGAAGCCGTCGTTGTCGACGTCGGCGATCGTCACTGCCCCGCCGCTGCCCGCGTAGACGTCCATCGCGCCGAACAGCCCACCGGGTGTGGATGCGGCCTTCACGGTCAGCTGCCGGGTGACGACGACGGCGTGGCCGGAACCGTCGACGACGCGGTGGCGGATCAGGTAGGTGCCCGCCGTGTCGAAGGTCCGCTGGACGATCGGGCCCGACGACTCGTACGTGGCGTCACCGTCGAGATCCCACTCGCGAGAGCTGATCGCGTTCTCGGGATCGGTGGCGGTCGACGTGAACGTCACTGCCGTGGCGGTCGTGACGGTGCTCGGGCTGATGTCGAAGGTCGCTGTCGGCGCCTGGTCATCGACGTGGACGATCACCGTGCGGGTCTTCACACCGAGTTCGTCGTCGGTGACCTTCATCCGCACGCTGTGGTCGCCGGCCGTCGCGAAGGTGTGGGTGACCGACGCGCCCGTCGCGTCGTCGTAGTCGTCGTCGCCGTTGAGGTCCCAGCGGGTGTTGGTGATCGTGCCGTCGCTGTCGGTCGCGGTCGACGTGAACGTGATCGGCGTGTTCGTGGGAACGGGGCCGTCGGGGTTCGTCGTGAACGTCGCGACCGGAAGGTCGGTGCCGACCTGGATCGCGTTCTGGAGGTTCGGCTCGGTGGCCAACCACGCGGTGTTGCCGGGCCCGGCCGTGATGTCGCGGACGTCACCGGAGGCGCAGGTGGTGCGACGTAGCTCGGTGCCTGCGGAGGCATGCTGGACGACCTGGCACGTGGCGCTCGCGGTCCAGATCGTGCCCGCCCGGCCGCTGGCGACCCAGCGGTAGGCCTCGTCGGCACCGTGCGCCACCGCGGTCTCCTCGCCGGTGAGGTCGGCGCGGTAGCGCTTGATGTCGCCGTCGACCGCGAGGAGCACGTCGCCCGTGAACTGCTCGACGGCGATGTCGGTGGCCGGGCTGACGAGTTGCCCGATGATCGTGCCGGCCGCGTCGTAGCGGGTGACCGCGTCGCTGCGGCGCACGTAGACGTCGCCGTTGAGGTCGTTCACCGCGATCTGGCCGAAGGTGATCGTGTTCGGCGTCTCGGTGAGCGTGGTGAACGTCGTCGCCGCGGCGTTGTAGACGCGGATGCCCCACCGCGTGGTGTCCTGCACGAAGTAGGACAGGTAGGTGCTGCCGTTGGCCCGGACCGTCAGCGCGGTGCTCCGCGGCACGTCACCGCCGCTGCCGTCACGCAGGTCGAAGCTGCCCGCCTCGGCGCCCGTGGTCGTGAGCCGCTGGATCGTGACGGAGTTGTTCGACGTGACGAGACGGCCCGCGGGGTCGACGGCGATCGACTGCCCGGACCGGACGTCGGCGTTGCCGTTGATGTTCAGCGTCGTCCGCGTCCCCCAGCCCAGGGCCGACGCAGGCAGCAGCACCAGCACGCAGAGCGCGCCGAGCGTCACACGGGCGTACATGTGCCGGACGCTGACCCGCAGGCCGCTCAACCGGTATCCGGGAAAACACCGAAGCGCGTACCATCTCGCCCCGGTGATGGCGCACGGCACCGTGCCGCTGGTGGGACGGCGGGCTGAGCTCGCGACGGTCGACGCAGCGCTCGAACGGGCCACGAACTGCGCCACGGTGTTGCTGATCCGGGGCGAGGCGGGCATCGGCAAGTCGCGGCTTCTCGGCGAGCTGTCCACACGGGCCCCCGGCCGCCAGGTCCTGCGGGCCCGCGGCGCCGAGCTGCGCCGCGGCGAGCCCTACGCCCTGCTGGGCGAGGCGCTGCGCGACCCGCTGCTGGACATCGGCGCCGCCCGGCTGGACCGGATGACCGGCGCGCTGGCCGAGCTGTCGCGTGTCGTGCCGGAGCTGGCGCCGGCGGGACGCGCTCGCGGGTCGGCGCTCTACCGCGCGGGCACGCACCGGGCGATCTCGGAGGTCCTCGGCATCCTGGCGCGGCGCACGCCGCTGGTGCTCTGCCTCGACGACGTCCAGTGGGCCGACGACGCCACCGTCGAAGGGCTCGAGGCGCTGGTCCGCCGGCCACCCGAGGCCCCGCTGCTGCTCGTGTTGGCGGTCCGTCCGCGCAGCGAAGGGCCGGCGCTGCGCCGCGTGCTGGCCCATGCCTCCGAGCAGGACCGGCTGCATACCGTCGAACTCGGCCCGCTCGGCGCGGCAGAGGTGGACGAGCTGACCACGGCGCTGGGCGCCGCCGCAGACCCCGGCCTGGTGCAGACCAGCGGCGGCAACCCGTTCTACCTGGAGCAGCTGATCCGCAGCCGAGGCCCCGTGACCGCGCAGCCCGACTCCGGCGGGGTGCCGGCGCCGGTGCGGATGGCGCTGGAGTCCGAGCTGAGCCGGCTGGCACCCGCGGCCGCTGCGCTGCTCGACGGCGCGGCCATCGCCGGCGACCCGTTCACCGTCGACCAAGCCCTGGCCGCCGCCCGGGGCACGGCCACCATCGAGCTGCTCGACGAGCTGGTCGCCGCCGACCTGATCCGCCGCGACCACCGCCCGCAGACCTGGCGCTTCCGCCACCCGCTGGTGCACGCTGCGGTGCTGGAGCGCATCCCGGACCCGACCCGCCGGCAGGCCCACGGCGCGCTGGCCGACGCGCTGGCCGCAGCAGGCGCCGCGGCACCGGCCCGGGCGCCGCACCTCGTCCGCAGCGGCCGCCACGACGAGGCCACGATCTACGCGCTCGCCCAGGCAGGCATGGACCAGCTGGACTTCGCGCCCGCCAGCGCAGGGCTGTGGCTGGCGCACGCGCTCGACCTCATCGGCCCGGAGGGCGACGCGCGGCTGCGCGGCATGCTGCTGGCCCCGCTGGCCTTCACCCACGCGGCCGGCGGTCGCTACGACGAGGCCGGCGCCGCGTTGGAGGAGGCCACGCGCCTGTTCCCGTCCGCGCCCGGCCGGGCGGTCCTGGTGACCCTGCGCTGCGGCCTGGAGCAGCTGCGCGGCCGCCACATCAACGCCCGCATGCTCTCGGAGGAGGCCCTGCGGGCCGGCGGGTCCGCGGACCGCGTCTCGCGCGCGTTGCTGCAGCTGGTCCGCGCGAGCTGCCACCTCTACGAGAGCGAGTACGCCCGCGGCTGGGACTACGTCCGTCCCGTCGTCGAGCAGGCCCGGTCGCTGCACGATCTGCCACTGGAACTGGACGCCGCCGCCCTGGCCGCCTGCTTCGGCCTGCAGATGGGCGCGCCGGCCGACGCGATCAAGCACCTCGAGCGCGGCATCGCGGTTGCCGCCCGGATGTCCGATCAACAGCATGCCTCGCGTCCCACCGGCCTCATGTACCTGGGGTACGCGGCGTACTTCGCAGACCGCGTCGGCCTGGCGGTGGAGCTGTTCACCCGGTCCCTGGAGATCCATCGCTCGGCCGGGCGTCAGCCGATCGAGGTGGTGCTGTCCATCGGCCTGGCGCTGGCGCTGGCACCCGCGGGCCGGCTGGGCCAGGCGCGGGAGGTCATCGACGACGCCTGGCGGTTGGCCGAGGCGGAGGGCACCGCCCAGGCGCGCGCCTGGGTGCGGCTTGCGGAGGCCACCATCGCGGCGGAGGATGGCCGTCTGGCCCATGGCGTCGCCTGCGCCGAGGAGGCGATGGCGCTCGTGCCGCAGCTGGAGGCCGAGGTGATGCGCCAGAGCGTCTCCTGGGCCGCAGGCACCGTGTTCACCGCGGCCGGACGGGTCGCCGACGCCCGCGCGGCACTGGGGCTCATCGGCGCGGGCGACCGCGACATCGTCGGCACCAGCAGCGACCGCCAGGCCCACCGTGCCGAGTTGCTGGCCGAGAGCGCGTTGCTGGACGGCGACCTTCCCGAAGCGCGCCGCTGGACGGTGGCCGCGCAGCACCACGCCACGCGCAGCGGCCTGCTGGGGCCCCGCGCGCACGCCCAACGGGCCGCGGCGCGGCTGGCGCTGGCCGAGGAGCGCCCGGCCGACGCGGTGGTGTTCGCCCGCAACGGCGCGACCGACGCCGAGCATGCCGGCCGTCTCGTCGACGCCGCCGGCTGCCGACTGCTGCAGGCGCGGGCCCTGCTGGCCAAGGGGGACGCGCACGCCGCCCGGGCAGTGCTCGAGCCGTTGCACGTCCAGCTGCTCGGCTTCGGCGCCCACACGCATGCCGAGGCGGTCGCCGCCCTGTTGCGGCAGGCAGGCGGGCGCCGGGGCTACATCACGCCGGAGGCGGCCCGCGCCAACACCGACCGGCTCACCGACAAGCAGCTGCGCGTCGCGCGCCTCGTCGCCACCGGCGCGACCAACCGGGAGATCGGCGCGGCGCTGCACCTGTCCGAGCGCACGGTCGAGTCCCACGTCTCCGCGATCCGCTCGACGTTGGGCGTCAGCTCGCGCGCGGCCATCGCGGCACTGTTCGCGGAGACCGCGCCGGTCCCCGACCCGGTCCCGCAGCAGGCCGCCCTGACCTTGGACGAGCTCGATGCGCCCGCGCGGCGGCTGGTGCAGGCGCTGGCCGTCTGCGGCACACCTGCCGAGCAGACGCTCCTGGCCGCTGTCGCGGAGCTGGACGACGTCGCCGGCGCCGCCGCGCCGCTCATCGAGCGGGGACTGGTGAGCAACGGCGACGGCCGCCTGGCCTGCGGCGCCCTGGACCTCGCCGCGGTGGCGGACACCACTCCGCCGGCCTGGGCGCATGCCGCGCACCTGCGTGCGGCGGCGCACCTCACCGGTGCCCCGCCGCTGCGTCGGGCCGTTCACCTGGTCCACACCGCGCAGCTGGGAGACGTGGGCGCGGGCCGGGAGCTTGCCGCCGCTGCCCGGGATGCCGCCGCGGGAGCCGACGCGCCCCGCTGGGCGCAGGCCGCGCTGCGCGTGCTGCCGCATGACGACCCCGACCGCGCGGCGCTCGAGCAGCTGGCGGCCAAGCCCGCCCCCGCGGCCCGTGAGGCGGTCGTCCTGCTGCCCGAGCTGACCGACCGCGAGCGCGACGTCGCCCTGCTGGTGGCCGACGGCCACGGCAACAAGGAGGTCGCCGAGCGGTTGGGCATCGGCGCCCGGACCGTGGAGACCCACCTGTCTCGGTGCTACCTGAAACTCGGCGTGCGGCGGCGCGCCGAGCTGGCGGCCCACGTCGCCGCCCGACGGGACGCGGAGGAGGTCCATCACCGCAACAATTCGCCCCCGAAGCTGTTCTCACCAAGGCAATGACGCGCAGGTTCCTCCCCATGTGCGCGGCCACGATGGCTGCGCTGTCGCTCACCGTCGTCCCCGCAGCGCACGCCGACGACGAGATCCCGCTGGCGGTGAAGGTCACGGCGTGTCAGACGGGCGCCGATCCGGCCGAGCGCGTGGTCGTATTCAACGGCTCGATCCCGGTGGGGGACGAGGCGTCGCGGGTCGGCATGCGCTTCGAGCTGCTCGAACGACGGGCCGGGAGCGACACGTTCAAGCGGGTCAAGGTCCCCAGCTTCGGGACCTGGCAGAAGTCAGACCCAGGTGTGCCCGGGTTCGTCGTGGAGAAGCGGATCGACCAGTTGCGGCCGGGCTCGGACTACAAGGTCGCCGTGAAGTTCCGCTGGTACGCCAGGAACGGCAAGGTCCAGCGCCAGGTGCGCCGCGTCAGCGCCGCGTGCCACCAGCCTGACGTCCGCCCCGACCTGCGCGTGCGCAGCATCAGCTCCGACCCGCCGGCCGAGGACGGCTCGATCACCTACCGGGTGACGGTGCGCAACCTGGGGGAGACCGCGGTCCTGTCGCCGTTCGCCGTGTCGCTCACGGTCAACGGCACGCTGCTGCCCGCCGGGGAGCCGATCCCGTCGCTCCAACCCGGTGCGGCGACGGTCATCTCGTTCAACGGGCCCAAGTGCGCGGCGGGCCAGTTGTTGCGGGCGACGGTGGACACCACGGACGCCGTCGACGAGGCCACGGAGGACGACAACGTCTTCGAGCGCGCGTGCGCACAGCGTTGACCGGTCCGTCGTTGCTACCCTGGATCACCTCATGAAGGCTGAAATTCATCCCGTGTACGTTGAATCTCACGTGCGCTGCACGTGTGGCAACGAGTTCACGACGCGATCGACCGAGAAGGAGATCTCTGTCGAGATCTGCTCTCAGTGCCACCCGTTCTACACGGGTCGCCAGAAGTTGGTCGACACCGGTGGGCGCGTCGAGCGCTTCCGCCGCCGCGCTGCCAAGCGCTCGTCGTAGGCGAACTCCCACCCGTGGCCACTGGCGAGCAGCAGCCCGTCGGGGCCACGCAGCAGGGCGACCGCCTCATGGCGGTTCGTGACGCTCCCGTCGGCGGCCAGGCCGTCATCGAGGGCGTGATGATGCGCGGCGTCTCCTCGTGGGCCGTCGCGGTGCGCCTGCCCTCCGACGATCAGCTCGCCGCGGTCCGCCGCGGCGAGAAGCCCGATCCGGCCGCGGCAGCGCTGGGCGACATCGAGATCACGTCGTTTCCGCTGCGGTCGGTGCTGACCCGGCACGCCTGGATGCGGCTGCCCGTGCTGCGCGGGTTCATCGCGCTGGGCGAGTCGCTGGCGATCGGCTTCAAGGCGCTGGGCATCGCCGCGAACGCGTCCATGGGCGAGGAGGACGAGGAGATCACCGGCTGGATGTGGGTGTTCACCGTCGCCGCCGCGCTCCTGCTGGCCATCGGGCTGTTCTTCGTCGTCCCCGTCGGGCTCACCTCGCTCATCAAGGACCAGTTGGGCTCCTCGCTGCTGTTCTGGCTCGTCGAGGGCGTGCTGCGCACCGTCATCTTCCTCATCTACCTGGTGGCGATCTCGCGGATCCGCGACCTGCGCCGCGTCTTCGAGTACCACGGCGCCGAGCACAAGACGATCTCCTGCTACGAGGCCGGCCTGGAGCTCACACCCGAGAACGCCCAGCGCTTCAGCCGCCTGCATCCGCGTTGCGGCACGAGCTTCCTGCTCATCGTGATGATCGTGGCGATCTTCGCCTTCGCCCCCGTCGGGCTGCCCGCCTGGTACCTGCTGGTCGCCACGCGGATCCTCGGCGTGCCGATCATCGCCGGGCTGTCGTTCGAGCTCATCAAGCTCATCGGCAAGCACCGCTCGGCGGGCTGGGCCAAGGTTCTGATGTGGCCGGGGATGCAGCTGCAGAAGCTCACGACGCGCGAGCCCGACCACGCGCAGTTGGCCGTGGCCATCGCCGCGCTGGATGCGGTGCTCGACCGCGAGAAGCCGGGCGACGACGTCCTCGTGGGCGTCGAAGTCGCTGCCTGAGCCTCGCCCGCCGGCTCGGACGTCCTCGCCTAGCGGCTCGGACCTTCCGCCACCGGAGGCCGGGTCTTGGGTCGGATCAGCAGGTAGGTGACCCAGAGGCCGGCGCCGTAGAGGGGCAGGCCCATCGCCACGCGCGCGACGCCGAGCGCCACGAGCGCATCGGCGAAGTACAGGGGCAGCTGCACGGCCAGCCGCAGCGAGAAGAGACCGGTCCACATCCACGTGGCACGGCGATACTCCGGGGCGTTGTTGCCCAGCGGCGCCTTGGTCACGTCCCCGCCCATCGCGGCCAGCACGAAGCCGATCGCGGGTCGGCGGAAGAAGTTCGACAGGACGCAGAGGGTCGCGTAGGCCGCGTTGGCGAGCAGGCCGGGGAGGAAGAAGTTCTCGGCCTTGCCGGTCCGGGCCACCACGAACGCCGCGATGCCCACGCCGGCCAGTCCGGACACCGCGAACTGCAGCGTCTGCCCGCGCGCGAGCCGCGCGATCGTCAGCACCACCCCGATGGCCAGGGCGATGATCGCCGCCTGCTTGGACTCCAGCCCGGCCACGCTGTAGGCCAGCACGAACGCCGCCGGCGGCAGCGCCGACTCGAGCATGCCCAGCGGCCCGCCCAGGGCGGCGGTGACGTCGGGCGTGTCGTGGTCGGGAACGTCGTCCTGGTCGGAGGCGTCGCTCATCTGGCGGGCATCCTCGCAGGACCCCACGTCGCTACGCTCGGTGGTCGCATGATCGACGCGCTCGTCACCCAGATCGAAAGCCGCTTCGCCGAGCTGTCGGCGCAGATGGTCGACCCTGAGGTGATCGGGGACCGCAACCGCTACGCCGAGGCCGGCCGCGAGTACCGTCGGCTGGAGCCCGCCGCCAAGCTCGGCGAGGAGTGGCGGCGCGCCGTGGACGACGCCGCGGGCGCGGAGGAGATCCTGGCCGAGGGCGAGGACGCGGAGGTCCGCGAGATGCTCACCACGGCCCGCGAGCGGATCGCCGAGCTGGAGGAGGAGATCCGGCTGGCGATGGTCGAGCGTGACCCCAACGACGACAAGAACGTCATCGTCGAGATCAACGGCGCCGCGGGGGGTGACGAGGCCGGCATCTGGGCGGGCGACCTCTACCGGATGCTCACGAAGTACGCCGAGCGCCGCGGCTTCTCCGTCGACCCGATGGACAGCGGCGAGGGCAAGTACACGTTCGGCATCAAGGGCGACGGGGCCTACAGCGTCTTCAAGTACGAGGGCGGCACGCACCGCGTCCAGCGCGTCCCGGTCACCGAGACGCAGGGTCGCATCCACACCTCGACCGCCACGGTCGCCGTGATGCCCGAGGCCGAGGAGGTCGACATCCAGATCGACCAGAACGACCTGCAGATCGACGTCTTCCGCTCCGGCGGACCGGGCGGCCAGTCGGTCAACACGACGGACTCCGCCGTGCGGATCACCCACAAGCCGACGGGCGTCGTCGTCTCCATGCAGGACGAGAAGTCCCAGCTGCAGAACCGCGACAAGGCCATGCGCGTGCTCCGCGCGCGCCTGTACGAGCGCGCGGTCGCCGAGCAGCAGGCCAAGCTCGGCGCCGACCGCAAGGCGCAGGTCGGCACGGGGGACCGCGCCGAGAAGATCCGCACCTACAACTATGGGGAGCGCCGCGTCAGCGACCATCGCGTCAAGCTGACCCAGCACAACCTCGAGGCCGTCCTGGAGGGCGAGCTCGACGACTTCACCGCCGCGCTGGAGGCCGACGAGCGCCGGCAGCGCCTGGAGGACGCCGCCGAGTGACTCGCGTTGCGCGCTCGCACTGCGTGCGAGAGCTCGCCCCCGCGGCGTGTTCTCCTGGCGCCGGCGCAGCGGAGGAGCGCTGATGGCGTTCGCGGGTGTCTCCGTCGCCGACGCGCTGGACAGCGCGCGGGTCGCGCTGCGGGGGGCGGGCATCGACACGCCCGAGCTCGATGCCGAGGTGCTGCTGGCCCACGCGCTGGGCACGGACCGCCTGCGCATGCTCGTCGACAGGCAGGCGCCCGTGGAGGGCGACGCGGTGACGGTCTTCCGTGACCACGTGCGGCGGCGCAGCGTGCTCCGTGAACCGGTGGCCTACATCACCGGCAGCAAGGGCTTCCGGCACATCGAGCTGCACGTCGACGAGCGGGTGCTCATCCCCAGGCCTGACACCGAGACGCTCGTCGAGGCCGCGGTGGAGGGGCTGCCGATGGGTGCCCGCGTCGTCGACGTCGGCACCGGGTCCGGCGCGATCGCGCTGGCCCTGAAGGACGAGCGCCCCGACCTCGACGTCATCGCCTCCGACGTGTCCGCCGACGCGCTGGCCGTCGCGCGGGCCAACGCCGAGCGGCTCGGCTTGGAGGTCGAGTTCGTCGAGGCCGACCTCCTCATGGGCCTGCGCGCCGACGCCGTGGTGTCCAACCCGCCGTACGTCCGCGACGACGCGACGCTGCAGCCGGAGATCGCCCGCCACGAGCCGGCGCTGGCGCTGTTCGCCGGCCCCGACGGCCTGGACGCCTACCGCCGGCTGGCCCCCGCCGCGGGGGCGATGGCGTCATGGGCGGGCTTCGAGGTCGGCGATGGGCAGGCCGCCGACGTCGTGGCGCTGCTGCGCGACGCCGGGTTCGCGCACACCGAGACGCGCCGGGACCTGGCCGGCATCGAGCGGGTGGTGACCGCATGGCGCTGACCGCCGCCGACGCGGAGACGTTCGAGCGCTGCATGCACGTCGGTGGCTTTGCGGTGTTCCCCGCAGACACCGTCTACGGCCTGGCCTGCGATCCGGAGGCGACCGAGGCGCTGGAGCGGATCTACCGCCTCAAGCGGCGCCCGATGGACAAGCCCAGCGCCGTCATGTTCTTCGACGTCGAGCTGGCGCTGGCGGCGCTGCCGGAGCTCGAGCCGCCGCTGCGGCGGGCGTTCGCCGCGCTGCTACCGGGGCCGGTGACGCTGCTCATCCCCAACCCGGAACGCCGCTTCCCGTTGGCCTGTGGTCCGGCGCCGGAGACGCTCGGCCTGCGCGTGCCGCGCTTCGACGGCCCGCTCGCGCCGCTGTCGCTGGTGCGCTGGCCGATCCTGCAGACCAGCGCCAACCTCAGCGGCGAGGCCGACGCCCGTCGCCTGGAGGACGTCGACCCGCGGCTGCGCGAAGCGGCCGACATGGTGCTCGACGCCGGCGAGCGCCCGGGGACGTCGTCGACGGTCATCGACCTGCGCGCGTTCGCGGTCGACGGCAGCTGGGCGATCGTCCGCCCCGGGGCGCTCCCGGCCGAGGACGTCGCGGCGGCCCTGTCAGAATGCGGCCCGTGAGTGCCGACGAACTCGCGCGGGGCGCTCGCCGTCGGGGCGACAGCTCGCCTGACGGCTCGCTCTCGCGGTCTGCGAGGGTTCGGGCGTGAGTGCCGACGAACTCGCGCGGGGCGCTCGCCGTCGGGGCGACAGCTCGCCT
>CAYUDT010000021.1:0-33281 GCA_964443695.1 uncultured Conexibacter sp. | reverse complement strand
GACGGCTCGCTCTCGCGGTCTGCGAGGGTTCTGGCGTGAGTGACGACGAGCGCCCGCTCCCCGTCCCCGCCCCGCCCACCTCGCCGGAGCCCGTCAAGGTCCGCGACCGCGTCGCCAAGCTCGACCGCGCGCCCGCGCTGGTCCGTGCCGTGGAGCGCCTGCGGCGACGGCTGCCCGGCGACGAGCGCTTCGGCGACCCGATGTCCACGGCCGACCGCACCGCCGCGGCCCTCGTGGCGCGCGAGGTCGCCGCGATGGACCCCGGTCGTCCCAGCGTCATGCAGGAGATCGGCATGGGCGCGCTGCAGCTGTGGCAGGTCCTCAGCGAGGGCACCGGTGGCGTCAAGGAGGATCGCGACGTCGCGATCCTCTTCACCGACCTCGTCGGCTTCTCCTCCTGGGCCCTGAAGGCAGGCGACGCGGCGGCCGTCGAGCTGCTGCGCGACTCCTCGGCGGTGTTCGAGGAGGCGATCAGCCTGCACGAGGGCCGGGTCGTCAAGCGGCTCGGGGACGGCTTGATGGCCGTCTTCCTCCACCCGGCCGACGCCGTCGGAGCGGCGCTGGACGGCATCGAGGCCCTGGGCGCGATCGAGGTCGCCGGTTACCACCCGAAGATGCGTGCCGGCGTCCACTGGGGTCGTCCCAAGCGCGTCGGCAGCGACTACCTCGGCGTCGACGTCAACATCGCCGCTCGCGTCGCCGACGAGGCCAAGGGGGAGCAGCTCCTGGTCTCCGACGCGGCGTTCGAGCTGCTCGACGTCAGCGACCTGAAGTTCACCCGCGCCCGTCGCCTGCGCGCCAAGGGCGCCCCCGCGGAGATGCGCGTCCGCCGCGTCCACCGCACCGGCGACCTCTAGCCGGTTCCAGCATTCTGCACTCCCATTCCGGAATACCGGACATGGTGCCAGGCACGATGTCCGGTATATCGAACCCGCGTTCCACTATGTCGGACATGGTGCCGCACACCGTGTCCGGTATGTTGGACGGGCGGTTCGATATGTTGGAATGGGCGTCCGGCCGCGGTGAGTCGCGGGGACCTGCGGTCGCTAGGCTGCGGGTCGGAAACCCGTGATCACCGCATTCGTCACCGGCGCCAGCGGCTTCATCGGCGGCGCCCTCACCCGCAGACTGGTTGCCGAAGGGCGGACGGTCACCGCCCTGGCCCGCTCCGATGCGGCCGCCGCGAAGGTCGCGGCCCACGGCGCAGAGCCCCGCGCGGGCGACCTCTCCGACGTCGTGGCGCTGCAGGCTGCGATGTCCGGGGCGGACGTCGTGTTCCACTGCGCCGCGCACCTGGGCGACTGGGGGACGCGGGCGGACTTCATCGCCGGCAACGTCGACGGCACCCGCCACGTGGTGGAGGCCGCGCACGCGGCCGGGGTCCGGCGCGTCGTCCACGTCGGCACCGAGGCGGCGCTGATGCACGGCGACCCGCTGATCCAGGTCGATGAGCGCGCGCCCCTGCAGCCCGACTCGCCGGCCTTGTACAGCGCGACGAAGGCGATGGCCGAGCAGGTGGTCCTCGCTGCAGCCGGAGACGGCTTCGAAACCGTGGTCGTCCGCCCGCGCCTGGTCTGGGGCATGGGGGACACGACGATCCTCCCGGCGATCGCCGAGCAGGTGCGGGCCGGGCGGTTCGCCTGGGTCGGCGGTGGCCGCCACCTGACGTCGACCACGCATGTCGACAACGTCGTCGAGGGCCTGATCCTCGGCGCCGAGAAGGGCACGTCGGGCAGCGCCTACTTCGTCACCGACGGGCCACCCGTCGTCTTCCGGGAGTTCATCACCGACCTCCTGGCGACGCAGGGCATCGAGGCGCCCACGCGCAACGTCCCGCGCCCGGTGGCCGCGACGCTCGCCACGGTGGGGGAGACGACCTGGCGGATCCTGCCGCTGAAGGGCCGGCCGCCGCTGACGCGCCTGGCCTACTGGCTGTCCGCCCTGGAGACGACGATCGACATCACACGGGCACGGGCCGACCTCGGCTTCGCTCCCGTGCGTACGATTGCGGAAGGGCTGGAGGAGTTGCGCGAGGAGGCACGAGCCGCATGAAGGTCGCGATGGCCGCCGATCACGGCGGCTTTCATCTGAAGGAACATCTGAAGGGCGTCATCGTCGACATGGGCCACGAGGTCATCGACGTCGGCTGCACGACGCCAGATTCGGTCGACTACCCGCCGCTGGCCCGGGAGGCCGCGCAGATGGTCGGCGACGGCGACGCCGACGTCGGCGTGCTGGCCTGCGGCTCCGGCGTGGGCGTCACGATCGTCGCGAACAAGGTCACCGGCGTCCGGGCGGTCAACGCGCACGATGCTGCCGAGGCCGAGCTGGCCCGCCGCCACAACGACGCCAACGTCCTCGGCCTGTCCGGCCGCCGCCTGGGCCCCCACGAGGCCGAGGCCATCGTCGTCGCCTTCCTGCTCGGCGAGTTCGAGGGCGGCCGCCACGCCCGGCGCGTCGAGCAGATCGACGCGACGCCCGCCTAGCTCTTCGCTACCCTTCACCGTCTCGACCGCGACTGGCGCTCAGGTGGAACCGACCACCGGGAAGCGGCCCGAGACCTGCCGCCGCAGCGCCTGGGCATCCTTTCGTCGTCGCCGCCTGAGGAGGCTGCTTCATGACCGACCTGGCCCCTGACTTCTTCACCCGTCCTCTTGCGGACGTGGATCCCGAGATCGCCGAGGTGCTCCGCAACGAGCTCGAGCGCCAGCAGCGCACGCTGGAGATGATCGCCAGCGAGAACTTCGTCCCGCAGGCCGTCCTGGAGTGCCAGGGCAGCGTCCTGACGAACAAGTACGCCGAGGGCTACCCGGGCAAGCGCTACTACGGCGGCTGCGAGTACGTCGACGTCGCCGAGCAGTTGGCGATCGACCGCGCCAAGGCGCTGTTCGGTGCTGAGCACGCCAACGTCCAGCCCCACTCCGGCGCGCAGGCCAACATCGCCGTCTACCACGCGCTGCTGACACCCGGCGACACGATCATGGGCCTGTCGCTGCCGCACGGCGGCCACCTGACCCACGGCATGAAGCTCAACGCGTCCGGCCGCCTGTACGACATCGTTCCCTACGAGGTCGACCGCGAGACGTCCCTGGTCGACATGGACGAGGTCGAGCGCCTGGCCAAGGAGCACAAGCCCAAGCTGCTGCTGGCCGGCTGGTCGGCCTACCCGCGCCAGCTGGACTTCGCCCGCTTCCGCGAGATCGCCGATGAGGTCGGCGCGCTGTTCATGGTCGACATGGCCCACTTCGCCGGCCTGGTCGCCGCGGGCGAGCACCCGTCACCGGTGCCGCACGCGCACGTCGTCACCACCACGATCCACAAGACGATCGGCGGCCCGCGCGGCGGCATGATCCTTTGCGACGAGGAGTTCGCCAAGCCGATCAACAGCGCCGTCTTCCCGGGTCAGCAGGGCGGCCCGCTGGAGCACGTGATCGCCGGCAAGGCCGTCGCGCTGAAGATCGCGGCCTCCGACGCGTTCAAGGAGCGCCAGCAGCGCACCATCGAGGGTGCGAAGATCGTCGCCGAGAAGCTGCTCGGCGCCGGCCACGGCGTCAACGTGCTCACCGGCGGCACCGACGTGCACCTGGTGCTCGTGGACCTGCGCGACTCCGAGCTGGACGGCCAGCAGGCCGAGGACCGCCTGCACGACGTCAACATCACGGTCAACCGTAACGCGATCCCGTTCGACCCGCGCCCGCCGATGGTCACGTCGGGCCTGCGCGTCGGCACGCCAGCGCTGGCCACCCGTGGCCTGGGCGCGGAGGACTTCGCCGAGATCGGCGACATCCTCGCGACCGCGCTGACCCCGGACTTCGAGGGCGCCAAGGCCGACCTCGTCGACCGCGTCAACGCGATCGCCGACAAGTACCCGCTCTACGCGGACCTCACGGCCGCCGTCTAGCCATCGTCACGCCTACCGGCGGGCAGCGCGTGTTCTGGGACCCGACGGTGGCGTCGGCCCGGTCCGGCGGGCCTGCCGCGTAGGCTGTCCGCGCCGATGTCCGAGCGCGACGCCATCCTCGGTTTCGCGGTGGCGTTCGCCATCGCGGCGGCGCTGACCCCGCTCACGTCGCGCTTCGCGCGCGCCGTCGGCGCGGTCGACCGCCCCAAGGACCGCGGTCTGGCGGAGGGCGGCACGCCGCTGCTGGGCGGCTTTGCGATGCTCGGCGGCGTCCTGGCCGCCGGGCTGCTGTTCCTGCACTTCACGCCGCGGGTCCACGACCGCCTCACCGGCATCCTCATAGGCGCCGTCGTCATCGCGGTGGTCGGGGCGATCGACGACCGCTTCGAGCTGCACCCCGGCATCAAGCTGCTGGGCCAGGTCGCCGCGGCGACGATCCCGGTCAGCGCGGGGGTGGAGGTCTCCAACATCACGCTGCCGCAACCGATCGGCCCGCAGGACCTCGGTCAGCTCGGCGGCCCGCTGACGGTCCTCGGCCTCGTGGCGATCATGAACGTCGTCAACCTCTCCGACGGCATCGACGGCCTGGCCGCCGGCGTCTGCTCGATCAGCGCCGCGACGTTCGCGGTCATCGCCTTCGACCTCAACCGCAACCACGCCGGCGTCCTCGCGGCGGTCACGGCGGGCGCCGCGCTCGGCTTCCTGGTCCACAACTTCCCGCCGGCCAACGCGTTCATGGGCGACTGCGGGGCCAACCTGCTCGGCCTGCTGCTGGGCTGCATCGCCGTCGAGGGCGCGGTCAAGACGCAGGCCGTGCTCGCTCTCGTCTTCCCGCTGGTGGTGCTGGCGGTGCCGTTCGTCGACACGACCTTCGTCGTCCTCAAGCGGTTGAAGTACCGCCGACCGCCGTGGCAGGCCGACGCCAACCACCTGCACCACCGCTTCAGCCGCATCGGCTTCAGCACGCGCCGCACGATCCTCTACCTCTACGCCTGGACGCTGTTGCTCGCCGGCTTTGCGCTGGCCCTGCGGTTCGTGCCCTACAGCGACGACCACGGCCACCTGGAGACGACGTGGTCGCTGGTGATGGGCGGCCTGGGCCTCATCGTCCTGGCGGCCTCGATCTACCTCGTCTACGTGCTCGAGATCCTGAAGTTCCGCTTCCTGACGCGGCGCCTCACACCCGCGCAGGCCGAGCAGGTCTGGGAGACCGGCGAGTTCCCCAAGATCGAGCGGTAGCTACAGGTCGACCTTGCCGTAGACGGCGCGGGTCCAGATGCCGTGGATCGCGTCGATGAGCGCGTCGTTCTCCACGCCCTGGACGAGCTGCTGGTAGAAGCTGCGCTCGGTCATCCAGGTCAGCGCGAACGCGGTCGGCGCCGCGTCGAACTGCGTCGCGCGGCCGGCGTCCTGCTCGGCCTTGATGCGGTGGCTGGAGGCGTCGGCGAAGCGCTGCAGCAGACCGCGCCAGAAGGTCGCGAACTCGTCGTCGTAGGTGGAGACCTCGACGATGGCCCTGAGCATCGTGCCGTGCTCGGCGTACAGCCTGGAGATCGACTCCAGCGCGCCGCGCATCTGGTCGACCGCTGCGGTGCCCTCACCGCTGAACCAGACGTCGGCCGCCCCGAACAGCTCGTCGGTGAGCTCCTCGGTGAGGCGCATCAGGAGCTCGCGCTTGTCCTTGAAGTAGAAGTAGAACGCGGTGCGCGAGATGCCGGCGCGCGTCGCGATCTTCTCGATGTTGAGGTCCGCGAAGGACGAGCCCTCGCCGAGCAGCTCCTCGGTGGCGGTGAGCACCGCGGCCTGGATCTGGGCGCGCTTGGGGGTGGCGGGCTGGTCGGTCATCAGTACGGCAGCTCCGTTGCGTCGGTCCTGTTCTTCAGGAAGTTCTTGATGTGGCTCTTCACGTCGCTGCCGTCCTGCAGGAAGTGCTCGACGGCGACCTCCATGAACAGGGCGTCGGCCTCGGCCACGACGTTGCCGTCGGTGTCCCGGATGACGCCGCCGAGATGCAGCTTGCGCCCGTCGACGCGGTCGATCCAGGACTCCAGCTCGTAGTCGGTGTGGATGAACGCCGGGCGGCGGTAGTTCACCTCGAGCTTGGCCGTCACGCCCGGTTTCTTGAGGACGTAGAGCAGGGTGCCCAGGACGTCGTCGAGCGCCGTCGCCAGCAGCCCGCCGTGGGCGAACCCGGGCGCGCCCTGGTGCCGCTCGTCCAGGCGCATCTTCGCGTGCACGCGCTCACCGTCGATGGCGAACGTCAGGCCGAGCGAGAGCGGATTGCCCTCGCCGCAGCCGGCGCAGTGAGGACCGTGGGAACGAATGGGGCGCACGTGGGACCACCCTATAGCCGCATGTGAAGCGGTTGCGAGGGCGCCGGGGGCCGTGCTACCGTCGACCGATCCGCGGAACCCCGTGGAAGGAACGCAAGCGATGAGCACCATGCACGACATCCGCCTCATGCGAACCGGCTCTGCCGGTTTCGGCGGCGTCGTTGCGCCGCTCACCTCGCTCGCGTCCTGAACCTCTGACGTACCTTCAGCAATCGGTTCGGGCGCCCCGCCCGCACCGTCTTTGCGCACGCGCTCCACGTTGCGGGTGGTGGCTCTCCGGCCACCCAGATCAACCCACACAACAAGGAGCACCCAAGGTGCACAGCGTCATCCACGTCGACTTCGCCAAGGCCTCAGCGCAGCGCGGTTCCACCGTGCGTGCGGTGAGCCAGGCGCACCAACGCCCTCCCACCCCACCCAACGGGGTCGTGGCCGCGGTCGCCCACGTCCTGGCAGTCGTCGCCTCGCGGCTGGACCGCGAGTCCGCTCGCCGCGCGATCGCCTAGATCGCCCGTAACCGCCGCCGGGCGGCACCGTTGTGATGTACGACATGACGGTGTCGCCCGGTAGCCTCCCGGCCTTGCAGGTCGCCAACTACGACGAGCTCGAGCCGTTCATCACCAAGGACGGCTCGGAGATCCGCGAGATCGCGGGCCCCGCCTGGACGGTGGCCGAGAACCAGTCGCTCGCCGAGGCGACGCTGCCACCCGGTGCCTCGACGACGGCCCACTACCACGTGGTCACCGAGGAGATCTACTACTTCACGCAGGGGACCGGCGTGTTGCGCCTCGGGGACGACGAGAGCGCCGTCCGGCCCGGCGACTGCGTCGTGATCGCACCAGGTGTCGAGCACAAGCTCACGAACACCGGTGATGTGCCGATGAAGCTGTTGTGCTGCTGCGCGCCCGCCTACAGCCACGAGGACACCGTCCTGACCGAGCCCGAATCCGCATGATGCGCCGGGCCGTCCTCGTGCTCCTGACCGGCCTCGCGGTGCTGATCCCGGTCTCCAGCGCCTCAGCGCTGTCGTTCGGCATCGCCGACCAGAAGCCGGCGATGTTCACCGATCCGCTGTTCCACTCGCTGGACATCGAGAAGGCGCGCCTGGTCGTCCCGTGGGACGTCCTGTCCCAGCAGTGGCAGCGCGACGAGCTCGACGCCTGGATGACCGCGGCCCACACCGCGAAGGTCCGGCCGCTGGTGTCGTTCGGCCATTCGCGCCGCGAGGGCCACCAGCGTCAGCTGCCCAGCGCCGAGCGCTTCCGCCACGAGTTCGGGCGCCTGCGCCACCGCTACCCGTGGGTGACGGAGTGGGCCACGTGGAACGAGGCCAACCACTGCTCGCAGCCGACCTGCAAGCGCCCGAAGATGGTCGCCAACTACTACGACGCGCTCGTCAGCGCCTGCCCCAAGTGCACGATCGTGGCGGCGGAGGTGCTCGACCAGCCCAACATGGTCGAGTGGATCAACGCGTTCGAGGCCAAGGCCAAGCACCCGGCCAAGGTCTGGGGCCTGCACAACTACCTCGACGCCAACCGGCTGCGGACGCAGGGCACGCGCGCGCTGCTGGCGCACACGAAGGGCAAGGTCTGGTTCACCGAGACCGGCGGCATCGTCCACCGGCGCAAGAAGCGCAAGATCGGCGGGTTCACCGAGTCACCGACGCACGCCGCCGTCGCGACGCGCTGGGTCTTCGACGAGCTCGTGCCGCTGTCCAAGCGGATCAGCCGCGTCTACCTGTACCACTGGAATCCAGGCGGCAAGAACGAGAACTGGGACTCGGCGCTGCTCACGCCGCACGGCAAGCCGCGCCCGGCCTTCGCGGTGCTCAAGGAGCAGATCAAGCTCGAGTTCAAGGCCCGCCAGAAGCGCGCCAAGTCTCGACGCTGACCGTCATGATGTAGCGCGAGGTGTCACCCCCCGACCTCGCTCCTCCTGTGCTGCACGTCGACGGCCAGGCGCGCCGGCGCCTGGTCAGGGCCCTGCGCGGCACGTCGCTGGCCGCCTACTGGTTCGGCGGCGGCTTCCTCGGTCACGCGCTGATCACCGGCGGGCCGGCCGTCGAGTTCTTCGTCGGGTTCCTGCTGGCCGCGCAGGCCACAGTCGGCATCGTCGGCTTCCGGATGGTCGAGCGCGGTGCCGTGGAGGACGGCGTCTCGGTGACCGTCCTCAACCTGTTCGTCGGCTCGGTGTTGTTCGCGTTCGCGCTGCCCGGTGCCGCGGTGGTCAACGGGCTGTTCTGCATCATGATCGCCGCCCTGGCGCTGCAGTACCTCGACGGCGCGCGCCTGCGGTTGGCGCTGCTGGCGTCGATCAGCGGTGTCGTCTGGGCGGTCATCGCGCGGCAGACGTGGATCCCGAACACCAAGCCCAAGAACCTGAAGGGCATCCCGCTGCCGGTCCTGGACGCCGCGGAGATCCTCGGCGCCCTCGCGATGGCGACCGTGCTGGCGGTGCTGCTCTACCAGGCGCGGGCCCGGCTGGTGGGCACGATCGGCGACCTGCGCGAGGCGCTGCAGCACGAGCGGGAGTTGCGCGACGAGAAGGCCGAGCTGGTGGTCGCCCGGCGTCTGGCCGAGGAGCAGGGCCAGGCACGGGCCCAGTTCCTGGCCAACATGTCACACGAGATCCGCACGCCGCTGAACGCCGTCATCGGCCTGGCCGGGTTGCTGGAGGACTCCGACCTGGAGGACGAGGCGGCCGAGCACGCACGGATGATCCGCGCCTCCGGCGACCACCTCCTCACGCTGGTCAACGACATCCTCGACTTCAGCCGCATCGACGCCGGGCACGTCGTGCTGCAGGAGACCGAGATGGACCTGCTCCAGGTGGTGCAGGACGCCGTCGACGCGGTGGCCGTGGCGGCTTCGGCCAAGGGCCTGGCGCTGGGGTGGGAGGCGATGCCCGAGGTGCCCGGGGTGGTCGTGGGCGACCCCGGCCGCATCCGCCAGGTGGTCCTCAACCTCCTGGCCAACGCCGTGAAGTTCACGGAGGCCGGCGCGGTCACCGTCACCGTCTCGGTGGTCGGCGAGCAGCCCGTCGAGGGCGAGCCCGCGACGCTGCAGGTGCGCGTCTCGGACACCGGTCGCGGCATCCCCACCGACGATCTCGAGCGGATCTTCGCGCCCTTCGAGCAGGCCGACGACAGCAGCACCCGTGCCGCGGGCGGCGCCGGCCTGGGCCTGGCGATCAGCCGCGAGATCGCCGAGCACGCCGGTGGTCGGCTGTTCGCGCACAGCCGCCTGGGCCGCGGCTCGACCTTCGTGCTGGAGTTGCCGTTGCGGGTCGTCGCGCTGGTGGCGATCGTGGACGCCGACGCCCGCCGCGCGGCGTACTCGCCGGGGTTCGATCCGGGCATGGCCGCGCGCCTGCCGCGCCGCATCCTGCTGGTCGAGGACCATCGCGCCAACCAGATCGTCGTCCAGCGGATGCTCGAACGGATGGGCTACCGGGCCGACGTGGCGGCCACCGGCACCGAGGCGATCGAGGCGCTGGAACGCCAGCCCTACGACGTCGTCTTCATGGACATGCACATGCCCGACATGGACGGGCTCGCGGCGACGCGTGCGATCCGCTCGCGCTGGCCCGAGGAGCGCCAGCCGCACATCGTCGCCTTCACCGCCGCGGCCTTCGCCGAGGACCGGCGCCGCTGCCTGGAGGCGGGCATGGACGACTTCATCACCAAGCCCGCCACGTCGGTGATGGTGACGGCCGCGCTGGAGCGCTCGCGGATCAGGAGCGCCGCCGACGCGACCTGAGCCTCAGGCCACCGCGTGGCCGAGCGCGACGGCGGCCAACCCCAGGACCAGGCTGAGCGCAACGTTGAGCGCGGCGGCGTGGCGCTGCGTCGCGGCGTTGAGCTCGTGCGACTGGGCCATCCACGTCGAGAACGTCGTGTAGCCGCCCAGCAGCCCGCCGCCGAGGACCTTGAACGCGTCGCCGTGGACCCCGGCGCCCGCGAGGACGCCGAGCGCCAGCGCACCGGTCAGGTTGACGGCGAGGATGCCGAACGGCAGCGCGCCGCCGGCGCGGACGCTGACGGCGCGGTCGAACGACACGCGCACGAGCGCGCCGACGCCGCCGAGCAGCGCGACGGCCAGGAGGGTCATCACGCGCGGCTGCCCAGGTCGAAGGCCACGAGGCCGAGGGCCAGGCTCGCCGCCGCGTAGGCGAGGGCCGTGCCGGTGGCGCCGTCGTCGAGCAGGTCGAACAGCTCCAGCTGGAAGGTCGCGAACGTCGTCAGCGCGCCGCAGAAGCCCGAGCCCCAGAGCGGCAGCTGCAGGTCGGTCGCGCGGGCGATGACCACGCCGAGCAGGAGCGCGCCGACGACGTTGACCAGCAGCGTCGCCCAGGGGAAGCCCGCGTGGGGGACGGCGTCCTCCACCACCACGCGCAGCAGCGCGCCCAGGCATCCACCCGCGAAGATCGCGGAGGCTTCGCCGCGCTCGAGGATCACCGGACGGCGGCGATGAGCGGGGGCAGGGCGGCGGCCAGCGCGGTCTCGACCTGCGCGCGCGTGAGCGTGCCGTGGTCCAGCCAGGCCGCGATGAGCGACTCGGCCAGCGCGAGGTAACCGTGGAGCGCGGCGATCACCGCGGGCGGCGGGTCGAGCGACTGCAGGTGGTTGGCGGCGATGCCGCGGACCAGCAAGCCGCGGGCCCGCCCCGCGACCGCCGCGACCTCGGCGTCCTGCGAGGTGGCCGCGCGCTGCAGCAGCAGCATCGCGGGGTCCTGCTCCTCGTAGGTGTCCAGGAAGGCGGCGATGTTGCCCGGCGACTTCTCGACCAGCGGCGTCCCGGGGTCGATGACCATGGTCTGCGCCAGCCGGCGGACGGCCTCCTCGGCCGCGGCGCGGTGGATGGCGGCGCGCGAGTCGAAGTAGCGGTAGAGCAGGTTGCGCGTGATGCCCGCGGCCGCGGCGATGTCCTCGAGGCCGATCTCCTGCTCGGGCCGCGCGGCGAAGAGCTTGAGGGCGGCGGCGACGATCGCGCCGCGGCGCTCGGCGGGCGGGAGGCGGCGGGGTTGGCGCGTGCTGGTCACCGGTGGCGGCATCCTACCGCTGTTGTACGTCGAGTACATGTTGTACGTCAAGTACAACAAGCTGCTACGCTGCCTCGCCATGAAGCTGCGCCCGTCCCTGCTGGCCGCCGTCGTCGCTGCCGCCGCGTCCTTCGCGCCGTCGGCCTCCGCCGCGGAGCCGACCTGCCTCACGCCGGTCGGCGAGCACGAGCCGCCGTGCAACCCGTACCTCGCCGCCTCCGGCTGGAGCGCGGCGCACCGCGGCTCCTACGCCTCGGGGTCCTCGTCGTTCCCGGCCCCGCACGTGGGGGATGCCGTCGGGCGCCAGCACGTCCTGCTGCCCGGTCAGCCCACGCAGGTGCCCGTGATCATCGACTTCACGGGCACGTACCCCGACGGCTCGCGCGTGGCCTGGATGTCGGTCGTCTCCAGCCCGGACATCAAGGGCGTCCACAAGGTCGACGTCGCCACGGGGCAGGTCATCGACTCGTTGACCCAGCCGGCCTCGTCGCTGGGCGCCAACATCACCGGCGCCTACAACGTGCTCGACCGCGACAACCACCTGTTCGTCGGCCGGCAGCGCTCGCTGGACGTCTTCGGGGACGCCGTCCCCGGGAATCCGCGGTCGAAGATCCGGCAGTTGGCGAACTTCGCGCTGCCGGAGGGAGCGCTCTGCGGCGCCGACGACAAGCTCGTCGGGATCACGATGACCTACGACGGCCATGTCGCCTACGCCAGCGAGCGCGGCGCGGTCGGCGTCGTCCCGCGCGACGTCGCGCAGCTCAAGCCCGAGAACGTCAAGGTGCTGCAGCTCAACGCCGGCCGCTGCGACGACGACACGGCGTCGCTGGAGATCGTCTCCAACTCGATCAGCGCCGATGAGGACGGTGGCATCTACGTCGTCACGTCCAAGCGCATGAACCGCGTCGACTGGGACGGCTCGGCCCTGAAGCTCGGGTGGTCGGCGCCGTACGCGTCCGGCGCAGCCAGCGGCGTGCGGCTGGGTGACGGCTCCGGCTCCACGCCGGACGTCGTCGGCACCGGCCGCGACACGGACCGGTTCGTGGTCATCACCGACGGTCAGAAGCTGATGCACCTCGTCTACATGTGGCGCGACCGGATCCCCGCGGACTGGAGGCCGATCGCGCCCGGCAAGGACCGTCGCATCGCCTGCGAGGTGCCGGTGACCTTCGGCGACCCGACCGCCGTCGAGTCGACCTCCGAGCAGTCGGTCCTGACCTCCGGGTACACGAGCGTCGTGGTCAACAACGCGCTGAAGGACGCCGCGCTGTTCAGCGCGTTGCCGGCCGCGCAGCGTCAGACCGCAGCCGCCCTGGCGGGTCAGGACCCCGTCAACGCGCCGTACGGGATGGAGCGCTTCGACTGGGACCCGACGACGCGAACCTGCCGCTCGGTCTGGGCCAACCGCAAGGTCTCGATCCCCAACGCCGTCCCGACGTTGTCGCTGGACTCGGGACTCATCTACAGCGACGGGCAGCGCAACGGGCAGTGGGGCCTCGAGGGCCTCGACCTCGCGACCGGCGAGCAGAAGCTGTGGGTGCCGGCGTCGCGCGGCGTCGACTCCAACTCCATCTACGCCGCGACCGAGGTCGGTCCGGACGGCGCGATCTGGCAGGGCACCGGGGGCGGCATCGACATCTACCGCGGCCCGCAGCGGCCCGCGCCCGCGCTGCGCTGCTACGACCTCACCGCGCCGACGCTCGGCCCGGTGCGGCGCGCCGGGCGCACGGTCAGCGGCACCGCCCGCGACCTCGCCTGCGGGAGCCGCCACTCCGTCCGGGTGGCGCTGAGGGCAAAGGGGTGGCGGCGGACGGTCAAGGTGCCGCGCGGCGGCCGCTGGCGCGTCACCGTCCCGACCGGGACCGGCGTCGTGAGCGCAGTCGCCGTGGACGCCGCGGGCCAACGGTCGGCCCGCCGTTCGGTCGGCTGACGACACGCCGAATCACAGGGTTCGGAACGCGTGTCACAAAGTTGTTACAAGCTCCGCACAATGTGATAGGTTGCCGTTGCGTTGTCGGAGTGGCGTCACCCGCTCCTGGCCGCAGAAGACCCGCGACCCCTCGCGGGCCTTCTCATCTGTAGGGTGACCCCGCCGCCATGCCGTACCCCATGCCCACTTCGACATGCCCTGAGGCCTGCCGATGAACGCCATGCGTCTCATCGACATCTTCCTCGTCGCCGTGACGGCGCCGGTGCTCGCGCTGATCGGCGCGCCCGCGCTCGGGGTGCTCGTCGGTGGGCTGGTCTGGGTGCTGCAGCGCCTGGCCGAGCTCTGGCTGGCCAAGAAGGCGGCAACGCGCGATGACGTGAAGTCGGCGATCGGACTCAACCTGGCCGGGGCCTTCGGGCGCGCGTGGCTCGTAGCCCTTAGCATCCTCGCCGTCGGCCTGGCCGGCGATCGGGAGGACGGGCTCGCCGCAGCCCTGCTGACGTTCGTCGCCTTCACGATGTACTTCGCCAACACGCTTCTGACCCGTCAGCTGGAGAGGAACTCCGCCACCTCATGACCACCAAGAACAAGGTCATCGTTGGGCTGTCCGCCTACGTCGCGCTCATCGTCGCGTTCGTGCTGATCTTCGGCCACGCGCCGAAGAACGAGGAGTACAAGCCGCAGGGCGAGTTCAAGCTCGACACCTGGTTCTCGATCGGCCCGTTCGACGTGAACAAGGCCGTGGTCTACGTCCTGGCCGCCGCGATCCTGATGTGCGCGACGATGATCTACGTCGCCAAGCGCATGCAGGAGCGTCCCAACCGCATCCAGACGCTCACCGAGATGGCGTTCACGACGATGCGCGACAGCATCACCCGCGGCAACATGCCCGACAAGCTCGCCGCCCAGTGGTTCCCCTTCGTCGGCGCGCTGTTCCTGTTCGTCTGGTTCAGCAACATCATCGGCTACCTGCCGTTGCCGACCAACACCGAGCACAAGGTCGACATCTTCGGGGCGCAGATCCCGTCGTTCGCGCTCTACGCCGCGACGGCCAACCTCTCGATCCCGCTCGCCCTCTCCGCCGTGGTGTTCATCGTCTTCACCGCCGTCGGCGTCCGGAAGAAGGGCGTCAAGGGCTACATCCTGGCCTTCATCCCGGCCGGTGTGCCGGGTTTCCTGAAGCCGTTCATGCTCGGCCTGGAGATCCTCTCCAACTTCATGCGGCTGATCTCGCTGTCGGTGCGACTCTTCGCCAACATCCTCGCCGGCCACCTGATCATCCTGTTCATGGGCGGCGCGCTGGCGGTCATCCTGGCCACCGCCGCGATCGGCGTCGTGACGTTCCCGCTCGCGATCGCCCTGTTCATGTTCGAGGTCGGCCTCGTGGCCACCTTGCAGGCCTTCATCTTCGCCACCCTCACTGCCATCTACATCGGCGGCGCTGCTGCCGAGAGTCACTAAGAAAGTCCAAGGAGACATCATGGATCTCGCAATCGTTTCCCTCCTCGCCCAGGCGGCTGACCCGGTCGAGTACGGCAAGGGCGCCGGTCGTGCCATCGCTCTCGGCGTGGGTGGCGGTCTCGGTGCCGTCGGCGCCGGCATCGGCATCGGCCAGATCTTCGGCAGCGTCATCGAGTCGGTCACCCGTCAGCCCGAGATGAAGGACGAGATCACCTCGATCCAGTGGCTCGGCTTCGCCCTGACGGAGGCCTGCTTCTTCTACGGCCTCGTCGCCGGTCTGATCGCCTTCTTCCTCTAGGAGTCTGGATGATCCTGTCCACCATCGCCCTCGCGGCAGCTGAGGGCGCCAAGGAAGAGTCCAGCGGCAGCTACTTGGTCTCGCCGAGCGGCGGGCTGATGATCTGGACGCTGGTGGTCTTCGGCGTCGCGATGGCGCTCCTCTACAAGCTGGCGTTCCCCGCGATCGCCGAGGCGCTCGACAAGCGTCAGAAGCTGATCGAGGACTCCATCGACTCCGCCAACAAGACCAAGGCCGAGGCCTCGGAGCTGCTCGAGGAGTACCGCGAGCGTCTCAAGGAGGCCCGCGTCCAGGCCGAGGACATCGTCACGCGTGCCCGCAAGGCCGGTGAGGAGACCGAGCGCGAGGCGCGCGAGGCCGCCCGCACCGAGCGTGAGGACATCCTCAAGCAGGCCGAGCGCGACCGCGAGGCCGCGTTCGCCAAGGCGTCCCAGGACATCCGCAAGGAGGTCGCGGACCTCACCGTCCTGGCCACCGAGAAGGTGACCCGCAAGACGCTCACGGCCGACGACCAGCAGCGCCTGGTCGAAGAGGCCCTCGGTGAGCTCGACTTCTCCGCCCTCGGCGGCGGAAGCCAGAACTAGGCCATGGAAGAGATCGCACAGGTCTACGCGCGGTCGCTGTTCGAGGTCGCCAAAGAGGGCGGCAAGCTCGACGTCGTCCGCGACCAGCTCGGGGAGTTCGCCTCCGCGCTGGAGGGCGAGCGCGAGCTGTCGGTCTTCTTCTTCTCGCCCTACTTCTCCACGCAGGAGAAGATCGACGGCCTCCACAAGGCCCTCGAGGGCGCTGACGAGACCGTCGTCAACTTCCTCGAGCTGTTGGTCGAGAAGCACCGGATGCCCGCGATCTTCCGCGTGCGCCGGGAGTTCGACGCGCTCTGGGAGGAGGAGAACAAGCTCCTCCCCGTGGAGATCACGTCAGCGGTCCCGCTCGACCAGTCCACCATCGACCGCATCGGCCGCGAGGTCGGCGAGCAGACGGGCCGCAAGGTCGAGCTGCAGGCCACGGTCGATCCCGACGTCCTGGGCGGCATCGTCCTGCGCGTCGGCAACTCGATCCTCGACGCGTCGATCCGCACCCGCCTCGAGAACCTTCGCAAGTCTGTCGCTACGGCCTGATCAGGCCACCAGGAGAACCCGAAAACAATGCAGATCAAGCCCGACGAGATCACCTCCATCCTCAAGTCCCGCATCGAGGGGCTCGACGCCGGCAGCTCGGAGCTGACCGAGGTCGGGACCGTCCTCTCGGTGGCCGACGGCATCGCCCGCATCCACGGCCTCGAGAACTGCATGTCGTTCGAGATGCTCGAGCTGCCGCATGGCGTCACCGGCCTGGCCCTGAACCTCGAGTCCGACAACGTCGGCGCGGTGCTCTTCGGCCCCTGGCCGAAGATCGTCGAGGGTGACACGGTCAAGCGCACCGGTGAGCTGCTCTCGATCCCGGTCGGCGAGGGCATGAAGGGCCGCATCGTCTCTCCGCTCGGCGTTCCGCTCGACGGCAAGGGCGACATCGCTTCGGAGGGCAGGCAGCCCGTCGAGGTCATCGCCCCCGGCATCGTCCAGCGTCAGCCGGTCACCGAGCCGCTGCAGACGGGCCTGAAGGCCATCGACGGCATGATCCCGATCGGCCGTGGCCAGCGCGAGCTGATCATCGGCGACCGTCAGACGGGCAAGACGGCGATTGCGCTCGACACGATCATCAACAACAAGGACTCCGGCGTCGTCTCGGTCTACGTCGCGATCGGCCAGCGGCTGGCCACGGTCGTCGGCATCGCCGAGACGCTGGCCGAGGCCGGCGCGCTGGAGAACACGATCATCGTCGCCGCCCCGGCTGACGAGGCCGCGCCGATCAAGTTCCTCGCGCCGTACGCCGGCACCGCCATGGCGGAGTTCTTCCTGGCCAAGGGCGGTCACTCGCTCTGCGTCTACGACGACCTCACCAAGCACGCCTACGCCTACCGCCAGATGTCGCTGCTGCTGCGCCGCCCGCCGGGCCGCGAGGCGTACCCGGGCGACGTCTTCTACCTGCACTCACGCCTGCTGGAGCGCTCCTGCAAGCTGTCCGACGAGCTGGGCGGCGGCTCCATCACCGCGCTGCCGATCATCGAGACGCAGGCGGGTGACGTGTCGGCGTACATCCCAACGAACGTCATCTCGATCACCGACGGCCAGATCTTCCTCGAGCCCAAGCTGTTCTTCTCGGGCGTGCGCCCGGCCATCAACGTCGGCATCTCGGTGTCGCGCGTCGGCGGCAACGCGCAGATCTCCCCGATGAAGAAGGTCGCCGGCCGCATCAAGATCGAGCTCTCGCAGTACCGCGACCTCGAGGCCTTCGCGCAGTTCGGCTCCGACCTGGACGCCGACACGCAGAAGACGCTGGCCCGCGGTGAGCGCCTGGTCAAGACGCTCAACCAGGGCGAGCGCGCGCCGCTGCCCGTCGAGGACCAGGTCGCGCAGATCTTCGCCGCGACCAACGGCTTCGTCGACCGCATCCTGGCCGACAAGGTGCCGGACTTCCTGGCCGCGCTGACCCAGCGCCTGCACGCCGAGGCGGCGGACACGCTGAGCAAGATCGCCGGTGGCGACTGGTCCGACGAGACCCAGGACGCGCTGAAGAAGGCGATCGCCGGCTTCGCCGATGACTTCGGCTACGACCTCGACGAGGACGGCCAGCCGCTCTCCGACGAGGTCGGCGGCACGTCACGCGAGGCGGAGGGCCTGCGGTCCTCCGAGGAGGCGGTCACGGCGTGAGCCAGCGGGATGTAAAGGAGCGCATCGCCTCCATCAAGAACATCCAGAAGATCACCCGCGCGATGGAGATGATGTCCGCCGCGCGGCTGCGCAAGGCCGAGCAGCGCATCGCCGCCCTGCGGCCCTACGCGGGCGCCATCCGGCGCATGACCCGGCAGGCTGCCGAGGCCGCGGGCGGGGAGATGGGCGCACTGCCGATTCTCCAGCAGCACGCGACCGAGGAGAAGGTCGGGCTGCTGCTCGTCACCGCCGACCGCGGCCTGGCCGGTGCCTTCAACTCCCAGATCCTCCGGGCCGGCGTCCGCGCCTCCAAGGAGTTCGAGGGCGAGGGCAAGCAGCTGGTCTGGTTCGCGTCAGGTCGCCGTGGCACGTCGTCGCTGTCGTTCCGCGGCGTCGAGGTCGCGGGGTCCTACACCGGCTTCACCGAGCGCCCGCAGTACGCGGACGCCCGCGCGATCGCCGAGGACCTCATGGCCGCCTACATCGACGGCAAGGTCGACCGCGTCGAGATCTTCTACAACGGCTACGTGTCCCCGCTGGTGCAGGAGCTGCGCCGCGAGACGCTGCTGCCGCTGCAGGAGGCCACCATCCTCGAGGGCACCGAGCGCGACAGCGAGGGCGCCGAGGGGGAGAGCGGTCACCACGCGCTTGTCGAGTACGAGCCGGACCCCGCCGAGATCCTCGCGCGGTTGGTCCCCGACTACGTCGAGATCTCGATCTACCGCGCGCTCCTGGAGAGCGCGGCCTCCGAGCTGGGCGCGCGCATGACCGCGATGCGCAACGCCTCGGAGAACGCCGGCGAGCTGATCCAGGACTACACCCTGGAGATGAACCGCGCCCGCCAGGCCGAGATCACCCAGGAAATCATGGAAGTCGTGGCCGGCGCTGAGGCGCTGGTCTAACCCGGAGCACTGAGGACTATGGAAGCTTCTACCGCCACCAAGAACGTCGGCAAGATCGAAGAGATTCAGGGCGTCGTCATCGAGGCCGTGTTCCCGGACAAGCTGCCGGAGATCTACAACTCGATCACGATCGACCGCGGCGACAAGGGCACGCTCGTGTGCGAGGTGCAGCAGCACCTCGGCGACGACCGCGTCCGCGCGGTCGCCATGGACTCGACCGACGGCCTGGCCCGTGGCGTCGAGGTCGTGGACACCGGCGGCCCGATCACCGTGCCGGTCGGCGACGTCACGCTCGGCCGCATCTTCAACCTGCTCGGCGAGCCGATCGACCAGGCCGGTGACATCGAGGTCAAGGAGCGCCGCCCGATCCACGCGTCCGCCCCGACCGTCGAGGACCTCACCCCGACCACCGAGATGTTCGAGACGGGCATCAAGGTCGTCGACCTGCTCGCCCCGTACGCCAAGGGCGGCAAGGTCGGCCTGTTCGGCGGCGCCGGCGTCGGCAAGACCGTCCTCATCCAGGAGCTCATCCACAACCTCGCCAAGGAGCACGGCGGCCTGTCGGCCTTCTGCGGCGTGGGCGAGCGCTCCCGCGAGGGCAACGACCTCTGGCTCGAGATGAAGGAGTCGGGCGTCATCGACAAGACGATGCTCGTCTTCGGTCAGATGAACGAGCCCCCCGGGGCGCGCATGCGCGTCGCGCTGTCCGGCCTGACGATGGCGGAGTACTTCCGCGACCAGGGCCAGGACGTGCTCCTGTTCGTCGACAACATCTTCCGCTTCACGCAGGCGGGCTCTGAGGTCTCCGCCCTCCTGGGCCGCATGCCCTCGCAGGTCGGCTACCAGCCCACGCTGGAGACCGAGATGGGTCAGCTCCAGGAGCGCATCACCTCGACGCGGACCGGGTCGGTCACCTCGGTGCAGGCCATCTACGTCCCCGCCGACGACCTCACCGACCCGGCCCCGGCCTCGGTGTTCTCCCACCTCAACGCCACGACGACCCTGTCGCGCGGCATCGCGGAGAAGGGGATCTACCCGGCCGTCGACCCGCTCGACTCGACGTCGACGATCCTCAAGCCGGACATCCTCGGCGAGGAGCACTTCAACGTCGCCACGCGCGTCAAGGAGATCCTGCAGCGCTACAAGGAGCTCCAGGACATCATCGCCATCCTCGGCATCGACGAGCTCTCCGACGAGGACAAGGTCATCGTGCAGCGCGCCCGCAAGGTCGAGCGCTTCCTGTCGCAGCCGTTCCACGTCGCCGAGCAGTTCACCGGCACCCCGGGCGCCTACGTCCCGATCGCCGAGACGGTGCGCTCCTTCCGTGAGCTCATCGACGGCGAGCACGACGAGCTCCCCGAGTCGGCGTTCCTGCTGAAGGGCTCGATCGACGACGTCATCGCCGCGGCGAAGGGCTGATCCGTGGCGCGGACCCCGTTCAAGGTCGAGGTTCTCACCCCTGAGGGCGAGGTCTTCAACGAGGACGTCGAGATGGTCTCGACGCGCACCGAGACGGGCTCGATCGGCATCCTGGCCAACCACCAGCCGCTGCTGGGCATGCTGGCGCCGACCGAGCTGAAGCTCCACAAGAGCGAGTCGGAGACCGTCCGGCTCGCCCAGGGTGAGGGCTACGTCCAGGTCGCCGAGGGCCGCGTGCTGATCCTCGTCGAGGAGGCCATCGAGCCGAGCGCGCTGGACACGGCGCGCCTGCGCGAGCAGCTCTCCGCGGCCGAGTCGGACATCAGCGCTGCCGACGACGGCAGCGAGGCGCTGGCCCGGGCCCGCCGTGACAAGCGGCGCGCCGAGGTCTTCCTGCGCATCGCCGAAGGCGCGTAGCGCGCCTCAGAGGTTTCGGCCGAAGAGGTCATCGAGCGCCCGGTAGTGGCGCTCGGTGGCCTCTTCGTCGTAGACGGGCGTGTCGCTCATCGTCCAGCCGTGGGCGGCGGGGTAGACGACGCTGGTGTAGACCAGGTCCGTCCGTCCGAGCGCCTCGTCGAACGCGGCGATGGCCTCCGGCGGCATCGACGCGTCGTGGTCGGCGTGGGCGACGTACAACTCGGCCCTGGCCTGGTGGACCAGCCGGTGGACGCTGACGGGGGTGTCCTGTGCCAGCCGGCCGGCGTGGAAGCTGCCGGCCGCCGCGAACTCGTCGGGCAGCTGGCACGCCGCGCGCAGCGCGAGGTGGCCGCCGAAGCAGTAGCCGGTCAGCCCGAGGCCGTCGGTGGCGCCCTGCTCCCGCAGCGCCCGGACGTACAGCAGCGTGTCGGCAGCGGCGTCGGCCGGCGTGTGCGCGCGCACGAGCGGCATGACCTTCTCGATGTGCTCCTCGCGGGCGCCCGGATCGGCGAGGTCGCGGGCCGGTGCCAGCTCGTCGACCGTGCCGTGGCGGTGGAAGAGGTTGGGTGCGAGCACGAGGTAGCCCCACGAGGCGATGCGATCGGCCATCTCATAGATCCGCGGCCGCAGCGCCAGCGCGTCCATGTGGAACAGGACGCCCGTGCCGCCGCTGCCGGTCAGGTACGCCTCGACACCGTCGTCGAGCGTGATGAGCTCACCCATCCATCACACCCTACGCAACCCTCAACCACCCTCAGGGTGCCAGGCACCCAGAGGGTGGTTGAGGGTTGAATCCGGATTCACATCAGGCCCGCTCGATGCCGGCCTCGGCCGCCCCCGCCTCCAGCGCGTCGAGGCCGAAGCCGTCGGCCGGACCGAGGGCGCCGACGTCCTGCAGCCCGCCGGCCAGCGCGGTACGGGCACCCCAGGCGAGGATGCGTGCGGTGAAGTCGTAGCCGTTGACGCCCTCCAGGCGGACGTGGCTGAGGAGGGTGCCGTCGGCCGCGAACGCCTCGCCGAAGACGAGGGAGCCGCTGGTGGAGCGGGCGGCGGCGTCCGGGCCTCCGGTCGAGCCCTTGACCACCTTCCCCAGAGCCGCCTTCATCCCGGCCCGCACCCCGGGGACCCGGGTCAACAGCGCGTTGCCGGCGCTGAGGGCCTGCAGCGGCCTGGACGCCGGGCCGAACCAGCCGAGGTAGACGTCGACGTCGCGGACGTACCGGGACTGACGGGGCAGCGCGAAGTGCTCGGAGCCTCCGGCGCTCACCGCCAGGCCGTCACGACCCGGCTTCAGCGGGAACGAGCGGACCCGGCTGGCCGTCCGCTCGCTGCGCAGTTGCGCCTTGCGGAACGCGAAGCTGGGGTCGAGCATCACGCCGGCCGCGCTGGCGCGGGTGCCGCCGCTCATCGAGCCGGCCCCGGCCCTGCCGGTCATGAAGTAGCCCACCTCGACGCGGACCGCGTCGTCACCGGCCTCGCGCAGCGCCAGGGCCCCGGCGAGGTTGCCCGGCACCCAGTCGTAGCCGAAGGCGGTGAGCAGCCCGACGCCCGCGCTCTGCGCCCGCGGGCCGTACTGCTCGAAGACCTTGCGGATGAAGCCGCTCTCGCCCGTGGAGTCGAGGTAGTGCGCACCCCCCGCGATGGCCGCCTCGACCGCCGGGTCGCCCCAGCGGTTGAACGGCCCGACGGTGCTGACCAACACGTCCCCCTGCTTGACGAGGGCGTGGACGGACACCGGGTCGGCCACATCGGCCACGCGGGTCTCCAGGCCGCCCAGCTCCGACGCCAGCGCCTGCAGTCGGTCCGGGTTGCGGGCGGCGAGGACCGGGCGAGCCCCCTGCTCGACCAGCGCCCGGGCCGTGAGGTCGCCGGTGTAGCCGGTGGCCCCGAAGACGACGATGTCGCTCATGGAGGTCCACCGTAGCCGCATCGCATGCGGTGCCACCGGACGGCGGTTGTGTCACCGGCGTGACGCGTTGGTGACGACACGGTGAAGGCGACTGGCTGTCGCACGTGCGCGGGGTTAGGGTCGCGCACCGATTCCCGCCCCCGTGCGGCGGCCACCTGCCACCGTTCCGAGGAGTCCCACATGCGCCGCGCCTGCGCCGCACTCACCGCGTTCATCCTGCTCGCGGCCGGTCTGCCGATGACCGCGACCGCCGCCACCAAGCACCCGACCGCCAAGCACCGCGTCATCAAGAAGAAGAAGCGCGGCCACCTGGTCGCCAAGAAGACGGGCAGGAGCACCCTCAAGCGCGGGCCCCAGGGGCCGCGCGGCAAGACCGGCAAGACCGGCCCGCAGGGACCGAAGGGCAACCCCGGCGCGAACGGCGCCCAGGGGCCGCAGGGCGGCCAGGGACCGCAGGGCGGCCAGGGCCCGCAGGGCAACGAGGGCCCGCAGGGCAACGAGGGCCCGCAGGGCGTCCCCGGAACGCCCGCGCCGACGCGTCAGGACCAGGCCCTGCGGCTCCTGTCGATCAACGACTTCCACGGCAACCTGCAGCCGCCGGCCGGGTCCAGCGGGCGCCTGCCCAACCCGGCCACCGGCGCCAGCGTCGACCTCGGCGGCGTCGCCTACCTGGCCACGCACGTCAAGCAGTTGCAGACCGGGCAGGCCAACAGCGTCTTCGTCGGCGCGGGCGACCTCATCGGCGCCTCGCCGCTGGTCAGCGGCATCTTCCACGACGAGCCGACGATCGAGGCCCTGAGCGCTGCGGGCATGGAGTACACCGGCGTGGGCAACCACGAGTTCGACGAGGGCAAGAACGAGCTGCTGCGCATGCAGTACGGCGGCTGCCACCCCGACGACGGCTGCCAGGACGGCGACCCGTTCCTCGGGGCGACCTTCCGCTACCTCGCCGCGAACGTGCGCCTGGCGGGCACGAGCACGACGCTGCTGCCGCCCTACATGGTCCGGCAGGTCGGCAGGATCCCCGTGGCGTTCATCGGGCTGACGCTCGAGGGCACGCCGGGCATCGTCACCCCGGCCGGCGTCGCCGGCCTCGTCTTCGACGACGAGGTCCAGACGGTCAACCGGTTCGTCAAGCAGTTGTCCGACGAGCAGGGCATCGAGACCTTCGTGATCCTCATCCACGAGGGCGGCCAGCAGAACCAGCCGTTCAGCAAGGGCTGGCTGGACTACAACGCCTGCGAGAACTTCAGCGGCGCGATCGGCCCGATCGTCGACGGCCTGAGCTCGAAGGTGGATGTCGTCCTCAGCGCCCACACCCACCAGCCCTACATCTGCAACCGGGGCGGCAAGCTGATGACCAGCGCGTCGTCGTTCGGGCGCCTCATCACCAAGGTCGACCTGACGCTCGACGGCAGCACCGGTGATGTGAAGGCCAAGTCGGCCACGAACGAGCCGGTCACCCGCACGGTGACCGAGGACCCGGCGGTGAAGGCGATCGTCGACAAGTACGTCGCGCTCTCCGCGCCGCTGGCCGCCGAGGAGGTCGGCCACATCACCGCCGCGATGCTCAACTCGGCCCTGGGCGACCTCGGCAACGGGGAGAAGGCCATCGGCCATCTCATCGCCGACGCGCAGCTGCAGGCCACCGACGGGGCCGGCGAGGGCAACGCCACGATCGCGTTCATGAACCCCGGCGGCATCCGCGCCGACCTGACCTACCACGACGGCGGCGTGGTGACGTTCGGCGACATCTTCGCCGTCCAGCCGTTCAGCAACACGGTCAACACCAAGACGCTGACGGGCAACCAGATCGCTGCCCTGCTGGAGCAGCAGTACAACGCCGACGGGTCGCTGCGCATCCGCCTGCAGTCGTCGGCCGGGTTCACGTACACCGAGAACCCGGGCGCGGCCGCCGGCAGCCGCATCACCGACATGGCGCTCAACGGCACGCCGCTGGACGGGGCGACGGCCTACCGCGTGACGATGAACAGCTTCCTGGCCAGCGGCGGGGACGGGTTCACGACGTTCGCCTCCGGCACGGACGAACTGGTCGGCGTGGACGACCTGCAGGCCCTCAAGGCCTACCTCGGAGCGCACGACCCGTACACGCCGGACACGGCCAAGCGCGTCACGACCGCCACCTGACGATCGGGTGCACGATCCCGGGCGGCAGCGCGCCGTCCGGGGTCGTCTCTTACTCTTCAGCGTGTGGACGAACGGGTACTGGCCGAGCGCCTGATCTCCTACGACACCTCCCAGCCGGAGCAACTGCGCGCTGCCGCCAGCTTCGTGAAGGGCTGGCTGGAGTCCCACGAGGTCGCCGTCCGCGAGATCGACCACGCCGGCCTGCCGGTCCTGATGGCCGAGGTCGGGCCGGAGGACGGGCCCACGGTCATCCTCCACGGCCACATCGACGTCGTTCCGGCGCACGAGGGCCAGTTCACGCCCCGCGCCGAGGGCGACCGGCTGATCGGCCGCGGCGCCTACGACATGAAGGGCGGCCTGGCCGCGATCCTCTTCGCGCTGGTCGACGCCAAGTCCCAGGACGCGGTGCGGGTCAAGCTCGTGATGGTGCCCGACGAGGAGTCCGAGGACGTCGACGACCGCTCGACCGACCGTCTCGTCTCCGAGGGGCTGACCGGTGACTTCGCGATCACCGGCGAGCCGACCGACCTGCACATCGGCGTCCAGGCCAAGGGCGTCCTGGCGGTGCGCGTCCGGGTGAGCGGCACCGCCGCGCACGGCTCGACGCCGTGGCTGGGGGACAACGCGATCCTCAAGGCGCACGACGTCTTCCGACGCATCGAGACGCTGCCGTTCAGCCGCGAGTCCTCCGACCTGTTCGACCGGCCCTCGATCAACCTCGCGCGCATCGAGGGCGGCGACGCCTTCAACAAGGTGCCCGACAGCTGCTGGATGGACGTCGACATCCGCTTCCTGCCCAACCAGGACGCGGGCGCGATCCTCGCCCAGATCCGGGCGCTCGGCGACGTCGAGATCCTCAAGTGCTTCACGCGCGCGCCTGCCATCGTCTCGCGGCGCAACCCCTACGTCCTGGCGCTCCGCGAGGGCGTCTCCCGCTCCATCGAGGGCGAGGCGCTGAGCATCGGCCGCGACGGTGCTTCCGACGCCATCAGCTTCCTCGAGGCCGGCATCCCGGCCGTCGAGTTCGGCCCCGTCGGCGGTGGCCACCACGGCCCCGAGGAGTGGGTGTCGATCGCGTCGCTGGCCCGTTACCGCCAGGCGCTCGCCGACTTCATCGCGGCGCTGCCGGCCTGGCTGGAGCGCCACAACGACGACGGTCCCGACCTCCGCGCCGTCGAGGGCGGCCTGGCCTGATGGCGACACCTCCGGTCGACGGCAAGCCGCCGCGGGCGTCGTGGGGGCTGTACAAGCGCCTGCTCATCGCCGCCCCGCTCATCGTCGTCCTCACCAGCGCCTCGGTCGCCACCGCGGGCCTGTTGAAGATCAAGGACACGTTCGTCAAGCCGTTCCAGATCCACGGGCACAAGGCCAAGCTGCGTCCGAACACGATCAAGCGCGCCGACGCCGGCGACCCGCAGACGATCCTCCTGGTCGGATCCGACCGCCGCTTCGGCGCCAAGAAGGGCGATGCCCGCAGCGACACGATGATGCTTCTGCGGCTCAACCCCGACGCCCGCGCGACCGCCGTCATGTCGGTGCCCCGCGACCTGCTCGTCGACATCCCCGGCTACGGGCGCGAGAAGATCAACGCGGCCTACTCCTACGGCGGGCTGGACCTCACCACGCGCACGATCACGTCCGTCCTCGGCCTGGACATCAACCACGCGATCGAGGTCAACTTCACCGGCTTCCGCGACGTCGTCAACTTCGTCGGCTGCGTCTACACCGACGTCGACCGCCGCTACTACCACTCCAACCTCGGTCTGCCGCCGAGCGCGCAGTACGCCGAGATCGACCTGCAGCCCGGATACCAGCGGTTGTGCGGCCAGAAGGCCCTCGACTACGTCCGCTTCCGCCACGCCGACACCGACCTCGTGCGGGCCGCGCGCCAGCAGGACTTCCTGCGCCAGGCCAAGGACCAGATCGGCACCAGCAAGCTGATCAACAACCTGGGCGCGCTGGTCACGATCTTCGCCAAGTCCACCGAGACCGACGCCAACCTGCAGACCGAGAAGGGCATCCTGCGCGTCCTGAAGCTCGCGGCCTACTCGACGGGCAAGCCGGTGCGGGAGATCGAGTTCCCGCACGCGTTCGTCAACGCGCCCGCGGGCGCCGGTGGGCTGGGCAGCTACATCAGCGCCACCCCCGACGAGCTCTCCAAGGCCGCCGACGACTTCATGCACGCCCGCGCGTCGGCCAAGCCGCGCAGCACCGGGCCGAAGAAGAAGGAGTCCAAGGCCAACAAGAAGGCGCGCAAGAAGAGCAAGGCCAAGGCTCCGACGTCGTGGGACAAGTTCGGCCTCGTCGACGCCAAGACGCGCGGGGAGGACCTCGTCGCGCCGACCGTCGCCAAGGGCAAGCTGAAGTTCCCCCTCTACTTCCCCAGCGCGCTGACGCCGTCGGGCGTCTATCCCCAGTCCCAGCCGGCGGTCGGCACCACGCCGGCGGCCCTGATGCCGCGGGTCTACGAGATCCGCGACCGCGCCGGCAAGCTGCACCAGGCCTACCGCATCGTCGTCGCCCACAACCAGACCGAGGGCCAGTACTACGGCATCCAGGGCACCACCTGGAAGCAGCCGCCGCTGCTGAAGCGCGGGGGCGACAAGCTGATGATGCGGGGCCGCGAATACCGCGTCTTCTACGACGGAAAGCGCATCCGCGCGATCTCCTGGACGACCCCGCGAGCGACCTACTGGGTGTCCAACACCCTGTCGTTGAAGCTCACCAACGACCAGATGCGGGGCACCGCCCGGTCGCTGACGCGCTTCGGCGCGTAGGGGTGCCGGGGTCGCCACCGGCGCGCACGCGCTGCCGCGGCCGACCGCGGGTCTCCGTCGGGGCTTGACGCCTCCGTCGGACATCCTGGGTACCCTGGGAGGGCGTCGTGAGCCTCCCCGCCGACGACAACCGCCCGCCGCGCCTGGCGTGGTCGCTGTACAAACGTGCTCTCCTCGGCTGCCTGGCCATCATGGTGTGCGCGGCATCTGCCGTGGCCGCGATCGGCTTCCACGAGATCGACGAGGACTGCAAGGCGTTCGACTGCGCCAACGGTGGCGACCTCTTCGCGCCGGCCGGAGCGAAGGGCAACAAGGCCGCCGACGACATCTTCGACGACGTCCCCGACTCCGGGGCGCAGACGATCCTGCTGCTGGGCTCAGACCAGCGCTACATCGACAAGGTGCAGGGCAACCCCTCGCGCTCGGACACGATGATCCTCGTCCGCCTGGATCCCGAGAAGGGCGCCACGACGGTCATGAACATCCCGCGCGACCTGCGCGTGGACATCCCTGGCCACGGCCGCGACAAGATCAACGCGGCCTACGCGCTGGGCGGCCCCAAGCTCACGATCAAGACGATCAAGGCGCTGCTCGCCCCGGGCGCGGAGGACGGGCGCTTCCCGATCAGCCACGCGGTCAACATCAACTTCGGCGGCTTCCAGCGCGCGGTCGACCGCCTCGGCTGCATCTTCGTCGACGTCGATCGCAAGTACTACCACTCCAACGCGGGCCTGCCGCCGAGCGCGCAGTACGCCGAGATCGACGTCAAGGCCGGCTACCAGAAGCTCTGCGGGGAGGACGCCCTCGGCTACGTCCGCTACCGCCACACCGACAACGACCTCGTCCGCGCCGCGCGCCAGCAGGACTTCCTGCGCCAGGCCAAGGACCAGATCGGCCTCGGTGAGCTGTTCAGCAACCGCAAGGACCTGCTGAAGATCTTCGGCCGCTACACGCAGACCGACATCTCCGGCAAGCAGGCGATCCTCAAGCTGATCAAGCTCGTCCTGAACTCCGCCAAGAAGCCGATCCAGCAGGTCCACTTCGATGCCGACCCGGCCGGCAACGACCTGATGATCACCCCGGACAACCTGCGCCGGGACGTGACCGCGTTCCTCAACGCGGAGGGCAGCTCGGAGAACTCCCGCGGCGAGGTCCGCAAGTCGCAGAGCGACAAGAAGCGCGAGAAGAAGCAGAAGAAGAAGGCGGCCAAGCAGTCGGTCCCCGCGGGCCTGCTCGACTCCGGGCGCACCGCCGAGGACATCGGCGTCCCGTTCGCGGTGAAGCTGCCCTTCCCGGTCTACTACCCGCGCTATGCGGCGCTCGGCTCGGTCTACGCGCCCAGCGACGCCCGCGCCTACGACATCTTCGACCGCGGCAAGAACAAGCACCGCGCCTACCGGATCGTCGTCTCCGCCCCCGGCTCGGGCCAGTTCTACGGCATCCAGGGCACCAACTGGACCAGCCCACCGCTGCTGGACAACCCCTCCGAGACCCGTGACGTCGACGGCCGCAAGCTGCAGCTGTACTACGACGGCAAGCGCCTGCGCCTGGTCGCCTGGCGCACCGATCACGCGGTCTACTGGGTCTCCAACACCCTGCTGCTCTCGCTGACCAACAAGCAGATGCTCGGCATCGCGCGGTCGCTGCGCCGAGTCGGCACGTGACCGCCTGACAACCAGTCGAGCGCCCGGATCGCTACCCTTGCCCGCTCTTATGAGCGAGCGTGAGCCGATCGGGGTCATCGGGACGGGCTACGTGGGCCTGGTCACTGCGGCGGGTTTTGCCGAGCTGGGATCCCACGTGTACTGCATCGACATCGATGCGAACAAGATCGAGCGCCTGAAGCAGGGCGAGATCCCGATCTACGAGCCGGGCCTGGAGGAGATGGTGGCCCGCAACCGGGAGCGCCTGCACTTCTCCACGGACATCACCGACGCCCTGGAGCACGCACGCCTGCTCTTCGTCGCGGTCGGCACGCCGCCCACCTACAGCGGTGACGCGGACCTCAGCGCGGTCAACGCGGTCGTCGGAGCGATGCCCCCGAGCGACCGGCACGCGCTGGTGATGAAGTCGACCGTCCCCGTCGGCACGGGCCGCAACATCAAGCGCGTCTTCGCCGAGCAGGGCAAGGATGGCTTCCGCTACGTCTCCTGCCCGGAGTTCCTGAAGGAGGGCTCGGCGGTCGCCGACTTCCTGCACCCCGACCGCGTGGTCATCGGCGACGACGGCGACTGGGCCGGCGAGGCCGTCACCGAGCTGTACCGCCCGCTGCTGAGCGCCGAGCACGGTGGCCAGGAGAACGGCGAGCTCGTCCGCACCGACATCGCCTCCGCCGAGATGGTCAAGCTCGCGTCCAACGCGTTCCTGGCCACGAAGATCAGCTTCATCAACGAGATCGCCAATGTCTGTGAGGAGACCGGCGCCGACGTCATCGAGGTCGCCAAGGGCATGGGCCTGGACGACCGCATCGGCCCGAAGTTCCTGCAGGCCGGCGTCGGCTTCGGTGGCTCGTGCTTCCCGAAGGACGTCAACGCGCTGAAGCAGCTCGCAGGCAACTCCGGCTACCACTTCCAGCTGCTCAACGCGGTCATCGAGGTCAACGAGCTGCAGAAGCGCCGCGTCATCGGCAAGCTCGAGAAGCACCTCGGCACGCTGGTCGGCAAGAAGGTCGCGCTGCTCGGCCTGGCGTTCAAGCCCAACACCGACGACATGCGCGAGGCGACCTCGCTCGTGCTCTCCGCCCGCCTGCAGGCGGCGGGTGCCAACGTCTCCGCCTTCGATCCGATCGCCGAGGAGGAGGCCCGCAAGCTCATCCGCGGCGTGCGCTTCGCCGAGGACGCGATCGACGCCGTCACGGGCGCCGACGCCGTGGTCCTCGTCACCGAGTGGCAGCAGTTCCGCGAGCTCGACCTCGCCGCCGTCGCCGAGGCGATGGCCGGCAACGTCATCGTCGACGGCCGCAACGCCCTCGACAGCTCCGCCGTCACCGCGGCCGGCCTGGTCTACGAGGGCATCGGCCGCGGCAGCGCGTAGCGCCCGCAGCGCGGCCGCCACCTCGCTCTGCAATTGTTCGGTCCTCCTTTGGAGAGAGAGGACCGTACGTGCAGGCAGTGATCCTGGTCGGAGGTGAGGGCACGCGGTTGCGGCCGCTGACCTCCGGCACCCCGAAGCCGATCGTCACCTTCGTCGACCGCCCGTTCATGGGCTTCATGCTGCAGTGGCTGGCCGGCCACGGCGTCGACGAGGTCATCATGGCCTGTGGCTTCCTGGCCACGAAGGTCAAGGACATCCTCGGCGACGGGTCGCAGTTCGGCGTGAAGCTCACGTACTTCGAGGAGCCGGAGCCGCGCGGCACCGCCGGCGCCCTGAAGTACGTCGAGTCCGGGCTGCAGGACCGCTTCCTGATGCTCAACGGGGACACGCTCACCGACATCGACCTCAGCGCCCAGATCGCCCAGCACGAGGCGACGGGCGCCGTGGGGACGCTCGGCCTGGTCCCGGTGGAGGACCCGTCGGCGTTCGGCCTGGTCCTGCGCAACGAGGACACGAGCGTGTCCGGCTTCCTCGAGAAGCCCGGCCCCGACCAGCTCGTCGGCATGGACGAGTACCTCGTGTCCGGCGGCATCTACGTCCTCGAGCGCTCGGTGCTCGACATGATCGAGCCGGACGCCAACGTCTCGATCGAGACCGAGATCTGGCCGGCCCTGGTCGGCAACGGCCTGTACGGCTTCGCGGCCGACACGTCGTCCTACTGGCTGGACATCGGCACCCCGGACCGCTACCTCCAGGGCACCGCCGACATCCTCAGCGGTGCGGTCGCGACCGCGGTCGGCGAGCGCCTCGACGGCAACCGCCAGGCCATCCTCGGCAGCGTCGCCGAGGGCGCGACCGTCAGCGGCCCGGTGATCATCGAGGAGGGCGCGACCGTCGCCGCCGGCGCCACGATCACGGGGCCGGCGGTCCTCGGCACCGGTGTGTCGGTGGCCGAGGGTGCCACCGTCGAGGGCGCGATCGTGCTGGCCGGTGGGTCCGTCGGCGAGGGCGCGACCGTCAGCAACGCGATCCTGTCCCCGCACGTCACGATCGGCGCACGGACCGTCGTCGACGGGGAAGCTGTGCTTGGAGAGGGCGTCTCCGTGGGCGCCGACAACATCCTGTCGCGGGGCATCAAGGTGTTCCCGGGCAACGCCGTCGCCGACGGCGCCATCCGATTCGGGAAGTGACCTGAGAAATGACCCAGACCGCCGACACCGCGCTGAACCGGGCCGCCATCGCGGCCGTTGATCCCGAGGATCGCCTGACCGACGTCCTGGCGTTGCCCGAGCACCTTCGCGACGCGACCTGGAAGGTCGAGTCCGCGCAGCTGGGCGGCTGGGACAGCCGTGATGGCCTGGTCATCGCCGGCATGGGCCAGAGCGCCATCGGCGGCATGCTCGCCCGCGCGGCCGTGGGCGACCATGCCTCCCGGCCGATGCTCGCGGCGCGCGCCTACGGCCTGCCGCCGTGGACGACGCCCGAGACGACCGTGCTGTGCGCCTCCTACAGCGGTGACACCGAGGAGACGCTGGCCTGCTTCGAGGCGGCCGGCCTGGTCGGCTGCCCGCGGGTCGTCGTCACGTCCGGCGGCCGGCTGGCCCAGCTGGCCCGTGAGGAGGGCGTGCCGGTCATCCCGGTCACGGGCGGTCTGACGTCGGCGACCGCCGTGGGCTACGTCGTCGTCGCCGCGCTCGAGGTCGCCGCGCAGTGCGGCGCCGGCCCGCGGATGAACTCCGAGATCGATGTCGCCGCCGAGCACCTCGAGGAGCTCGTCACCGCCTGGGGGCCGGAGTCCGCCGAGGACTCCGAGGCCAAGGCGCTGGCCCGCGAGCTGCAGGGCACGATCCCGGTCATCGCCGGCGCGGGCCTGACCACGCCGCTGGCCCAGCGCTGGAAGGCCGCGCTGAACCTCGTGGCCCGGACGCCCGCGTTCGCCGCCGAGCTGCCGGACATCGACCACTACGAGGTCGCCGGCTGGGCCGGTGCCGGGGACCTGGGCCGCTTCAGCGCGATCTTCCTCGACGACTGCGACACGCACCCGCGTGTCCAGGCCCGGATCGCCCTGACGCGCGACATGGTCCGCCCGCACGCGGCGTCCTCGCACGTCATCGACACCCGCGGCCAGAACGCCGTCGAGCGCGTGCTGTCGCTGGTCCTCCTCGGCGACCTGGTCGCGCACTACAGCGCGGCGCTGTCCGGGGTCGACCCGTCGGCCCCCGGGCCGGTCGAGGAGCTCAAGGACGAGCTCGGCCAGTAGCCGAGCCCGTCGCTGCGCGCAGCCCCCCGGCCGCGCGCCCCCCCGGGGGGCGGCAACGGTGTCACCCGGAATTCCGGCACCCGCTGTGACAGGCTGACGTCCATGGGTTGCCTGCTGGTCCTCCTGGCGTTCATCTCACCGCGCCTGGTCCTCTTCCTCATGTGGCTGTTCGGCGACCTGCTGGGGCGCGCCTACGACAGCAACTGGGTGCCGTTCCTGGGGTTCTTCCTGCTGCCGTGGACGACGCTGGCCTACGCGCTGTTCTGGGACTGGGGCCCCGGGAGCCACGTGACGGGCATCGAGTGGTTCTTCATCGTGCTGGCCTTCCTCGTCGACATCGGCGTCGTGGGGCAGGGTGGCCGAGAGCGGGCGCGCCAGGACGCCTGAGGGGCTACCAACCTTGACACAACTGTGTTAGGGTTCTGCGTGTCGATGGACGCGCTGACGATCAACGAGGCCGCCGAGACCACCGGTTGGTCGCCGCGGATGCTGCGCTACATCGAGCGTCAGGGTCTGATCGACCCGCCGCGCACCGACGCCGGATACCGCCTCTTCGGGCCGGCCGAGCTCCAGCGCCTGCGCACCCTGCGCGAGCTGCTGGGGACGCATGACATCGGGTTGGGCGACGTGGGCTTCGCGCTACGCCTCCGCCGCGACGCGGAGCTCCGCGACGCGGTGGAGGCGTGGTTCGAGGCCACGCCGG